>DASXPH010000140.1:0-1637 GCA_036493735.1 Gemmatimonadaceae bacterium
CGCTCGCGTTGGTTCCGACGAGCGTAGCGGCCTGGGGGGAGACGGCCGGCTTCACCATCAATTTCACGCCTGACCACGCCGAGCAGTTCGACCTAACAGCCCGTTGAGGAAGTCTCGGTTTTCAGCGTGAGGGCGGCGCGGCGGCGGTGACGACGAGCGCGGCGAACTCGCCGTTGATGACGGTGACCAGGCCGAATGACAGCGCGGTTTCGGTTTGCAGGACGAAAACGAGGCCGTTTGCGGCCTCTGCGGCCTCTCTCGGCGTGCCCTGGCCGTAGAGGGCACGCATCAGCACGCTGAGATTGAACCCGGCGACATGGATCAGGTAGCGCTTGTGGATGTTCTCGCGTCCGCGCAACCAGGCGCGGCGCATGCCGCCGCGATCAAGGATATGGGCGAAGCTGCGCTCGACCAGTTCGCCGCGCCGGCGCATCGTCTCGCGCCCGATCCCCGATCTCAGCCGCGCCCGGTTGGCGTACACCGCACGCCGCGCCGCCTCGTCGCCATGCCAGCGAAGATAACCCTTGGCCGGCTCGGGCTCGGCGATGCGCGTCTTCCATACGCCCCCGTCGAGCGCCTTCAACTGGTCGCGCGCATGATAGCCCTTGTCGGCGACCAGCACGCAGGGCTCGTCCTCGCTCGGCGCCAATCCGACCTCGACCAGATTGCGCGCGGCGACTTCGAGGGTCGGAGAAAGCGTCGTCGTGTCACCTTCATTGGCCGGATGGATCGGGGCCGCCACCACGACGCCGGTGTCGAGATCGACCGCGTGCTCCGGCTTGTAGGCCAGATGCGTCGTCCCGTCCTTCATCCTGGCGATCTTCGCCTCGGAGTCGGTCGAGCTCTTCCAGTCGGCGTTCGACAGCGTCTTGCCCTTGCGCTTGCGGTCGAAGCGCGCCAGATCCTCGGCGTTCGGCGTGGCGATCCCGCTCTCTACCGCCATCCGCGTCAGCATCTCGCGATAGCTCTCGCCGTTGTCGCGTCGCACGATCGTGCGCAGCGCCGCATTGGCCTCCATCGTCGAGCCGTCGACGCCGATCCGTTCGCCCTTCACCAGGCCGTGCTCGGCGACCAGCCTCAACACGAAGCCGAACACCGTTTCATGCGCATCGTGCGGCAGACGCGAGCGCGTGCGCGACAGCCAGGAATGATCAGGGACCTTGTCGCGGTTCGACAGCCGCAGGAAGTCGCGCAGCGAAAACGAGTCAGCGCAACGCCAGGCAATGCCGCGCTCGCTGTCGATGCCCTCGAAGTAGCCGATCATGTGCATGCGGAAGTAACGGCCGGGTGGCAGCGACGGCGCACCCATCCTCGGCGCGTAGTACGGCTTGCAGACCTGCTCCACGAACGCGTCAAACCCGGCCTCGCGCAGCAGGTCCTGGAGCCGATCGTAGAACGCGTGCCCGGGCGAGCGCGGCATCTCCGCCCATGTCGCCATCAGGTCGTCCTGAACCGTCTCGCTCCGCCCCATCGCCATCGAACAATGCCCGTCCCGAATCTCGATGATCAGACGGAATCAGCACCGCCCGACTTCGTCAACGGGCTGCTAGCCGGGCCTCATCGTTGACGTCCACCAAATCGTAGGGTGGACACCTCGCCCCTCGCCCAGGGCACGAGGGGTGACACCTCGCTGAAAT
>DASXPH010000141.1:0-269980 GCA_036493735.1 Gemmatimonadaceae bacterium
AACTTCACCCTCTTCGAGCGACGTCCCGATGCTGATGATGAACAGTGGCGTGATGACGCCCGCGAGCGTCGACGCTTGCGCGTAGACGTTGTCGAAGACGAAATCGCCGTCCGTGACGATCAGGGCCGGATACTTCCTTCCGTCTCCCGTCTTGTAGCCCGGCGGCAATCCGACATTGAGCGAAAAGCGGACTCCCATGGATGGCGACTGAAACGTGAACGACTGCACGCCGCGGCTGGGGACTGGCCGCGACTGAAGCTGCGCATGCATGCTGGCGAAGGCGACGGCGAGCAGGAAAGCCGCGGTGACAGCTGCTGTTCTCATGGCGGTGCCCAGGTTTGGGGAGGTCGAGCGCCGCTAGAGTCGCGTTGTCGCCCCCGACCTGCAAGGGGAGCGACCGGAGTTGCACGCGGCGCCGCCGCGTGCTCTTATTGGACCTCCTTTCTGCTTGGCTCAGTGGTAAACCGCTAGACGCATCGAGGTAATGAAGGTCCTATTCGTCTGCAGCCAGAACCGGCTCCGGAGCCTCACGGCGGAGACCATCTTCGATGGCGTGAGCGGTCACCAGGTGCGGTCGGTCGGAACGGAACAGGGCGCACGACGCCGCGTCACGGCCGGCGACCTCGGATGGGCGGAGCTCATCTTCGTGATGGAGAAGCGACACCTCAACCGGCTGCAGAAGAAGTTTCGGGATTCGCTCCTGGCAAAGCGGGTCGTCTGCCTCCACATCCCGGACGAGTTCGAGTACATGGATGAGGATTTGATCGACCGACTTCGTGGTGGCGTCGCGCCGTATGTGGACTTCGCGGAGCAACGATGAGAGCATCCACGTTCTATCGAATCGCTGCTGTTCTGCTGCTCCTGTTCGCGGTCAGCCATACGCTCGGCTTTCGCGTCACCGATCCCACGTGGGGAATTGATGCTCTCGTCGGCTCGATGCGCTCCATTCACTTCGATATGCAGGGATTCAATCGTACGTATTGGGACTTCTTTGTCGGCGCCGGATTCACGGTCGGCGTGTTGTATCTCTTCGGGGCAATATTGGCCTGGCAGCTAGCCAGCCTCCCGGTAGCGACGCTCGCGCTCATGCGCGGCACTACGTGGGCGTTCGCCGTCTGCTTTGCCGTCATCACGGTGGTCAGCTGGAGGTACCTCTTCATCATCCCCGTCGCGTTTTCACTCGCGATTACAGCTTGTCTGACTGCGGCGGCATGGATTTCAGCGAAGCAGGTTGCCCGCTGATTCCGAGGGCGTTATACGGTTACTAATCTTTCCGGAACGTTCATGGTTTGGATTATCGGCGGAATCCTCGTGCTGGGCGGGGTGTTCGCGTTGGTTGATCGCTTGACCGACGCGCCAATCCAACGCCGGCGTGTGAACACTGGCACCGATCGATACCGTGCGAGTATGGACTGGATTAGAGGCACCGACCAATCGATTGGCGGTATCAGAATTGGCTCCGGAAGCCGCAGTGATCCGACTGCCAAGAGGTTGCCTATCAAGCCACCAGGTGAGGACGACCCGAAGTCGTCGGTGTGATATCACGACCTGCCAAATAGCCAACGTCGCGCTAGCCAGCCACCGGACATCGCCATGATGCAGCGATCGAATCTGTTCTGGCGTGCCGTTGCAGCGTTCCTCGCGTTACCCGCCGTCGTCGCTTTCTTCGTCCCGTGGCTGCTGCGTCCTGAGCACGCAGCGCTCGAGTGGTGGGGACTGGCGTTGGTCGGCGTCGGCACCGTTCTGCTGCTGTGGTGCGTTCGCGACTTCTACGTTGCAGGACATGGCACGCTCGCGCCGTGGGCGCCGCCGCAAAAACTGGTAGTCGTTGGACTATACCGCCTAACGCGTAATCCGATGTATCTGGCCATTGACCTCATTCTTTGTGGCTGGGCTATTACGTATGGTTCAGGTGCGCTGTGGATATACGCAGCCTGCGTCGCCGTTGCCTTTCACCTGCGCGTCGTGTTCTATGAGGAGCCATGGCTGAGTCGGACGCACGGCGACGCTTGGGCAGCGTATCGTGCCCGCGTCCCGCGATGGCTGGGATGGCCGCGCCGAGTCGCGCAAGACGAACGACGTCCTCAGTGATTCGCGTTGGGGTGCTCGATCTTCGGCAGCCATCCCGCGAGAATGCCAATCGCCGGCAGGAACGCGCACACCTGATACACCGTCTCGATGCTGGTCTTGTCGGCGAGCCAGCCCAGCATCGCGGCACCAAGGCCGGCCATGCCGAACGCGAATCCGAAAAAGAGTCCGGAGATCATCCCGACTTTACCCGGGACCAGGTCCTGCGCGAACACGACGATCGCCGGAAACGCCGAGGCGAGGATCAGCCCGATCACGACCGTCAACGCGCCGGTCCAGAAAAGGCTTGCCACCGGCAAGAGCAGTGTGAAGGGAAGCGCGCCGAGGATCGAGAACCAGATGACATACCGCCGGCCGAAGCGGTCGCCGATCGGGCCGCCAATCAACGTGCCGGCGGCGACGGCCGCGAGAAACACGAAGAGGTGCATCTGCGCGCTCTCGATCGAGACGTGGAAGCGATGGATGAGATAGAAGGTGTAGTAGCTCGTGAGGCTCGCGAGATACACATATTTCGAGAACACTAAAATCAGCAGCACGGTGATGCCGCGCGTCGCATGCCGATCTTCACTCGGGATGAGGGCGATTGCGGAGTGGTGCGCGTTGCGCAGCCGCTCGAATCCATGATGCTTGTACCAGACCCCGACGTTCCACAGTATCGCTCCAGACAGGAGCGAGAGCAGGGCGATGGCCGCGAGGCTGGACTGTCCCCAACGCACCACGACGACCGCGGCGAGCAGCGGTCCGAGTGCCGACCCGGCGTTTCCGCCGACTTGAAAGAGCGATTGCGCGAGGCCGAAGCGTCCGCCGGCCGCCATGCGCGCCACGCGCGACGACTCGGGATGGAATATCGACGATCCGACGCCCAGCAGACACGCGCCGACGAGCAGCACCGCGTAGCGGTGGGCGATGGAGAGTACGGTCAAGCCGGCGAGCGTGAAGAGTGTGCCGCCGGGAAGGGCCAGCGGCGTCGGACGGCGATCGGCGTAGAGTCCGACGAGTGGTTGCAGGAGCGACGCCGTGATCTGATAGGCGAAGGTGACCAGGCCGATTTGGACGAACGACAGCCCGAACTGCACCTTGAGATTCGGGTAGATCGCCGGCAGCAGCGACTGCATCATGTCATTGAGCAAATGACAGAAGCTGATCGCGATGAGGACGGCGAAGACGGTATTATCGCGCTGGCTGGGCTCGGGCGGCACGAGCGCGTCGTCGACGATCCGATGTTCGTCGGTGTGGGAGGCGGCTTCCATGCGGAAAATGTAGTCATCGCTGCCAGGCGACTGCCCGCCTGGCACTGCCACTGACGAGCGGGACGAGCAGGGCCATATTCCCGCCATGCACAAGACTCTTCCGGCACTTCTCCTCACCCTCGCGGTCACCGCCGCGCGTGCACAGCAGACGCACCACGACTCGACGCGCGCCACCATTCGATACTTCCCCCTCGGCGAATCTCCCATCAGCCTAACGGGCGACGCTCGGCCCGGCGAATTCATCTCCGCCGTCGGCCGGCGGGCGATCGCGATGGGCACCGAGGACGGTCGCCTCGAGCTCTGGTCGTGGCCGATCAAGTGGCTGCACGACCTCGAGCTCTCCTTTCAGGTACCAAAGTATGTCGAGCCGATCCCGGGTCATACTATCGCGCGGCGCGTCACCGAACGGCCGGAAGGGGTGACGATCGACTACGCCTACGAAGCCTTCACCGTTAGGCAGCACATCTTCGTGCCGCTCGACGAGCCGGCGGTGATCATGCTCCTCGAAGTCGACGCCGTGCGGCCGCTCGACGTGATCATTCGCTTCGCGCCCGACATTCATCTCGCCTGGCCCGGCGCCATCGGTGGCCAGTATATCGTCTGGGACGACGCCTCGCGGGCCTTCCTCTTCTCCGAGAGCAAGCGAACGATCAACGCCTTCCTCGGCTCGCCCGCGGTGACCCAGGCCTCCGACGTGCCAGCGCACATGCTCGCCGCCGAGGAGCCACGGCTCGTGCTCGCCGTCGGCGGTGAAGGGGAGCGCTACATCGCGCCGCGATTGGGCGAGCCTCCCGGTCGCAACATCAACCTCCACGTCGCGTACGTCCCGATCGTGCTCGCCGGCGGTGCGATGCCCCGCGACTCGGCGCTCGCGCTCTACCGTCGCCTAACGGCTCCGGGCGCTGCCGAGCGTGAGTGGCGCCGGCGCGTCGCCCACGCCGACAGCATTCGCGTCACCCAGCTGTCGCTACACAGCCCGGATCCGCTGCTCGATCGCGCCGTGGAGTATGCGAAGATCAATCTCGACGAAGCCTACATCTGCAATCCCGACCTCGGCTGTGGCCTCGTTGCGGGCTATGGCGCGTCGGGCGCGGCATCGGACCGGCCGGGTTTCGGCTGGTTCTTCGGTGGCGACGCAGCGATCAACTCGCTGGCGATGACCGGTGTCGGACAATCGGCAGCCGTGAGGCAGGGAGCATTGCGCTTCTTTGCGAAGTTCCAGCGCGCTGACGGAAAGATCACGCACGAGATCTCCCAATCTGCTGCGCGAATACCCTGGTTCACCGAATACCCGTACGCGTTCTATCACGGCGACACGACGCCCTTCTGGATACTCGCCTTCGGTGAGTACTGGAAGGAGACGGCGGACACGGCGCTCGTGCGTGAGCTCTGGCCGAATCTGCGAAAGGCGTACGACTGGTCGCGCGCGACCGACGTTGACGGTGATGGCTTGATGGACAACTCGGCCGCCGGCGCCGGCGCATTGGAGGTCGGTGATCTCCAGATCGGCATCCGTTCCGACGTGTACATGAACGGCGTCTGGGTGGCGGCGCTCGATCGCTTCGCGCGAATGGCCGAATCGTTAGGTTATCGTGCTCTCGCCGACAGCGCGCGCGCCATTCGCGCCAGAGCGCGCAACACGCTCGAGTCGCGTCTCTGGTTGCCGGCGAAGCAGCAGTATGCGTTCGCGCTGCTCGAGCAGGGGCAGGTGAACGAGAGCATGACGGCGTGGCCAGCCACGGCGATGTCGTTCGACGTCTTCGATCCACTCCGCGGCGCCGAGATGGCCTCTCGTCTCGCGACGAGCGAGATCATGACGGATTGGGGCGCCCGCCCGCTCGCGTCGTCGAGCCCACTCTTCGATCCGCTGCACTACAACAATGGCGCGGTCTGGCCCTTCGTCACCGGCTGGGTATCGCTCGGCGAATATCGTTATCACAACGCTCAAGCGGCCATGTTCGCGCTCGACGCAATCGCGCGGACGACGTTCAACGAGTCGCGCGGGAGGAATCCCGAAGTGATCTCCGGTCGTCTCTACAAGCCCCTCGACACGGCCGTGCCGCAACAGTTCTTCGCCACGTCGATGGTCCTCACGCCGCTCATTCGCGGCTTGCTCGGCGCCGACGTCGACGCGCCGGCGCATCGCCTGACTCTGGCGCCGCACCTCCCGCCGGCCTGGGACTCGGTGCGCGTGGACAACCTGCCATTCGCGTCGACCGTCGTGGACGTGTCCCTTCGGCGGACGGCGTCGGCGATCACGGCGCGATTCGTTAGGCACGGTGTGCTCTCGTCACCAATCGACATTGCATTCTCTCCCGGCCTCCCACTCGGCGCCACGACCTCTCTGAGCAGTACCACGACGCCCGGCGACGTCCACGCCACGATCCGCGGTGTGCTTCGAGACACGCTCACCTTGAGCGTACCGTTCAGCGGCGGCTGGCAGGTCATCCCGCCGCGCGCGTCGCCCGCGATCGGCGATCGATCGATGGCGATGCGTGTGTTGAGCGAGCGCCTCGTCGAAGGCCGTTACCACGCGCTGCTCGAGGGCCGCGCCGGCGAGCAATATCGATTGCGCATCGGCGAGGGGACCCGCTGGCGGGACACGACCGTCTCGTTTCCGCAGTCCGGAGCCAACGCCGACGGGTACACGACGACGATGCTGGTGCTGTCGCGGAGTCGCTAGGGTAGGACAACCAGCTCCGTGATCGCCGTGACCGCCGGCAGATCATGCACCAGCACGAGGCGCACGCGGGACGTCGTTACCGGATCGATCGTAACCACATTGCGGGCGGAGGCGAGCGGCATGGCGGGGAGCCGCGACCGAACAGTCGCGTCGCGATAGGCGGAGCCGTCCCAGTACTGCACCGCGTAGCTCCGTGGCGCGCGTACCTCTTCGCCATCGCCCCAGAGATACAGCTCGATCCTGCTGACGCGCTTCGGCGCGTCGAACGCGACTTCGACCCAGTCGCTCGCGTTAGGCGTGCCGAGCGCGGACCAGCGGTTGCGGGAGTAATGGGAGAACGCTATCTGGAGATCGTGAAGCTGCTCGATGCGATTGTCAGGCGCCGTATAGGAAGCACTCAGCCGCGCGTCGAAGGCGAGGTCTCGCGGTGGCGTGCGGACTTCTTCTAACGAAGGCGTGCCCCACGCCTCCAGCTCCGTCAGCCCGACCGCTCCGCCTGGCCGCGGCGTGAGAATGACGCGCAGCTTACGCGTCGCGATCGGTGTGAAGGTGCTCGTGTTCGCACGGTGACCTTCCGGTTGCGCCGGTCGGCGTTTCTGCGACGGTGGCGACACCCAATGAGCGTTTGCGAATATCTCGATCTGGTAGTTCGTCGGCGTCCGCACCACACCCTGCGGACCGTCGTCGAGTGGGTAGAGCACGACGCGCTCGACCCGCCGCGACGCGCCGAAGTCGATCGTGACGGTATCGCGCCCATTTTGAGAGCCGACAGTCGTCCAGCGATTTGCCGGCGATTGGTGATACCAGCGGCTTCCGTCGACGAGATAATTTGGCGGATTCTGCGGCGCGGCAAAGGACGTCTCGATCCATGGATACGCCGCGCCGCCGTTGTTCACAGCGAGGTTCACGGGGCGCGCGGCCCTGTCCATCGCCAGTGGGCCGCTTGGGAGATACGTCGCGAGGCGGCCGAGCCGCGGCGCCCGCGCGATCACCTCTCCGTCGGCGAGGAGCGTCAGGCCGCGACCACGGTGGTACCGGGTGCCGTCCCGGTCCCACAGCAGCGTTAGGCGATGGCCATGATAGTGCACATCATCGAGCGCGAAGTACGCCCAGCTGCCTGGTGCCAGCGGATTGACGACGACGCTGTCGTCGGCCCGGGGACGGAGCCCGGCGACTCCGGTGATGACGAGATTCACATACGCTGAATGGAAATAGTGCTCGCTGTGGTAGGGCGTGTCGTGTCCCGCCCACGAGCCATTGTCCGGATTGGCGGCCTCGGCGATGTAGGGGTGATCATCCTTATGCTGAGTTCTGGTGTACACATTGAAAAGCTTCATCCAGTCGGCGCTGCTGACTACCGATTGGTGATAATCATTGAGAACATTCGCCATCGCTTCGAGCGTCTGCGTCGTCGCGTACGGCCAGGAATTGCCGCTCCACCAGCAGCAGCGCGGAGAGATGTAGAACTGCGGATCGTGGCGCTCGACGGTGGTCGGGCCGTAGCGCGCGAAGAAATACGCCGTGTCCATGAGAAAGCGCCACGCGCGCTCGTAGCGCTTCTCGTCCGGCGGCAGCTCGAACTGCCAGGGCACGTAGCCGATCAGCTCGCGTCCATGTGCGTCCCCGGCGAACTTCCCGTTGTCGTACGTGCGCGAGAGGGCACGAACACCGTCCTTCTCGTCATGCGCGAACTGATGGAGGAAAAATTCGCGGCGCTCGTCCCAGAGCTCGTCGAGGACGCGCGCGCGCAGGGAGTCTGCGCGATCGTCGTATTCGCGTGCCGTTGCCGTATCACCGAAGAGCGCGGACGCCCGCGCGATAGCGCGCGCGTCGCCGTAGAGATAGCTGTTGAGTGTCGGACGAAATCCTTCGGCGCCTTCGTCGAAATCGTCGGTCTGACGCGAGTTGATGTTCCGCTCCATGCCGTCGTGCAGACCATCCCAGCGGAACATGCGGTGCGCGGCATCCCAATGCTCGCGCATCCAGCCGCTGTACTGCTGTTTCATGTATGGCAGCACCCGTCGCAGCAGCGCCGAGTCGCGACTCACCTCGTACAGTCCCCACATCGCGGTCGCGTACCAGTTGCTGTAGCTCCTCGGCTGTGCGCCCGGTACCTCGAACCAATAGCGCGCGAAATCCGCGGCGATGTCGGGGTCGTTGAGCCAGCGTATTTCGGCGAACTGATGGCCGAGCGGGCAGCTGATCGCGCCGTACGCGCCGGACCAGAAGGGGCGATCGATAAACTCGGTGAAGGTGTAGCCCGCGCGCACCGACCCGTACGTGAGATGCTTCGTGACGAGCTCCCACCGGTAGTAGTAGGTGGCGTCGATCGCGGAATCCGGCGACTCGAAGACGGGAATTCGCGTGGCGAACCAATCCCAGTCGCGATTGTCCCACCAGTGTTGTCGGGCGAAGAGCGCGCGTTTATCGAGGAGCTGCGCGTTCGCCGGCGCGGTGCCCGCCAGCAACCAAGCCGTTAGGCATACGGTACGGCGCAATCGAGAAAGAATGCCGCTCGACATCTGCGGAGGCGTTTGATTGTGCGGGCCGTTGGCGGCAAGATGCCGCGACGCTACTGACCGCGCAGCCGGTTGGCCTCGACCATCCGCTCCACGAGTCGCACCAGGTCCTCGCCCACGCGCTTCATACCCGTGCACTGCACACACCCCTGCGCGCCCTCGAGAAGTAAATAGAAGAGATTGGCGGCGAGATCGGGATCCTGGAAGCCAGCGCCCTTGCAGAGTACCTGAATGTGTTTGAGCTCGCGCTGCTTGTGCGCCTGAATCACCCGCCGCGCCGGATGATCTTTTTCCGGTAGCTCGGAGAGCGCGTTGGCCAGCATCGAGCCGCGCCGCTCCATCTCCGCGAGCTTTGCCGCGACGTGCTCGCTCCACTCGATGAGCTGCTGCTGCGGGTCGTCTGGATATCGCGCCTCCAGCTCGTCCCACAGCTTTTCCTTTTTCGCGACGATGCCACGCGCCCACTCGGCGATCAGCTCGTCCTTCGACGTGAAGTGGCGATACAACGTCATCTTGTTCGTGCCCGCCGCCGCGGCGATCGTCTCGACACCGACGGCACGAATCCCCTGTTTCTGAAACAGGTCCGCGGCCGCGGCGATGATTCGCTCTCGCGGCGGAAGCACGGGCTCAGCTTGCCGCTTCGCAGTCATAACAGTTCATAGCCTCATTCAAACATCGCGCCGCGTCGCGCGAATGTCGATTTCTGGCGTTCTCGAACGACTAGAAGAGAACGCATCCCCGACCGAACGCAACCCCCGACTTGACGAAGGTGGTACCGGTCGGTAACATAGTGGGTGTGACCGGTCAGTAACATCTACCCCGCGTCCACACCGAAGTGCCGGATTCGTTGTACAGACCATTTCGAGGGGAAAGGTACCGCATGAGAACCGTTGAATCCCGCAGCTTTCCGCATCTGATCGAGCTTGGCGTCCTTCTCCTCGGTGGATGGCTCTTGAACGGGTGCGAAAAGGCGCAGTCGGCGCCGCCACCGCCCCAGGTGACCGTCGCTCCGGCCCTCAGCCGCATCGTGGCCGACGAGAATGAGTTCACGGGTCATTTCGAGGCCGTGAATACCGTCGAAGTCAGGCCTCGCGTGAGCGGCTTCGTCCAACGCGTCGCATTCACCGAAGGCGCCATCGTCCGGCGAGGCGATGTGCTCTATACGATCGATGCCCGTCCCTACGAGGCCGAGTCGTCACGTGCGGAAGCGGCGCTCGAGCAGGCCCGCACGCGCAAGCAGCTCGCCGACATGGAGCTCGAGCGCGCGCAGCGGCTCGTGGCCACGCAGGCGATCTCGCGAGAAGAGCTGGACGCGCGCACGAGCGAGCGCGCCGAGAGCGACGCCGCGATTCGCGCCGCCGAGGCCGCAGTGCGTCTGGCGAAGCTGAATCTCGAGTGGACCGAAGTCCGCGCGCCGATCACAGGGCGAGTCAGCCGGACCGAGGTGACGACAGGCAATCTCGTCCAGGCCGGCGCCGCGGCGTCGACGCTGCTCACGACGATCGTGTCGCTCGACCCCATCTATGTGTACTTCGACAGCGACGAACAGGCGTATCTCAAGTACATGCAGGCCGGCGCGTCGGCCGGTCGCGCCGCCATCGGCGGCCCGGTCTACGTCGGCCTAACGAGTGAGACGGGCTTTCCGCACGAGGGCAAGCTGGACTTCATCGACAACCGCGTCGATCAGGCCGCGGGAACGATCCGTGTTCGCGCCCGGGTGCCGAATCCGCGGCTGATGTTCACTCCCGGCCTCTTTGCGCGCGTTCGGCTCGTCGACGGCGACCGGCATGCCGCAACACTGATTCAAGACCGCGCCATCGGCACCGATCAGGACCGCAAGTTCGTGCTCGTGCTCAACAAGGACAACACGTTGGCCTATCGGCCCATCAAGCTTGGCCGGTTGGTGGACGGGCTGCGGACGGTTGAATCGGGCCTCGAGCCGGGAGAGAACGTCGTCGTCAACGGCTTGATGCGGGTTCGGCCGGGAATGAAGGTCGTAGCACAAGTCGATTCAATGAAGGCTGACGTCGCAGTGCGCTGAGCGCGCCACACTCCACGCTCCACGCTCCACGCTCAACGCCCAACGCCCAACGCCCAACGCAAATGCGCTTCTCACGCTTCTTCATCGACCGACCGATCTTCGCGGTCGTACTCTCGCTGGTCATTCTCGCGGGCGGCTTGTTGGCCATCGGCGCGCTCCCGATCAGCGAGTATCCCGAAGTCACACCGCCAACAATTGTCGTGCGCGCCGTGTATCCGGGCGCGAATCCGACGGTGCTCGCCCAGACCGTCGGGACGCCGCTCGAGGATGCCATCAACGGCGTTGAGCATATGCTGTACATGTCGTCGTCGGCGACCGCCGATGGCGTTCTGAATCTCAGCGTCACCTTCGAGATCGGCACTCCGGTCGATCTCGCGCAGGTGCAGGTGCAAAATCGCGTGAGCCAGGCGCTCGCGCGCCTGCCCGAAGAAGTCCGCGCGTTGGGCGTCGTTACCGAGAAGCGATCACCAGACATCACCATGGTGGTGCATCTCACGTCCCCCGACGGGCGGTACGATCCGGTGTATTTGCGCAATTACGCGTTGCTGAACGTACGCAACGAGTTGGCGCGGATCCCGGGCGCAGGGCAGGTGATCGTCTTCGGCGCCGGCGATTACGCCATGCGCGTGTGGCTCGATCCAAACAAGGTCGCCGGGCACGGCCTCTCCGCCGGCGACGTCGTGCAGGCGATTCGCGAGCAGAACCTGCAGGTGGCCGCGGGCGTCGTTGGTGCGCCGCCGATGCCCGATCCCGTCGCGTATCAACTCACGGTCCGCGCCCAGGGGCGGCTCGTCGACGAGAAGGAGTTCGGCAACATCATCATCAAGACCGGCGCGTCTGGAGAGATCACGCGGTTGCGCGATGTGGCGCGGATCGAGCTCGGCCCGGGCGACTTCGGCCTGCGTGCGCTGCTCGATAACACGAGCGCGGTGGCGATTGTCATCTTCCAGGCGCCGGGCTCCAACGCGCTGGCACTCTCGTCGGGGATCCGTGAGAAGATGAGTGAGCTCAAAACTCGCTTCCCGCAGGGGGTCGAGTGGTCGGCGGTGTACGACCCGACGATCTTCGTACGCGACTCGATTCGCGAGGTGATCCAGACGCTGCTCGAAGCGACGCTCATGGTCGTGATCGTCGTCGTGCTGTTCCTCCAGACCTGGCGCGCCTCGATCATCCCGCTCGCGGCGGTACCGATCTCGATCGTCGGCACCTTTGCCGTGATGCTCGCGTCGGGGTTCTCGATCAATACGCTGTCACTCTTCGGCCTCGTCCTCGCCATCGGCATCGTCGTCGATGACGCGATCGTCGTCGTCGAGAATGTCGAGCGGCACATCGAGGAAGGGCTCTCGCCTGTGGAGGCGAGTCACCGCGCGATGGAAGAGGTGAGTGGACCTATCATCGCCATCGCGCTCGTGCTCTGCGCCGTGTTCGTTCCGGTGGCGTTCATCAGCGGTCTCACGGGGCAGTTCTATCGGCAGTTCGCGCTGACGATCGCCTTCTCGACACTCATCTCGGCCTTCAACTCGCTGACGCTTTCGCCGGCGCTCGCCGCCGTGCTGCTGCGGCCGCGTGGTGCGCCCGAGGATGCACCGACTCGAATCATGAACAGGCTGCTCGGATGGTTGTTCGTTCCATTCAATCGCCTGTTCAACCGTGCGTCATCACAGTATGGATCGGTCGTGCAGAGCGTTCGGCGCCGCAGTGGCGTAGCGCTCGCCGTGTACGCCGGTCTCGTTGTGCTCGGGATGCTCGGCTTCTCACGCGTGCCGGCGGGCTTCGTTCCGACCCAGGACAAGCGATATCTTGTAGCTATTGCGCAGCTGCCCGATGCGGCGTCATTAGATCGCACCGAAGCCGTAGTCAGAAAGATCTCCGACATAGCCCTCGCGCAGGACGGCGTGGAACACGCCGTCGAGTTTCCAGGGCTGTCGATCAATGGCTTCGCCAACAAGCCTAACGCGGGCACGATCTTCATCGGTCTCAAGCCATTCGAGGATCGGAAGAGAGCCGATCAGAGCGCCGCCGCGATCGTGCAGGCACTGAACGCGAAGTTCTCTGGTATTCAGGACGCGTTTGTCGCCGTCTTTCCTCCACCTGCGGTGAATGGGCTTGGGGCAGTGGGTGGGTTCAAGCTGCAGGTGGAGGACCGCGCCGGGCTCGGTGATTCGGCGCTCTACGCCGCGACGCAGACCTTGCTTGGCCGCGCGTATCAGACACCGAGACTCGCCGGCGAATTCTCCGGGTTTCAGGTGAACGTACCGCAGCTCTTCGCAGACGTCGATCGCGACAAGGTGAAGCAACTGAACATTCCGCTCAACGACTTGTTCCAGACGCTCCAGATCTACCTCGGCTCCCAGTACGTCAACGACTTCAACAAGTTCGGCCGAACGTACCAGGTCATCGCGCAGGCGGACGCACCATTCCGCGCCGGTGCGGACAACATCACCCAGCTCAAGGTCCGCAACGAGCACGGCGAGATGGTGCCCCTCGGTTCGGTGCTCACGGTGAAGCAGTCGTATGGGCCGGATCAGGTGACGCACTACAACGCCTACAACGCAGCCGACATCAACGGCAGTCCCGCGCCCGGCGTGAGCTCGGGCGAGGCGGTGCAAACAATGGAGCGATTGGCGAGCGAAACGCTGCCTAACGGCTTCAGCTATGAATGGACGGAGCTCACGTATCAGCAGAAGCTCGCCGGCAACACCGCGGTCTTCGTGTTCCCGCTCTGCGTGTTGTTGGTATTTCTTGTTCTGGCAGCGCAGTACGAGAGTTGGTCACTCCCATTAGTGATCATCCTCATAGTTCCAATGTGTCTTCTTTCCGCGATTGCCGGCGTGTGGATCACACGCGGCGACAACAACGTCTTCACCCAGATCGGCCTGCTCGTGCTCGTGGGACTCGCGTGCAAGAACGCGATCCTGATCGTGGAATTCGCCCGCGACCTCGAGGAGCAGGGCCGCGATCGATTCAGTGCCGCGCTCGAGGCGGCGCGCATTCGGCTGCGCCCGATTCTCATGACGTCATTCGCATTCATCATGGGCGTCTTGCCACTGGTATTCGCGCGCGGCGCTGGTGCGGAGATGCGTCACGTCATGGGCATCGCCGTCTTCTCGGGAATGCTCGGCGTCACCTTCTTCGGTCTCGTCTTCACTCCGCTGTTCTACGTACTGGTTCGTGGCATCGCCGCGCGCCGGACGGAACGGAGCGGCATCACGCCGCCCGCTGACGTACAGCCAATTCATACCTGGCCCCGCGCGCTCGTCGCAGGGGAGGGGAGCACCCATGCGTAAGCTGACCTTTGTTTTCCTCGCTTTCGGGAGTGCGTGCGTGAGCGCTCCCGCCTACGAACCGCCGTCGGTCAAAGTAGCGCCGTCATACTCGGTTGCTCCGGCACCGACGCGGACGCGCTCGGCGGCAGACAGTTGTCCGCCGGAGTCCAGCGTCGTCCACACGCCGTCGTCGGTGCACTACAGCGATGCGCTTCCCGTCGCCCCGTTCTGGCAGACGCTCGGCGATCGCGTTCTCGCTGACCTGATCGAAGAAGCACTCCGCGCGAACACCGACGTCCAGATCGCCGAGTCGCGCCTAACGGGAGCGCGGGCCGCACGGCGGTTGGCGGCGTTCGATCTCGCTCCGACCGTGACGGCGAGCGGCAGCTCGGTTCGACAGCAAGCGTCGATCGCGCAGCTGCCCGGATTCGGCCGGCAGCTTCCCCCCGAGCAGCTGTGGGACGTTGGCTTCGACGCTGCCTGGGAGGTCGACCTCTTTGGGCGAGTGAGCCGGAACGTCCGCGCGCGGAGCGCACTGGCAACATCCGCTGAGTATGGCTTGCGCGATGTACAAGTGAGCGTCGCCGCCGAGGTGGGGCGAACGTACTTCGAGTTGCGTGGCGCGCAGCAGCAGCTCGCCGTCGCACAGAAGAACGCCGACAATCAGCGCCACACGGTGGCGATAACAAAGGACCGTCTCGCCGCTGGACGTGGTACGGCCTTCGACACTGAACGAGCGCAATCGATTCTCTATCTCACGCTCGCGACAATGCCTGGACTGGAGACCGAGATCGCGCGCGACCGCAATCGGTTGGCTGTGCTCCTTGGCCGAACGCCGGATCTGCTGCCGCATGCGTTAGCCGAGGCGGCCGCGCCTTCACGGCTGCCGGACAGCCTGGACATCGGCACACCGTCCAATCTGGTGCGGCGCCGGCCCGACGTGCTGCGCGCCGAACGCGCGCTCGCCGCGCGTGAGCTGCTGGTCGGCGCGGCGAAGGCCGACTACCTGCCGCGCATCTCGTTAGGTGCGAGGTTGGGATACACGGCGACGTCGTTCGACTCGTTGAGTCGCGCCGGGACTTCCCGGCTGCTCGTTGGACCCTTTATCTCCTTTCCGCTCTTCGATCTCGGACGGGTGAAGGAGCGAGTCGATCTCGCCCGTGCCGACGCGCACGAAGCGCGCACCGAGCACAATGCGACGGTTCTGCGCGCGCTGGAGGAAACACAGGTCGCCCTCGTGAGCTACGATCGAGCGCATGCTCGGCTGGCCATCCTCGAGGACGCCGTGCGATCGAGCCAGCGCGCATCGGCGTTGTCGCAGCAACGCTTCGAGGCGGGCCTCACCGATTTCCTACAGGTGCTGGACGCGGAGCGGACGCTCCTCGACGCCGAGAATCAGCTCGCGTTAGGCCACACGGCGGCGGCGACGGCACTCGTTGCAGTCTATAAAGCAGTCGGGGGCACGTGGCCCCTCCAGTAAGCCGCCCATCGCGACGGGGCCCCGCCGCGGCAGGCGGAGGACGGGTGCCTGCGCCCGAACAGATGGCGACGCGATCAGGCAAGGATGTGGGCGTCGCGAGGACGAACTTGAAGAGGAAACGAACTATGTCTCGACACCACAGGGCAGTACCTACCATTTCGACGATCGTTAGGCGAGGCGTTGCCGGCGCCGCGCTGCTCGCTCTTGCACCGCTCGCGTCTGTCGCGAGTGCACAGGCACCCAGCACGCAGTTCGAGCTGCGACCCTTCGTGGGGGCCTACATTCCAACGGGCGATCAGCGCGATCTTCTGAAGGACGCGGTGCTCGTCGGCGGTCAGGCATCGTGGCGTCTCGTGCCTGCACTCGCGCTCACTGGGACCTTCGCGTGGTCGCCGAGCAAGGACCGGATCACGGCCGGTAATCAGACGCTCGACATCTACCAGTACGACGTCGGCGCCGAACTGCGAACACCGTCGGCGTACGGCGCGGGAATCGTGGACTTCACCCCGTTCGTCGGCCTTGGAGTGGGTGGCCGAACGTATAGCTATCGCGACCTGGACGTCGGCAGCAAGACGGATTTCGACGGCTACGGCGCGATCGGTGGTGACATCGGCTTCGGTCCCCTCGCGCTTCGCATCGAAGGGCGCGATTACGTCTCGCAGTTCAAGCCGTTGACAGGTACGGGCCCGACGAAGACGCGAAACGACATCGGTCTCGCCGCAGGCATCGGTTACCGCTTCTGATCTCTCAGGTCACTCCGTCGTCATCCGCGCATCTGCGGATGGCGACGGAGCCCGGTAATCGCTCAGCGCGACTCACTCCTCACTCGCGGACTTCCGAGCACCATTCGTGTGCTCCAGCGCGGCCGCGACGCCCCGCGCGAGGGTGGAGGCGTCGCCGGTGCCGTACCAGTGCATCCAGTAGAGGTGCGGCGTCTGATCCACCATGTGGTTGTGGATCGCGGTGACGTGGAGGCCATGCTCCTCGAGCGCGCGAGCGACGGCGTCGATCTCGTTAGGTGAGACAAAGAGCTCGCCGCCGCAAGCCGCGCGTCGACTGCCGAGCTGTTGAAAGACGACTTCCGACGCCGTCTCGAGCATGCCTGACGACTTCACTGCAATCCCGTCGATCGTCAGATGCTCGTGACGTGGTAACTCGTACTCGGCCACGTGTCCTTTCGCTTCGGAATGCTTGCCGAGTATCGCGTCGACCGTAGACCAATCAGTGTTGGATGGAGATTCGGCCTCGGGCTTCATCGGGGTCGCTGACTTCTCGAACGCAGACTTGAGTTTGGTAGCGACCGATTCCGCCGGTCCGCGAACCATCACGTGGATGTACATGATGCGCGGCGACTCACCGATGAGATGATTGTGCAACGCCGGCGTGGAGATACCCTGGCGTCGCAGCTCGCCCATCACCGTCGCGACCTCGTCATCGCGCAGTACATATTCACCCATCGCGAGAACGTCGTTTGTCCCAACCGGCACGAAGCCGATGTAGCTCGTGAACTCGAACGGCGACTCGAGCACGTCGTCGCCGATGCGAACGCTGAGGTCGGAACGCGGTAGATTCACTCGGAAGTATCCATCGTGTGCTTCGCCCTGCTGACCGAAGACGCGGCGAATGGCGCTCCACCGTGGATCACGATCCGTTGGTTTGAGATTTCCCTGTGCAGTCAGAGAAGCGCCGCACGTGGTGAGGAGGAGCAGTGAGAAGCCGGCGACACTCAAGCGATCCTTTGTCATGAGACTCACATTCGGATCTTGGAAGATCTGCTTTTCGGTGGGTGAGAGCGGCCGTGAGATCGGCATATCGGATGCCGTTATCGAAATCCGTAATCGGAGCAACGGAGTGCCATATGAGCTCAACCAAGCAAACCAATCAGGACGGCGTTCACTCGTCAGCCGAGGGGCAGCTCATTCAAGGGCTGTGGGGCGTCCGGTACCAAGTGAAAGACGTGCGCCGGTCAATCGAGTTCTATACCAATGTCCTCGGCTTCACCCTCGATCACCAGTTTCTACCGGCGTTCGGTCAAGTCTCTGTCGGCAATCTCAAACTGATTTTGAGTGGGCCTGGCGCGTCTGGCTCTCGGCCACTGCCCGACGGAGGTACGCAGGAGCCCGGCGGATGGAATCGGGTCGTCCTGGAAGTGACTGATCTGTCGGCGGTCGTTGCGGAGCTGGAGAAGCGAGGCGTGCGTTTCCGGAACGAGTTGGAGAAAGGGCCTGGTGGTAGCCAGATACAGGTCGAAGATCCGGACGGCAATCCAATCGAGTTGTTCCAACCCACTCGTCGCTGATCGCCGTCAGCGGCGCGTGCGGCGAGGTCGTTTGGCCGAGGACTGGACGAACTCGTAGCCCGACTCGAGGAGCTCGCGCAACTCCGCGCTGGACATGTGCTCGACGCGCGCCAGCACGCTGGTGTAGTCCTTATAGTGCGGCGTGACGTAGAAGACTTTCGGGTTCGCGAATATGCGATGGTCCCGTTCGAGGATGCTCATACGCACGCCCATTGATCCGGGCTCCACTTCCTTCTTCTTCGGAAACCAGGCGAAGGCGGTGCCTCCCACCTTGAAGGCGGGAAAGCCGAAGGTGGTGCCCTCTTCGACATCGGGCAGCTTGCTGGCGACTGCCCGCACACGGGATAAGTTGTCGGTGGCCATAACAGTTGAGCAGTATATCAAAGGAGGGAGCAAGGCATCTTCATCTCTCGACGCCATGAGCTAACCCGCGCGAGACCTGGAGGCCAGCCCAATCGTATTTCCTGGCCACCCTTTCTGAGTTGTGAATGTCTTCCTTTCGGCGCGTGCACGCGGGTTTGACTCTGGGATCTCTGTGGGCCGCGGGATGGTCTTTGCTCCTGAGTCCGTGGGCATACTGGCGTTGGTATGAGTACCAACGCGCCCTCGATGTTCGTCGGCCGGCCTGGGAGATCGTGATCTTTTTCCTGGCGCCCGCCGTCTGGGGCTTCATTAGTGGGCTCGCGTTCGCCGCGATCATTGCTCTCATGGCTCGCCGAGACGGTAAGCCACGACTCAGCCTGTCGCGGTTGGCTGCCTGGGGATTGGCATCTGGCCTCTTCGCGCCGGCCTTTCTCGGAGCGGTTTTGGCGCTCTCGGCTGGTGATGGGGTGTTGCTCCCTTGGATGGTCGTGGCGCTAGTGTCCGCAGCCATCAACGCCGCGCTGGCGGCCGTGAGTTGGGCGCTTCTCACGCCTCGAGCAGAGATTCCCCTCAGGTGATAGAACAGCATCCGCATCTATCTCGACCAATCCGCTGCCGTGCCGCCGCCGTGCTCGCGTCGTTCGTTCTCGCGACGGCCATTGTGGTCGGCACGGCCTGCACACCGCTGCCGACGCCAGACCAGCAGTTCCGTGAATGGCATAAGCGTTCGGATTCACTGATCGCGCTTACGGCGCGCGACAGCAGCCCAGCGTGGCGCGCCGACCATTTTCCCGCAGCCAATCTGCGTGGGCCCTTCCCGCGGCCGACGCTCCCAGCCGGCGCAGACACGAACGATGCTGGAGCCTACTACAAGCTCGGCGCGAACGTCGCGTGGCGCTTGCAAGGAGTCGCCGACCGCGCGTTCTATTGGGCTAGTCGGCTGGATCCCACGATGGCGGACGCGTATTTCGCGCGCTGGGACGTACGTCGTCATGGCTTGCCGGATCGATTGTACGCCGACGGCTCTGTGCGTCCGGTCGACAAGCGGGCACCTAACGACGCAGCCGCCCTCGATTCGTTGCGCGCCACGGCAGTCATGTACGACCCTTTCCTCGACGGCGCGATGTATATCTCCCCGCAAATCGGCCTCGTCGCTGAGGTGGAAGCGGATGATGATCCCGCATTGGCGGGACTCCGCGCCTATTCGATGGGCAATTATGCCAAGGCGGTCCGAAAATTTGCCGATGCAATCAGCAGGAAACCGCAGAACGCTGGACTCCACGTCCCACGCGCTTTCGCCTGGCTGCACCTGAAGGGAGGAAGCGACAGTGCCGTGGCCGACCTCACCGCACTGATAAGCCGAATCGAGCGCATCCAGGATTCCACGGTTGGCCCGTACGTCTCCAAGGATTTTCTCTATTACGCGATTGGCTTCCTGCGGACCCGACAGTCGCGTTATGCCGAGGCGCGCGCCGCATATGAAAGCGCTCTTTTGGAGAACCTCGGCTTCTACATGGCGCACGTCCGCCTCTCGGCGATCGACTTTGCACTCCACGACACCACCGCCGCGCTCACCGAGCTCGCGACCGCGTCGCTGATCCGCGGCGACGACCCGGTCCCTCTTGCCTTTCGCGGCCAGATCCTGCTGCGTCAGGGACATTTGAAGGAAGCCGAGAGCCCCCTCCGAGCGGCCATCCACGCCGACACGGATTTCGCTCTACCCTACTCGTTCCTGGGCGAGCTGGGGGAGCAACGGCACGACACGACGACGGCGCTCAACGCTTACCGCGAGTATCTCGTTCGCGCGAGCCGAAACGCCGCCGAGCGGAAATGGGTCGAAGGTCGTGTGGCGCACCTAACGACTGTATCATCGCGGCACTAGCGTGCAAGTCTGGGTATGGCCGGCCCTCGGCGGCGCGTCGTCAACCTAACGAGGATCTGGTGCTTCGTCATCCATTGGGAGTAACCGCGGTCGCAATCCTGCTCGGCGCCGCGCCGCTCCGCGCGCAATCCTGCGATTTATTCGTCGTCGCCCTCGCCGCCGTGGGTGCGGACTCCGGCAACGCGATCCTGGTCGACAGGACCGTTATTGGCGTTCCGGGCTTCGCCTTCAACGCGTATTCGGGCATCCGCCGGGGCGACACTGCCCTGGCGCGAGTGCTTGCGCCAAGGCTCGATTCCTTGAATCACGAGCGCCGTCCGATTCCGTCATGTCTCACCGCCGAGCGACACTGGCGAACGGCGAGCGACAGCACTCTGCTCACTCTGTTTCGAGGGCCTAACGGCTGGGACGCGTTTCATCAGCGGTTCGGCCAGGGCACCCGCTTCGCTCTGATCTCACGACCGCTCGTCGTTGGCGACACAGCGACGCTCATCGTCGCGGTCGCCAGCGGGAAGCTCAGCGGCATGGGGCTGCTGCTGCAGTACGTCCGCGGCGCCGACGGACGTTGGGTGAAGCGCGCCGAGGCCCAGCTCTGGGTCTCCTGAGCCGTAAAACGCGCCGTCTCTTGCGCGTCAGCACCGCACGTTGTCAACTCAAGTACTATCGAAAGCAGGAGTGCTTATGCGCCTACGAACCGTCGCACAGCTCGTGTCGTCGACGCTAATCGTCGCGGCCACGAGTGCCTACGCGCAGCAACCCGTCCGAACGGCCAACCAGCAGGGAAGCACCAGAGCCGCCCGATCGCCGGCCTTCATCCAGCTCGACCAGTATCTCGACTGGGAAGACGTTCAGGATCCCCAGCTCTCCCCCGACGGCAAGCAGCTGATCTACACCCGCCGCTGGGTCGACAAGATCGCCGACCAGTGGAAGTCGTCGGTGTGGATCATGAACGTCGACGGGACGCGCAACCGCTTCCTCCTCGACGGTTCCGACGCGCGCTGGTCGCCCGACGGCACGCGCATCGCCTACGTCGCCCACGGCGAGCCTAACGGCTCGCAGCTCTTCGTGAAATGGATGGACGCCGAGGGCGCGGTGTCGCAGCTCACCCACCTCAGCGAGAATCCGTCCGCTGTCGAGTGGTCGCCCGATGGTAAGTGGCTTGCCTTCACGATGCTCGTTCCCGCGCACGACGACTGGCGCATCGCGATGCCCACGCCGCCCAAGGGCGCGAAGTGGGTCGAGCCGCCGCGCATTGTACAGAAGCTCAACTATCGCCGCGATCGACAGGGCTACGTCGAGGACGGCAGCATCCACATCTTCGTTCTCTCGGCCGACGGTGGTGGCACGCCTCGGCAGGTGACGACCGGCAACTTCAACGACGGCGCATTCCGCTGGATGCCGGACGGCAAGCGCATCGTCTTCAGCGGTCTGCGCATTCCCGACGCGGACTATGCGTGGCGCGAAACCGAGATCTACAGCGTCGACGTCGCGACCAGTGACGTCGCCCAGCTCACCCATCGCAAAGGTCCGGACAATCAGCCCACGCCATCACCGGACGGGAAGCTGATCGCCTACACCGGCTACGACTCGACGAGCGATACCTGGGTCGACTCGAAGCTCTATGTAATGAATGCGGACGGCAGCAACCCGCACGTCATCTCGGGCACGCTCGACCGATCGCCGACTGGCCTCTTCTGGGCGAAGGACGGCAGCGCCGTGTACTTCAACGCCGAGAACGAGGGAGCGCGCAATCTGTACGTCGCGACGCTCAAGGGCGACGTGCGGCCGGTGACGAAGGGCGCGCAGGTGCTCACGGTCAGCGACATCGACGCCCGCGGGTTGGCCGTCGGCGTCAACTCGACTGGGTCAAAGCCTAACGATGTCGTCGTCTTCGATCTGAAGCAGCCAGCGTCATTCAAGCAGCTGACTGACGTCAACGACGACGTGCTGTTCGGTAAGAAGATCGGCGCCCAGGACGAGATCTGGGTCTCCACCAAGGATGGTCTCAAGGTGCAGGGCTGGGTGGTGAAGCCGCCGGACTTCGACCCGGCGAAGAAGTATCCGCTCATCCTCGAGATCCACGGCGGCCCGCACTCGATGTACAACGTCGCCTTCAACTTCGCGCGCCAGCAGCAGGCGGCGGATGGCTATGTCGTGCTGTACACGAATCCGCGCGGCTCGACCGGCTACGGTAGCGCCTTCGGCAACCAGATCAAGAATGCGTATCCGGGGAAAGACTTCGATGATCTCATGGCCGCCGTCGATACCGTCATCGGCCGAGGCTATGTGGACACGAGCAACATGTTCGTCTACGGCTGCTCCGGCGGGGGCGTACTCACCGCCTGGACCGTAGGCCACACCAATCGCTTCGCCGCCGCGGCGTCGATGTGCCCGGTGATCGACTGGGTGAGCTTCGTCGGCATCACCGATGGCTCGTCCTGGTATTACAACTTTGCGAAACTCCCGTGGGAGGACCCGTCGGAGCACCTCAAGCGCAGCCCGCTCATGTACGTCGGCAACGTCACGACGCCGACTCTACTGATGACCGGCGTGAACGACCTCCGGACGCCGATCTCGCAGACGGAGGAGTTCTACCGCGCGCTCAAGCTCCGGAAGGTGCCGACGGCGATGATCCGCTTCAACGACGAGTGGCACGGGACGAGCTCGCGACCGTCGAACTATCTGCGCACGCAGCTCTATCTGGAGAGCTGGTTCGAACGCTGGTCGAAGAAGAACGGAGCGCGGGTGGCGGATCAATAGGCTAGAGTGTAGAAAGCGAACGACGGAAAAGCAGATCCATCGCTGCGCTCGGGATGACACCGAATGTCATCCCGCATCCCGCGTATGGCCGCACTATGAAAGTGACTGCTGCCGTTGAGCCCACATTGAAAATCCGGTAACACTTCGAGTGCGTCCCAGAAACCCTGGGCTTTCCAGAGTGTTAGTTCTCTCGCCCCGCGGGCCTTCATAGAATGTCGATGTCGCCGTTCCTTAAGGTCTTCTAATCGTTCAAAACCGCATCACGAGCCCGCGGCAGAATGGGACATCCTTACCGATTGCGTGCGCCGCTCACGAGATGTAGGGTATCGGTGTGTCGCAGCTAGAGTCCCGTTCCATCCGGTCGTTCGCGACCGTTCGGGCGAGCGCCCTCTTCTACCCCGCGCTGGCTGCACCCGTGGTGCTCCTGCTCTTTGCCACTGGACTCTGGCGCGCCGATCGCGAACTGCTGTTCGCAGCTGGTGTCTTGCTCGTTGCGAGTCTGGCCGCGGGTGTCATGAGCGCAGCGCTCGCTGCCGTGTCAGAACCGTTGCAGGGCGACGTCGTGCTTGCGCTGCTCAGATGGGTGGCGACTCTTGCTTTACCCATCGCGATCGTCTCTGCGCTTACGATCTGGCTGGCGCCGAAATGGCCGGCGTTGGCGGCGTTAGGCGAAACGTTCACGCTCGGCAGCGTCCTCTTCGTGGCGATTCCGAGCGCTATTCTGTCGATGCTGCTTCTGACCGCACCCATTCGTGGCGACGTCGCCAAGCCCGTAGTCCTGCGTCATCGACACGGCATTCTCTCCGATCGGACGGTTTTTGCGCTCGCGGGATTGGTGTTCGTTGCCGCCCTCGCTCGAAAGGCGACCGTAGAGGATCGGTTCGCCAGGGGCGACGAGGCGGACGTGCGCGCCCAGCTGCCGCGCCTGGCCAACGACGCGGCGCTATATCCGAACCACTTCCGCACGCAATATCGCTACGCGAACGCGCTCATTCACCTGAGGGAGTATGGGACAGCGCTCCCGGTGCTCCAGCGCGCGGTCGCGCTCGACCCGAACGATGGATGGGCGGAGAACGACCTTGGGTTCGCGCTCAACGGTCAACGCCGTTATGCCGAGGCGCTCGCGCCCTTGCGAGTGAGTGTCCTCGTCATGCCGAACGAGAGCCGGCCACGATTCAATCTGGGATGGGCGCTGGAGCAGACCCACGATTGGGCAGGTGCGCAGGCGGAGTATCACCAGATTCTCGAACGCTGGCCTAACGATATTGTTGCCATGGCGCGCGAAGCGGTGGCGCGCTACAACCATGGCGAGCGTGAGGAAGGTCTCAGTGAGGTGCGCCGCGCGCTGGCGACGGGCGACACGAGCTACTGGGTCAAATTCTCGGCGGCAGAGATCTTTTCCAACTCGGCGCTCCTCGCGGACGCGGCGAAGGAGTACGGCGAGCTCGCAAGAGGGCAGCCGACGAACGTGTGGCTGTGGGCGCAATACGGCTCCGCCGCATACCTCGCCGACATGTTGCCGGAGGCACGGACCGCCTTCGACCACGCCTACTCCCTGGCGCCCCAGGCGTTCCAGACGGTTCCGCCGTGGGGGGCGATGCGTGACGCGGCAGGCAAGGGAATTCATCCTTCGCAGCTGCCACCAATTCCGCCGTACACTGGACGGCCGATCCAGACGATCGAGCTCGGTCCGACGAGGCGCTGAGGCAATCCCGTGTTCTCCAGATGCATTTTCTGTCAGTCGTCGCTCGGCACGAACGACGCCATCGAGATGTTTCCCGTCGGTCGCCGCCTGGCATTCGACGCCGAGCGTGGCCGGCTCTGGGTCGTCTGCCTTCATTGTCATGAGTGGAACCTCACGCCCCTCGAGGAGCGGTGGGAAGCGGTGGAGCAGTGCGAGCGTCGCTACCGGTCGACGCGTGTGCGCGTGAGCACAGATGAAATCGGGCTGGCGCGTTTGCGGGAAGGCCTCGATCTCGTGCGTATCGGCAAGCCATTGCGACCGGAGTTCGCCGCATGGCGGTATGGAGAGCAACTCGGAAGGCGGCGCCGACGGGCCATTGCCGTTGCCGCAGGCCTTACGATCGCGGGCGGCGCGGCCGTCGCCGGCGGGGTGATGGTTGGTGCTCTGGCGCTCATTCCGGCTCTCGCGTGGCCCAATATGCACCGGCTGCCGGCGTTGCTCTATCGCCGGCGTGTGATAGCGCGAATTCCCGCCGGTGCACGGTTCGCGTTCACCGTGCGTGCGAGCGACGCGGAACAAGCACGCCTCCGTCTCGACGAGAACGGTGACGGCTGGGCCCTCCACCTACGCTATGACGGAGGCGAGCGTACGTACGTGAGGAATCCCGCGATTCGCGCAACGAGCCATCTCATGGCCGGGATCAATAAATTCGGCGCAACGCAGGCGCAGGTGGGCGGCGCGGTGCATTTGCTCGATGAGACGGCGGACCCACAGCGCTTCTTTCTGCGTGTCGCACAGACATCGACCCGCCTCGGAGAGCTCGGCTTGGCCAACTTGCCACCGGAGGTGCGTCTTGCGCTCGAGATGTCGGCGCACGAAGAAGCCGAGCGTCGGGCGCTCGAGGGTGAGCTCGAGTCTCTCACCGAAGCATGGCAGGCCGCGGAAGCGGTCGCCGCCATTGCCGACAACATGTTCGTGCCATCCTCGTTCAGCGAGTTGGCCCGGAAGCAACAGCGCAGACGGAGTACCAGAGCGTAATGCGCGGCAGCCTAACGACGTTCGACCCTACCGATCCGGATCGGTGGCCGGTACAGCAAGCACGGGGACGGGAATCGTTTCAGCTGCGCTATGGCATCCCCGTCGGAGTGCTCGCGGCTGTACTGTACGACCTGGCTCTCCTCGTGGCGCGGCAGGATGTGCCGTTGTTCTTCTCGGCGCATCACGCAATGCAACTCTTCGTCATCATGATCAGCATCGGCCCCGTCGCCGGACTGATTGTCGGGCGAATGCTCTGGCGCGTTGGCGAGCGCCGATATGGTGACGCGGTGCTGACGCGCGAGTTCCTGTCATCATAAGTTCTCTGCGCCACGCGCCACGCGCCACGCGCCACGCGCCATGCCCATCTCCCATCGCGTCAGTCACTGCGCAGAGCGACGATGGGATCGACCCGAAGCGCTCGCCAGGTCGGCAGCAGTGTTGCAATAATTGTAACGACGAGCATCAACGCCACCGCCGCGACCAGGATCGCTGGCTGATACGGTGACGTTTCGAACAGCAGCGGCCCGACGAATCGCCCCGCGAGTGCGGCGATACC
Source organism: Gemmatimonadaceae bacterium (assembly GCA_036493735.1). GTDB lineage: Bacteria > Gemmatimonadota > Gemmatimonadetes > Gemmatimonadales > Gemmatimonadaceae > AG2. The sequence continues at coordinate 25,910 of DASXPH010000141.1, forward strand.
AAGCCCCATGAGCGCGCCAATCATTACGATCCGAAGGCCCGCACCAGTCACCAGCCGCGCCAGATTCCCGGGCCGCGCGCCGAGCGCGACACGAACGCCCAGCTCATGCGCTCGCTGCGCCACGTCGTAGCTGAGCATACTGTAAAGTCCCACCATCGCGAGCAACACCGCGAGCGCGCCAAACACGCCGAAGACGATCGCCCCCGTGCGCCACGATTGCGTCTGCGGACTCACCAGATCCTGCATCCACCCAACGTTGAGATACGGCATGCTCGGAATGGAAGACTGCAAATACCGACGCATCGGTTCGACCATTTGCCTGGCGTCCCCGCGTGTACGAATGAGCAGGTTGCGCATGTCAGCCCACGGTGGCGCCTGGGAGAGCGGAAGGAAAAGCTGCAAGCTCACGTCCTCGATGATCCCCTGACGTCGAGGATTGGCGACGACGCCGATGACTTCCGCGCACGGCATCGTGTCGCCCCCGAGCTTGACGCAGCGGCCGAGGGCATCCTCGTTAGGCCACGCGAGTCGCGCGAATGATTCGTTGACGATCATCACGCGATGGGTCGGGTTCTCGTCGGCCAGCGTGAAATCGCGGCCACGCAGGAGATGCATCCCCATCGTGCGGAGATACCCGCTCGTCACCGCGTTGAAGTACGGACCACCATCGGCCACCCGCGGCAGCGAGTCGCGCCCCGGCACGGAGACTCTCGTTCCGAAGGATGTATAGAATGGCAACGACATCGCGATGGCCGCGCTCTCGACGCCACGATAGCTGACGGCCACGCGCTCCAGCCGACGGTAGAAGTCGTCGATCTCTTCTTGCTTGTAGTTCACGCCATTGATGTTGATGTGCGCCGTCAGCACGCGATCGGGCTCCATGCCGATGGGCAGCGCCTGCACGTGCTGGAGGCTCCGCACGAACAACCCGGCGCCGATGATCATCACCACCGAGAGCGCCGCCTGAACCACGAGCAGCGTGAATCTCGTGCGCGACTCGTGAGTGCGCCCTTCGCGCGCGCCCTCCTTCAACGATGCCGTCAGCCGAGCGCGACGCGCCTGCAGCGCCGGTACGAGACCCGTGAGTATGCCGCAGAGAAAAGTGGCCGCTGCTGCGTACGCAACGAGCGTCAGGTCAACCGCCGGAACATCATCCCAACCGATGTTCGAGAAGACGAAGCAGCGGACGAAGGTGCTACCCACCCACGTCACGGCGAGCGCCGCCACGCCGCCGAGTGTCGCGAGCAGTATTGATTCCGTCATCAACTGCTGAACGAGACGTCCGACGCCCGCGCCAAGGGCGGAGCGCACCGCCATCTCTCGGCGTCGCCGGAGACCGCGGGTGAGCTGAAGGTTGGCGACGTTGGCGCACGCCATCGCGAGAACGAGTAGTGACACGGCGCCAAGAAGGAGCGCCATCTTCGCGTACGCGTCCTGGCCGTGTGCTTCCCGCGGTAGGACGGATGTGAATCCCAGGCTCGGCTGGCTCTCGGCGATTTGCGCGGCGGCGACGCCGTCGCGCAGCATGTCCGCGCGCATCACGCGCGTCGCCATTGCTCCGGCGCGCTCTCGCGTGATGGCTGGAGCCAATCGCGCGACGATCTGCAACCAGTAGCCCTGCCGGCTGTGCGCCCACTCCGTGATCGCCTTCGGCGTTTCACCGGACGTCAGCGGAATCCATATGTCCACCGCCCGCGATGAAATGCCACTGAACCGCCGCGGTGCGACGCCGACCACGGTATAACGCAGATCGCCAATCGGCAGAATGGCCCCGATCGCCGCCGGCGCGCCGCCGAAGTGCTCCTGCCAGAAACCATACGAGATGACGGCGACGTTAGGCGCCACTGGAGCTCCGTCCTCGTCAGGCAGAAAGAAGCGCCCGCTCTGCGGCCGCACGCCGAGTGTGCTGAAATAACTTGCCGAGACACGCATGCCGCGCAGACTCAGCGCGTCCGGGCCTCGGCCCGATGCTAGCTGCGTGGGCGTGTAGCCGGCAACACCGGTGAATGCGCCTGCCGTCTGCACGAGATCGAGATACTGCGGATACGAGAAGTAGTCCTGGTGGTCGGTCGCTCCGTTATACGTGCGCATGTAATCCGGCGTGACGACGTGCGCGGGATCGGTCACGTGGAGTGGAGGAGTGAGCAGCAGACGGTCGATGACACCGAACATCGTCGCGTTCGCGCCGATGCCGAGCGCGAGGACCGCGATGACACTGGCGGAGAACGCCGCGTTGTGCCTCAGAGAACGCGCCGCGTAGGCGACGTCCTGTCGAAATGTCTCGGCGCGCGCGACCCATCGCTCGCGAGCGAGACGGCCTCGCTCGACGCGGCCGAGCTCCCGACGAGAGGCGGTGACGTCGCCGTACTCGCGCAATGCCTGGGCGGACGCGGTATCGCGCGTCATACCACGGCCGACGAGCTCGGCGACGCGACTCTCGATGTGGAAACGAATCTCGTCGTCGATCTCCCGCGTCACCGATCGGGCGGAGCGTGGGAGCGTGAACCAGCGGCGAATGCCGGGGATGCGTGTCTCGTCACTCATGCGCGACGCTCCGCGAATGATGCCTCGCGCGCACGGAGGATCTTGAACACGCCCTCGACGTAGCGCGTGAAGCTGTCTTCGTTTGCCCGGAGCTTCTGTCGCCCCGCGCGCGTGAGCTGATAGAACTTGGCGCGCCGATTGGCATCGGTCACGCCCCACGCGCTCTCGACACAGCCGCGCGCCTCGAGCCGGTGGAGGGAGAGATAGAGGGCGCGGTCTTCGACCTCGATGGCCTCGTCGCTGGTCTCCCTGATCCAGCGCGCGACGGCGTAGCCGTGACGAGGGCCCCAGGCGAGGGTGCGGAGGATCAGGAGATCGAGCGTCCCCGCGAGCAATGTGGGTTCGGCGGACATGGCACCATACCTTACCGGATCAACTCCGGTGAGTATGTGCTAGCGGCCGTCGATCTGTCAAGCTCGCTGCGCTCGCTGCGCTCGCAATCTTATTTGGAATCGCTCGCGCTATTCGCGCTCGCTCCTGCTCCTCTCGCCTTTTCTACCCTCTACCCACTACCCTCTACCCTCTACCCTCTACCAGGTTCACCTGCCAGTCGTGTCGTTCGCGCTTCTGGCCTGCAAGGAAAAAACGAAGGGCATCTCGATCAGTTGCTTCACCTTTCGCCCTCCCACTAGCGCCGGTGAGAACTTCATGGCGGCAAGGCTGGATCGTACTGCATCGGTGAACAGAGGATCGGTCGACTTCAGCACCTTGAACGTCGTGAGCTCCACGCGGCCGGTGGTGTCGACGACGAAATCGGCGACGACCTGACCCTCGATCTTGGCCGAGCGCAACTTGTCGGGGTACCGCGGCGCAGGATTGTCGGGGAGTGGCATTGCCCGCTTCTCAACCTGGAACTCGAAATATCCTCCCGTCGCCGATGTGTTGGCCTTGCTCGGACCGGATGGGTGCGGCGCTGTGCCGGCTTCCGGATGGACGGAGCAGGCGAGTGCCAGTGCCCCCACGGCAACCAGCGCGCCGGCGAGGATCGTTGGGTGAGTGAGACGACGGTGGACGGGTTGCATGGCGAGGATCCTCCGTTCGAGCTGGGTGGTGGACTCGGACAGCATCGGTGAGAGTGCTGTCGGAATGGTCGTGCGGCGCTGGGCAATGGTGAGCAGTAGCATGCCGTAGCGCTGTGGTGACGGATGCGTGCGCAGCACGCGCGCGTCGCAATCGAGCTCGATGGCCAGTCGCAGCCGGCGCGCCGCGTACCAGACCGCCGGATTCCATGGCATGAGTGTCGTCGCCAATCGCGCCACGATGAGCAGATGTGGATCACGAGCGGCGCGATGCTCCTCTTCGTGCCGCAGCACCAGCGCGCGAAGCGGCTCGTCGAGTGAGAGAATCCATTGTGGAAGCACCAGCTCCATCGATCGCAAACCGACGACCGCGGGCCCGACGTCAGACGTCAGGCGCGTTCGCCGGCCATCGATCTGATGCACCGGCCAGGCGAGCCGCGCGCGACGGACTGTCACGATGTCGGCGCCGAGCCGCGCCAACAGCAACCCCGACAGGAGAGCCCATCCAACGATGAGCGCGTCCTCGAGCAACGCCATTCCGCCGAACACGCTCCGATCAGCGACGACGCGCAGCGCCGGCACCGTCACGCGAAAGGGAAGGAGATTCGGCCCAGCACTCGGCGCCGCCGAGGGCAGGAGATTCGTGAACGGCCATACAACCATCGTGACGATGGCCGCGAGCCAGAGGAATCGCTTTGGCCATCCGCGTACTGCCGCGGCCTGATGGAGCGCCTCGCCCGCGACAGCGACGAGGGCGCCGACGATCAGCGCATAGGTCATCAGTGACAGGATCATCGCCCGCCCTCCTTGTCGCGCGACATCAGGTGCGCGCGGAGCCGTTTCAGATCGGCCGCCGAGAGCTTCTCGTCCTCCACGAGCTGCGCGATCAATTGCTCGGGTGAGCCGTGGAACAGCTTGTCGAGGATGTGGGTGAGCGCGTTCCGTCTTGCCGTGCGCTGCGCGACACGCGGATGATACCGGTGCGCCTTCCCCTCGACGGTATGCCTAACGAAGCCCTTGGCCTCGAGGTTGCGCAGAATGGTGAGCACCGTCGTGTACGCCAGATCGGCCGGGAGTTGCTCTCGGACTTCGGTGACGGTCCCCGATCCGAGCTCCCAGAGCGCACCCATGACGTCGAGCTCCCGATCCCCCAACACGAAGTCGCCCATGCCGCATCCCTGTCTACTATGCCAGTAGTACTATCTGGATAGTAGGATACGGCGCGCGTCTTCCGGTGTCAAGCGATGGAGGGTGACGTGTCGCGCCTAGTGCGTGTCGAGGGATACGTGGGTGCTCGGCACGCACCACGCACTACGCGCCCAGTGTCTACAGACAATTCGCCGGCACGTCCGCCATCATCTTTAGCGTCGCGCCCGGCGGCGCAAAATAGGTCACGATGTTGACCGCCGAGTCGCTACTCTGATTGACCGCCACATGCGGGTGCAGGCCCAGGTCGAGGTAACCCTGACCGACCGTACGGACGATCGGCGAACAGGTCGGGTCGTCGGCCTGAAAGAAGGTCATGGTCCCGTAGACCACCTGAATGAAGACCGGGCCGGGATGCGTGTGCCAGCCGCTCGACGAACCCACCGGAAAGACGATCCTCTGAACGGCGATGTCGAATGCCGGCTTGGACTTGATATCGATGTGCCAGTCCCCGGTCACCCGCTTGATGTCGAAATTCTTATGCTCCGGCTCGAACGTCGCTCGGCCGAGCAGCGTCGACATGGAGGCCGGGCCAGCGGCGGCGGCGGACATCGAAGCCGCCATTCCCGGGCTCCTCGAGCGCGGTCCCACGGCAGCGTTTCCGTCCTTGCAGCCGAGCGCGCTGCCCGCCAGCAGCAAGGCGGCAAGGCACTTGTTGACAAACTTTGACATCGGTCCCTCCGGACGCATTGGTGAATGCCGTCTGTCCTTCCCCTCGCCGCTGGCGTAAGTTCGTGCCGGCACCGAGCGGATAACGCGCGGCGACATGGTGGTCTCATCCGATGTATCGGGGATTGGATGTCAAACACGACATCGCGGTTGGCGGCGCTGCCGAGTGGCGCGCAGGAATCGATCGATTTGGTCGTTGCACGCGCGTACAAGGACCTTCGCGCCATCGCCCATCGTCGGCTCGCTCTACTGGGGCACGATACGCTTTCGACGACCGCGCTCGTCAATGAGGCCTACCTCAAGCTGGCCCAGAATTCGACGACGGCGTGGCGCGATGATGAGCATTTCCTCGCCCTCGCGTCGCTCGCGATGCGCTACGTGCTCGTCGATCTCGCACGCGCGCGGGCAACCCGCAAGCGAGGCGGCGTCGAACGCCACATCACCTTCGACGAGGAGATCGTCGGCGCCGACGAGCAAGCGGCCGTGGTGCTCGAGCTTCACGAGGCGCTCGAACAGCTCGCGGCGTGGGAACCGCGGCTCGCGCGGGTCGTCGACTGCCGATACTTCGGCGGGCTCACCGAGGCCGAGACCGCCGAGGCGCTGGGCGTCACTGTCCGCACCGTGCAGCGCGACTGGGTAAAGGCGCGCATTCTGCTCCGACAGGCGCTCGCCGCCTAACGACCGCAGCAGCGTCGCCGGCCAATCCATCGTCGCTCATGCAGCCCATCAGCCGGTGGTTGGAGCTGTCGACGCTCGTCGATCGAATGCTCGACACGCCGCCCGAAGCGCGCTCGGCGCTGATCGATGCGCTGAGTGTCGGCGATGCGACGCGACGGGCGGAGCTGGAGGCGTTACGCGCCGAGTGCGAGCGACCATCATCGCCAGTCAGCGTACCGTTGGCACGCCGGTTCGCGGCGCTGCTGGGCACTGACGGCAACTATCCCGACGCGTTGCAGGAACGCTATCGCCTCACGAGAACGATTGGTCGTGGCGGAATGGCGACCGTCTTTCTCGCGCGCGACGTGCGCCACGCGCGCGACGTCGCCGTCAAGGTCATGCATCCGTACGTCGGCATCACGTTAGGCGCGGAACGGTTTCTCGCCGAGATCGAGATGGTCGCGCAGATGCACCATCCGCACATCGTGCCCCTGTACGATTCCGGCGAGGCCGACGGCGCGCTGTACTACGTGATGCCGTACGAGCCTGGCCTGTCGCTCCGCGACCGCCTCGCGCGTGAAAATCGCCTCGCTGCTGGGGAGGTGGTGCTGCTGCTCCGCGAGCTTTGCGACGCGCTGGCGTACGCGCACGCGCGCGGCATCGTTCATCGCGACATCAAGCCCGACAACGTGCTCCTCTCGGGACGACACGCGCTGCTCGCCGACTTTGGTGTTGCGACGGCGCTGGGATCTAAAACCGGAAGCGCGGCGAGCTTTGCCCTCGGCACGCCCACCTACATGGCGCCTGAGCAGTTCGCCGGCAACGAGGGCGTTGATCACCGCGCGGACGTCTACGCCGTAGGAGTACTCGGCTACGAGCTGCTCGCTGGCCGACCCCCATTCGCCGGCGACACCCGCCAGGCGGTCATCGACGGTCATCTTCAGCGTAAGCCAGAAGCGGTCGGCGCTCTGGAGCCGGGTGTGCCACCCGCTCTCGATGCCTTCGTCATGCGCTGTCTGGAGAAGCGACCCGGCGATCGCTGGGACAGCGCCGATCGAATGGTGCGAGAGCTCGAGATCATGACGGCAAAGCTCGCCTGGCGCGCTGCGCGACCTAACGATCCGTGGCGCGATCGCTGGGCAAGCATGCACATCGAGCGTATCACGGACTTTGCCGGCTCCGAGGTGGACGCCGAGATCTCGCGCGACGGCAGACGCGTCGCATTTCTGGCAGACCGAGACGGCGTGTTCGACGCGCACGTCACCGACGTGGGAAGCGGCCAGTTCCTCAACCTCACCGGCGGCCGCTGTGAGGAGCTGTTCAACGAAGACGTACGCAACGTTGGCTTCACGCCGGACGGCAGCCACCTGTGGCTTCGCGTCGCGGATCTCACGTCGCCCGCCAGTGTGTCGGTGATTCCCGTGACGGGCGGCGATCTTCGACCGTTTCTGCCGACAGCGGTAATGGCGGCGTGGTCTCCGGACGGATCGCGACTCGCATATCACGAGGCGTCGCCAGGCGACCCGATCTTCGTCGCCAACGCCTCGGGTGACAATCCGCGGCGCATTCAGGTCGCCTCGCCCGGTGTGCACTCTCACCATCTGAGCTGGTCGCCCGACGCGCGGTTTCTGTACTGCTCGCACGGCCTGCCACCTAACGAGATGGACATCTGGCGACTTCCCGCCGACGGCGGCTCGCTCGAGCGGATCACAGAACACCGTTCGCGGGTGGGCTTTCCGGTACTGCTCGATGATTCGACCCTGCTCTACACGGCGACGGACGAGGATGGCACGGGGCCCTGGTTGTACATGATGGACTTGGGCCAACGTGTGCCGATGCGATTGAACGTCGGCGTCGAGCATTTCCTGTCGATTGCCGCGAGCGCGAAGTGCCCTGGACGACCACGGCGTCTGGTAGGGACGGTGTCGAAGCCGAGCGTGCAGCTGTGGAGTGTTCCGATCGCGAGCACGAGCGCCGACGAAGCGAGTGCCGCGCGCTTTTCAGTACCGACGGCGCGCGCCGCCGCGCCACGTTACGCACCCGATTCATCGCTCCTGTATCTCGCGTCCCGCGGCGGGGCCGACGAACTGTGGCGTCGTTCGGGGACCGACGCGCGCATGCTCTGGAAGCCGGGTCAGGGCGCGATTGCCGGTGCGGCGGCAATGTCTCCGGATGGAGAGGCCATCTGCGTCGTCGTGCGTCGTGGCGGACGATCGGCGCTGCACTGCATGCGCGAGGATGGCAGTGGATTGCGGCCGCTGGCGCAGTCGCTCGACGTGCGCGGCGCGCCATCGTGGTCTCCAGACGGCAAATGGATCGCCATCGGCGCGCGCGACGGCCATGCCACTCACGTGTACATCGTCCCGTTAGGCGAGGGGGAACCAGTGCTGCTGGTGGACAGCGTGTCGTCGAATCCGGTGTGGTCGCCGCGAGGCACTTATATTCTGTACTCGGGAACGGCGCGCGGGCGCAGCGTGCCGGTCCACGGGGTACGTCCGGACGGAACGCCCTTTCCACTCCCGCTCGATAATCTCGTCGTCGATCGCGTGGGCGACAGCTATCGGTTTCTGCCCGACGGCGCAGCCGTGGTAGTGAAGCTGGGCGGCTTTCGGCGACAGGACTTCTGGCTGCTCGACCTCCATACCGGCGCGCGCCGGCAACTCACGAAGCTGAAACCCGGCCAGTCGCTCAATCGCTTCGATGTATCCAGTGACGGTCGGACGATTCTGTTCGAGCGCGCTCAGGAGAATTCGGACGTCGCGCTCATCGAGATCGAGGACGAATGAGCGGCATCAACCCTCCTTCGAAGTCCCCGGCAGCCGCTCGAGGAGCCGCTGTAGCGTGGTGAGATCCGCGGCGTCGAGAGTGAGCAGCTCCGCCGGAGGCGCGTAGAACGCCTCCATGAGCTCGGCCTTGAGGCGCGCACCCTTCGCCGTGAGCAGAACCAGCTTCACGCGGCGATCGTTAGGCTGATCGCGGCGGACCGCCAGGCCCGCACGCTCGAGACGATCGACGATCCACGTCGCGTTCGAGGCATCGCATCGCCACTCGTCAGCGAGGGAGCTCATTGTCCGGCCGTCCTCCTGGCTCAGGGTACTGAGGGCCCGGGAATCGTTCGGGGTGAGGCCGAAGCGGCCGAGCACCTCGGTGCGGTGCGAACCGGTGCTGATGAGGAAGTCGAACATCAGCTGCCACACCCGGCGCGCGCGCGCCGCCTTGCTCTTCGTCGAGGTCGCCATGCCGCGAAGAGTAGGGGGTGAAACCCGCCAGTTCAACGCCCGTAATGGTTGAACCTAACCAATAGTTGATATACTTCAACTATCTTGCTGTCCCACCTTCGCGGGAGGATGCCTCCGATGCTCTATCCGCTCCTGGTGTTCTTGCACGTGACGGCTGCCATGGGGATCGTGGCCGGCCTCGGGATCGAGGGGCTCGCACTGCTGCACCTGCGGGCCGCGCGTACGGCGGACGACGCGCGGCGCGCGCTCACGAACTCGCGCTACGTACAGCGCGTTGCAGGGTCGAGTCTCCTCGCCGCCGTCGTCACTGGCGTGTATCTCGCCACTGTTTACTGGGGCTGGCATGGCGCGTGGATGGGCGTGGCGTTCATGACGATCGTGGCCATGGCGCTCGTCGGCGCGTTGATGACAGGACGGGCAACGCTACGTGCCATGCGCGCGCCGGGTGACGCACTCGGCCCGGGCGCAATAGTGGTGCTGCAAGCACGGCTCAGCCTCTCTTATGTAATCCGGCTCGGACTCTTCCTCGGCATCGTCTTTCTCATGACGACGAAGCCGCAGTCGGGTGGGGTGGCGCTGGCCGCCGTTGGCATTGCTGGCATCACTGGATTGCTCGTGGGCCTACCGGTGCGGCGGGGTCGCAGTCCAGCACAGGCCTAACGAGCAGGAGGTCCGATGGCAACTCTAGACGGAAGGATCGCGTTGGTGACAGGGAGCTCGCGCGGCATCGGTGCCGCGATCGCGCGCCGCTTCGCCGAGTCTGGCGCCGCCGTTGCCGTTCACGGGCGAGATACCGCCGCGGTCGAGGCAGTGCATCAGCTGATCCTCTCCGCCGGCGGCCGAGCGATGCCCGTGCTCGGCGATGTAACTCGTTATGGTGAGATCGAGCGGATGCGGCGCGAGATCGAAGCGGAGCTCGGGCCGGTCGAGATCCTCGTCGCGAACGCGGGAGGAAACCTGTCGCCGCCGGGCGGCGTCGAGGATGTCGATGAGAGTCAATGGCGGGCGACCGTCGACGCGAACCTGACCGCGACCTTTCTCACGATCAAGAGCTTCCTGCCGGGCATGAAAGCACGCCGCGCCGGATCGATCGTGACGATCTCGTCGACGGCCGCGCGGCGCCCGCATGGCCACTCGCCGATAGCGTACGCTGCGGCAAAAGCGGGAATCCAGTTGCTGACACAGGACGTCGCGATGCAGGCGGGCCCCTTCGGCGTGCGGGCGAACTGCATCGCGCCGGAGACGATTCTCACCGAGCGCAATCGGGAGCGCATTCCCGCCGACGTTCAACAAACGTTGATCGAAGCGCACCCCATTCGCCGCCTCGGCACGCTGGAGGATGTAGCTGCGGCGGCGTTGTATCTCGTGTCAGACGAAGCAGCATGGGTGACGGGCGTCATCCTCGACGTCGCCGGCGGGGGCGTGATGCGCTAATCGCCCTCCCTCGGTTCAACCATTCGATCCGGCAACGTACCCGCCGACTGGAGCGTGGAAGGTGATCGCCAGGCGATTCCAGCCGTTGATCGTCACGACCGCCATCGTTAGGTCCACGAGCTCCTTCTCGGTGAACTGCTCGCGGGCAAGCGCGAAGACCTCGTCGGAGACGCCGCCCTTCGAGATCTCGGTCACCGCCTCGGTCCAGGCCAGCGCCGCTCGCTCCCGCGGCGTGAAGAAGGGCGTTTCGCGCCAGACCGGCACGGCGTACAGACGCTGCTCCGTTTCGCCCTCGTGACGGGCGTCCTTCGAGTGCATGTCGATGCAGTACGCGCAGCCATTGATGTACGACGCCCGCATCTTCACGAGCTCCAGCAATGATTTCTCGAGGCCGCACTGGCGGACGTAGCTCTCCAGGCCTCGCATCGCGCGATAGGCGTCGGTCGTGGCGCGTGCGTCGTTGAGACGATAGGCCGGTGCTCCATGGTTCGTCGCCTGCTCGGCGAACGCTTCCGTATTCGGCATGGTTGAATCTCGCTGCTTCGTTGTGAAGGACGTGCGATCGAACTAAACATTAGACGGAGTCACGACCGGCCTGTGACAGATGCCTTGTCACAAACCGGAGCCGAGTCCGTCTGAGATAGCATGACTGCTACTAGCCCATATCACCAAGAGGAAAGCGTCGTCGAGCTGCGGCCCCGCCTGCTCGGCCTCGCTTATCGCATGCTGGGCGACTACGACGAGGCGGAGGACGTCGTCCAGGATGCTTATCTCCGCTGGCACAGCGCAGACCAGAACTCGATCCGCTCGGCGGAAGCCTGGCTCGTCACCGTGACTACGCGGCTCGCCGTCGATCAGCTGCGCCGCGCCGGGAAGGAGCGCGCCGAGTATCCCGGGCCGTGGCTGCCGGAGCCGATCGCAACCGATGCGCCGCCTAACGATCGCGTCGAGCTCGCGTCCGACCTCTCGGTCGCGCTGCTGGTGTTGCTCGAGCAGTTACGGCCGGAGGAGCGCGCGGCGTTTCTCCTCCGCGAGGTGTTCGACGTCGGGTACGAGGAGATCGCTCAGATTCTCGACCGGAGCCAGGACGCTGTTCGACAGATGGTGAGCCGCGCGCGCACGCGCGTTCACGCGGGACGGCCTCGTGTCGCGCTGCCAGCAGGCGAGCATGAACGCCTGCTCGAGCAGTTCACGAAAGCAGTCATCGAGGACGACGCCGAGGCGTTGATCGGGCTGCTCTCACCAGACGTCGTTCTCGCAAGTGACGGCGGCGGCCGAGCAGCGGCGGCACGGAACCGGCTCATCGGCCGCGATCGGGTTTCGAAATTCCTCCTTGGCGTGCGACGAAAGGGTGGCAACCAGGAGGTGCGATTCACCCACCTCAATGGCGAGCCCGCGCTTCTCGCGTTGCAGGACGGTGTCGTCACGACCGCGTGCACGCTCGAGGTGGACAGCACAGGAATTCGCGCCGTGCACATCATGCGCAACCCGGAGAAGTTAGGGCACACGCTCGAGCCAACGGGTCGGCTGCAATAGCAGCGGACCTGTCACAGATCGCACCGCGTCTCCGTCTACCAATCTACGAACATCGACAGGAGACGCCTGTGTCCATCTACAGTATTGTTCTCTTCCTTCATATAGTCGGCGCGCTGGGGCTTTTCGCCGGCATGGGTCTCGAGCAGGTAAGCCTCGCCAGGTTGCGCGACGCCGGCACGCCGACCCAGGCGCGTGATTGGTTAGGCGTGTTGAGCAACTTGAGACGCACCGACGGGCCATCCGGTGTCCTCATCCTCGCCAGCGGTTTCTATATGATGGCGACGCGATGGGGGCGGGGCACGTGGATGGCGGTCGGGATCCTTGGAATGGTGCTGATGGCTGCCCTCGCTGTCGCCGTGACGAGCCGGCGCGCGCGAGGGTTGAAGGATGCCCTAACGAGGTCGGATTCCAGCATCTCGAACAGCCTGCGCGCGCAGCTCGCCGATCCGCTCATGCGCATGTCTGCCACGCTACGCCTTGCGATCGGACTCGGCATCGTGTTCGACATGGCCGTGAAGCCAGCGACGGTTGGTGCGCTCACGGCCTTTGGCGTGGCACTGCTAGTGGGAGCGCTGGCCGCATTGGCGCAATGGAACGGCCATCGGGTTTCGGTGTCACCGCGACAGGCGGCTCAATGAGCCCGAAAAGGAGAGGTCAACAATGATTGCGGTTGCAAGAAGGTGCTCCGAGCATAACGAGTCGAGCTCGATCGAGCAGCTGGAAGCGGCGCGCCGACTCTATTGCGACACACTCGGTGGACGGCCGATCGCGCCCGCCGACTCAGATGGTGCGCTCTGGTTCCTGGTCGGCGGCGTGCTCGTCGAAACGGGACGCAAGCGCGGCGGCCACAGGGGACGTGTCGTGCTGCCGATGGACGATCCGGAAGGTGTCGCTGCGCGCTGTTGGAATGCCGGATATACGGTCGTCGTCGACGATGGACGCGGGCTGTCGATTGCGGTCATCGATCCGTTCGGCGTGCGATTGGAGCTCATGGCCGAGAGGGTGCGCCAGGCGATGTGATGACTGCCGAGCATTGCTCGTCTAACGGGCATGCTCTTCAGTCGAGCTCTGATCATCGACTCTGCGCTGACCGCCAATGCCGCACGGGCGCGTGTCCGCGAGTTTGCGACATCGAGTGGGATGTCGGATCTCGAGGCATTCCGGAGTCGACGGATCATAGGCTGGAGGCTGAGCGACGCGCATCAGGACCGTCTTTTTCAGCCCGAGTACGGCGACCACTTGCTCGTCGACGGAGCGCGGCTCCTGGCGCTCGTCGAGCCAGCCGGTGCGGGCTCGCGAATCAGAGGCCGGATCCTCGTCTCGCCGCTGACGAGGATTGTCATGAGCGTATTCATACTCGCCATTGCGGTTGCGGCGATCGTGGCGCTCGGCCAGGGCACGGAGCGGCCGGCGAAGGTCCTGGCGATCGCCGCGGCGATGATCGGTGGAACCGTGCTCACCCTCCGATACCGCCTCTGGCGCCACGGCCGCCTCGTCGAGGCTCGTTTCGGCGAATGCCTCGACGCCGCCTCGCCTCGCGCGGCTGCCTAACGACCTGCGAAGCTACCTCAAGCCGACTACCAGCAACCAGTCAGTCGTCGACTTGTACTGCGGTGGTGCGTCAAGGGACCGATATCGCCGTATCCATCTCACTTGCGCCGTCTGAACGTTCTCGAGCGAATGGATGTCCCTCTCCGGCGACATGGCGTACAAAGCCGAGCGGCCACCGAGTTGCTGCGTGGCGTTGACGAGGAAGACCCAGGGCCAGCCGCGACCTCCGGCCGACGAAAGCGATGCGAATCATAACCACTCCACAATGAGCTAGCGTGTGACTGCTATTGAGAGTACGGCAGATGCGGAGTCTGTGTTGGTTCTGCCGGCCTAGCCCCTAGTCCCTAGCCCCTCTTCCAAAGCCCCTAGCCCCTGATTCTCAACGTCTTCGACGTTACGGCAGAGTGCGTCCGCCCAACGCTCGCCACATTATCCCCGTGCCGTACCGCTAAGACCACCCGACGCGTCCACCCGAGGTCGAGCTCCACGACTGTATGCGTCGCGTCGCGCGCGGTTCGCCAATGCTTCGGCGTCGGGCGCTCCTCGAGCGCGAGCGCGACGGCGCGGATCAGCGTCTCCGGCGGTCGCGCGACGTCGCGCAGCTGCGCGCAGGTGGTGCATCGATTGTGCGCGATGTTCATGTCGCTGACGCAGACCATGCGTCCGCACCAGCCGCAGGTCCGGAGGTGCGCCTTGCACGTCTCCCTCGCGCAGACAGGACACTCTGTCGTCTGGCCCACTCGATAGGCACCCTGATCGACGTGACAGATGGCGCCGTGCGCGCGGCAGACGTACTTGCCCGGCTCGTTGCGCAGCATCATGGAGTCCTTGTCGCAGTAGCGACGCCCATCCTCGACGCACATGTGCGAATGCTGGCCGCAGCCCTGCTTGCCGCACGACGCGCAGGGCGCGACTTCGTCCGAGGCGAACACCGCGCCCGGCTCGAACGCGCATTCGTCGCGATGCTTCTCACACACGAGGCGGCGCGACATGTCGGTGCGTCGAAGATGGGTCGAGCAGTGGACGCTCTGATCGACGGCGCAGGTGGAGCGGTGATTCTCGCAGACCGACTTCCCGCAGGTCGTGCAGCGGGTCACCTCGTCGACGCCGACATGCTCCGTCCGTCCCCCTTCACACGATCGCACACACTGCTCGCAGAGCCGCCGCTGGCCTCGCGGCGCCGACATCGCCGTCAGCGTCGAGTGCTCCTCGCACACCGCGCGGCCGCAGATCGCGCATTCGACGATGCATTCAGTGCACGCGAGGTGCCCGCCCTCGGCGCACGTCGACTCGTGCGCGGTGCAGTACGGCTCGTGACAGGAGACGCACGTCCGCGTGTGCTCGGCGCAGGTCGGATGCCCGTCCACGTGACATGCGGCGATGCCGTGGTCCCAGCAGAAGTCCTCGTTGCACACGCCGCACGTCAACGCGCAGGTGTCGCACGCGACGTGTCCCGACTTGCACACGGACAGCCACCGAATGTTCGACGCATTGCACTGTGGGCAGGCGAGGGTCCAGTCGCCGGTGCCATTCAGCCACCGCTGCGCGAGCAGCGACGCGCGCACGCCGTGACGATTGACGAGCTCCCACTGCGCCCGCTGCACGAGCAGCTCGCACTCCGTGAGCTGCACGGGGTGCACGATGGCTCGCACCTGGTGGCGCCGCTCCTCTTCGGCGCGCCGCCGCGCGTGCTCGGCCTGGATCGGCCGCTGATCTTCCGGCGCCGTACTCGCTTTGCCTGACGAGTCACCGATCAGCGCCTCATAGTACTTGTCGATCCGGTGCAGCTCTTCGTGGAGCTTGCGCTGGGCATCCTCGCGTAGACGATTGATCTTGGGCTCGAGCGACGCCCGAAGTCCGGCGAGCGCGATCTTGATGAGGTCAGCAGCAGGACGCGCCGGTGCCTGGGGAACTTGTGTCGTCCCGAGCGTAGCACCCGTCATCCCGAGCGAAGCATCTGTCATCCCGAGCGAAGCGAGGGATCTGCCGTTGCGCCCGTCGGGATGACATTTGGCTCCCACTTCCTCGGGAATGGCGATCCCAGTCGTCGCGTCGATGAAGCGGCTCTCGAGCAAATGCTCCTCCACCTCGCTCCCCGCCCGCACCACCACACGGGCCAGCAGCTGCACCACCTTGTGCCACGCGACGTCCACGTGCGCATCGCCCGCCGTCGCGTTGGTGATTGGCGTCGGCAGCGCCGCCGCATCGGGGCCCGGCGCCTGCTCCGGCGGCAGCTGACCGTAGAACGCGCGACTGCCGCGCGCCCTGATCGCCGCGATCAACTGATCGACGAAGGCGCTGCCGACGACCGCGATCTCCGCATCCGGGTCCCGCTCCAGCGCGTCGAGCGTGAACGCGATCCGCAGCGTGGACCGATCGTGGAACCACTTCCGCTCCCCGTTAGGCAACCGCAGCTCCACGAGCGCTTCGGCGACATCGACGACCTTCGCCCCGACCATCCCGACGTAGCGCTCGAGGAGCGGGCGAATGCGCGCGTCGACGAGGGGCTCGTGTGGGTCTGGATTGACGAAGGCGTCCATTGCGCTTGCGGGCGTTGGCGTAGCCGTCATCGATCACCCGACGCCAGCGGCGCCTCGAGATCGGCCGATACATCGACGAGAGTCATCGGCAGACGATCGGCTTGCACCGTCAGGCGAACGGCACGGCCAGTTCCGGTCACCCCGGTGAGCAGCATCAACGGACCGTAATCGGGATGTACGTCCGCGTCCTCGGGCTCGGCCACATTCTCCAGCGCCTCGAGTATCTCGCCGACATGTAGTCCAATGTGTTGCCGCTTCGCGTCGACGCCGCGCGCAAGCTGGAGATGGTTGGTGCCGTACGCGAGCCGAACGCGCGCCGCGATCGTGAGCTGGCGAAACTCCCGCTCCACCTTCTGCGCATTGTCCTCGGCGGCGATGTCGGAGTTGAGCGTTTCCTGATGCTTGCCGGCCTCGCGGCTCGCGACAATTTCATCGCCGATGGCTTGGAGATCTCTATCGAACGCCTCGTCCGATTCGGCGCTCAGCCACGCCTCGGCGAGGCGCTCCTCGAGCGTGTCGGCGCCGCCGAAGTCGCCGAGTATGACGTCCAGCTCACCGACGACGAGCTCGAAGAGCTTGATCTTCTGATCGAGGAGCCGCAGCACGTGGGCCTCGACGGTGCCGCGCGCCGCGAAGTTGATGATGTGCGCCTCACGAGTCTGTCCGATGCGGTGGATGCGCCCGATCCGCTGCTCGACGACCATCGGGTTCCAGGGCAGCTCGTAGTTCACGAGTCGATTGCAGAACTGCAGGTTCAATCCCTCGGTACCGGCGCGCGTCGCGACGAACACGGCATTGGGGTCTTCCTTGAATGCAGCCAGCTTCTTCGCGCGCTCGTGCATCGACAGCGCGCCAGAGTACACGATCGGCGTGCGCCCGGCATCCTTGACGTGATCGGCGATGAGCTGAAGGGTAGGAAGGTGCTCACTGAAGACGATCAGCCGCTCCCGATCGTCGGCGAGAATTTGTTCGAGCTCACGAATCTTGGCGTGCGTCTTCACGCGCCGGGCATCGGACGCGAGCTCGCGGGCGCGCATGCGGTACTCGGGGGTGATCAGCTCGCCCTTCGAGAGCCTGTCGAGCGAATCCGCCAACGCGACCGATGAAGAGCAGAGTCGCTGCGAGAGTCGCGTGAGCTCGAGCTGCAGAATGCCCTTGCCGGTGCGTCGCCTGCGCCGTTTACGGTCCTCGGCGACCTCCTCCTCACTCGGCGTCACGAAGCCTTCTCGATACAGCTCGCGCAGAAATGCGGCGGTATCGCGGTACAGCGCAGCCTCGGACGTGGTCAGCTCGATGTTCGGATGAGAAGGGCGGCGCGGGGGCAGCTCGAGGGCTATCGCCACGCTGGAGCGACGCGTCCGCACCATCACCTGCGCCGTGAGCTCCTTCAGGGCGTCGACGTTCCTCGGCTTCCGCTTGTCGCCAGACGCGATGTGCTGTCGCTTGAACTCCTGCCATGTGCCGAGCTGTCCCGGTCGCAACAGAGTCACCAGGTTGTACAGCTCGCGCAGATCGTTCTGCAGCGGCGTGGCCGTGAGCAGGAGGAGATAGTTACGGTCGAGTTGTTGAAGAAACTTGTATCGGGCGGCGGCGTGGTTCTTGACCTTGTGTGCTTCGTCGATGATGACCAGGTCCCATCGCTGCCGCAGTATCGATTTCGCGTGCCGCGCGCTGATCGCGCGGTCGTAGGAGATGATCGCCTTCGTCACGCGCCGCCAATCTTCGGGCTCGGTTGGCGTATCGAACCGCTCGAAGAACTTGCTCTCGAGCTCTCCTTGCCACTGAATCACCAGCGACGCCGGAGTGAGGACCAACACGCGCCGCGCGAGTCCGCGGACGGTCAGTTCCTTCAGGATGATGCCTGCCTCGATCGTCTTTCCGAGTCCCACCTCGTCGGCGAGTATGGCGCGACCGCCCATGTGCCGGAGCACGGTGCGGGCGACTTCGATCTGATGCGGCAGTTCCTTGATGGTGTTCGCGTCGAGGGTGATGAGGCGGTCGAACCCGGGCGCGAGCGCGATTCGCTCCGCGTCGCGGCGCAAGGCAGCCCACTCCAATGAGTTCGGCGATTGTTCGAGGTCGCGCGTGAACTCGGCGAGCGAGCGCTCGTCGATGGTCCACAGATCGTCTTTTTGTACGGAGGCGCTCATTTGCTGCTGACGCTGTTCCACCGGGCGGGGCCACTCAATATGACTTGGAACGAGGCCGCCCGGTGACAAAGCTATCGGGGGGAGCTTCAGCAGGAATTAGCCGATGAGCCTCACAAGCCGGAGTCAGGGCCTCTATAGCGTGACCCCCAGTGCCCAGACGACATGCCAGGCTCGCCGCTCCGGAGGCGGGCGCGGTGGGTCGCCCACGGCGATCTCCACACTCACGGGCGCCACCTACGCGAACGGCTCGACATGAGCGCCAGGCCGGGTGACGGCCTGGCGCTCGGCAGCCGAGCGACGACGTGCGTTGAATCAGGCCGCGGGCTGCTCCTCGTTAGGTACCGTTACCTCTGCCGCGATCGCCCGGGTCGGCAGCTTCGTGACCGGTTGGGCAGACACCTCGACGAGTGCCCTGCGCAGCGTGTACCACTCGACCGTTTGTCGCAGGCCGTCGTCGAGGCTGACGACGGGCGAGTAGCTGAGGAATTGCTCCGACCGCTTGAGTGACGCGAGCGAGTCATGCACGTCGCCCGGACGCGAGGGCACGTAATGCGGCTGGGCCGTGCACTCCACCAGAGCGGCAATGCGACTCCACAGCTCATTGACCGAGATGCGGCCGCCGCAGCCAACGTTGAATACCTCGCCGCAGGCGTTTGACGGCGCGACGCAGGCCATCAGGTTCGCCCGAACCGCGTTCGCGACAAAGGTGAAGTCGCGAGTCTGTTCGCCATCACCGTAGATCACCGGACCTTCATTGGCCTGCGCGGCGGTGATGAACTTCGGGACGACCGCAGCATACTGCGATGTTGGGTCCTGTCGCGGGCCAAAAATATTGAAGTAGCGCAGAGCGACGGTCTCGATACCGAAAGAGGCGTTCAGCGCGCGGCAATACTGCTCGCCGACCAATTTGCTTACGGCGTACGGCGAGAGTGGGCGCGGGACCATCCACTCGTGCTTGGGCAGGTCCGCTGTGTTGCCGTAGGCCGATGAAGACGCCGCGTAGACGACACGCCTAACACCGGCGTCCCGCGCGGCGAGGAGGATGTTGAGCGTGCCCGTGGCGTTGGCCTCGTGGGTCGCGACGGGGTTCTGCAGCGACCGCGGCACCGAGGCGAGCGCCGCCTGATGGAGGACGAAATCGACGTTGCGGCATGCGCGCGCGCAGGTCGCGGGATCGGTGACGGTTCCTTCGATGAGCTGGATCTTCTCCCCGAGGCCCTCGAGGTTCTCTCGCTTGCCCGTGGAGAAGTCGTCGAGGACGACCACCTCCTGTCCCTCGCGCACGAGGTGCTCCACGAGATGCGATCCGATGAAGCCAGCGCCGCCGGTAACGAGATACCGCACAATCACTCCCGGTTAATGGTTGGGGTTGCTTTCCGTCATCGGAGAGGGGACAGGATCGTTAGGCGCGGCGGAACGATACAGCAGGACGTCAGTGGAGCTCGTGAGCCGGAATGCGGCGAAACCTTCCACACCATTCCGAGCGAATCGAATGAATTTCGGATAGCCCATCGACGTCCCCTCCTCGCAAGTGGCGGGACAGTCGCAAAGCAAGGACCAGCGCGATGAGTATTTACGAAAAACACCGCCGGACGTTTATCGGCGCGCCTGTCCACGGCCGCTGTGGACAAGTCTGCATAACGCGGCCGGGGGGCGCGGACCGTCGTTCGACGCGTCGGCTCGAGAAGCGCGAGCAGGATTGCTAACACGCGCTACCGTTTGCGGTGGCCGACTGCGGGGCGGTCGAGATCGCTCCCGGCCGTCGAAGTTGCTAAGAGATGTTAACGACCGCCGAAGCAGCGCGCGGTCACTCGCGCCTCCTGGCCTCGGCTGGTACGCCTCGTGCCGTTAGGCGCGCGCCGTCGAAGTCGGGATGGGCGAAGCAGCCCGGGAGGTTGGGATGGGACACGTCGTGACGCTGATACAATGGGTAGCAGCGCTTTGCGGGGCGGGGATTCTCCTGGTATGGATCGTCTATCCCCTTCTGATGGGATGTCTCGCCGCCCGGCGCCGTCATGCGAGAAAAGCGCCCTGCGGCGAGCCCCCGCTGTCGGTGTCCATCATCCTCGCGACTCGCGACGACACCGCCGCCATACGTGAACGCGTCGCCGACTGTCTCGCGGCCGCCCACGACCCGAGCCGGTACGAGGTGATCGTCGGCCTCGACGCGACGGCTGAAGGCGTTGATGTGGACGAACTTGCGGTGGCGAACAATGTGCACGTCGTGCGTGGCGATGCGCCCGGCGGAAAGGCCGCGACGCTGAACGCCGCGGTGCGCGCCGCGCACCATGACCTGCTGTTATTCACAGACTCTCAACAACGCTTCGAGCCATGCGCCGTGACGCGTCTGGCGGAAGCATTCACGGATGAGAGCGTCGGCGCGGCGTCGGGGCGGCTCGAGCTCTCGGAGCGAGCGCGCCGGTCGCCCGTCGGACGCTACTGGTCCTATGAGCGATGGCTGCGCCGCTGTGAGGGAATCGTCAATTCCTGCGTCGGAGCCACCGGGGCTATCTGGGCGCTGCGTCGATCGTTGTGGTCGCCCCTGCCGTCGTCGCTCATTCTCGACGATGTCTACGCGCCGATGCGCGTCGTACTGGCCGGTCAGCGCGTGGTGTTCATCGACGACGCCCGGGCGACCGATCTTCGTCATCCCGCTCCGCAACAGGAGTACCGGCGCAAGGTCCGCACGCTCACCGGCGTTCTTCAGCTATGCTGCTGGTTGCCGCAACTGCTCGTCCCTGCGCGCAATCCCATCTGGCTGCAATTCGTATGTCATAAACTCCTACGACTGCTCACGCCCTATTGGGTCATCGGCCTCGCCACGTGGGCCAGCATGATGATCATCCGGTTCGCCGAATCCAATCCGCTCGTGAGTGGCGCGCCGCTCTTCATACTCGCCGCCGTGGGAACAGCCTGGAAATCGAAAACGGCGCGTATCATTCGCGGCGGGGCCGTGTGGTTCTTCATGCTGCAGGCGGCGTTCGTCGTCGCGGCGGTGAATGGCGCGCGTCGGCGCTGGGATGTCTGGAGCACGTGACCATCAATGCGGTTAGGTCGCGGTCAGCCCTCTACTATATAGAAAGCAGTGAAACATCCCGTGATAAACTTTGTACGCCGTTCGATAAGTGACGGAGGTCACGGCGCCAATATTGCGCTCTGCCGCGGCCGTCCTCGTGCGAGTACCGACGACGAGCAGTCGTGCCGCGTGTAGAGGCCATGGACCCGCATTCCACATCGCAAACCGTTCGAAAGCATCAATCGATCTCGGCGCCGGCGACTTCGCCGGCCGGGATGGCGCGCGAGAATTCGCCACAGCGATGGGAGTGGGAGCAACTTTATAAATCGACGAGTCGCGTGTCGTGGACGCGATATCTTGCCGCACTCCGTCGCTACAAGTTTCTCCTCGCCCTGGTCATCGCCGTCGCAATCGGCGCCGGCATCTTCGCGGCGCGATACGTCAAGCCCGTGTACGTCGTGCACTCGACCATCTGGATCACGCCCGACACGCGCCAGAACGATAGAGCTGCTCCGATCCGTGGCGATGAAGTGATGCACGCGGCTGCGTGGCCAGAGCTCCTCACGAGCTTCGCCATTCTGGAAAGAGTAGCGCAGCGTCTGGCGCTGTACGTCACGCCAGTCGTGCGCGGCGACTCCGTACTTTTACGGGGATTTCGCACCACTAACTCCTTTCGACCGGGACAGTACGCGCTCGCGATCGATTCACGCGGCCGTCTGTTCACGCTCTCACTCGTCAAAGGGCCGCGTGTGGAGACGGGCGTCGTCGGCGACTCGATCGGTCGCACGGTCGGCTTTCTCTGGGCACCGCCAGCTGCGATGCTCGGGCGTGGCCGAACGATTCGATTCAACCTGGTATCGCCACGGACCGCGGCGCTCGGGTTGCGCGAGACGATCACGAGCTCGCTCCCCGAAGGCAGCAACCTGCTGCGGGTCTCGATGACGGGCACCGACCCGCAGCGACTCACCGCGATAATGCAAGCGTTAGTGAACGAGTTCGTCGCTGAAGCAGCCGATTTGAAGAAGCGAAACCTGGTCGAAGTCGCGAGAACGCTCGACAAGCAGCTCGACGTGGCCGCCCGCGACCTGCGTGATGCGGAGAACGCGCTCGAAGCATTCCGCGTCCGCACCATTACCCTGCCGTCGGAGGCAACTGCGGGGACCCGTGGCGAAGGATTGGCGACTGGCGCCTCAACGCCGGCGACCGCACGTACGGCCGCCGCGACCGATGAGCGTACAAGTAATCCAGTGGCCGCGAGCTTCTTCTCTGAAGAAGTAACCTACGACGTAGCCCATCGCGAACGTCTTGGTCTCGAGCGCACGATGGCGGCGGTCCGGCAAGGCTCGCTCGGATTGGGTGCCTTGAGCGCCATCCCCATAGTGCGAATCGATCCAGACGTGCAGGCTGCATTGCACGTCCTGGCTCAGAAAGAGAGTGCCCTCGTTGCCGCGCGAAAGGAATTCACCGACGCGCACCCCACCGTGCGTGCGCTCGTCGGCGAAGTGAACGAGCTGCGCACCGTCACGGTGCCACGCGCCGTCGATGGCTTGATCACGCTTCTCAGGATGCAGGAAGCCGATCTGCAGGACCGGGTGCAGAGTACGGCGCGGGAGCTTCGCGACGTCCCCGTTCGCTCCATCGAGGAGGCGCGACTTCGGCGCAGCGTCGGGACGAGTGAGAATCTTTACGCAATGCTCAAGAGCCGTTCGGCCGAGGCGAACCTTGCCGAAGCCAGCGCTGTCTCTGACGTGAGCGTGCTCGACGCGCCCGTGACGCCAGAGACACCGTCGAGTAATCGCGCACCATTCGTCATCGTGCTCGCGGTACTCGTCGGCTTCGGTGCTGCGGGCGCGCTTGCCTTCCTTCTCGACCGCTACGATCCGCGATTCCACTATCCGGAGCAGGCCAGCGAGGAGTTGGGTCTCGATATCATCGGTGTGATTCCGCCAGTCAGGCACGACGAGCTTCGCGACGAGGCAGAGGCGATGCAGCTCGTCGAGGCGTTCCGCACGGTCAGGCTCGGTGTCGCGCAAGTCGCCGATCTCGCCGGACGCGTTCTCGTCACGATCTCGAGCCCGAACGCCGGTGACGGGAAGTCCATGATCTCCGCGAACCTCGCGCAATCCTTCGCGGAAGCGGGCTGCCGGACGCTGCTCATCGACGGCGACATTCGCCGCGGCGAATTGGACAAGCGCTTCGAGGTACCGCGATCCCCCGGGCTGTTGGACTACGTTACCGGCGACGCCACGCTCGAGGAGATCCTCCACGCAACGAGCAACGACAAGCTGTGGTTGATGACCCGAGGAACGCAGCAGCAGCGCGGTCCGGAGCTCCTGATGTCGCCCGTGATGCCCGGTCTCATTACCGAGCTCCAACGCCGCTTCGAGGCGGTGATCATCGACTGCTCGCCGTTAGGCGCCGGAATCGATCCCTTCATCCTCGGCTCGGCGACCGGCAACATGTTGCTCGTCCTTCGCGCCGGCGAATCGAACCGGAAGCTCGCCGAGGCGAAGCTGAAGCTCCTCACCCGACTGCCCATTCGTATTCTCGGGGCGGTCCTCAACGACGTGAGGATGTCGGGTGACTTCCAATATTACTCATACACCTACACTGACGTGAAGGAAGAGTCGAAGCTGCCCGCGCTCGAGACGCAGATCGACGAGTTCGCGCGTCGTTCGGGGCTGGTGTCTTCCGATCGCTGAGTCGATTGATACCGGCGCTCGACTACACCGCCCGTTTGTAGCGCAAGGCACGCAGATTGAATGTCATCCGTCACAATCCGACGCCGGATGTTTCCATGTGGTGGCAGACGCCGCTCTCTAATCTTCCTCTCATCAAATCGGCGAACCTCGCGGGAGCTCGCGCGTGGCGATGCGCCTGTGTTGCAAGTACGCTGATCGCGTCGGTCGCCGGCGCCCAGAGTGCGAGCATCGACAGCGCGCCGCCCCGTCACGACTTTCAGCCCGGCGATCGTATGATTGTCGTGACCCGCGGCGATTCCCTGGTCGTGGACACGCTCACCGTGCAAGCGGATGGCACCGTGAGCTTGCGAGGCGTCCCTGCGATCGCGCTCACCGGCGTCCCTCGATCAGAGCTACGTCCCTATCTGGCGGCGCAGTTGCACCAGTACGCAAAACGCGATGTGATTCGCGCCGATCCGCTCATTCGCGTCGGCATCGTCGGCGAGGTCGCCCACCCGGGATACTACCGCGTGCCGCTCGCAACGACCTTGGGCGATGCACTGATGATCGCGGGCGGACCAACGCCCCAGACGGATCTGACGCGCATCAGTGTCCGGCGAGGGCAGCGTACCGTCATCGGCGCGCGCAGCTTGCGCGACGCCATGGTACGCGGAGAATATCTCGGCGACCTTGGCGTGGATGCGGGCGACGAGATTGTCCTGAAGCCGATACCGACAAAGAACTGGATGCTCATCACTCAGCTGGGCGGCCTCGCGACCGGGCTCGTCCTGGCCCTTCACGCATTCAAAGCTTTCTAATCGGGCAAGCGTGACATCAGCGGAGGTTTAGACGGTGGATAGTGGGGCGATGCGGCCACACGCCGAGGCGCAGGAGCAACGCTTGCACCAGGAAGGCATGACTGCCGAGACGCAGGGCGATTCGGTCGCGGTACCAATCGCCAACAGCCTCTCGCTCATGCTCGGATCGATGGCGGACGCGCCGCAAGCTGGGCCGACGTCCGCAACGGCAGGAGGGGCCGCGGCGCACGCGTTGTTGGAGATTGCCGCCGCCCCACCGCCACCCTTCGAGGTCGCCGCGCTCGCGCGGTATCAGCGGCTCGAGCGCGTCGTCAACGTCACTGTCGCCGCCATCGGACTGATCGTCGCGGCGCCGCTGATGCTCGTCATCGCGATCGCGGTCAAGCTGACGTCGGCCGGACCCATCCTCTATCGTCAGCCTCGAGTGGGTCTCAACCGTCGCGGGATGCGACTGCACGCCCGCCGCCGCAGTGACAGCCGGTGGCAATTGTGGGCCCGTTTCCTCGCTCAGCATGACGATCTGCGCGCCCGGGATCTCGGCGGCGAGATCTTCATGATTTACAAGTTTAGAACAATGTGCGAAACAGCCGAGCGAGAAACCGGTGCGGTATGGGCACAGAAGAACGATCCGCGCAGTACCTCGATCGGCTGTTTTCTGAGGAAGTTCCGCCTCGACGAGCTGCCGCAGCTCTTCAATGTACTGTTGGGCGACATGAACATCGTCGGACCCCGACCAGAGCGGCCGAGTATCTTCGCGCGACTCTCGGAGGAGATCGAGGATTATCCGCTGCGGCAGCGGGCGAAACCAGGCATCACGGGCTGGGCGCAGATTCACCTGATGTACGACTCATGCGTCGATGATGTCCGTAAGAAAGTGCGATACGATCTCGAGTATCTGCGCCAGAGAAGCATTTTGCGAGATCTGAAGATCATGGCGAAGACGCTTCCGTCGGTGATCTTCAAACGCCGCGGATGGTGAGACGGATATGCCGACGCTGGCAACCGAGACGCGAGCCGTGCGAGCGACCGGCGTGGCGCGAAGGAAGAAGCCGGTGCGCATTGCCTTCTGCATCGACGGGATGGGCATCGGTGGCACTGAGCTCAACGCGATTCGCACGGCGGAGCGACTCGATCGATCGCGCTTCGACGTCTCGGCGATCTGTCTGCGAGCGGATGGACCGCTACTGGCCCGCTACCGGGAGCAGGGGATCCCGGTGCTTCATCTTCCGATCGAGCGCTTGCACAGCGTCGCCGCGCTGCGGCAGGGAATACGACTCGCGCGATATCTGCGTGCGCAACAGGTAGACATCGTCCACAGTCACGACATCTACAACAACATCTTCGCGGCGACGTGGGCGCGAATGGCTGGCACGCCGGTCGTCATCGCCAGCCGGCGGTGGTGGGAGGACTTTCCGCGCAAGGCACTTGGCGTCGTCAATCGATATGCGTATCGACTCGCGCATTGCGTCATCGCGAACAGTCCCCGTGTCGCCGATCTCCTCGTCGACGACGAAGGCGTGGATGCCAGTCGCGTCGCCATCATTCCGAACTTCGTCGATGACGCGGCGTTCGAGCCACCGCCGCATGCAACGTCGCTGCAGTTGGTCGATGAGCTGCGAATCCCACCCGAAGCACTCGTGGTTGGATGCATTGCCGGACTGCGCCCCGTGAAGGACCATGACACGCTCATCCGTGCCGTCGCGAAGATTCGTTCACGCTGGCCCGAGCTGCGCCTCGTGCTCGTTGGTGACGGTGACGCCCGTGCGTCGTTGGAGCGGCTGGTGCAGGAGCTGAATGTCGCGGAGATCGTCCGATTCGCCGGAGCCAGACCTAACGAGCCGAATCTGCATCACCTGTTCGACGTCTCGGCGCTCACTTCAGTGGGTGAGGCGTTTCCCAATTCGATCGTCGAGGCGATGGCGGCCGGTCGACCCGTGGTCGCGACGCGCGTCGGCGGCGTCATGGATGCAGTCATCGATGGCGAGACGGGCTGTCTCGTCGCATCGCGCGACGTCGACGCGCTGGCGAACGCTATCGATCACCTTCTCGCTCATCCGGAGCGGCGCCGCGCAATGGGATCGGCCGGCCAGCGCCGAGCTCGCGAGTGCTTTCACGCGAGCAGTGTCCTGTCCACGTTGGAGACGCTGTACGATCGACTGCTAATGGCCAGGGCCGGCTGATGCAGCGGCGAAGTGGACCGCCTGGTGGAGCGGTGTCGCAGTTCGGCGCCGCCCAGTCCGTCGCCGGCACACCGCCATGGAGCCCGGGATGGGGCGCGCGCGCATACGCCGCCGCGCCTAACGGGACAGACGCATCGCCCGGCATCCTGACTGGAGTGCAGTGGACCGTCCCGTTCGTCGCTGTGCTGGCTTACATAGTCGCGGTGACTACGTACCGATTGCCGATCGGAAGCCCGGCAATGATCGCTGGGCTTGTCGGGTTGGCATTCCAGTCCGAGCCGCGGCGATTTCCGGGTCTGCTGGCCTGGTTCGCGGCATTCATTCTCTGGTGCGCCTTCGGCTACATCCACACCTCCTATCCGGATCGAACGTGGGACGGATTGGTGGCGCTCCTGAAGCTCTGGGCGATCGTCCTCGTGTTCGTGAACGCGCTGCGGTCATGGGCGCACGTGCGATTCTTCATCGTCTTCTTTCTCGCCTGCTTCGCGCTCTACCCGCTCCGCGGAGCGCTCGAGAACTACTTCGTCTACCGCTACACCGTGTTCGGGCGCGCGGTCTGGAACCAGGCGTTCGAGAATCCGAACGACCTGGCGGCCTTCGCGGTGCTGCAGCTCGCTATGGTCGCGGCGCTGCTCTCTCTCGAACGGCGATGGTGGGTGAAGCGTGGCGCACAGGTCGGCGTGGTGCTCCTGCCGCTGTTGATTCTCATGACGCAGTCGCGCGGCGGCTTCATTGCCCTGGCGGTCTTCGCACTGGGCTGCGCCGTCGGACAATGGCGTCGTCTGCGGGCGCTCTTCGAGACGCCGCGTCGCATTCGCCTGACGCTCCTCTCGGTCGCGGCGCTCATTGGCGTGTCATTCTTTGCGCCGGATGGTGTATGGACCCGGCTGGCGGGACTCAAGCACCTCACGAACACCGAGCAGCTGAACGAAGTCGACAGCGAAGGCTCCGCGCGTCAACGCTGGGAGATCTGGCGCGTCGCGACGAAGATCATCGGCGAGCAC
The DNA here is from genome assembly GCA_036493735.1 of Gemmatimonadaceae bacterium. Taxonomy (GTDB): domain Bacteria; phylum Gemmatimonadota; class Gemmatimonadetes; order Gemmatimonadales; family Gemmatimonadaceae; genus AG2. The sequence goes on from DASXPH010000141.1 coordinate 54,154, forward strand.
CAGGCGTTAGGCGTCGGCGTGACAGCCTATCCGCTCGCCCATGCGGTCTACGCGAGAGGGGAGGAGTTCGCTCCGACTGCCGCGGGAGAGCGTGACACCCACAGCACCCTCTTGAATCTTCTCGCGGAAACCGGCTTTCCTGGCACACTCCTTTTTCTGGGACTGGTCATCAGTGTCGTCATCGGCGCCGAGCGCGTGCGACGGGAGTGCCGACGACGATCGTCGCCGCTGGCGATGCCCTTGTTCTTTCTCGAGATCGGTCTGCTCGCATTCTTCGCCGCGGGCACGTTCGGCTCCTTCGGATATGTCGCCTTTCTCTATATCCATCTCGCGCTCATCTGGGTAACCACGGATCTCGCTCGTCACGAGCTCGCGACGAGCGCGCCGTGGAGGCGCCCGGGCACGATGTTCGGGAACGCCCGCGCCGCCCACTCACACTCTTCGTGACCTCAGACTCATGTGCGGCATTGCTGGGTGGATGGGCGCGGTTCCGACGGGGCATGAACCGCTGGCGGATCTCGAGAGCATGTGCAACGCGATCCTCCACCGCGGGCCCGACGACGACGGTCAGTACATTGCGCCGGGCATCGCCGTCGGCATGCGACGACTCAGCATCATCGATGTCGCTGGTGGTCGCCAGCCAGTGCATAACGAGGATGGCACCGTGTGTGCGGTGTTCAATGGCGAGATCTACAATTACCGCCAGCTGCGTCGGGAATTGGCGCGAAAGGGCCATGACCTGACGAGTCACGGTGACTCCGAGACGCTCGTTCATCTGTACGAGGAATTTGGTGACGGCTTCGTCCACGCACTGCGTGGCATGTTCGGGATCGCCATCTGGGACGTGCGACGCCGGCGACTCCTCCTCGCGCGAGATCGACTGGGCATCAAGCCACTTTACTATTGGCTGACGCCGGAGCGGCTTGCCTTCGCGTCGGAGCTCCGAAGTTTTCTTGCCTTGCCCGACTTTCCGCGCACCATCGATCGGCGAGCGATCGGACAATACCTGACCCTGGGGTACGTCCCCGATCCGCTTTCGGTATTCCGTGATGTGCACAAGCTTCCGCCCGGGCATTTGCTCACCCGCGACAGCGCTGGACACATCGAGATCGAGCGGTACTGGTCGCCACTTTCCATCGAGCAACGGGATATTGGGGAAGCGGAGGGTACGGAAGAGCTCCGACGATTGTTGAACGAGTCGGTGGCGTGTCATCTCGAGTCCGACGTTCCGCTTGGCGCCTTCCTGTCCGGCGGTGTCGATTCGTCCGCGGTCGTGGCGTACATGAGCCGCCTCATGGATCGGCCGGTACGAACATTCTCAATCGGATTTCAGGAGCGGGAATTCAACGAAGCGCCGCACGCCGCAGAGGTCGCGAAAGCGCTCGGCACACGGCACACGGAGCTCATCGTTCGTCCGGACGTCGATGCCCTCGTGGAAGAAATCGTCCGCGGCTTCGACGAGCCATTCGGCGATTCGTCCGCCATCCCCACGTATCTGGTCTCGCGCCTGGCGCGCGAGCAGGTCACCGTGGCGTTGTCCGGTGATGGCGGAGACGAACTGTTCGGCGGCTACACGCGATATGCCGAGCTACTGCATCGGCGCGAGTTGCAACCTCCGGCGATTCGGGCGCTGCTCCGTACGGTCGCGCGCGCACTTCCATACGCGACGCCAGGACGCAATCGACTTCTGGATCTTGCGCGGAGTCGCTGGGGCCGATACGCGGCGACGGTTGCGGTTGCACCGGCGGCGAGTGACGGCGGCATCGCGCGCGCCGATGTTGCCGAGGATGTAGGGTCGCTCGATCAGTTGCTCGAGCGCTGGATGAGCGAGACGTCTGGGCGCGAAGCGATGACACGGATGATGCTCGTGGACGTGCAAAGCTATCTTCCCGGCGACATCCTCACGAAAGTCGATCGGATGAGCATGGCGGTGTCGCTCGAGGCGCGCGTGCCCCTCCTCGACCACGCCGTCGTTGAGTTCGCGCTCGCGTTGCCATCTCGTCTTACGATGCGCGACGGAAAGGGGAAGTGGCTTCTCCGCGAGTCAATTCGCGATCTCGTTCCGCCGCGAGTGCTCGAGCGGCCGAAGCAGGGGTTCGGCGTGCCCCTTTGCGATTGGTTCCGGCGCGAGTTGCGCCACCGAGTCAGCTCGCTCTCGCGAGACGATTCGCCGATCTACGCCTTCGCCGATCGCGCGGCAGTACGCCGCATAGTCGCCGAGCATCAGATCGGCCGTCGCGATCATAGTTTGCTCATCTGGCGCCTGCTCGTGCTCGACCTGTGGCTGCGTTGCCTCGACCGCGGCGAGCTTGGCCGACCATCGGGCGCGGAGCTCGCGCCCAACATGGCTGTGCATGTTCCCGCATAGCGGCCGTGCGCTCGCGCTCGCCCTCGTTTCGATCTGCATTGGCTGCGGTGGTAGACAGGAGATCGACGGAGACGCGGCCGACGACAGCGCTTCGCGCATGAGCGCCGCGAGCGACACCGGTCCTCCAGAGCTGCCCCGCATTTTGCTCGACACGCGAGCGCAGCCCGTGACCGGCCGTCAGTTGCCGGTGGCGGCCGGCGCCGACCTTCAGCGTGTGCTGAATGATGCGCGGCCTGGCGACGCGATTCTGCTCGCCCCGGGGGCCGAGTTCGTCGGGTCGTTCACGCTGCCCATGAAGCAGGGAGACGGTTGGATCACGATCCGAACTGACCTGCCCGACGCGGCGCTACCACGCGAGAGGACTCGGATGACGCCGCGGCTTGCATCGCGTCTTGCACGACTCGTGACATCCGGCGACGACCCGGCGATCGTCACGGCTCCCGGTGCCCATCACTTCCGCATCGTGGCGGTGGAGATCACCGCCGCGCCCAACGTCACACACAATGCTGCCCTGGTGCAGTTCGGCGGTGGCGGCCGCGATCAGCGCGACCGTCGGGACATACCCCACCACCTCATCATCGATCGTGCGTACATCCATGGCCACGCGACGCTGAACACACGGCGGTGCGTGGCGCTGAATAGTGCATACTCCGCCGTGGTCGATTCCTATCTAGCTGATTGTCACGGCCATGGATTCGACAGCCAGGCCATCTGTGGCTGGAATGGCCCGGGGCCGTTCAAGATCGTGAATAACTATCTCGAAGGTTCGGGGGAAAATGTGATGTTCGGCGGCGGCGACCCCGGGATTCATGGACTCGTGCCTTCGGACATTGAGATCCGCAACAACTATTTCTACAAGCCGCTCGCCTGGAAGGGCCGGTGGACCGTCAAGAACCTCTTCGAGCTCAAGAACGCACAACGGCTACTCGTCGAAGGGAATGTCTTCGAGAACAACTGGGTGGACGCGCAGTCTGGTTTTGCGCTCGTGTTCAAATCCGAGAACCAGGACGGTGGGGCACCCTGGTCGGTGACGCGCGATCTCACATTCCGGAGCAACAAGATCACGAACGTCGCGAGTGGCGTGGACATTCTTGGGACCGCCGGCAATGCGACCGAGCCAGCGAACCGCATTCTGATTCGTGACAACGTCTTCGAGAAGCTTGGCGCGCCGGAGCTCGGAGGCACTGGCATACTCTGGGAGCTCGTCGGAAATCCGAGCGAGATCACGCTGGAGCACAACACCGGTTTCGCGGTGAAGACGGCTCTGATGCTCGACGACCTGCAGAAGACCTATGTGAAAGTTCTCAATAATATCGTCACTCGCGGCAGCTACGGCATTTTCGGAAGTGGACAGGGAGAAGGAAAGCGCGCGGCGGATTATTACCTGCGGGCTTCGGTGATCGCCAACAACGTCATCGTCGGAGCGCCCGCGCAGCTCTATCCCGACCACAACTTCTTTCCGGCGAGCGTCGCGGACGTCGGCTTTGTGGATCTGTCGAAGGGCGATTACCGGCTGACGTCGAAGAGTCCATACAAGGGACGTGCTACCGATGGCCGCGACGTCGGGGCAAACAGCGTTGTTCCCGAACGCGCTTTCAACGAAGTGACGCTCAGGTAGACCCGCCGTCTGGCGGCTCGCCGTTGGTTCCGGCGGGACGCAGCATTCTGCCGAATGGTGAGACCCGAATACCCAGCAGCTTCCAGCAGTAGACGGCGAGGACGCCGCTGCGCAGCAACGTCGTCGCGGCGGTTGCGGATGCGGTTCCAATCGCGCCGAACGCACGTGTCGCGACCAGGCTGAGTGTGAGGTTGATCAACGCGCTCACCACGACAACCGTCGCGGCGGAGCGTTGATGTTCGGTGAGTGTGAGCAGAAATCCCGCGAGAATCCCTACCGTCGCGGCAACGAAGCTCGAGCTCGACAGAACGAGCAACACAGGATACGCAGCCGGAAAGCTCGGACCGAACCAGCCCAGAACCGTGCGCCCCATGAAGACGATGACGACGACGCCGACGAGGGACACGGCGAGATTGGCCGCGCTGAGCACCGTCACGAGCTGTTGCAGCTCCGCCTTCCGACCGCGAGCATGCAGATCCGAGATCATCGCGAGGGCAATGTAGATGATCGCCGTGATGCCAAAGGTGATGAGCGAGGCGAGTTGACTCGCGACCTGATAGAGTCCCGCGTCTGTCGCGCCGAGCAATGATCCGACGACCACCACGTCCATCTGCGTTCCAAGAACCAGTTGCGCGCCGGCGATGACGAGCAAGCTGACTGCAGTATGAAGCCACTTCTTCGTTTCATACTCGGGCGCGGCCTGGGCCACCTCGGCGGGAACGGTCGCCCGCAGAAAGTGATCGCAGAGCAGAAAGGCGAGCAGAGCACCGAGGAGGTTCAGGGCGATCGCTTCCGCCGCACTGAGCCTGATGCCAAAGACGTATGTCGCGAGCGCCACGCCGATGCCGAAGACCATCGGCCGCATCAGGAGCGACGGCGCCTGGGATTCCGGTACCTTCTTGAAGGCCTGAACGCAGCGGGACCTGAAGTCGAGCAATGCGGTCACGGGTAGTAGCGCGCACGCCGCCCAGAGACTCGAAACGGTGCCGACGCCGAGTGCGCGCGCGCTGGCCCACACGACTAGCGCGGAGACGGCGGCGACGCTGAAGGAAGTCACCCCGACGAGTCGGCTCATGCGCGCGAGAAAGCCCCGCAACAGCGACCACTGCTTTGCCCCGTCGTACATCCCGACGAAGCGGAGCGCGCACGTGTCCAGCTCCAGCTTTCCGAACAGGAGCGCTGTATTCATGAGTGCCAGCGCGTACGCATAGTGGCCATACTGCACGCGACCTAACGAGTGCGTCAGCAACATCTGCACGAAGAACGCGAGGAGGTAGCCGCCGACGTTGATGCCAACGGACCAGACCGCGCCGCGCGCCAGGGTGTGGGCGATCCCGCCCTTCGCGAACTGTTGGCTGAGTCGCGCGCGCCAGGTGGCGATCGCGCCGACAGGCTCGAGCTCCTCGCCCGTCGCGCTCATGGTCGCGGCGTACGCACGTCAGTCGGCGAGCTCGGGATGAGATCGTGCCCAGTCGAGCATGGCGGCTCGTGGCCAGATCGCCATCGCCGTCGTTGGTCGAAACTTTCCCTGCTCGTAGAGCCGTCGCCGCTCACCGCCTCCGGTGAACACTCCACTCGATTCCGACGCGAAGCCGAGTGTGAGGATGAGGCCACCATTCTCGGCGAAGGGCTTGTTCAGCCAAGCCAGATGCGGACTCACGCCAAAGGTGTCCGGCGAATGCAGCCATGATTCGGTGAGCAGTCCCCTGACGCCCGGATGTGATTCCAGCGCCTGCGCAATGCGATAGTACGAGCGATTCTGCTCGATCTCGAGAAGAAAGAGCCGGTTCTTCCGCCGCCAGGCGATGTGATGAAAGAAGAACGGACGTCGGCCACGCGTGCGTCGCGCGAGGAAGGGAAGCAGTATCGTTAGGCCTCGCGGCCCGACTCGAGCCAGCCACGACAGCGGGATGCCCGAACGCTCGATCTGCAGCTGCCCGGCGGGGAACCGGCGCAAGGTCGCGATCTTCGCCATCGACACGAAATTGTCCGACGGCGCCCGGAGTTGCACCGCGTCGCGCTCGAGGGGATCGGCCAGGAAGCGGAGCTCGTCAGACAGGCATCGGAGCACTCCATCCCCCATCCGCAATCTCATGATCTCGCCGCGACGTCGATGGACGGTGTGGAGGAGCAGACAACGCTCGATGTCCGAGGAGGGAAAGTCACCGCTCCAGATCTTGTCGCGGAGCTGAGTAACCTGCTGCACGGCACCTGGCTGGCTGCCAACCTCCGCGATCAGATTGGCGCACTCGGCCTCGTCGAATCCCTGTTTTCGTAAGGCGTCGGTCGCTGTGCGCATCAATGGTGTGTCCAGCGCCCCGACACAGCTGTCGATCGCCGCCACGAGCTCACCCGCGACCGAAGCGGTGACCACGCTCGACGCGTGACTGCTCACTGCGACCGACACCGTCACCAGCAGAGTCCCTGGTAGCGACCATCGTCGCTGGTCTGATCGGCAAATGCCCGGACGAGATCGATCACTGTCCGGTCCTTCCGGAGGGCGTCCCGCATCCCCCGAAACTCTGCCGCGTCGTTTCCGATCACGACGACATCCGAAGACTCGATCACCTCGTCGACGCTCTCCCGCATGAGCGACCAGATATGCGGAATTTCGCGTTCGATATAATCGCGATTCGCGCCGATGAGGCCAGCGCGTGTCACGAAGCGGTCGTAAATGGAGAGCGTCAGCCCCTTGCCGATCAGCATTTCCACGAGTGACACCACGGGCGACTCGCGGAGATCGTCGGTACCGGCCTTGAAGCTCAAGCCGAGAACGCCGACGCGGCGTCGCCCGGTTGCGTGAACCATCTCGTAGGCTTTGAGCACGTGCTTACGGTTGCTCTCGAGCGCGGCGCTGAGCAGGGGCGTCTCTACGTCGAGCTCCTTACCGCGATACACGAGCGCTCGCAGATCCTTGCCAAGGCAGGAGCCGCCAAAGGCGAACCCAGGTCGCAGATAGCTCGGCGAGATGTTGAGCTTCGTGTCCTCGCAGAAGAGACGCATCACTTCGTGACTGTCGGTGCCGAGCGACTTGCAGAGATTGCCGATCTCGTTGGCGAACGTGACCTTCACGCCGTGGAAGGAATTGCAGGCATACTTGAGCATTTCCGCAACACCGATCGCGGTGATGTGCAGCGGCGCCTTGATGCCGGCGTAGAGCTTGGCGACGGTCTGTCCCACGGCCTGATCCTGACAGCCGATGATCGTGAAGGGCGGCTGCGCGAAGTCCCGGACGGACGTTCCTTCGCGAAGGAACTCCGGATTCATGCAGACGCTGAAATCAGTTCCCGCGCGCTTTCCGGACGCCGCCTCGAGCGTTGGTATCAGCAGCCCCGTCGTCGTGCCGGGCAGCACGGTGCTCCGCAGTACGACGATGTGATGGTCCCGCTTCTCCCGGAGCGCGTGGCCGATCTGTTCGGCGACGCGCTGCACGAAGTTGAGATTGAGACTCCCGTTCGGTTGGCTGGGCGTCCCCACGCAGATCATCGAGATGGAGCTGTGGCGGATGGCTTCCGCCGAATCGAAGGTCGCCCGCAGTCGGCCGGCCGAGACCATGCTGCAGACCAGCTGATCGATCCCGTCCTCGACGACCGTCGCATGTCCACCGTCGACGAGCTTCACCTTGGCGAGGTTGACGTCGACGCCGATGACGTCGAATCCCTGATTGGCGATGCAGGCGGCCGAAACGCAGCCGACATAGCCGAGCCCGAAGACGCTGACCGTTGTTGTCATTGTGAGTGCACCATCGCGCGTACGTTGGTTGCGTTGGAAGTCGGATGACGCAAAGTGCGGCCGCACAACTCCGCGAACTGATCGGCCGCCTGCTCCCATCCGAAGCGAGAGCGAACCAGCTCCGCGGCGCGTGCCCCGAGCGTCGCGGCATATTCCGGATCACGTAGCAGGCGGATGACCGCGTCGGCGAACGCCGGCGGGCTGTCCGCGATGAGCAGATGCTCAGCGTGGCGAACGGGAAGCCCCTCTGCTCCCACAGACGTCGTGACGATGGCCTTCCCCATCGCCATCGCCTCGAAGATCTTGAGGCGCGTTCCACCGCCGACGCGGAGGGGCACGACGAAGACGCTGGCCGCCTCCAGATACGGTCTCACATCGGGTACCGTGCCCGTCACGCGGACGCGTGGATGCCGCTCCCCGAGGGAACGGACCGCAAGTGACGGATTTCTTCCGACGACCTGCAGCGTCGCCTCTGGCGCGGTCGCGGTGATGAGCGGGAGCACCGTCTCGGCGAACCAGCCCACCGCATCTTCGTTAGGCATCCAGTCCATCGAGCCCGTGAAGACGAGCCCGTTGGGATTGCGCTCCGCCGATCCCGTCGGGCGGAAATACGACGTGTCGACACCGGTCGGAACATGCGACACGGAGCGCACGCCGTAGTTCTCCGCGAAATAGGAAGCATCCTCCAGCGAGACCGCGATCACGTGATCGAAGCGTCGGCACTCCGCGCGCTCGAATGCCGCCATGCACTGCCATTGCCGATGGAGATATCTGCGCCGCAGCGGACTGGATGCCACCGCCGCATGGCGCTCCCAGATCATCGCCTCGACGTTGTGCTGAAAGAGCACGATCGGGACCGGCAGGTCGTCTGGCACGTTCACGGCCGGAAAGAGAAAATCGCTGACGATGAGATCGAGCGAATCCGTTTCGGCGAGGTGCCGGATCGCTGCTCGCATTTCCGTCGACCGGTATTTGGCCACGGCGTACGGCAGCGATGAGAGGAGGTTGCGCGCGAGCGCCAGATAGAATCGCGCTGTTCCCCTGACAGACGTACGGGCGGGAATGCAAACGAGATCGGTGCAATACTCGGTCGCGCGCTCGACTGCATCCGAAGCGCGCCGGCCATCGTCGAGTGTGAGATACGTGATCCGATGACGACGGACGAGATGCCGAAGCATCTGGTACGTGCGGATCCGACCGCCCTTATCGACGGGATGAAGAAGCTCCGTCTTGAGCCAGAGGATGTGCACGTCAGCCTTTCCGTTAGGCGGTTTGAACGCGGGCCGCATGTCGCGGCCGCGACGTTCCATGAGAGTCGTGACGTCGCGCCTCGTCGACGATGACGTGCCCTGCCTCCTCGCCGTCGATGAAGATGCGATGCCAGACTTCGAGATTGATGAGTGACCACAGACGCTCGCTGTGATTCTCGCCCGCCAGATGTTCGGCCACGAGTTGACGGAGCGCCGTCGGCTCGAAGAGCGCACGTGCCATCGCGCGGTCGCCCAACACGTACTCGTCGAGCAGCCAGCGATACGGACCTCGCAGCCAGCGCCCCACCGGCACGGGGAAGCCCATCTTCCGCCGCTCGAGAATCGCGGGCGGCAGGATGTCTCGCATCGATGCGCGAAGGACGTGCTTGGTGGTCCAGCCGCGCAACTTTAATCGATCTGGCAGCGCCGCCGCGAATTCCGCGAGCGGATGATCCAGAAACGGAACGCGACTCTCGATCGACGCCGCCATGCTCATCTGATCCTGCTTCATGAGCAGCTCATGGAGGTAGGTCTTCACATCCACGTACAGCAGCTGGTCGAGGAGCGACTTGTCCGGCATGAGGTCGAGGTGCGCCGCATGCGCCGCGTATGGGTCGAGCGATGCCGAGCCAATTCGATCCTGCAGCGCGGGGCGCAACAAGTCCTGCTGCCGCTTCCGCGAGAAGACCGCGAAGTTGTCGAAGTAGAGCGACGTGAGATCCGCGGGCAGAGCCAGCGCCGTGCGAGCGAGTTTTCGCCCGAACGCCGTTCGACGCGACGACCATTTCACAATGGACCGAATCAGGTCGCGTAGCACGCCCGGAGTCAGCTGCTCGTATCGAGCACCGAGCGCCAGATTGTAGACCGTCGCCCGATATCGTCCGTAGCCCGCGAGCATCTCGTCACTTCCTTCGCCCGTGAGCACGACTTTCACATGTTCTGACGCGAGGCGCGAGACGAAATGGAGCGCGATGCTCGATGGGTGAGCGATCGGTTCGTCTTCGTGCCACACCAGGCGGCCAAGCATCGAAAAAAATTCCGCGGGCGAGACGACGACCTCGTGATGCTCGGTTCGGAAACGCTCCGCCACCAGCCGCGCGTATTCCAGCTCGTTGGCCTCCCGTTCGGCAAACGCAACCGAGAAGGTGCGTACCGGCGCATCGACGAGATCACTCATCGTTGCCGCAATTGCTGCCGAGTCGATGCCCCCTGACAGGAATACTCCGAGTGGTACATCCGCCATCAGTCGCAGCCGCACCGCCTCCCGAAAACGACTGCCGAACTCCGCGACCAGCTCAGCCTCGTTGCCGCCTGCCTGCTCATCGAATGAGGATCGCAGATCCCAGTAGGGGGCGATCTCCACCACGCCGTCACGCCAGCGAAGCGTGCTGCCGGGTGGCAGGCGACGCACACCCTGGAACAGCGTGTCGATACCCGACGGCGCGTGGTTCGCCAAATAGTCGGGAAGGGACTCGAGGTTCAGCTGGGGGTCAATGGCACGCGCTTCGACGAGCGACTTGATCTCCGAAGCGAAGTACAGCGAGCCATCCTCGGTGAGGACATAGTAAAGTGGTTTGACACCAAAGCGGTCACGAGCCAGAAACAGCTCTCGTCGTGCGCGATCCCATATGGCGAAGGCGAACATTCCGCGGAGACGCCGTGGCGTGTCGACTCCGTGGATGGCGTAGAGGTGAAGAACCGTCTCGGTGTCGCAGCGTGTACGATACCGACGACCGCCCGCCTCCAGCTCGGCGCGCAACGCCGGGTGATTGTAGACCTCGCCGTTGTAGACGATACAGAGATTCTCATCGTCGCTGAGCATCGGTTGATGCCCGCCGGCAACGTCCACGATGCTGAGCCGCCGATGGCCCAGGCCAATGTTGCCGTCGAGAAACAGTCCTCGATCGTCCGGGCCGCGATGAACGAGCACGTCCCGCATCCGCTCGAGGACATGTCTCTCGAGGCGCCGGTCACTTCGACTCGAGAGCGCTATTCCGCAGATGCCACACATGACTCGATCTCGTCAACGACCAATCGTTGGGTCGGGGGCGACCACACGTCCCGTGGCTGAACGTCCAGATCCCATTCACTGCCGCGCTTCTTTCCAGAGACACAGTCCACCGGCGTGTCGCACTCGAACACCGCGCGATCGTCGATCAGCAGTCGTTGGCCCTGGACGATCGCAAACTCGAGGAGCTCGCCACTCGGCGACCGTCGGACCCACGTCCATTTCGCGTCGGAGACAATTCCTTCGCTGTCTGCTTCACTGGAAGCTGCCGACGGACCGGTGAGAATCGTGTCGCGCGCCGTTTCGGTTTCGATCGTCACCACGCTCCCGTCGCGATCCTTCAGCTGTCGCCAGCCGCAGTCCGCCAGATGCAGGCCCGCATCGCCGCGGGCGAAGATCGTCACGATCTCTTCTGTGCCGTCGCTGTCCATGCGCAACGCGGACACCGGTGCGCCAATGCGCGTGCCATATGTCCTCGAGATCCAGCCGGAATCACACGAGAGCCGACCCTCGCGCGCGAACGTCTTCACATCGATCGACGCTCCATGCGCGCCGGAAGTGCGCTGATGGAAACCGTCCGCCGTGTCCGGATGGGGAGTGAGGTCCGGTGCCCAATGCCAGTACAGCGCGAGCCGATGCGTGCCGTCGCTGCGTATACGATCGCGAACGATCCAGTACTTGCCCTTCAGACAAAACACTGCTCGCGAATGCACCGCGGGCACCGGGAGACGCGAATAACCGTCGTGCTCTCCCTCGAGGAAGTCGAAAGTCGCGGCGCACACCCATGCAGTCGTGCGTGATTTCGGAGCAGACACCCACTTGAAGGGAGAGGCCGCGGGCTCCGCCGAAGACGCCCCGTCCACAGTGAGGGTGCTATGGGCCGCGGTGCTCCGAAAATGTTCGCGTTCTGTTCGCGACGCGGTGTACACGTATGTGCCGGGATCAATAAGAACCGGCTGACCGCCGAGGCTGAGCTCGAGGCTCAGCGCGTCAGCGTGGGCGTGTGCCCCTAATTGTGGCGGGTGCGGTCCGCACCGAATGAGCGCCCAGTCCGCGTCACGGCCCCAGTGCTCGCGCATTACATAGTAGCCGCTCGCTGCGAATGCTCGTGATGTCTCATTCGGCGGTGCGGCGTCGAGTCGATCATACGAGCGGAGCCCTTGCGGGCCTAGGAGCCAGATCAGCTCCTCGACGGCATTGCCTGCCACATAGGCACAATCCCCACGCTTCATCGTCGCTGCACCGATGGCCAACGTATCACGAAAATCGTTGGCCGCGCGCTCGCCGAGCATAACGAGCCGGCCGCCGTCGTCATCGCCGATGAATGGCGAGCTGCCGTCGGGCCGCGTGATTGCCACGAGATAATCGAGCAGCAAATCGAGCTTCGGACGGACGTCTGCGGCAAAGGCCGGAGCACTCGTCTCCGTCAAGTGCAATGCGTGGAGGTAGAAATCCGTGGTGTAGCGGTGATAGTACGTCGATTGCTCGAAGTACACTCCGTCGCCGAACAACTGCCTTTCGATCTGCTCTTCGAGGATCTGCGTGCCCAGCGCGCGCCACCCGGCTGCTCGTTTGAATTCCGGGAAGGCTGTCCCGATATACAGCAGGCCGAGCGCCTCACCGGTGAGATGGGTATTCGGGCTGAAATAGGTCGAAAGATTCTGCTCGATGTGTCGCGCCTGGAGGTGCAAATACTTCAGGGTGCCATGGAACAGCGGCCCCGTTATGCACGACGACCGTCGCACGAGGGCCAGCGCCCAGATCCACGAGATCGCTCGAAGCGCGAGCTCGAGGCTGCTCGTCCAGTTGATGCCGACCTCGGGTGGATTGCCGTTCATCCACGAGGACAGGTGATCGGCAACGACCGATGCGTAACGCTCGTCATCGGTGAGCGCGTACGCGCGGCCCATCAAGACCAGATACTGATGCCGGTTCAACTCCCAGGTGAACTTGCTGTCGCCCGCCACCTGGGGGTCGAGATAGGCAATGCGGCTCCAGTGAATCGCCGGGGCCCGCTTGCCGGAGACCGGCTCGAGCGTCCAGTCTGGATGCTTATCACAGCAGACGACGTGACCGCCTAGTTCGATGACGCCGCTCGCGATGCAGTCCGCTGCCGCAACGGTTGCCGCCGCCGCAGCGGGACAACGAGTCCGGAGATGTTGTGCCGTAAGCGGAACGTCACTGAGCCCTGACAGGAAGCTTCCCAGATCGTTGCGCCGAAATCGCTGGAGCAGCAATTCGCCGTCTCCAATGCGACCCGCTACGCCTTCGCAATCGATCAACCGGGCAAACGCTGCGTCGGTGGGCTCTCGGCTCCCGAATGTGAGAGCTGCCCGCTCCAGCCGGACACGCGCCGCTTGCGCACACCGCGCGCGGAGTTCGTCGAAGGATTTTCCTTTGAGCTTCCGTAATCGCTCGGGGAGTCGAGGCATCACCGGCGTTGGTGACGGAACTGAAGTAAACTCGAGGCCCCTGCGCGGCGCGCGATGGGCAGGCGGATCCGAATGCGACATTCGGGCCACGAGTCCCTAACGTCGCCTCCTTCACGTGCTGTTTAGCAAATGAGAACCACGCTGACCGTCTCGAGTAGAAAATCAGCGCAGCAACGCCAGTCGGGCTTTCACATAGAGATCGCCGCCGACTTTCTTGGCTGCCTTCCTCGCGTTCCAGGCGACCCAACTTCGCAGGCGTGGAGACCAGTCACCACGAGCGATCTGCCCTGCCGTATCGGCCGACCCTCCCCTCCGCATGCAATAGCGACCGACGACGAGGCACTCATCTACGGTATGACAACGCGTCACCGGCTCCGACGTGAACAGAATGCGAACACCTGCGGCGGAGGCGGCTCGCGCGACGTCGGCCGAGTAGTATCCGCCGGGTACGGACGCGACAATCACATCCTCCCCGAGTATCTCCCCGAGCGTCTGCCGGCTCTGACGCCACTCTTCGACCAACTCCTCCCAGCCACAGGCCGACATTCGGGCGGGATGGGAAACGGAGTGCGAGCCGATGACGTGTCCGCGCTGCCGGAGGCTTCTGATCTGATCCCGGTCCAGGAACGCGGGCGAGCCGATGCGACTCGTCGTCACGAAGAAGTGGCCTGACCAGCCGTGGCGTTCCAGAAGTCCGGCCGCGTGCGTGTACGCGCTCAGACCTCCGTCATCGAATGTGAAGAGCAGCAGGGGGTCGAGGGATCCGCTGCGCTGCCGCAGATCGAATGCGCTTCCCGACTTCACCGATGTTCGGGCGATGGCGGTGAGATGCCGGGCGAATTCCCGGACATCCAGCTTGTAGCGGTCCGCGTCGCCGCCGCCAAATCCGCTCGCCGAGAGGGCGCCCGGCTCGACTACATCATGATAGAGCAGGGCGAGGGCTCGCATCGGCCTTTCGCTTCCTCGCTTTGTACTTCCATCGGAGATACCTCGTGAGCCATGGCTGACCCCACATCGCGGAGGGACGCGCCGAGGTATCGATCGGGTTGGCCCTCCCCTGGGAAATGGCCGTGAGTCTTTGCTGAAGTACGTTGAGATTCTCCAACACGACCCGGTGTTGAATGACGACGTGGGACTCGGCCACTTCATCGAAGGAATAGGTGAAGTAGCCGTACACCGGACCGGTATCGACCCCGGCATCGACTCGCAGCAGGGTCATGGCGACCTTGTCGAGGTCGTCACTGGCGAGTGCCCAGAAGCAGCCGTGCGCGTTGCGGTATTCGGGGCAGGTTCCCGGGTGAAGCACGAAGGTGCCGCGCGGAGGGATCGAGAAGATCTGTGGCTTCAGAATGGTCTTGCAGAGAGCGATGACTATGTCCGGCGAGCAATTCTCGATGAATTGTTGACAACTCGCGGAATTCGGGCTGTCGGCGTGGAGCACCCCGGTGTCAGCGGGGACGGGCGCGTGCCGTTCACAGAGGGAGCGAAGAGCGCTCTTTGCCCAGGCGCGGTCCTGGTTCGCGATGAACAACTTGTAATAGGCGCGAAACGCCAGGCCGTCCACGAACCTCAGCAACCCCACCCGTCGTACCTCGCGACGGACCCGTCGCCACCGAATGCCCTTCCTCTCATGAAGGACGACGATCCCCGCGAGCGTGGAAAACGAGGCGAGCCAGCGGGCGACGCCCTCCCGGTGTAGCTCCGCGTCGTCGTGGCAAATGAGAAGAGTCTTCATGCAGCGCATCGGGTCAGCACGCGGTTCTGCAAATGTTGCTCCGAAGCGTGGGGTGCACATCGTATTCCATTGGACACCGGGTGGCGCCTGACGAGAGGCAACCTCGCCGCCAGCGGTCATCTGGCTTGCCATTTGCGCACTCGTTCGATGATGTTCGGCGATGACGGTGCTGGACGGAGCGAGCCAGCAAGGCGCATTCGGGTCGCGATCGTCGCGCCGTCCCTCGGAATTCTCGGGGGTCAGGCGGTTCAAGCCGAGCGACTGCTCCGCGCCTGGCGGGCGGACTCCGAGATAGAGGCCTGGCTCGTTCCGATCAACCCTTCGTTGCCCGCTGCGATCGCGCGCATCAAGTATCTCCGAACGATCGCCACACAGCTCGTTTATTGGCCTCTTCTGTTCCGCGAGCTGCGGCACGCCGATGTCGTACACGTCTTTTCCGCTTCGTACTCGTCCTTTCTTCTCGCGCCGCTGCCCGCCTTCGTCGTGAGCCGCTTGCTCGGGAAACCTGTTTTCATCAACTATCGCAGCGGAGAGGCACCGGACCACCTCGCGCGATCTCGGGTCGCGCGTGCCGTGCTCCGGCGAACGGACACGAATGTCGTTCCGTCGCGATTCCTTCGCGACGTGTTGGCCCGATTCGGCCTGCGCGCCGAGATCATCGCCAACGTCGTGGACACCACGCGATTTCGATTCGTGCCGCGGCGGACAGTCAAGCCGCGTATAGTTTCGACTCGCAACTTCGAGCCGCTCTACAACGTCGAGTGCACGTTGCGGGCGTTCCGCATCGTCCAGGATCGCTTCCCCGACGCATCGCTGACACTGGTTGGAGCCGGTAGCCAGGAGCAACGGCTCCGCGCGTTGGTCGAAATGTTAGGAGTACGCCACGTCCGATTCGTCGGAGCCGTCGCGCCCGATGAGATGTGGCGACAGTACGCGGAATCGGACATCTACATCCAGACGCCGAACATCGACAACATGCCATCGTCGATCCTCGAGGCATTCTCGAGTGGGCTTCCCGTCGTCGCGACGGACGCCGGTGGCGTCTCGGCGATTCTCACGGATGGTGTCCACGGATTGCTCGCGCCCATTGGCGAACACGAGGCGGTAGCGGAGCGAGTACTGCGCTTCCTTGGCGATCAAGCGCTGGTGGATCGCATGACAGAGGCGGCACGTGAGACCTGCCAGAAATACACCTGGGCCGCGGTCCGCGACGAATGGCGTGCGCTCTACAGACAATTGGCGCGTCGTCGGTCGATGCGGCGACGACACACTGCGATACAAAGGCCCTCGACGCTGCCTAACCGCGAACGGCGTGCCGTGGGATGAGAGCCAAGGAGCTGGTCTTCGCCGGCGCCAGGCGTGCGGGAGTGCTCGGTCTCACGCGTGACAGTAACTGGCGTCGGCGGCGACTCCTCATTCTCTGTTATCATGGCGTCTCCACAGCGGACGAGCACGAATGGAACGGCGAGTTGTACGTTCCACCCGCGCTGCTCCGTGAGAGACTGCGGCACCTCCGCGAGAACGGGTACAATCTCCTGCCGCTCGCGGAGGCCTGTGCCCGATTGCGGAGTGGATCACTCCCGCCCCGGAGTGTGGCCATCACATTCGATGATGGCGCAGTCGACTTTGCGTCGTCCGCTCTGCCGATTCTCCGAGAGTTCAACGCCCCCGCAACCGTCTACCTCACGACGTACTATGCGGAGAACCGTCTTCCGGTGTTCGACGTCGTCCTGTCGTACGTCCTCTGGCGCGGCCGCCATCGCCGAGTCGATCTGAGCTCTGTCTGCGGCAGTCCCGAAGCTGTCTTTGCGCAATCGCCGGCCGAGCGCACCAGCGCTTTCAGAGCCATGTTCGACTTTGCGCGAGCACACGGCCTGAACGCTCGAGAGAAGGACGCCCTGGTCGCGCGGGTCGCGACACTGCTCGGCGTTCCGTACGGCGAGATCGTCGCGAGCGGCCTGTTCCAGATCATGTCGCCCGAAGTCATCGCCACCCTTCCGTCAGACCTCATCGATGTCCAGCTGCACACGCATCGCCATCGCACGCCTAACGACCACGGATTGTTCCTTCGTGAGCTGCAAGAGAACGCCGACCGCATCCGGGCGCTGCGCGGTGACGTCGTGAACCTTGCTCACTTCTGCTATCCGAGTGGCGTTTACGAGCACGCCTTTCTCCCATGGCTCCGCGAAGCGGGCGTCCAGTATGCGACGACGACGGTTCCCGGACTCGCGTCACCGAGCGACGACCCTCTTCTCCTTCCGCGCATGGTGGATACGACGGCACGCTCGGCGCTGGCATTCGAGGCCTGGGCGAGCGGCTTTGCCGCGCTGCTGCCGCGACAACCCGCGCATTCCTACCGCGGCGAACAGACAGCCGACTCCAGCAGTGGCAACCGTTGAACTACGATGGAAGCTGTCGGACGATCGGATCGACCTCCGATCCCTCCCCGATACGTGCCACCGCCTCGAAATCATTCTTGCTGTTCAGGCGATAGACAGTGCCGTGGTTCGTGCCGTCGTCGTGCGTTCTACAGATGATCAACATCCCGGCCGGCCGCAGGCGACGTCGCAGGTTGCCGAGCATTGCTATCAGGGAGTCCTCGGTGAAGTAGCTCTGGTTCAATACGTTCGCCGCGCGGATGACATGAAATCGATTCTCGAACGCCCCTGCGGCGAGGAGGTCGTCATCGAGAATCGTCAGCGATCGCTGCTGCCGCAGCCGCCGGCTCACCAGCGGGGCGGGTCGACAGCTGATTCCCAGGCGCCGCAGGTACGGCGTTTCACCGTGGATGAGCGAGCGCTTGAACGTCGCCGAGAAGACCGAAGGCAGGATCCACCGAAGTGCGTGAAGGCCGACGAACAGCGGCAGGAGCAGTGCCATTCGCCGGCGTGGTGGGTATGGAATGGCCCTCCCGGCGACATCGAACTGCATCGGATAGCCGCCTCTGTCGACGAGCACATTGAGCAGGCGGCCGAACGAAAGGAGAAACGCCCGAACGCACAGGTCGCCAGCGGTCATCCGGAAGTCGATGCTCGCGCGCTGCAGGCTCTCCATCCATTCGAGCGTGGCGACGCCTGACGAAACGGCGACGTCCATGATTTCGAGGGGGCGATCCCGCGGCAGCACGGGAGTCACGATCTCGTTGAGGGTGTCGAGTCGGTGGGCGTAGGTCGTCTTGAAGGTGCCATTCTTCAATCGGATCGACCGAAAGAAAGCCTTCTCTCGCGCGGCCAACGCGTCGGCGTCGAACGCGCCGTCCGAGAAGAAGAATTCCTTCGCGGTCGGGATGGCGTTCGGAGCGATTGAAGGAGGCGCGTTCACGCGGAGGATGTCCGCAACGCCGGTGCCATCAGGGCAATACGACGCCTGCAGTGGCTTGGTCTACCGCGTCCATGTTCGCGCCAGGATCCGTTCCGCGTTATGTCGCGCGAACGGCGGGCTCGGCACTCATCATGCGTAGCTGGGTGGGTCCGAGTACGAGCTGACGCCTAACGTGTGATGAAACGGATCCCATCGCTCGACGGCCTTCGCGCCATCTCGATCAGCTTTGTCCTGCTGGGCCACCTCGGGGGCACGTCGGGCTTTCCAGTCCCTCCGTCCGCCGTCTTCTTTTTCGAGGTCGCCCAGCTCGGGGTTCGTGTTTTCTTCGTGATTTCAGGTTTTCTCATCACGGGACTCCTCCTGCCCGAGATGGAGCAGACCGGCACCATCTCGTTACGACAGTTCTATGCGCGTCGCACGCTGAGGATTTTTCCAGCGTACTATGCGATGCTGATGTGCATCTGGCTGGCATCGGCGGCCGGCGTACTGAACCTGAACGCGGGCGATCTCCTGCACGCATTCACCTACACGACCGATTATCACAGCTCTCGCTCATGGTGGCTTGGCCATACGTGGTCCCTCGCTGTCGAAGAGCAGTTCTACCTCCTGTGGCCCGCGACGCTCGTGCTGTTCGGACCAAGGCGGGGATTCGCCATCGCCGTTGGCGTTCTGTTGGCGGTACCCCTCATGCGACTTATCGAGTGGTACGCGGGATGGCAGGCACTGATCGGCAACTCCTTCGAGACCGTTTGCGACGCACTGGCGACGGGCTGCATTCTGGCCGGAGCGCGGGACGCACTCTGGAAGAAGCTCTGGTATCAGCGATTGCTCACATCGCGGTGGTTTGTGTGTGTTCCGGTCATCGCCTTCGCGCTGAGCGGGCTCAGTCGGCCTCGCTTTCAGTTCGCGGTGGGCATGACCTTGTCGAACCTGTGCATCGCCGCGACGATCGACTGGGCCGTGCGCTTCGACAAGGGCCGCGTCGGCCGCTTGTTGAACGCCGCGCCACTCGTGTTCGTGGGAGTGCTCAGTTACTCCCTGTATCTCTGGCAGCAGCCATTTCTGAACCGCACGTCGGGCGCGTGGCCCGCCCGCTTCCCGACTAATCTGGCGCTCGCGTGTGCGTGCGCCCTCGCCTCATACTACTTGATCGAGCGTCCCGTGCTCGCACTCCGATCGCGGCTGCACGTGGCGAGCACCGGGCGCGACGCGCGCTTCCGGGATCCAGTGACGGCCGCGCTGCCCGTGCCTAACGACACTGTGGCATCCTCCTCCTGAGGAAGGTGCAAGGGTGCCGCGTTCGGTTGTCGTCGCGAGCGTCACGGTGCGGCTGAGGCCGGGTGTCGATGCGCGTCCACTGTGACTCGAAAGGCGCGCGTCGTTCGGTTCATGGGGCGCAGATCGTGCGGTGACGACGCACGTTTCATCGGCGAGGTCGCTGGTGTCTGTCGGAGCGGTGCGGCGCGAACGCGTTGAAGCACTCGATGGGATTCGCGGAATCGCCATACTGTCCGTCGTGCTGTTTCACTGCTCCTTGCGCATGGAAGGGCCCTGGCGGGTTGCCGGCAGCTGGGGGTGGATGGGGGTCGACCTCTTTTTCGTACTTTCAGGTTTCCTCATCACCGGTATCCTGCTGGACGCGCACGACCTGTCACCCCGGATGTACTATCGCGGGTTCTACGGCAGGCGCCTGCTCCGCATCGCACCAGCCTTCGTTGCGCTCATGGTCTTGCTGGTCGCGGCGCCTGGGATCAGTGGGCAAACTGGCGAGGCTCACCTCACCCTCACGAGACATGAGGCTTGGTACTGGGCGTTTCTTGCCAACGCGCTGATCGCGACCTACGGCTGGGCAGCCGTCATTCCCCAGACCGCGCCGCTATGGTCGCTTGCCGTCGAGGAACAGTTCTACCTGATCTGGCCCTCCGTCATTCGACGGCTCTCAACGCAGGGTGTGCTGCGCCTGGGATTCGCCCTCATCGTGCTCGCGGCGCTGAGCCGAATCCTCCTCGCGCGCGACGGCGTGAACGTCAACACGCTGTATGTACTCATGCCGACCCGGGCCGATCTGCTCGCCTGGGGTGCGGTTCTCGCCGCGCTGGTTCGCATGCCCAATGGCGTTGCGATCGTGCGGCGACTGCTTTGGCCCGCGTTCCTCGCGGCAATCCTCGTCGTGATTGTCGTGATGCTGCGATACCAGAGCTCATACTATTGGTCGGTCGGGATGGTCACCGCGGGTTATCCGGCGATTGCCGTGGCGGCGGCGTGCCTTGTCGCCATGGCGATCATTTACGATCCGGCGGCGCTGCGATTCCGGTGGCTGAGCGGCATCGGGAAAGTCAGCTACGGTCTGTATCTCTGGCACATGACGGGCATCGAAGTGCTCGCGCGCTTCGCCCGCGACGTGGGCGCCTGGTTTCTCCCACTCGCGCTGGCGACATCGCTCATTCCAACGTTGATCTCGTGGTACTTCATCGAGCGGCCCGCTTTGTTGCTGAAACGGTTCGTCCCGATGCGCGCCACGGAGGTGTCGCCCGCGGTTGCGCTCGTCCCGCCGCCAACCGAGGTTGCCGAGCCGCCGCGGCCTTCGGAATGAAAATATTCTAATCGACGACGAACTGCCTTTGCGGTGACTCCGCTCGCCGGCGCATGCCTCAGCCCGCGAGCTGGGCGTACCGGCCGCCAAAATAGAGCAGCGGCCTGCGGTCGCGCATGACGCCGCGCTCGACCTCGGCGATGAAGATCGTGTGGTCGCCGGCCTCGCAATGCTGTCTGACCTGACACTCGAGGTGAGCCACCGCATCGTCGAGCAGCGCGACGGAGCTCTCGCCGCGCGTGAACGATGCACCGTCGAATCGGCGAGTTTCCTTCCTGTCCGAGAAGCGGCGGCAGTGAGCCTCGTGCTCGCACGCGACGATGCTGATGCCCAACACCGGGTGCGTCAGCAGCAACTCATGCATCGAGGCCGCGTGGTCGACGCACACCAGCACCAGCGGCGGTGAGAGACTGACTGAACAAAAGGCGCTCACGGTCATGCCGACATCGTGGCCGCCGTCGCGGGCCGTGATGATGGCGATGCCCGAAGCGAAGCGGCTCATCAGTCTTCGAAACGTATCGGTGTCGATCATTGTCGGATCTAGGACAGTGTTGTCACAACTCTCGTCGTGCCATGTCAGCCATTGCGCCGTGCAACCTTGCCGGAAGGCCCCACCGGAAGGGAATCGACGATGCGAATCGACGCGGGCACTTTGTGCGTCGGGAGCGTCGCGCGGCAACGTTCGAGTATGGCGTCCTTCGTCATCGCGACGACAGCAGTGTCCGTCATCTGCTCGCTATCCGGCGCGAGTACCACCTCGGCGGTGACCACGGAGCCGGTGATTGGATTCTTGCGTGCCGACACGAGCGACATGCGAACGCCCGGGTGGCGATTGATCACTGCCTCGACTTCCTCGGGATGGATCTTGAGTCCACCGACATTGATGATGCCGCCGCGACGGCCGACAAAGTAGTACCGGTCGCCACGTTGCTCGACGACATCGCCCGTATCCACGAATCCGTTTGCATCGAGCAGCGCCTCGCCTTGATTGCCGAGATAGTGGAGCGCCGTCCGAGAAGATCGAACCCGCAACGTGTCATCCTCCACCGCCAAGTGCACGCCGGATTCGTTAGGCCCGATGAAGCCCACCGGAAAACCAGCGAGGTCGTCGGTGACCTCGAACGCGACACCCGCCTCAGTTGAGGCGAAGGCGTGCGCCACCTTTGCGTGCGGATAGCTCGACCGCATCTGATCGAGCACTGTCTGATCCGCGATCTCTCCGGAGAGCCGAGCGTAGGCCGGCGACACGGCTCGCGCCGCTGAGCTCATGAGCGCGCGGCGCCAGTGAGACGGTGTACCGGTAATGTGGCTTACGTGATGTTCGCGCGCGCGAGCCAAAAACGCCGCGGCAGCTTCGTTGGGATCGGAGAGGACGAGCGAACCGCCTCCGAGCACCGCGCGGAGAAGTATCTGGAGGCCGCCGTAGCGGCGCACATCATAAAACGTTGCCCAACTCACGCTGCCGGCGAGACCACCGGCCGGCGCGATCGCGCCCGTCAACGTCGCGAGCGTATGCACCACCATCTTCGGCAAGCCAGTCGTGCCCGACGTGAACAGGATCCATTCCGTTTCGTGCTGCGGCGCGCGATCGACGGCGGCGCGGTGAATCGTTCTCGCGCAAGTCACCACGCGAACACCGGGAAGCCAATCGAGGTCATCGCGCCCACGGTCCGTGATCACGATGTCGACAGCAGCCGTCGTGACCACATACGGCAGGTGCGCGACGACGAGATCCGGAGGACACAGCACGAGACGGCGCGCAATGCCGTCCGTCTCAATCAGCGCGAGCGCCGCCGACAGCTGATCCTCGGTGCGCACGAGGACGGTCCGCCCCCGAAGCTCGTCCAGTGGAACGCTGAGCGCGGAACCCGTCGAGAGGTCACCGAGCGCAACGGCGGCGTCGTGGGCCCAAAGCCTCCCGTCTGCCCATTGCCCGGTGCAGGCGCTCGACAACGTCGCAAGGCTACATCGCTGCATTCGGCGCGGTGTTCGGCTGCATCTTCTCGTACATCTGGACGAAGTCGCCAAAGGTCACCGGGAAGTCGCCAGTGGTCGACGCGTTGAACGGGTCGACGCCTAACGAATCCTCCAGGCGCGCGACGACGATCGCGAATGCTAGCGAATCGAGCCCAGATTCCATGAGCGGTCGGTCGTCAGTGAGCGCCGCGAGCTTATGATTCTGCTCGGCCGCCACCTGCTCGAAGTGAGTGATGATCGTCGTTCGAATCATGCCTTCGGACATCGAAATCCCCCGTGAATGGTGTAACAGTGTCGAGCCGCTACCGTCTCGAATGCAGAGATCGAGTCCGGTCAGGTGAAGCGGCCCGCGCGAATGGAGGCGGATCCACCATTTCCCAGCGACGTGGCGGTGCGTTCGCCTTCGACGGCCGCAAGCCAGTTCTTGTAGAGAGAGACGGCGACGTCGCCCCACGGGCGGCGCGAAGTCAGCGACGAATCGCACGCGGGAAATTCCACCAGCCACTCGGGCGTGCGCCGGCGTTCGGCGCGCGCACGAAAATGCTCGAGGACGTGGGCCGTATCGGCGTCGAAGTAACTACGTGGCATCTCGGGATACTGACTCCTTGTGCCGGCGAGGAATCGTCCCACGTCACGGCGGTACTCTCGGAAGAGCGCACCGCCATCGTACTCTGGATGACCCTGCAGGAAGAGGAACAGCGTGTGCCGACGGAGCTGGAACATGTCCACGCCGGCTTCTTCCGAGATGGAGAGAATCTCGTAGCCTGCCTCGGTAAGCCGCCGCGGATCGAGCGTGTTGAGACGCGAATGCGGCACCTGCCAGGAACTGGGCAGTTGGGCAGTGATGGTGGTGTCGGCGACAATTCGGCAACGGAACACCCCGGAAATCTTCTCTCCCACGGGCTGCCGCTCGATGCCATCGAGGTGCAGCACCGCGCCATGCGCCGCGAGACAGGACCAGACAGTTGGGGTCGCCGTCTCGCTTGCCCAATCGACGAGCCGCGCGAGGGGCGGCCAGTATGTCTCGTTAGGCAGCGACGGCGTTCGGGGCTCGGCGCCCGTCACGACCAAGCCATCGCACGTGCCGCTCCAGAGGTCGTCGATCGGATCGTAATGCTCGGCGACGTAGGCGCGAGCTGCTTCGTCGCGCATGACTTCCGGGAAAGAGAATAGCCGCAACCGAAGGTCGTACGCTTCGCCGGCGATACTGAGCAACTCACGGAATTGTCGCTCCGTGGACTCGAGAGCCGGATCAGGCATGTTGTTGACGAGACCAATCGTGAGCTGGACTCGCGCTCCTTGCGGCTCCGCCAATCGGTCCGTGATCCCGGGGAATGACTCAATCATCGCGACAACGCTCGTTCCTCGCCCGCCGCCGAGTCACTCGCGAACGTCACTGGCTGTGCCTTCTTGGACATTGCGTGAGCAGCATCGAGCGCCTGATCGAGATCGGCGAGAATGTCGTCGATGTGCTCGATGCCGATACTGAGGCGAATCATCTCTGGTGTCACGCCAGCCTTTTGCTGCTCCGCGGCGCTCATCTGCCGATGCGTGGTGGATGCGGGGTGACACGCGAGTGTCTTGGAGTCGCCGAGATTTACGACTCGCTTGATCAAGCCAAGGGCGTCATAAAACCGTGTTCCGGCGGCGAGACCGCCGCGAATCCCGAAGGTCATGATCGAGCATCCGCGACCACCCAGGTACTTCTGCGCGAGGTGGTAGTACGGGCTCTCCGGAAAACCCGCGTAATTCACCCATTCGACGCGCGAGTCGTGCTGCAGGAACTCGGCAACACACCGGGCATTGTCGACGTGACGCTCCATGCGCAGTGCGAGCGATTCGATACCCTGGAGCAACAAGAACGCGTTGAATGGCGAGAGTACGGAGCCAAGCGCTCGCTGGTAGACGCTGCGACAGCGGCCGATGTACGCCGCATCGCCAAAATGATCGGTGTACACGAGGTCGTGATACGATGCGTCGGGCTCAGTGAACATCGGGAAGCGCGACGTGTGCTTCGCCCATGGAAACTTTCCGGAATCCACGATGATCCCGCCCATCGTCGTGCCGTGGCCGCCCATGAACTTCGTGAGCGAGTGCACGACGATATCCGCGCCGAACTCGATCGGTCGGAGCAGTATCGGCGTGGGAACTGTATTGTCGACTATCAACGGAACATCGTGCGCGTGAGCCACGCTCGCGAGCGCCTCGATGTCGCAAACGTTGCCAGCGGGATTCCCGACGCTCTCGCAATAGACCCCGCGGGTGTCCGCATCGATCAGCGCATCGATGGCTTCGGGACTGTCGTTTGCCGCGAACCGAACGGTCACACCCATCTTGGGAAGTAGGTGCGCGAACAACGTATAGGTCGTGCCGTACAGCTGTGGCACCGAGACGATGTTTGTGCCCGGCGCAGTAAGATTCATCGTCGCGAAGTGCATCGCGGCCTGACCGGAGCTCACGCTGAGTGCCGCGCGTCCGCCCTCCAGCGCGGTCACCCGCCGCTCGAGGACATCGGTCGTCGGATTGCTGATGCGCGAGTAGCGAAAGCCGTCTACTTCCAAGTTGAAGAGCGCCGCGGCATGCTCGGCGCTCTCGAACTCATACGCCGCCGACTGGTAGATGGGCACCGCCGTCGTCGGAGCCGATTCCGACGAGGCGTAGCCATAATGAAGCGCGATCGTCTCGCGACGCATCAGATGGAGAGGGCTTCGCGAACCGAAGGCGGCCAGGCCTCGAGATCGAGGCCATGTGTCGCGAACAGCGCGATGGTGAGTCGATCGAGACCGAAGGCCGAGCAGGCGGTGTGTGCAACGGCGCCATCGTCAGTATGCAGGCCCCAAGTGGCGCCGAAGTGATCCTGGTGATAGTTAAAGCTCATGCAGGCCGTCGGGGCCTCTTCGGAATTCACCGGAACGAGGAGCTCGAACTTCAGCGCTTGCTCAACCTGGTTCACGGCCATCAACTTGCCGGCGCGGCCAAAGAAGGGGTCGCACGCCGGTGCCAGCGTGAAGGGAAGGCCGAGCGTGAGCGCGATCTGCTCGGCGCGCGGCTTCCATTCCTCACGGAAGGCGAGAGCCGTCTCTGGCGCGCCGATGCATACATACTCGCGCATCCGGAACGCCTGCATCCGGCCAAGCTCCGACGAAGATTCGTGGCGAAAGCAATAGGATTCCACATCGACGATGACGCCGGCTCGTGTCACATCACCGCGTGCCGCGATGATCGGATACACCTGATAGCACGCAGCGGGGGTCAGCACGAGATCCGTCGCGGCGAGTCCATCGACCCACTCCTTGCCCTCCGCTCGTCCCTCGACGAGCGCGCGAATGCTGCTTTCGGTGCCCGTAAGAGCACTGACACAGCCGAGAAGGTGCGGAAAGCTCTTGAGATAACCGGATTTCTCGAGCAAGGCTCGGCTCATGACGGGCGGGAAGCGCAGCACCTCCGCGCCGGGCGGGCGATGTCGCGTGATCAGTGCCGTGAGGCCGCTCAGAACGTCCTCGAAAAGTCCGGTTCGTCCCTGAACGCCATTCGCCGCCGTGGGTTGCAGAATCGTCGAGGTGATCGCCTCGAGGCGCTCCATGGGGACTTGCGTGGTGGCCATCGCTCAATCCCTCAACCGCGCAGGGACGTCGAACAGCAACAGCGAGCTTGCCGTGCCGGCAAGAATGCGATCGTTGTTGATCATGATCGACGATGAGAGCACGTCGCGCAGGTTGCGCGCGACGCTGAATTCACCGTCGTTGCGGTACCCGGAAAGACCGCAGGCTTGTAGCGCGCTCAACACTGTCCCGACCGCCTGCTCGGAGGAGTTGACCTTGAGGAGGTTCATCCCGGCCTGAAAATCCATCGCCTCGAGACGATCGGAATCAGCGGCCGCACTCTCATAGCTCGTAACGGCAGAGCTGATACTCCCCCGAAGCGCGCGGAGCGACATCATCGCTCTCGTTAGGTGTGAGGCGCCTGGCGCGGCCTGGGCGGTGCTCGCCTGACTCGCGCCTTTGCGGACGAAGCGACGTGCGTGTGCCACCGCGCCGGCGGCGATGCCACACCACACGCCGCTCCACGTCAGGTGCGCTATGGGCACCATACTCTGAGGGTGAATCCGCTCGTAGGATTCGGGAATGATCTGCTCGACGTCGCTCGAGCCGCGGAGCGTAAATCCCGTGCTCGAGGTGCCGCGCATCCCCATCGTGTCCCATTCCTTGATCTTCTCCAGCTGGTAGTCGCCTTTCAGGAATGCAACGAGCACCTGATCGGACTGGGCCGAATCCGGCGCTCGACGTGCCGTCACGAGCACACCATCCGCCTCGGCACCATAGGACATGACGGTCGCGTTCTTCACCAGCGAGAATCGCGACCCTCCAGCATCTCGCTCGACAGCACAGGCGCTCGAGCGCACCGCGCCGCCCATCTGGTTCTCGGTCGTCGACGACGCAAACAGCAACTGTTCATCACAGAGCCGCCGAAGTAGTTGCTGATGCCATGCGCTTTCGCGCGCATGGCGCAGCAGGATGACGACCTGGATCTGGTGCATGGCGAAGATCATCGCCGAGGAGCCGCATGCCGTGCCGAGCATGTAGCAGATATCGACGGCGTCGGCGACGGAAGCTCCATCGCCCCCGAGCTCCACAGGCACCAGCATGCTGAGGAGCCGGTGTTGGCGCGCGGCGGCAAACGTCTCGTGCGGAAACCGCGCGTCGCGATCGACTTCCACCGCATGCTCCGCGGCCGCCGCCGCGACGAACCGCGCACGTACACATGGAGGCTCTGCGCCAACGGCTGCCACTTCAAACGCGTCGAGAGTCTTCATGTGCTCCGCCTCCACGTCGAGGTTTCCTGATTCGGTTCGATTTTCGTTAGGGCGCGGGTGCCAAAAGCGCGCCAAGAGCTCAGGCCGCCCAGAAAAAACCGCCGCCCATGAAGAAGAATCGATGATACGAGATCTCTCACTTCAGCGGCGCAGCCGATGGCGGCCACGCGGCGCCGCGATTTCGTAATTTGATAACGGCGCGCATCTATTCAGGTGCCTCGCCGCAGCTCGATCCCTTGCCGCCACCTGCATCGGGTGGCGGGATCGCTCGAGGCTGGAATTCCCTTCTCTATAGTATGACTATGCCCGACTGCCACTCGTTATGCATCACGGCAAGCTTGGTGGCCGGTTGCGCCGCAAACCCCCAGAATTACCGGGCCCAGCGGGCCTTTCCGTGACTGGAGGAGCAGCGGTCCCGGCTTTGCAGGCGTTGCCTCGCCATGACATCGCCCGGTCCATGGCCCAGGGAGGCGGCGTCGAGCCGCCCGGCAACACTGGCAACCGAAACACGACACTTGCCCGCCATCAGCATTGTCGTAACCTCGAACAACCAGCCGGAGCATCTGCGGCGTTGTCTGGAGCGGTACGCGGGCTGCTGGGCCGAGGCGCGCGCGGAGGTCATCGTCGTGTATGCCGGAGCCAGCAGGGCGCTCGCCTCCTTCGCCGACCGGTTCCCACTTGCGACATGGATCGCCGCTGACACGTCAACGACACGGGGCGATCTCCGGCGCATCGGCTTCGAAAGAAGTAGCAAGGACGTCGTTATTCTGCTCGACGTTCGTGAGCCGGAACGGCATGAGTGGGCCGCCGCGTTGTGCCGGAATTGGTATGCCTGGGCCGACTCCAGCGGTCGCCTTGTGAACGCACCGACGTGTGGCACGCCATCACCGCTTTCCTATCCGTATCTCTCCGTTGTCATGCCGGTGCGGAATGGCGGGCCGAGGTTCTCTCTGGCGGTCGAGGCAATGATGCTCAGCGACTTGCCCCGGCAGTCGTGGGAGCTCGTCATCGTGGACGACACGAGTACGGATGAGACGGCCGCAGCCGCCGCTCAATACGCGGACAAGGTCCTCCGGCTCCGACAGGGAAAGCGCGGCCCAGGATACGCGCGCAACCGCGGCTTCGAGCTCACCCTCGGCGAATGCGTCGCCTTCGTCAACGCCGACGTGGTGGTCGACACGGATACGTTACGAAATGGAGTAACCGTCCTAACGCGACATCCAGAGATTGCGGCGGTGTTCGGCTCGTGCTGTGCTCCACCGAGGACCGCCGGAATCCTCTCCGAATACCGCAGCCTCGCGCAGCGATTTTACCACGAAAGGAATGCTGACAGTGCGACCACGTTCTCGTCTGCCTGCGGAATCGTGCGAAGCGCAGTCTTCGAGAAAGCTGGCGGCTATGACGAGTGGCACTTCTCTCGGCGACAGCTGGAGGATCTGGAGCTCGGACAGCGGATTCGAGGCCTGGGCGAACGCATCGTTTCCCACAGCGACATCCGGGCTACTCATCTCCGCCGGTGGACGTTGCGAGGAATGATCGCTACCGAGATCTTCGACCGCGCCGTGCCGTGGATGCGCTTGGTGAAGCGACAGTTGAAGCACGATCGCGGTGGGCCGCAGGGAGCGCGCGCAGCGAAGAACATCAACATCGCGCTCAGCTGGCTGTTCGCCATCTGCGCTACGTTCGCGTGGCCGACACACAGTAGGTCTCTGGGCGTAAGCGCTGTTGCATGCCTCTCTGCGATACTCCTGAGGAATGCCGCGCAGCTTGGGTATTTCGCGAATGCACGGGGCCTCGGATTCGCCGCGGTTAGCATCCCCCTCGACATTCTTTACTACCTCATTGCCGGCGTTGGACTCGTATTCGGTTGGCTCGTTCGTCAGACACTGGGCGAGCCGACGCCGGGCGCGGTTGCCGAAGCGTTCACCGAGGTCGGTGTCAAGCGGTGGCCGCCAGTTCCTGTGCGGCGGGTGGCATGGTGGCCGGTCGAGGCAAAAAGCGTGTCCCTCAGCCAATTACCTGAACTGGCAAAGTTGCCGCTCGCCTCGCGCGAGCCGGACAGCCATGGACCGCTTGCCGATAACTCACAGCCTCTGCAGTGAGAGCCGAGACTTTAAAGGGTGACAGCTGCTTCACGGAATGGCTACCGCCCTGTTTCATTCAACGGCGGGGCGCTTTCACTTGTCAGCTCGCCAATGTCGCCGCTGGAGAGATGAACACAGATGGGGTTGTGCGCGATTGGGATTCTCAGCTTTGCCGTGCTCGCCGTCGTTGGCTGGGGACTGGCTCTTTCCTATCGACGACGCGCGATTCGCTACCGCGCCGCCTTTGACCGAGTCTTCGGGATCGCGCGGCGCGCCTACGACTTCAGCGACGACGAGACAAGTGAGCTCCGCCAGATGATCGGCGAACCAATCGAGCACCTTCCGAGTGGAACTGGTCGTTAGGCGGCGACGGTGAGGTCGGTAACCAGCATACAACCAGGCGCATGCGTGATGGCAAATGGAACTCTCGCATTGGCGATCGCCGCCTGAGGCGTGACGCCGCACGCCCAGAACACCGGTAGTTCGGAAGTCGCGATCTCCACCGCGTCGCCGTAATCGGGCGACGAGATGTTGCTGATCCCGATCGCCGTCGGGTCGCCGACGTGCATCGGCGCGCCGTGAGCCGATGTGAAGCGACCCGTGATCTCGATTGCCAGTTGGGCATGGGCCGCGCTCAGCGGGCGCATCGACACGACTAGTGGGCCCGCGAACGGACCCGCAGGCTCGCACGCGACATTCGTCCGGTACATCGCGACATTCCTTCTGGCCACGAGGTGCTTGAGCGGGATGCCCGCGGCAATCAGTGCGCGCTCGAATGTGAAGGAGCAGCCGAGCACAAAGCCCACGAGATCCTCGCGCCAGAGCGGCGAGATGTCCGTGGTCTCGTCCGTGAGCGTCCCCTGGCGCCATACCCGGTAGCGGGGCAGGTCCGTCCTCAGGTCGAGGTCCGCGCCGAGCGCCGGCACGTTGGGCACGCCAGGCTGGGTCATCCCGATCACGGGGCAGGGCTTCGGGTTGCGCTCGCAAAACGCCGCGAAGTCGACCGCTGACGCATCAGGCACGATGACGAGATTCCCCTGCACGAAACCCGGAGCGAGGCCCGCGGTCGGGCCGGTGAGCGCGCCAGCTCTCGCCGCGAGCCTCACTTCTCGACCGGTCATGGCTGCAACGCTCGACCGCGTGTCTCCGGCAGCAGATAGGCAGCGAGCCCCATCAGACTATACGCGATCGTCGCGAAGATCGCGATCGCGCTCGACAGCGGCATCGTCGCCGAGATGTAGCCGACGAGAGCGGGGAAGGTCGCGCCGATGCCACGGCCGAAGTTGTATGCGAAGCCCATCGCCGAGCCGCGCACGCGCGTCGGAAAGAGCTCGGCGAAGAAAGCACCCATCCCCGAAAAGTACCCGGATCCAAGGAATCCGAGCGGAAAGCCGAGGACCCAGAGCACGCCGTTAGGCACCGGCGCGCGAGTGTAGATGATGCTCATGACAAGGGCCCCGGCGGCGAAGAACAAGAAGAGCTTTCGGCGGCCGATCCGGTCGGCGAGCCATGCCGCGGTGAGATAGCCCGAGAAGGCGCCCGCGATCAGGAACGCCAGATAGCTCGTCGAGCCGACGACGCCGAGGTGGCGCTCGGTCTGGAGAAAGACAGGGAGCCACGTGTTCACGGCGTAGTAACCGCCCTGCGCGCCGGTTCCGAGCAGAGCGGCGAGCGCCGTCGTCTTGAGCAGGCCGGGTGAGAAAATTTCCCACACCGAGCCCATCGCCTGCCCTCGAGCGGCGATGGCGACCGGCGGCTCCTCGACAAAACGGCGCACGAAGAGGACGTACAGTGCGGGCACGAAGCCTAACGCGAACATCCAGCGCCACGCCTGCTGGTCGGGGACGAGCGAATAGACGATCGCTTGCAGCAACACCGCGGTCCCCCAGCCAACGGCCCATCCGGCCTGGACGCAGCCGACCGCCCGTCCACGATAGTGTGGCCGGATCGTCTCGCTCATGAGCGCCGCGCCGGCGGTCCACTCTCCGCCAAAGCCGAAGCCGAGCAGGGCCCGGAAGATCGCGAGCTGCGTGAAGCTCAGCGCGACTGATGAAAGAAGACTGAATAGCGCAAACCAGAGGACGGTAATCTGGACGGCACGCACACGGCCGAAGTGGTCCGAGATGTAGCCGGCAATCCATCCACCGAACGCCGAACAGATGAGGGTGATGCTGACAGTCAGTCCTGCGGAGCCGCGATCGACGTGCCAGAGGGCGATGACGGTGCTCAGGACGAGGGTATAGATGGTGAAGTCGAGACCGTCGAGAGCGTAGCCGAGGGCACAGGCGAGCATCGTACGCCGCTCGGTTACGGTCATCCCGCGATAGAACGCTGCGAGGCCGGAACCGTCGGTCTCGTTCTCGACAGCCGCCGAGGCCTTGGCGGGTTGGGTGGCGAGGTCGGTCACGGGCACGAACGTATAGCCTGAACGGTGTCAACACCATGACGCGAAGTGCGATTCTGGACGCCGACTGCGCGAAGAGGCGGGACCGAGTAGCGCGAACGAGGGCAAGCCATCATTCTCTCTGCGGGGCCGTGACTGGCCCGCAACGATCACGCTGCACACCTAACGAGGGAGCGATGGCGGGAAATTCTCGTGTGCCTGTACTGGCCATACCGTTCGAGAACAACAAGGGCGCGACGGTGCTGTGCGACGACGGCTCTGTCTGGGATCTGCTGTTCAGTCAGGACGGCAACATCGCCTGGAACGACCTCCGCAACCCGCTGCCCGGATCGGCGGCCGCACAAGGGTGGACTCCAGCGAAGACAATTGCCAGCGGTTAAAGCCCGCTGTGGAATCCCTGACGCCAGCTTGCATAGCGCGGCTGCCATTGCAGCTCGCGCTTCGCCTTCGCGTTCGACACGCCGCGGATCTTCGTCATCATCGAGACCCCAACGTCGCCGGCGGCGAGGCGGCCGAGCCACGCCGGCACGTGGAGCGGGGGCGGAGCACCTAACGAGCGCGCGAGCTCGGGGAGCCAGTCCTTCACTGGCGCCGGGTCATCATCACAGACGTTGTAGATGCCGGTGTTCCCGTGCCAGAGGGCCGCGACGATCGCCGAGGCAGCGTCGTCGACGTGAAGGAATGACCAGATGCCAGCGCCGTTCCCAATGATCGGGAGCTTGCGCGCACGCACGAGGGCCGCGACATCCCCATTCGCGGCAACGTTTGTCCCTGGGCCATACAGACTGCCAAGACGCAATGCGATACCGGTCACGGTAGGCTCGTTGAGCACCGCGTGCTCGAGCTGCTGGATAGCGGCGAGGCTTTGCCGCTGCAGGCGAGGAGGGTGATGATCGAGACGATCAGCCTCGGTCTTGAGCACGTCACCGCTCCGTTCATAATTCCAGCCGCCGTAGCTCTGCGCGATGAAGCGGCGTACGCCCACGTGACGTCCGGCCTCGAGAAGGATCTCCGTGCCCTCGGTCCGCAACCGATTCGTCGCGGCAAACTCGCGATCGAAATGCTTGTAATTCGTGACTCCGGAGAGTCCGGTGAGCTGATGGATGATGATCTCGGGTCGCGCTTCCTTCACCGCGCGGAGAATGGCGGTGCGGTCGAGAGCATCGGCGACCACCGCCTGCGCGCCCGCCGCCCGCAGTGCGTCGGCCTTCTCGGCGGAGCGGGTGAGTCCTACGACATCGTGGCGCCGCGCAATGAGCGCGGGGACGAGCTGCCTGCCGACGGCGCCCGTAGCGCCCGCGAGAAAGACTTTCATTACTACGAGTTGAGCTTCAGTACGCGGATCAGGCGTCGACGGTGAGGAGCGGCGTGTAGTGGTGCTGCCGGTCCATCACGAAGAGGCCAAGCGGAGGTGAAAGACCTATGACAATAACCTGAAGCTCCCCTCCGGCAACTCTCGCTCACCAAGGTCACGACCGCGCCGGCCGTTTATCCCGTTTGATCAGGGCACCCCAGGCTGCTGCGGTCCTTGTTGCGGGTCGTCCTGCGGGCGCGGGCGGAGCTTCAGCTGTTGGCCGAAGTTGCGTGAGATGTTTATGAACACGCCTCGCATGCCGAAACGCCGCTCGCTCAATTGAATGACGTTGCCCGTCGTCATGCGCGTGCCGAAGGACATCATGTTGAAGGGGTCGGCAATGCGCACCGTTAGGCTTCCCTGATCGCCCCACAGCTTCCGCCGCACGGCAACGTTGCTGAACACCATGGCCGTCTGCGAGCTTCCCTCGGTCGTGTAGGGCGCGCGATAGCTCGCGAACATCTGCAGATCGAGCACCGGGGAGAACTTCCACGTCGCGTTGGCGCGCGTCGCCCAGAACATCGCCCGCGTGGAGAGGTTGTTGCCGAACGTTGCGGTGAGATTCGACGCGTCGCTCTGGTAATGAAAAACGCTGCCGCCGGTGAACAGCGTGAGCGGGCCGCGGCGAATGCTGACGTTGAGGTCGGAGCCGACCGTCACGGCGCTCGCGACATTGTCGAAGGTACCCGTCGTCACGCCCGTGGAGTCTACCGTCTGGATATTCCGCACGGCGTGCGCGGTGTGGCGCAGATAGGGATTGAGCTGCAGTGTTCCCCAGCCACGCGTCTCCTGGAACGCGAGCTCCAACGCGTCGGTGTACTCGGGGCGGAGATCGGGATTGCCGTGGAAGAGGTTGCGCGCGTCCTCGCGCTGGACGATCGGCGTCAACTGATACGGATTCGGCCGGCTGATGCGGCGTGAGTAGCTCAACTTCAGCTGGCGCATCGGCGTGAAGTTATAGCTCACGATGCCGCTCGGAAAGGCGCTGGCGTAATGCGCGTCGAAGTGTTGCGAGTCGGGCGCGGCGTTAGGCATGCCGAGTCGCGTCTGTGCTTCCTCGAGCCGCAAGCCGGCTTGCGTTTGCCAGTTGCCGAGCTGCTGCGACAGTACGGCGTAGCCGGCGTTGATGGTCTCACGATAGTCGAAGACGATCGCGCGCTCCGGTGCCGGCACGAACTGCCCGCTGGCCGAATCGACATACGCGGCGCTGAAGTCGCTGCCGGTGTTGCGCCGCATGCCCTTGTAGCCGGCCTCGATCTTCGTCCCCGCGCCGAAGGGGTGCGAGTAGTCCGACTGCAGATTCCACGACGGATTGTTGCTGATGGTCACGTCGTGCTCGCGCGGCACGGCGTACGCGCCAGTGCTCGCGTCGCCCTGCTGCACGTTCCCGGCGAGGGCGGCGTCGCTCGTGGAATTCCCCTGCGAGAATCGCAGCTCCGTCGAGAACGTTGTCGCCTTCGCGTCGCCGGTGCGTCTGAACGCGACGGCGTAATCCTGAAAGACGCTGCGCCAGAGCGCATCGTTGAATTGATCGAATCGGCCGATGGTGTCGCCGACCGCGTCCAGACTGCTGTAGTAGGACGCACTGCTGCGCGTCGAGCGGCCGCCCGATACGACGGCATCAGCGGTGAGCGCGTTGTGCTGACTGAAGCGATATTCGGAGCGGAACGTCGCGTTTTGCCAGAGTGGCGCCTGTGAGCCATCGATGTACGACCGCACGAACGCTGGCGACGTGTTGCCGAGCAGCGTCTGATCGGTGAAGCCGCCAATGGGCCGAGTGTCGCGGAAGAAGCCGTACGAGATGAACGCCGTCGCCGGTCCCGATTGCCGACCGACGTTGCCGTTGACATTCGCGAGACCCGTCGTGCCCGTGGCGGCGTTCACGCCGCCGCTCAATCCGACGTCGGCTTCCTGATTGAGGACGATGTTGATGATGCCAGCGGTGCCTTCGGGATCATTCTTCGCCGACGGATTGGTCGAGACTTCGACGCGCGCGACGGTGCTCGCGGGGAGTTGCGAGAGAAAGTTGGCGAGCTGGTCGCCATGGAGCGGCGACGAACGTCCATTGATCTGTACGACGACATTCGAATTACCGCGAAGGCTGACGTTGTTGGAGCCATCGACCTCCACCGCGGGCACGTTGCGCAGGACGTCGATGGCGGTGCCGCCGCTCGCCGTCGTCATGTTCTTTGTCGAGTAGCTGTTGCGATCGGGCGCGAGGATGACCTCGTCGCGATCGGCGCGCACCTCCTGCCCGGCGATCTGCGCCGCGACGCGCGACAGCGTGAGCGCCCCGAGGTCGACCACGGGCTGCTCGTTGGTGACCGCGATGCTGGTGCGCACGAGCGGGGCGTAGCCCAGGGCGCGCACGCGTACGGTGTACTTGCCTACCGGAAGTCCTTCGACTTTGAAGGAGCCGTCCGCGTTAGGCAGCGCGCCGCTGGCGAAGGCGGTGTCGGTAGAGCGTCGAACGGAGATCGAGCCGGCGCCAATGGGTGCGGCGCTTCCGGACTCGACGAGTCTGCCGCGGATCTCACCGGCGCCAGCGGCGCGGGCTGCGGACGGATTGGGCTGCTGGGCAGCGAGAGTCGGTGTCAGACATGCGGCAGAGAGAGCGACAACGACGCCCAAGACGCGGAACGAGCTCAACTTGGTATGCGTTCGAGAAATCAATTAGCGATTGATCGGCGCTGGGTGAGTGTGTGGTGGCGTACTCACACTCGCCACCGAGTTAGACGCCGAAAGCAAGCAAACCGTTGCATCGCAAAAACACGAAAGTACCCGGACCGCCCAAAGGATCCTGGAGGAGCGGTCCAGATCAGGAAGGACGTGTGCTGGAGGAGGGCGCGAGCGCACCATGCGCGATCAGGCGCGCCAGGCACTCGTGCAACAGCCGCTGGTCGTGTTTCGCGCCGATCTCCTTGGCGATCAAGAGCGCGCGCGAGTAGCAGCGATGCGCGTCCGCGTAGTTTAGTAGTTGCTCATTGATCGTGCCGATCAAACGCAGACACTCGATCTCCCGCCAGCGGTTGCCGCTCGCGGCAAAGTAGCCGAGCGCGGTGCTGGCTTGCTCCTCGGCGCCAATGCGGTCGCCGAGTGCGGCGAGCGCCTCCGCGTAATTGAGCGTCACGAGC
This sequence comes from Gemmatimonadaceae bacterium, assembly GCA_036493735.1. GTDB lineage: Bacteria > Gemmatimonadota > Gemmatimonadetes > Gemmatimonadales > Gemmatimonadaceae > AG2. Next base: position 90,977 of record DASXPH010000141.1, read on the forward strand.
GCAATGAGCTCGGCGTCTTCGTTCGCGCGGGCTGCCGCCAGCGCTTGCGTCAGCAGTTGCTTCGCGAGCTCCGCGTTGCCCCGTTCGAGGGTGATACGACCGTGGTTGTTCAGCGCGATGGCCGCGCCCAGCTGGTAGTCGGCGCGCTGGAACCACCCGAAGGACTCAGAGAGCGCCCGTTCCGCCGCGCCGAGCTGTCCTTGCTGCCACAGGATCGAGCCCATGTTCTGGAGGGCGATGCCACGGAGCCGGGGGTCGCTGCTGGCCTCGAGAATGCTCCGAAAAAGCACAAGGGCGTCAGCGAATTCGCCCCGGCACATCAGGACATTCCCCTCCGCGATCGTGGCCTCGATCAGGAGCGCCGCAAGACCGGCGGAGCGGGCCGCCTCCTGGGCGCGCCGCGCCGTCTCGAGTGCCTCCGGCCACTCGGAGCGGCACCGGTAAACACGCGATTGGTGTGTGAGTGCTTGCGCAACAATCGCCGGATCATCAGAGCTCTCCGCGGCGCACGCGTAGCACTCGAGTGCTCGGTCGAGCACGCCGTGGCCTTCGTAGCGTCGGCCTTCTTCGAGCTGTTCGATGCTATCCGGCACGGTGGTTGCCTCTCCCGGGGGGCTCAGAGTGAGGGCGCAGCACTCTGATGCGAGAATGGGACGCAAATCTCGGGCGAGGTAGCGGAGGCGAGGATCATGCGACGGGCGAATTTAGGACGGTTGGCGGCGGTACTGGTGATCGCGCTGGGCTTCGCGGGATCCTGTCGTGACCTGCCGACGGCTCCCACGAGCGAGCCCACGGCGCAGGCCCAGGGCGGCCCGAACTCGAATCTGTTCGGCTGGTGGTCGACACCGAAGCTCCTGAGCTGCCCGGCGTCGCAGAGTCAGAGCACCTCCGCGCTCCTCGACATCCAGGGCGGGACGCTGTCCCTTGGCGGAACGTCGGTGTCCATTCCCCTGAATGCGTTGCTCGGCCCGACCACGGTCGAGCTGTCGATTCCCGCCGGCCAGTACATGGAAGTCGACCTCACCGTGAACGGCGGACAGCATATCACCTTCCTGCAGCCGGTCGTCGTGACGATCGATTACTCGCGCTGCAATCGCCTGCAAACGCTGCTCTCGCCGCTGAGCGTCTGGAACATCGATCCGGACACAAAGGACCTGCTGCAGAACATGGGCGGGATCGACAACAAGTTGTTGCAGACGATCACGTTCGCCACGCCGCATTTCTCGGGGTTCGCCATCGCGTATTGAGTGATTGGCGGCTAGTGGCTGGTGGTGGGTGAAATTCGGATGGCGGCGAGCGAAGCTCGCCGCTTTCCTTATTTACCACCCACCAATCACCAACCACCAACCACCACTCAATCGCTCCGAAGAGTCGCACTGGGGTCGGCACGGGACGCACGGGCGGCCGGCGCCGCGCTCGCCACGAGGGCAACGAGGCCGAGCGTCACGCCGACGGCCGCGAGAATGATTGGATCCCGCGCCGATTCCTCAAATAGGAGCGGCTGCACCCAGCGCGCGACAAGGAGCACCACGGCAATGCCGAGCGTGACGCCGATGCCGGCGAAGGAGAACGCCTGCGCCGCAACGAGGCCGACGATGTGCGTTGTACGCGCGCCAAGCGCGATGCGGACCGCGAGCTCGTGCATGCGCTGCGCCACGTCGTAGCTGATCACGCCATACAAACCGATAGCGGCTACGATGAGCGCGAGCGCGCCGAAGGCGACGAACATTGTCGCTCCGAGCTGCCAGGAGCGCCGCTGGGCATCGACGAGGTCCTCCAGGGTGGAGACTGTCACATAAGCCGGCGCGGGCATCACCGCCTGAAGCGTGCGGCGCACGCGCTCCGCCTCCGCGAGTGGATTATCGCTGGACATGCGCAGCAGGAGCCGACGTCCGGGCATCACGAGGCTCGGCTGCTCGTCCGGCATGTAGTAGAGCAAACGCTCATTGTCGCTGATGCTCCGCTGCACGGCATCTTCGGCGACGCCGATGACCGTCATACACGGCGTTGTCGCGTCCTGGAGATGGAAGCACTGACCGATCGGATCCTTATTGGGCCAGAGCCGACGCGCCATCGACTGACTCACGACAGCGACGCGCGACGCATCGCCGCGATCCTGCGCGGTGTAGCCGCGGCCGCGGAGAAGGCGCGTGTCCACCGTCTTGAAGTAGTCGGGGCTCGTCGCCTGATAGTTGAAGCGGGCGGCGCGTTGCGCGGAGTCGGTGCCCGGCACGAACAGCGGCCACGTACTCGTGCCAAAGGGCAGGCCATTGATGCGCGCCGCGTGCTCGACACCCGGGATGCGCTCAGCGGCTTCGAGTATCCGCGCGCGGAGCGCGGTCTGCGCCGCGCTGTCGAGCCGCAGCCCGCGATAATTGGGCGTGACGATGAGCACTGGCGTGGGATCCCACCCCAGGTGCTGCGCGCGGACGTTGCTGAGACTGCGTACGAACAGTCCGGCGCCGACGAGAAGCACGACCGAGAGCGCGCTCTGCATGACGAGCAGCGCCGAGCGCATGCGCGAGCGGCGGTACGCCCCCTCGCGCATGCCGGCCCGGAGCGATGCGGAGAGGTCGCCGCGAAGTGCGAAAAGCGTCGGTCCGACAGAGGTAACGAGGCCGGCACCTAACGCAAAGGCGGCGGCGATTGCGAGGGAGTGCCAGTCGGTCACGGCGTCGAGCGACTCGCCGTCGCGCACGAAGAGACTCTGCAGTGCGAACGTCACCAGTTGCGCCACGACGAGGCCGATAAGGCATCCGAGGAGCGCGAGCAGCGCGTGCTCGACGAGGAATTGGCGAACGAGACGTTGCCGGCTCACGCCTAACGCCAGCCTCACGGCAATCTCACGCCGACGGCGGAGCACACGGGCCACCATGAGATTCGTGACGTTCGCGCAGGCAATGATCAGCACGATCACAGCGACACCACTCACCCAGAGAAGCGTGCTCGACTCGAGGCCCGCGGCTGGTCCGCCGGCGGCACGCAACGCCCCAGCGATGGCACGTGGATGCGCGACACTGTCCGGCTGGAGCCATGCGTCCTGCAAGCGCTGAGCGTTCCGGCTCTGGACGAACGCCTGCGTCAAGGCCGCCGACGCAGCCGCCGCGCCGACACCAGCTTTGCGCCTAACGAACATGCTGATCCAGTCCCAGTGGTAGCCCCACGCGAACTTCGCGGCATCACCCTGGTTGAGCGCGAATGCCATCGCTGTCACCGGGAGAAACACCGCCGGCGCTTCCCCCGCGGCGACGCCGATAAAGCCCTTCGGAGCGACACCGATGATCGTCGTGAGCAGCGGACCCACCTGCAGCGTCTGGCCGATCACGTTCCGTCCGCCAAGCTCCGATTGCCAGTAGCCGTATCCGAGGAGGGCGACGTTCGCCCCGCGTGGCACCGCGTCTTCGGTCGCGTCGAAGAATCTGCCTAACGTGGGGCGCGCGTTGAAGAGGTCGAAGAACGATGCACTCACCCCTTCCACGGCGAGCTCGCGCCCATTCTCGCTCGGGCCGACCGCGAGCCGCCAATCGACGACAGCCGCCGCCTGATCGAAGGAGCTCGTCCATCGGCGGAGGTCGGCGTAGCGCGTGTACGGGTACAGCGTCTCCGTGATGACACCTCCGCCGCCCCTGAACTGCAGGTAAACGCGCTGCACCCGGCCAGGATCACGCAGGTAGGGAAAGGGCCTGAACATCAGCCGGTCGATGGCGCTGAACATCGCCGTGTTCGCGCCGATCCCGAGACCGAGGGTGATCATCACGGTCGCGGTGAAGGCAACCGAGCGGCGAAGGCTCCGGGCCGTGTAACGAAGATCCTGGAGAAGGTGGTCCACGACTACGGGGAGCTGGCGCGGCATAGATCGCTGGGTGAGGTCGGCAGTGAGACAGCTGTGGCTTCTGAAAGGTTGTTAACCCCTTGTTCCCTCTCCAGTTGTCATCCGGGCAAAGCGACGGATTTGCTCCGCTGCCGTCGTGCTGCCGCAAGGGACCTGTCGTGCCGTTCGGCTCAGGTTGACACCCCGGTGAGCTACCGCGAGTAGTATTGGACATAACGTCCTTCCCCACAGGGCGGCCATGTACTCGACCTGTCTTTTCTGCAATCAATCGTTAGGTACGAACACTACATTCGACTCCTTTCCCATCGGTCGGCGGCTGGCGTTCGATGCGGCGAAGGGGCGACTCTGGGTGGTGTGCCGCAAGTGCGAGCGCTGGAATCTGTCGCCTCTCGACGAGCGCTGGGAGACCATCGAGCAGGCGGAGCGTTTGTACAGCGACACGCGTCGCCGCGTCGCGACGGCGGAGATCGGGCTGGCCAAGCTCGCCGACGCGACGGAGCTCGTGCGGATTGGAGCGCCGCTCCGGCCGGAGTTCGCGGCGTGGCGCTACGGTGACCAATTCGGGCGACGACGAACGCGCCAACTACTGATTGCCGGCGGTGGCATCGCCGCGCTGGCGGGGCTCGCCGTCGGCGGAGTCGCGATCGGCGTCTCCGTGGCGAGCTTCGGCTGGATGTTCGGCAATTTCGGTCGTCTGGCAATCCAGGGGAACGAGAACAAGGTCGTCGTGACGGTGCGCACCGAGTCAGGTGAACGCTTGCTCGTTAGGCGACGGCACCTCGCCGAGAGCACCCTCTCGCGCGGGAGCGACGGGTCGCTCGCGATCGATCTCCGATATAAGAATGGTCAATCGCGCTTCGAGGGACCCGAGGCGTTACGCGTCGCCTCCCTCGTGATCCCGGCGGTGAATCGCTTCGGCGGCTCGAAGTCCACCGTCGCGGCAGCGGTGAACGAGATCGAGCAGGTCGGCGGGCCGGAGCGCTACGTCGAACAGATCGCGAAGCGCGCCGAGTCGGCGACGGTCGTACGCGGCCGCCGTCACCGCTTCGGGCGGAAAGGGCGGGTCGGCAAGACGGGCCTATACGGTCTGAGTTATCTCGACAAGCTCGGCCTCGAGATGGCGCTGCACGAGGAGGCGGAACGACGAGCGATGGAGGGCGAGCTCGCGCTGCTGGAGGCGGCGTGGCGCGACGCGGAGGAGATCGCGGGGATCGCGGACAACCTCTTGCTGCCCGATACCGTTCAGTCGTCGCTGGACAGGATGCGTCGCGGTTAGGAATCATCCCCCAGTCATTCCGAGTCATCCCTGTCATTCCGGCTGGGTGGTAAAGGGGAGCTATCTTTCTGGAACACGATCACGTTCCGGTCTGAAGAATCCCAATGCTCATACCGCCCGGGGAAGGAGTCGTCGATCGATTCCTGCGCTACGTTCGGATCGATACGCAGTCGAAGGAAGGGGAGTCGGCGACGCCGAGCACGGAGAAGCAATGGGCGCTCTCGCGAATGCTCGTGGAGGAGCTGCGCGAGCTCGGCGCGCGTGACGTCCGAGTGAGCGAGTACTGCATGGTGTACGCCACCCTGCCGAGCAATCTGCCTAACGATTCGACGGCGAAGGTGCCGGTGATCGGCTTTCTCGCCCACGTCGACACGTCGCCGGCGCTGACGGGAGCGAACGTCAAGCCCGTCATCCACCGGAATTACCAGGGCGGCGATATCGCACTGCCCGGGGACGCGAACGCGCTGATCAGCGTCGCGCGGAATCCGCTCCTCGGGACGTTGATCGGCGACGACATCATCACGACCGATGGGACGACGCTGCTTGGCTCGGATGACAAGGCGGGGGTCGCGGCGATCATGGCGCTCGTGGATCTGCTGGCCAAGAACCCGCAAGTCCCACATGCCACGATCAAGATCGGGTTCACCGCGGACGAGGAGATTGGGGTCGGCATCGACAAGTTCGACGTCGGCGCGTTCGGGGCGAAGTTCGCGTACACCGTGGATGGCGGCGAGCTGGGCGAGATCAGCGACGAGACATGGAGCGCCCGCCTGGCGACGATCACTTTTCAGGGACGCAACACGCACCCGGGTACGGCGAAGGGAGTCATGGTCAATTCAATCCAGGCACTCGCCCACTATGTGACGCTGCTGCCTAACGATATGCTTCCGGAGACGACTTCGGATCGCGTGGGCTTCGTGCATCCGTACGCGGGTACGGTGGACGTCGAGGAGTCGAGACTCCAGGTGTTACTCCGCGATTTCGACCTCGGTGGGCTCGAGGCGAAGGAGTCGCTTCTCCGCCAGTTGGCCGTCGAGACCGAAGCGCACGTGCCGGGCATGCGCGTGCACGTGGACGTGAAGGAGCAGTACAAGAACATGAAAGAGGTGCTCAAGCGGTACCCGGAGCTCACCGAGAACGCGATGGAAGCCGCGCGGCGCGCCGGTGTCGAAGCATTCCTGCGCCCAGTGCGTGGGGGCACGGATGGGTCGAAGTTGACGTTCCGAGGGCTGCCCTGCCCGAACATCTTCACCGGCGGCCATAACTTCCATGGCCGATTGGAGTTCAACTCGCGCCGCGGCCTCGAGAAGACGACGGAGACATTGCTGGAGCTCGTGAAGATCTTCGTCGAACGTGCGCAATAACGCGGATCGCGGTCACAACCGACCAGTCCCGAGAGCTGGAGTGATTGATTTGGCGTGTTGGAGCGTGGGTGTCTTACTCTTTCTCGTGATGGGGAGTCCGGTCGACGCCCAGACGAACCCTTGGATGATCGGGCCCTTCGCGAAGCCGGCCGGCGTGAATCCGATCATCTCCCCCAGCGCCAGCTCGACGGTCCGTTCGCGGATGAGCGACAGCATCGTTAGGTGGGAACAGTTCGCGACCTTCAATCCGGCCGCCGTGGTGCGGGACGGCAAGGTCTATGTCCTCTATCGGGCGGAGGACGCGACGGGCGACACGATCATCGGCGGTCATACCTCGCGCATCGGGTTGGCCGAGAGTACGGACGGGTTGCACTTCACTCGCAGGCCAACGCCGGTGCTGTTCGCGGATCGCGATGCGCAGCAGAGCAACGAATGGCCGGGCGGGGTCGAGGATCCGCGGATCGTCGAGCGTGAGGATGGTCAGTATGTGCTCACCTACACACAGTGGAATCGTAAGGTGCCGCGGCTGGCGGTTGCGACGTCGCGCGATCTCATGCACTGGACGAAGCATGGGCCGGCGTTCCCGTTGAAATATCAGGCGAGCGAGACCAAGTCAGGCGCCATCCTGTGCAGATTCGTCGGCGAGCGATGTGTGGCGACGAAGGTGAATGGCAAGTACTGGATGTACTACAACGTCCCGCGCGTCTTGGTGGCGACATCCGACGATCTCCTGTCCTGGATCCCGCTCGACGACGACAATGGTCATCCGCTCGAGGTGTTGTCGCCGCGGCCGGGCTACTTCGACTCCTGGCTGGTCGAGGCCGGAGCGCCGGCCGTACTCACGGAGGGGGGCATCGTGCTGCTGTACAACGCTGGGAATAGCGAACGCCACGGGGACCCGGGTGTGCCGGCGCGGACGTACACCGCTGGCCAGGCGCTCTTCGACCCGCGCAATCCCGTTAGGCTCATCGCCCGCACCGACTCGCCGTTCCTGAGACCGAGCGAATCGTACGAGCGATCCGGGCAGTACAGGCAAGGAACGACGTTCGTCGAAGGGCTCGTCCGCTTCAACGGACGCTGGCTGCTGTATTATGGAACGGCGGATTCGCGGGTCGCCGTCGCGACGAGCCGTTAGCGACGGCGCAAAGCCTCTTTAGCGATGACCACCCACAACGCCATGCGCACAGACGAACTCACGACAACCTTGACGACGCTCTTTCGCGAGCTGGTAGAAGGAGTGCCGCGCGATCCGTCGTTCATGCTCAATACGGGTGACGTCGGGCTCCTCGGCTCGCTGGACAAGCTATCGGCGGGGGAGGCGTCGGCGACGCATGGCCGAGGCTCGTCGATCGCCGCGCACGTCGAGCATCTCCGCTACGGATTCGAGCTGATGAATCGGTGGGTCGCCGGTGAGACCAATCCGTGGAAGAGTGCCGACTGGACGGCGGCATGGAAGAAGCCGACCGTCAGCGACGAGGAGTGGCGGCGACTCCGCAGTGAGTTGCGTCGCGAGACGAGCGCCTGGCTGGCGACGCTCGGCACGCCGCGCGAAGTGGACGCGACGCGTCTCACGTACCTGCTCTCCACGATCCCACATCTGGCGTATCACCTGGGCGCCATTCGCCAGATGGCGCCGGCGACGTACGGGCCGTCGGCCGACGTGGAGCTGGCGTTGCGGACGAGTCGTTAGGTGACCGTCGATCGCCGATCCTGACGACTCGCCGGCAGCAGCGACGCGAGCTTCTCGCCGACGGCTTCGGCGAGGCCGCGCAGTCGGCGACCGCTGGCGGTGTCCGGACAGGATTCGGCGAGCATGCGAATCACGGCGACGTCGCGCACCACCAGCTTGCGGATATCGGCGGTCGGCATCGCTTCGTTGGCCAGCGCGATCAACGCCCAGAGGTCATCCGGCCCACTGATGGAGACCAGGCCATCGTCCGGATCGCGCACGACGACGTGCAGTTCGTCGTCCACGACCCCGAGTGAGAGAGAGCCGGCGCGACCCGCCTTCCACTGTTGTGGCGTCAGCGCCGGCGGAATCTGCTCCGTCATGCCGTTTCCTTCACGGGTTCACCGCGGTCACCCATTCCCGAAACAGATGGCAACTTAGCGACGCTAGCTTACACGGCGATTACAATTGTACCGACAATTGAGACCAAGAAACGCGAAGGGTCGCGGAGTGCGCGGACAGTCGCGGCGCCGTCGCTTTCATGGTCTTGCGATGCGTGCGCGGAGAAGCAGGTTCAAGGAGCAGGTGCGTCGTCGGTCCGCTTTTTACCGCGAAGGGAGACTACCATGCCGAATTACGACAGGGGCCCGATTCGGAATCACCCCGTCGTCGCGCGCTCCCGTCAGCCTGCAAGGCGAGTATCTGCACCAGCGGGTGCGGCATCATGATCGGTATAGCGGCGTGACAGTCTGATGGTGGGTGATCCGACCGGAGCCGCGAAGCCGGCGCTCACGGCGCGCATCCGTCGCTTTCTCGCCGCGCGCTTCGATCGGAAATCGCAGCTCGGCATCGGACTGACCGCGAGCGTCATTGTGTGCGCGCTCGCGATCTGGGCGCTGAGCGGCCTGCTCGACGCGATCCTAGACAATGACTACCTCGTCAGGTGGGACGCGACCGTCAACAACTGGTTCCACGAGCACGCGACCGCGGGTGGCCTGCGGTTCTTCGACGCGCTCACCCAGCTGGGATCGTACGGAGTCGTCGTCGTCGTCGTGATCGTGGCGATTCTGCTCTGGCGTGCCCACGCCCGGCTGCTGTTCTGGCTGTGGCTTGGCGCCAATGCCGGGGGTTCCGTGGTTGAGTATGTGCTCAAGACATCGGTGCACCGCTCCCGGCCTCAATACGCGGCGATGTACCTGCACGGCCACTCGTACAGCTTCCCCAGCGGGCACACGATGGCCTCGACGATCTGTTATCTGCTGCTCGCCTTTCTGATATCTTCGTATCCCGTGTCACGGCCGAAGACGCGACGCATCACGTGGATCGTCGCTTCCGGCCTCGTCGCCAGCATCGCCTTCAGCCGGCTCTACCTCGGCGTCCACTACCCGAGCGACGTGCTCGGTGGCTTCGCGGCTGGCCTGGGCTGGCTGGCCATGTGCGCGGCAACGCGGCGTGTGCTCGTGGTACGCGAAGGTCTGCTGGACGGTGGTTGGCGCGCCGCCGCCGAGCGGTTGCCCGGGCCGAACGCCTAACGGGGAAGGGCGAACGCGACGTACGTGCCCCCGCTCGGGGCGCCGTTCTTGCCGCCGCCGCAAGCAATGACGATATACTGGCGGCCGTCTACCATGTACGTTGCGGGCGTCGCGTTACCAGCGGCGGGAAGCGTGGCGCTCCAGAGGAGACGTCCCGTGCGCTTGTCGAATGCGTGAAAGGTGTTGTCGTACGTCGTCGCGCCGATGAACAGGAGGCCATTCGACGTGACGATCGCGCCGCCGTAGTTGTCGCTGCCCGTGTTCCTGATTCCCTGCGCGGCGAGCTTTGGATATTCGCCGAACGGGATTTGCCATCGGATGCTGCCCTTGTTCAGGTCGATGGCCGAAAGTGTACCCCAGGGCGGTGCGATCGCCGGATAGCCCTCGTTGTCGAGAAAGATGTCGAAGTACGCGTTACGCCAGGGAACCCCGAAGGGATCTGGCCCGGCTGCCGCCGATCGGTCCTCGCCAGTAATGAGGAAATTGATAATATCGTTGAGTGCACGGCCCTCGAGCGCGCTGGCAAAGGCGGGCATGCGGCCCGTACCCTCGCGAATGATCTGCACGATCTGATCGCGCCCGCGGCGCTCTCCGACATCGACGAGCGACGGTGCCATGGCGCTCCCCTGACGGTTCTCACCATGGCAGCCCGCGCAGTTCGCAGCGTAGAGTGACTTGTCGCTGCGTGGGACGAGCTTGAGCAGCCACGCCATCTCGTTGGCGTTGACGTACAGCAGGCTCGTTGTCGGATCGAAGGCCGGACCACCCCACTCGCCGCCGCCGTCCACGCCGGGAAAGAGGATCGTGCCTTTATCGTTAGGTGGATCGAACGGATCGCTCGTGCCATATTGCTCCCAGAGGCGGAGCGCGGCGGCGTGCGCCTCGGGCGTGCGCGTCGTGAGGTCGCTCTTCGTGATGCGCTGTCGCGTGAAGGGCGGCGGCAGCACGGGAAAATGCTGGCTCACCGCGGCGCGGTCGCCGGGAACTGTCGTCGGCGGCATATCACGATCGCGCACCGGGAAGAGCGGCTTGCCGGTTACGCGATCAAAGACCCAGACGTGACCCGTCTTCGTGATCTGCGCGACCGCGTCCACGCGCTTGCCCTCATGCATCACCGTCACGAGTACAGGGGCGGCCGGAAGATCACGGTCCCAGAGGTCGTGCCGCAGCACCTGATAATGCCAGACGTGACGCCCCGTGCGCGCGTCGAGGGCGATCACGCTATTGGCGTACAGGTCGTCGCCGATCCTGTTGCCGCCCCAGAAGTCATACGACGCCGAGCCTGTCGCCACGAAAGCCATTGCGCGCTTCGCGTCGAGGGTGACGCCGGACCAGGCGTTGACACCACCGGTGATCTTCCACGCGTCCGGAGGCCACGTCTCGTACCCCGGCTCTCCCGGGTGCGGAATCGTGTGAAAGCTCCAGGTGAGCTTTCCCGTTCGGATATCATAAGCGCGAATGTCGCCAGGCGCGCTCGGGAGCGCCTCGGGCACGGTGCTTCCCATGATGAGCAAGTTCTCAAAGACGATGCCGGGCGTGCTCGCGCTTACCGAAAGCCCCTCGACAGGCCGGCCGAGTCCAGCGCGCAGATCGACCCAACCGCTGTCGCCGAAGCTCGGGATCGGGCGTCCCGTGCGACGATCGAGCGCGTAGAGGCGATTGCGATAGTTGAAAATCACCCGGTCGCCGGTGACGACGACCCCCCGATGCCGGATGCGCGACGATGGCGGCTTGCCGTTGTTCGGGTCGAAGCTCCAGAGCTCCTTGCCTGTTGCGGCGTCCAGGGCGAAGACGCGCAGCTTTGGAGACGTGCCATACAGCACCCCGCCTACGACCACCGGATTCGTCTGCATCTCGGAGCCGGCGAACTCGTCGTGCGTTTCGTAGGTCCACGCGACAGCGAGCTGTCTAACGTTGGCGGGGGTAATCTGCGCCAGCGTCGTGTAGTGCGTGTGATCGTCGCTTCCGCCGTAGACGGGCCAATCGGCGCGCTGCTGCGCCTGCGCTACCGTCGTCCGCACCTCGAGTGCGAGCGCCACCGCGAGTATGACGCCATGTGTTCGCATGGGCTGATACTACACGCGGCGTGCATTCGCGCGAGAGGTGCGCTTCGACGGAACAGCAGACCCTTCGCTTCGCTCAGGATGACAGAAGCGTCGCCGCGGTCCACTGGTAGCGGTACGTCGCGGCGTGGCCCTCACCGGCCAGGTCCTGCTGAATGGTGAGGATGCCGTCGGCGAGCGTACCGGTGAACTCGACGTTCTGGAGATAGCTCGAGGAGCACTGCAGCTGGGCGCCCGATCGCGTGCATTCGCCGCGATCGACGTGCGTCACGCGCGCGCCCAGCCTGCCGTCGATGAACGCGTCGTGGCTGACGCGCTGCTCGTAGTGACCGGTCGCGTCGATGGTGATCGAGCCCGAGGTGGCGACGATCCTCAGATGGAACGACGGGTCGGGATCGGCCACGACGATGCCATCGAAAACGGTCGCAGGTAGGGCAACGTTCTCGGCGGCAACGAGCGCGAACTCACCGATCGACCTATCAGCTGTTTCGGTGGGTGATGTCTTCTCACAGGCAATGAGGGCGGCGGTCAGTGTGACGAGTGTGGCTAGGCGAAGCGTTCTGAGAGCCATTGGTCTTTCAGGGTTCTGGTCATCGTGAATAGCGGTTCGACGCTACATAACGAGCGCCAGCGGTTTTTGTGTCAAAGCGTGACCGCGACGACCTCGAGGTACTCCGATTCCACGCGCGTGGTTCCGTCGGTCGCGCGATTGTGCTCCCACCAAAGCTGTTCGAGATCGCGGCGCAGGGACTCGCGCCCGTCGTCAGGCAGTGTCGCGAAGGCGCGCAATGTCGGCCCGTACCATAGTCGGAACTCGGTGACGACCTGTTCAGGCGAGAAGGGATATTCGAAGGTGATGGTGCGCCGTGTGAGAGCGAGGCTCTTGCAGGCGGCGGCCAGCCGTTCGCGGACGGTGTCTTCGGCCCCCCACAGCAGTGGGGATAGCGCGCCTGCAGCCGGCGGCGCGTACGCAAGAGTGATCTTCAGCATCTGCCCGATGAAACCGCCGGTCGTCCAGTTGGCCATGGCAATTCGGCCCCCAGAGCGCGTGACGCGGAGCAGTTCGGCGACGGCGCGCTCGGGGCGCGCGGCGAACATCGCCCCGAACATCGTCACCGTCGTATCGAAGCGGCTGCTCTCGTAAGGCAGCTGCTCGGCGTCGCCGACGTCGAACGCGATGTCGAGCGATTCGGCCGCGGCGCGGGTCCTGGCTTGCGCGATGAGATTGGGTGCGATGTCGACTCCCGTGACGTCTGCGCGGGCCCGCGCCGCGGGAATGGCGAGATTACCGGTGCCGCACGCGACGTCGAGCACGCGCTCTCTGCTCTCGAGCTCGAGTCGCGCGATGAACTCCGCCGCGCCGGCTATATATCCGAGCGCGATCCTTCCGAAATCACCGGATGTCCAGGTGGCGCGCACGCGCTCCGTGACCGGGTCGGAGATATGTATTGAATCGACGGTGGTAGACATTGGATCTAATCGGTGATGAGTGAACGGTGGTAGGGAAAAGCAGACCCCCCGGTACGCTCGGGATGAGCTAGTGTCATCCCGAGGAACGAAGCGACGAGGAGATCTGCTTTTTCAATCCGCTACTGTGCCTTGGTCGGATCGTCGGCGGGGTTGACGTACGTGAGCTGGAAGGGGCCGATCGCGTGCACCTGCACGATCGTCTCCCCGCGCGCCATTGCGTAATGCGCGTGGTTCGCGGGAATGCTCGCGAACCCGTCACGGCCGAACGCCTTCATGTTCGACTCGACGAACTGCTCACCCATGCCGGCGAGGAAGGTGCCCTTCAGAACCGTCACGTTCTCGATCGTGGGATGTGTATGCGGCGCAATCTTGTACCCGTTCGGGAAGCGGAGCCTAACGGTGAACTCGTTCCCGGTGCCCGGGTCGCCCTGAAGGACGGCCATCTGCGCGCCCTTGGGGAAGATCGGCGGTGCCGGACCCCACTGGATGTCCTCCTGCGGCGCAGCGGTCGAGACGAGCGAGAGGAGCGGCGTGGTCGGTGTACGAGAGCCGGATCCGTCTCTCGAGCAAGCGATGATCCCGAACGCCGTCGCGATGAGAATAGCGATTCTGCGCATGGTGGTTCTCCGATGATTGGTCGTTGCTCGGCGCTATGCCGGGCACGCGGCGCAGGATACCGATCGCCGCGCGACGTCACATCGTGGAAAACACGGAGCTTTTCCGCGGCAGTACGGGAGAATTGGCGGTATTGTACGGGTCCCGTCGCCGATGACGCGGGTTACCGAGGCGGTTTGTGACCGAGCCGAGCGACGCCTTCCTGTACTGCCCAGGCAGCGAGCTGAGAGCGCGATGTGAAATTCAGCTTCGCCAGCGCGCTGGCGACGTAACCCTCGACGGTGCGTTCGCCGATTCCGAGAGCCCGCGCGATCGCACGATTGGCGCTGCCCTGCGCTACCAGTTCGGCCACATCGCGCTCACGGCGGGTAAGACCCCCCAAGGCTTCCTTCGCCGCGCGGCGTGGCGAGGGCGGTGGGCCGACCGGAACGATGTCGTCGAGACCTCGCACGAATGCGTTGCGAAGTTGCTCATCGGTAATCCTTGCCGCGAGGTCGTCGGCGATGGTTCGAGCGGCGTCGAACGCGTGGCGCGCCTCGAGGCGCTGGCGCTGCAATCGATGCAGGTGACCGCGCCCCGCTTCCACACGCCACATCATCGTCGCGGCTCCTTGCGCGGACGCTTCAATATGAGCGACATCGAACGCGGCGGCCGCATCGGCATAACGGCCGAGCGCAGTCAGCGCCTCGCCGCGGATGAGTGAGAGACGGGGGACGCCGAGGCTGGTCTCCGGATTCGTGGCGCGCTCTGTCGCCAGTCGTGCCTCGGCAATGGCATGCGCCTCGGCCGGCTCATGCCCAACGAGAGCCACCTCGGCGCGGGCGAGCCAGAGCCGGCGTTCGCCAAGAGTGAGCATGTCGCTGTCAGAACCGCGCGGCGCCCGGTCGGATGTCTCGAGCCTGGCGGCACTGTCCAGCAGCTCGAGCGCGGCGGAGAGGTCGCCAGTTTTCGCGCGCGCGACGCCCAGTGGGGCAGCGGTCCAGCGGATCCACACATAGGAGCCGAGTCGGCGCGCGATGGCGTGCGCAGACTCGAGTTGCTCGCGGGCGATGTCGGGTGCGAGCAGATCGAGCGACATGGCGCCGAGCAGGCGCAAGGTGCCTGCGGTCCATTCGAGGTGGTCGATCTCCCTCGCAAGAGCGAGCGCCTCACGAGCGAGTGGGATGGCGCGATCGTATTCGCCGCGCCAGGCCAGACAGTCGGCGGAGAGGAAGCGCGCGAACGCTTCGCCCGCGCGCCAGCCGATGTCATGAGCAGTACGCGCGGCACGAAGAGTACGGAGCTCCTCGGTCACGACGGGGCTCATGTACGGCGTCGTGGACGAGGACTGATACGACGGACTGCAGAGGGCAAGGAGCGCGAGAGCATTGGCGAAGCCGCGGCGATCCTGGGACTCACTGAAGAGCGTTAGCGAGCGCTCGTAATAAGTCGCGGCCTCGCGCTGTTCACCCGCGCAGTGGTGCGCCATGGCAATGAGGTCCACTGTCTCGGCGATCCCCCGTCGGTCGCCAATCCGCTCCACGATGGCGAGCGCCTCTTCGTGGAAGGGAAGTCCCTCGTGAGGCTGTTCTCGGTTGACATGCCAGTTGCCGACGCGGTTGAGACTCCGCGCGAGCAGACTCTCGTCGCCCAGCGTGCGCGCGACGTTCAATGCCTCACGCCGATACTCCCCCGCGCGATTGTAGTCTCGCGCGGCCCAGAGCAGGCCGAGGGCGTACAGTGCCTGCCACTCGGCGCGCGGGTCGGAGGCGTCGCGCGCGCGGCCGAGCGCGGTTGTGAAATCGTCATTGGCGCGCTGAAACTCGCCCAACGTTTCGAACGCCCTGCCGCGTGAGAGATAGAGGTCGGTGGGTGGACGCACGCCGGAGCGCTCGAGCGCGGCGAAAGAACGGTCGAGATGAGCGACGGCCTCACGCGGCGCGGAGAGGGCGAGTGCGTGGCGAGCGGCACGCGCCGAGTAGTCGGCAGCACGTTCCCAGTCCCCCGATTCCCAGCTGTGATATGCAAGAGACTCGACGACCGCGTCGAGCTCGTGGGCGTGCTGTTGCTCGAGAGCGGCCGCCACCTCGCGATGCAGCGCCACGCGCTCGCGCGCAAGAAGCTCGGCGTAGATCGCTTCACGCGTGAGAGCATGACGGAAGGCGAAGCGGTCGGCCGACTCTTCGACCACGAGCTGCGCCGCAATGAGCTCTTTGACGAGGACGAGCAGCGCCCCTTCGTCGAGATTGCTCAGGGCGCGCAGCAGATCGAAGTCGAAGCGGCGGCCCGCGATCGCGGCCATCGATGCCACGGAGCGCGCGGGCACGCTGAGCGACGCGAGGCGCCGTCGCACGGCTTCGACGGCGGTGCGGGGAACGCGGACGCGCTCGAGTGGCCTGGCGCGCCAGCCCGCGCCGGTGTGCGCCAGATCGCCGGCCGTGATGAGAGACTTGAGCGTTTCCTCAACGAAAAATGGATTCCCTTCGGTGAGTCCGTGCAGAACATGGACGAACTCCGCGCCGAGCTGTTCGCGTGATCCGAAGATCGCCTGCAACATCGCTCCAACGTCGTCGCGGCCGAGTCGCTCGACGGGGAGGTCAGCGACGATTCGGGCGCGTTCGAGATCGGCCACCAGCCGGGCGAGGCGCGGACCTGCCTCCTCGCCGCGATACGTGAGGCCGATGACCACCGGCTGCGAGACGTGCGTCCGCGCGAGATGAAACACCAGTTCGAGGGTCGCGTCGTCGCTCCAGTGCACGTCCTCGAGCGAGAGGAAGACGGGCTGCGTGCGGGCGAGCTGCGTAATGGCGAGCGCCAGCACGTGGAAGAGCCGCCGGCGGTCGGACTCCGGGTCGACGCTCGGATTGGGCGTCGATTCTGGCAGAAGCAGCCGCAACTCGGGAAAGAAGGCGACGAGATCACTCGCCGCCGGCGCGAGTACGTGATTGACGATCGCGGGCGACGTTGCGCTGGCGAGCAGGCGCACGAGGTCCAGCAGGGGCGCGTACGGAATGGACCGCTCGGCCTCGAAGCACGCGCCCTGCAGGATGAAGAAGCCGGCCGCGCGCGCCTCGTCGGTCATGGCGCGCAGCAGCCGGGACTTTCCCACGCCCGCCTCACCGACGATCAGCGCGACGCGACCGCTGCCGCCGCGTGCCTGTTCGAGCACGCGGCGCACGGCGGCAATCTGCGTATCCCGGCCGACGAGCGTCGGACAGACGACATCGTGCTGGAGGTGCATGACGGGGACGGTGCGATGGTCGGGGCCCTCTCGTCAAGCACTCTTTTACTACCGTCACGATCCCGAGGGGATTAACCACAGAAGACACGGAGAACACAGAGGTCTGACACAGCACGACGCTCCCTCTGCATTCGTCTGTTCCTTGATGTACTGAAATGATCCGAGGCAGCCGGCGCTGAGGTCAAGATTTGTCGAATGATCGATCGAATAAGACTGATACGACCACTCCAACTGAATGAAATCAGCGGTGAAGTCGTGGATTCGGCGTTCCGCGTTCACACGACATTTGGACCAGGACTATTGGAAAGCCCCTACCGCGACTGTCTCGCTTATGAGCTCAGATCCAGAGGCCTGACCGCGGAGACCGAAGTGCCGGTACCCGTCGTTTACGGCGACCTCCACATCAAGGTGGCCTATCGAATCGATCTCCTCGTGGAGGGCACAGTGGTAGTAGAGGCAAAATCTGTTAGCAAACTGCACCCAGTACACCGAGCTCAAATCCTCTGCCACCAGAGGCTCGCCGGCCACCGCGTCGGGTTGTTGATCAACTTCAATGTCGCGCGCCTCCGCGATGGCATCGAGCGTTTCATGATCGATGTCTAAACAGCCCTCCGTGTCCTCCAAGTCCTCTGTGGTTTCAAGACGACGCCGAACCTCAAAGGAACGCGCGAACCGCGTCGATCGTGTCCGCCTCGCTCGCGGGTTTGTCCGGGCGATACCCTTTGATTCGCGCGAAGCGGAGGGTGACGCCGCCGGAGTATTGGGAGCTCCGTTGCACTTCGTTGAACGCGACCTCCACGACCAGCTCCGGCCTAACGAATACGACATGCCCCTCGCGGTGCGTCTCGCGAGCGAGAAGCTCCCTCGTCTGCCAATCGAGTATCTCGTCGGTCATGCCCTTGAATGTCTTGCCGAGCATGATGAAGTGGCCCGAAGCCGGGTCCCGCGCGCCGAGGTGGAGGTTGCTCAGCCAGCCCTTGCGACGGCCGGAGCCCCACTCGGCCGCAAGCACGACGAGGTCGAGGGTGCGCGGCGTCTTCACCTTGAGCCATGCCGAGCCGCGCCGGCCAGCGGCGTAGGGCGCGGAGGGCAGCTTCGCCATCACACCCTCGTGGCCGCGAGCGACAGCGTCCTCGGCGAACTGGCGTGCGTCGTCGACGTCGCTCGTCGTTAGGCGCGGCACGCGGAAGGTGCTCGGCACGATCGCGTCGAGCCGCGCCAGTCGCGCCGTGAGCGGCTCGTCGAGCAGGTCGTCTCCGTCCACACGCAGGACATCGAAGAAGAACGGCGTCACTGGCATGGTGGAGCGAAGCGCTTCGACATCGAGGCGTCGCCCGACCCGGCGCATCGTATCCTGAAACGCCATCGGCTTGCCGCTGTCCAGGAGCGCGATCACTTCGCCGTCGAGAATGATCTCGCGCGCGGGCAACGCGCGAACGGCCTCGACGACCTCCGGGATCGCGGCGGTGACGTCGTTGAGGCTGCGCGTGTAGATGGCGACGCGATCGTCCTGTCGATGCACCTGGACGCGGGCGCCGTCGAGCTTCCACTCCAGCACCGCGGTGCCGAGCGTGGCGAGCGCTTCGGCGACGTTCGGCGCCGAGTCGGCGAGCATCGGTTGCACGGGCCGGAAGAGCTGCAGCGAATAACGAGTGAGGGCTGCGTCGCCATCGGTGAGCAGCCCCTCCGCGACGCTGCCGAGGTCTCCCGCCAGCATGACGGCGCGCCGCACCTGGTCGGCGGGTATGGCGGCAGCGCGAGCGACCGCCTCGGTGAGCACGCCGTCGAGAGCGCCCTGACGCACCTCGCCAATCGCCAGCGCCCCGAGGAAGCTCTGCTCGTCGGCCGTGCTCCGGGCGAGTAGCTCGGAAAGGAGACGTTTCCGCTCGGCGGCGGAGCGCTTGCCACGCATTGCCTGGAGCTCGGTGAAGGCGCGATCGACCTCGGCCAGATCGAGCGCTGGCTCGGTGGCGGCGGCGACCGGACGTGCCTCGGCGACGCTGGCCCAGCCCACGCCGAGCTTTCCCTGACGCGGCCAGCCGGTGAGGAAGCCGACCGCGATGGGGATCTCGTTAGGTGCGAGGCGCTTGAGGAGCGCGGCGAGGAGAGCGATCTTCTCCAGGCGGCTGTTCGTATCGGCGACGAGCTTCGACGTCAGAACCAGATCATTGAGCTTCATGCCATGAAACGATTCACTCTTCTGCTGCTTGCCCTGCCTCTGCCGGTTGCTGCGCAAAGTACCACGGATTGGCCGAACCTGGCGAAGTACCGGGATTCGAATGCGGTGCTGGCTGCCGCGAGTCCGGGTGAGAATCGCGTCGTCTTCATGGGCAATTCTATTACCGAGGGCTGGAAGAAGTACTGGGCTTCGGAATTTCCGGGGAAGCCGTACGTCAACCGGGGCATCAGCGGCCAGACGACGCCGCAGATGCTCGTTCGCTTTCGTCAGGACGTGATCGCCCTCCGCCCGAAAGCCGTCGTGATCCTCGCCGGGACGAACGACATTGCTGGCAACACGGGGCCGAGTACCCTCGAGATGATCGAGGACAACCTGGCGGGCATGGCCGACCTCGCGCGCGTGAATGGTATTCGGGTCGTCCTCTGCTCGGTGCTGCCGGTGTACGATTATCCCTGGCGACCGGGCCTGCAGCCTGCGCCGAAGATCGTCGCGCTCAACGCGTGGATGAAGCACTACGCCGACAGCACGGGAAGCGTCTACGTCGACTACCACAGCGCGATGCGTGACGACCGTCAGGGCATGCGCCCCGAGCTCGCGTCCGACGGCGTGCACCCTAACGAGGAGGGCTACAAGATCATGGTGCCGCTGGTCGAGGCCGGCATCGCTTCTGCGTTGCGTGGTCCGTGATGGCCATCAAGTCTGGGCGCACCCGTTCAGTCGGCGGCATTTGCGGAAGCATCGGCGATGATCTCCCGTACCGCAGATTCGTGAATCACCGTTGCCGGCCAGTCGGGATCGTATCGGTCGGCGGCGAGCATGCGCTGCAGCGTAACGCGCTTCGACGCGCCCCACACGACCATGATCGATTCGTGCGCCCGCGCGATCGTGTCGATGCCCACCGTCACGCCGTGTCGCGGTACGTTCTCGAGCGTCCCGAAGCTCGGGAATGTCTGCAGGTTGTCGCGGCGAGTCGCTTCAGAGAGAGGCACGACTCGCGTGCGGCTTTCGCGTGAACTGCCTGTGGAGTTGAACGCGACGTGTCCGTCGCTAGCCCCCGACGCCAGGAGGAACAGATCGATGCCGCCGGCGTCGGCGATCTTGCGATCATACGCGGCGGGATCGGCAGGGTCGGGAAACCAGGTGTCCCCCACCTGAAATTGAAAATGGCGCTGGACAAAGGAGTGACACGACCACGCCTCGCGCTCACTCGCCCAGCGCAAACCTGACGCGCCAGGTACGAGGTACTCGTCCATCATAACGAAGATCACGTTCGACAGATCGGCGCCTGCCAGCGCGTCGTAGATGGGGCGGGGCGTCCGCCCCGTGGGACAGCCGAGAAGGAATGGCTTGCGGCCGCGGCGGATCCGCTCGAGGAGCTCGCCCGCGAGCTGGGAACCTAACGATTCCGGTGTGTCGAAGACGCGGAGTGGCGTTACTCGGGTCGCTTCCATAAATCGATTGGCCTGGCCACCCCCTTGGGAGAGAAGGGCAGCGCAACCTTGGCTCCTCGTCCCGCCGACGCGTATGCGGCGTAGAGAACCTCCTGAACGACGCGGCCGGTCTCGCCGTCGGCGATGGGCGTCTCCTTCCCCCGCACACAGCGCGCGAAATGCCGCATCTCCTGCGGAAAGCCGTAATTCCAATGCTCCTCGAACACGGGAAATGTCCACCCGCGCGTCGTCGACGCCTTCTCGACCGCGTAGCCGAAGCCAACTTCGGAGTACGTTGGAAGCGCATTCCCCATCAACATGTCGGCGTACGTCTGCCCCTTTTCGCCAAAGACTTCTATGGAGTCGTCCATGCCGCCGGGGCGATTCCAGCTGTTCTCGACGACGCCAACGGCGCCACCCTCGAATTCAATGATCGTGATCGCCTCGTCGTCCCCCTCCGTTCGGTTCCGGTGCACCTGCGTCCACATCTGCGAGTACACGCTCTTCACCCTCGGCTTACCGAGGAACCACCAGCAGAACGCGATGCCGTGGCAGCCGAGGTCCATGAGCGCGCCGCCGCCTGACTGCTTGACGTCCCAGAACCAATCAGCGTGCGGGCCATTGTGCTTCTCGCCCTGCTTCACCAGATGGATTCGACCGAAGGCGCCTTCGTCGGCCATCTGTTTCGCCTTGACATACTTCGGCGCGAAGAAGAGCTCTTCGGCGTACATGAGAAGGACGCCCGCCTTGTGGCAAGCGTCGATCATTTCGTCGGCTTCCTCGAGCGTCACGCAGAGCGGCTTCTCGCAGACGACGTGCTTGCCGGCGCGCGCGGCATCGACCGTCATCCGGGCATGGACATAGTTCGGCGCGGAAATGTGAATCATCTCGACGCGCGGATCGCGAAGCATTTCCCGGTAATCGAGATAGCAGCCGGGAATGCCATGACGCTTGGCGAAGGACTCGGCGTTTCCGGGCGTTGGCGATGCGACGGCAACGACCTCCGCTTCGTCTGGAAGCATCTTGACAGAGTGCGCGATGCAGTCGGCCTGGAAACGAGAGCCGACGATACCTATTCCGACTTTCGACATGGCGCAGAAGATATTCGGCCGTGTCTCACGCGAAAGAGGGGTACACGAACGGCTTCGCGACGACGCGACGCCGTTCGTCGTTACCTCCCCACGCTCACCGACTCGCTGCTCTGGTGACGGAGCCGTAATCGCCTAACGCGACGGATGTCCGCTTGAAGTACGAATCGTTCGCCATGTGACACGCCAACGCGGCGTTATGACCGAACACGACGTCCTCGACGACCGGCCGCCGATTGCGCACGGCTTCGAAATAATTCCACAGATGCGGGCGTGTGTCGTCGTAATCGGGGCCGCTGAACGAGATTGCCTCCGGCATGGGCGCCTGACCGATCTTCGGATCGTTCTCCTCGTGCCATTTCTTGAAGTACGCGTCTCGCAAGGCACGCGGGAAGCTGTATGCGTAGTAGCTCGGGGAGTCGTCCTTGCCGCTCTGCGGCGTGAACGTGATCGAGGAGCCGGTGACCTCGAGCAATCCCTTGGTGCCCTGAATGCGATAGGTCTCCGGCATCGACGTCGCCAGGTTCAGTCGCATGCCGACGGGCAGGTCACCGTAGTAATAGAGTACCGAGTGGACGTCGGGCATGTCGCGTCCGTCCTTCCAGCGACGAATGCTACCGACGGCCATCGCCTGACTCGGCGGCTGGTTCATACCCGTCATGAACATCATCCCGCTCACGAGGTGCACAAGCAGATCGCCGGCGACGCCCGTGCCGTAATTCCTCCAGCAGCGCCAACGCGCAAAGATGAGCGGATTGAATGGAATCTTCGGCGTTACGGTACCCTGCCAGGTATCCCAATCCAAATTGGCGGGGGAGAGATCGGGCGGAGGGGGATACTCCCACGCGCCAGTCGGATCGTTGCGCCCCAGCCATCCTTCGATGAGCGTCAACTCACCGACCATGCCGCTCGCGATCATCTCCTTCGCCTTCGCGCAGATCTGCGAGCTCACCCGCTGCGACCCAATCTGCACGATGCGGCCACTCTTCTTCGCGGCGTCCACCATGGCGACGCCATCGGCGGGGCTGTGGGACATCGGCTTCTCGCAGTAGATGTCCTTGCCGGCGCTCACGGCATCGACGACGACGTAGCGGTGCCAGTGGTCTGGAACGGCGGCGACGATACAATCGATGTCCTTGTTGTCGAGCAGCTCGCGATAGCGACGCGTCACCGGCAAGTCCGGCCTAACGATTTCGCGCGCCAGGGTGTGCCGCCCGTCGTACAGATCGGCCGCGGCGGCGCACTCCACACCATCGAGACCGATCGATGTCGCAAGCAGGCCATTGCCCTGCATCCCGACGCCGATCATCCCGAAACGGACCTTTCCGTTAGGCGACTGCAACCGACTCAGCGCAGAATATGGAAACACGGGCTTGACGAGCGACGCCCCCGCGACAGCCGCGGTGACGCCCAGAAACTCTCGGCGGGAGACTTTATCAGTGCTCATTTCGGCTCCACGGTTAGGGGCTCTCTTCCGAGAGGGATTCTCCCACCGTGCCGACCCCGCGTCAATAGCCGCGTGCGCTAGGACGGTGTCTTCGTGAGCGTGAAATTGCGTGTCGAGCCGTTATACACGATCAGGTCGACCTTCATATGCACGCCCGTCACAACGCCAGTGAAGTCGAGGCGGCCAAGCTTGAAATGCAGACGGTTGCCGGAAAGTGAACCATCCTCCATCTCACCCATGAGCGTCCCATCCGAGTAGACCCTTCCAGCAAAGCTGGAATCGGTGATGGCAAAGACCAGCGCGAGCCTTGGTTGACTGTTGTCGAGGGTGAGAACGCCCGTCCACTCGCCGTTGAGCGCGGTCGGGGGCACGGGCTGTTGAGCGCGCACCGCCGGCGGGATTGTGGAGGCCAGTGCGACAACGAGCGCTATTCGGACGATCGACTTCATGGTTGCCCCGAGTTGAAGAAACGCTCAACCGCCGCGCGGCGACAAGCGAATGTGAACCCGGTCGTGGGCACGGAAGAGCATGCCCGACCACCCCGTGAGCATCGCTGTCTGGGCAGACGCAAGGACTGCCTCGAGGTTCTTCTGCACATCGAGGCGCGTCAGCTCCCACGCGTCGTCGATGGTTTGATCCGTGCGGCGGCTGACGGCGTCCACCGCGTACGTATCCGGCAGCCCGGCGAGATACGATGCGAGACTCGACCACATCGCGTCGACGCGCGCGCGATACGCGCTCTGCACCGCTTGCAGCTGACTCACCTCGCCCGGCGAGAGGAGCAGTGAATCGCTCTGCTGTAGCAGCTCGGCGTACGGATCGGGCACGGTACGTTGATAACGACGGAAGAAATCGGTCGCCGTCAGCTTCTGGCCGCCCCGTCCGGCGCGGCCGGGGCGCAACCAGCGATCGAGCTGCTGATCGGACACTGGCCGTGCGAGATCGAGCTGTACGTCGAGCGTCAGCCGGAACGGTGCGCGCAGCGTGCCGATCGACGGCGCGCTCGTGCCGAACCGCGGATTCACGGCGTACAGGAAGCGGGGCGCCGTTGGATCGTAGCCGCGGACCGTGTACAACGTCGGATCCGGCGTGGCCGGCGCGCCCCAGCCCTGCAGATTCTCGGAGCCGTGGATGAGCTGATCCAGTCCCCCGAGTGGGTTCGCGAGGTTGACGGTGACATCCATGCGCGGCGTATGGAGAAGCTGTCCACTGACGCGCACGCCGATGTTGAGCGATTCCGTCCACGGTCCTTGACAGCTGTTGCGCGATGCCGGGTGCCCGAGCTGTACTTCGAGACAGTCGCGCACGTTGCGGGGTGCATTAGCGAGCAGCGACCGCATGCCATTCCCGAGCGAGGTATCAGTCGTCGCGCCGGGCGCGAAGATGAACGCTCGGTCGTTAGGCAAGCCGTCGCCGTTGACGTCTCCGGCGATTTGGGGCGTGAAGGGGAGGCCCGACTGGGCGCGCCCGGAAAAGAAAGTGAGAAGGCGACCGTCGCCGAGTGGACGGAACACGCCCTGGACGACGAACATATGCCGGGCATCGAGATCGCCGCGCGCCCACTCGCGAACGCTCGGATCGCCGAACGCCCCACCGTCGAAGCCGCGCTGCTGGGCGCGAATGTCCGACAACGTGTACCCGAGAACGAAGTCGCCAAAATAGCGCTGCAGCCCGCCCGGAATCCGAGGACGGAGCGAGAAGATGGCCTGCTCACTCACCGACTGAAGATCGGAGACAACGTCCACGACGCGACCAAAGCCCGGCGCCAGGCGCGCGAACGTTGGTGAGAGCTGACCGCTAGAGGCTATGATGGACGATCCAGGCACGAATACCGCTCGACGTTCGTTAGGCAGAGTGAACACCGGCACGGCGCCAAAGTTGCGATCGTACGTGCCCGGCTGATCGAGATTCAACGAGCCGACGAGGTCTATCGAGTAGACATTCCGCAGAAGGCTCGATTGGTAGCCGACATTGCCGCGCCAGCTGCGCGCCGACTGAAACGAACGGTCGACGTATTGTACGGTGGGAGACGCGTCCACGAACACGCTGCTCGAGCCGACGCACTGCGTTGGGATCGCCGAGGGGTCGGTTGCGAAGTCGCCCCAATCGGGCGACGGCACGGCACTCCCGATGCACGTGATGCGTGAGACACCGCTGGGCAATCCAGTTGTCGATGATGGAACGCTCAACAATGAGGCATCGGTGATGTTGCGAAACTGGCCGATGCCGGCACGAGCGATTCGGCCCTTGCCGTCCTGCCAGTTGATCCCGAGGCGAGGACTGACCGCGATCGCGCTGGGCGCATGGTCGTTGTGGATGTCCAGCGCCGAGACCAATGCCGGATTCAATGTCGGCCGCGACGTGAACGCGTTTCCCTCGGCGCGTAACCCATAGATCACCTGCCACTGCGGGTTCACACGCCAGACGTCGCCCGCGGCGATGAAGGCGTTCCACTCCCCGCCGCTGATCGATGGTGCCGACAGCGTTCGCGTGAACGACGCCGCTTGATTTGCCGCGAGATCGCCAAGCGAGTTGAAGGTGAAAGTGCCAAACCGATTCGACGCGAGGTCCTGCGAGAATGTGTCGTAGCGCAAATCAGCGGAGATCTTGACGCGATGCGTCACCGCGCCGGGTGGATACAGCTGCAGATTCGATAGCGTCTCCCACCGAAAACTGCGCTGCACGGTCGACAGTCCCGAGTTGCCGCCGAACTGCAGCGTCGAAACTGCCGGATCGGCGTCGGAGAAGGTCGACGCGACGAGAACGTGGCCGTCCGGCAGGGCGAGATAGGGGTCGCTCATCGAGCGAAGGGCGGTTATTCCGGAGCGCAGGTCAGTGAGGAAGCCGTGCTGTGAAAGATTGCTGAACATCGCGGTCAGCGCGCCAACGTCCTGGGCCGAGGTCCCACCGTGTCCCGGCGTCGCGGTGGGCGCGAACCCGACAGCCTCGCCGCGATGCCACTTGCCGTAGGCCTGAAGTCCGTAGGTCGTCGGATTGGCCGACATCGTGAGCCAGTCGAATGGCGCGTGGTCCACCCGGCCGATGAAGGAGAAGCTCTCGTCGATCGCTCCCGGCGGCAGCGAACCTGACGATAAGGGAACGCCCGCGGTGCCGAGCAGCGAGAGCAGGCGCGTCGCCGAGTCGGCGGCGACGCCGGCATGCTGGAGGAGATCGCGTCCCGCGTCGACGACGGTGGCCGAGAGACTCGAGGCGCGTCGGCCCCCTTGCATGCCATAATTGTACGCCCAGCGGTCATCGACGAGCTGGCCGTTTCCGCCGAGACTCCCATTGAAGTTGGTGAATTGCTGACCCAGTCGCGCCGACACGGGGTCGTTGTACTGCAGCGAGGGCGCATCGATGGAGAGATGGCCGCTGCGCGACGTGAACTGATCGCCAACCGCGAGATCGGCGGCCGTGATCGCGCCGCTATACCAGCCGATGGAAGGATCGTAAGATGACGCCTGGACACGAAGCCTCGTTATGGCGTCACGGGGCACATCGGTACCGGCGAATGCGAGACCACCCATGGTGATCGTGTTCTGCGTCGACGGCAGGCCCGCGACGGAGATGCCTGCCGGAGTCACGGCGATGCCCGGCATGAGACCAGCGATAGCCGTGAAGTCGCCGGCCTGATCGGGGGCGAGTCGGCGCGCCGCATTCTGAGCGAAGGCGCTCCCGCCCACGGACGCGGCGTCGAAGGAAGCGGGATCCCGATCAG
Source organism: Gemmatimonadaceae bacterium (assembly GCA_036493735.1). GTDB lineage: Bacteria > Gemmatimonadota > Gemmatimonadetes > Gemmatimonadales > Gemmatimonadaceae > AG2. Next base: position 117,880 of record DASXPH010000141.1, read on the forward strand.
GCACTGGACGTGTCGCACGCGACACGACGGCGGCAAGCCGCTGCACCGACGGCGTGAGCTTGACGTCCGCGAAGATGGTGTCGGACGCGCCGCGAACGAGGTGCGCGCTGTACGCCTTGAAGCCCGGCGCGGTAACGGTGAGTGCGTAGTCGCCCGTGCCGATGGAAAAATCCACGAGAAACATGCCGGCACGGTCGGTCGTTGTCGTGCGCGGCGTAGCGTCGCTGGTGCGCGTGACGACGACATCGGCGGCGCGAACGGGCGCGCCACTGTCGGTGAGCACGCGGCCGTGAACGATCTCGCGCCGCGGCGGCTGCTCCTGTGACCTCGCCACGTTAGGCAGTAGAGCGGCGAGGAGCACGGCGGCGGCGGTGGTGAGCATTCGCATGATCTCTCGTGGCAGCATTCCTGCCCGAGACACACGAAGCTGCTCCAGTGTTAGCGACGTCGCGTCACTGGCCGTGCGGATCCGCGCTCTCCTGCGGACACTGATTGGTGCGCACGAGGCGGAATCGCTTCGCGATCATGGCCGAATCGGCACCCCCTTCATCCAGCCCGCGGAGATACCGGTCCTGCTTGTCCTTGGAGAGCACGCACAGCATCTCGGCGAACATGTCGTTCTCCAGATCGGAAACGATTGGTCGAATTTTGGCAATCGCTTCCGCTGCTTGCGGACGCCATCGCCGCGCGATCGCATGCAGTCGACGCTGCTCCTCCGGCGTCAGGTCGAGGCGCTCGAGCGGCGTTGGTATCTGCTCCGCTTCCACGCCGCCAGACGGCCGCACACGAGACTCGCGTCGCTCCGAACCGACCATCACGTCGGCGCGCCGCAGCGAGAATGCGCGATCAGCGGCGACCCCGACAGCGCCTCCGCAGACGAAGGCGACGAGGAGCAGCGCGACGGCGCGCAAACGATCGGAGGAGGTAGTCATCGGATGCAGCTCATGGTGAACCTGCCGCGGCCAGCGCCACCTCGAGCTCCGTAAGCGACGGTGCCGCGGTGGAGTGCAAGATGTCGGTGAGCCGGCGAGGAAGTCCCATGGCGTCCGCGGCTGAAACGGTCGATGCGGATGGCGGCGTGGTCGAGCGTACGACAGCGGAGAGCGCGATGGCGACGAGGATGCCCGCCGCGAGCACCGTTGGCCGCGCCAACGACATCAGCGCGATCACGATGCCGCTCGCTTCGGCGCGAGCGGCCGCCCTCGAGCGATCGCGCGCATCCATCGCGTGACCGGCGACGCGAGCCGCGTGTGCCTCGAACGATGCACGGTTGCGAAGTGGGTCGAGAGCAGACAGATCGACCTGGTCGTCAGAGTCGTTATGCATCGAGAGGGTTTGCTCCATCAGCGTGGGCTAACAAGGCACGCAGGCGCTTGCGCGCCTTGAAAAGATGTTGGCGGCACATCCCGCTGGAGGTACCGACAATCAGTGCAATCTCGTCATGCGTCCGGCCATCGACGTCATGCAAGAGTACGACTTCACGTTGGATGACCGGCAGCTCCCCGAGCGCCACCTGCAATCGGTCGCGCAGCTCGGCCAGCTGTGCGTCGCGCTCCGGACTCTCGTTGCTCGCGATCATGTCGGGGCCGATGATCGTCGTGCGCGGGGCGAGACCACGGGTGCGAAGATTGTGGGCGAGGTTACGGACGATCGTACACAACCACGCCGCGAACTTCTCCGGATGCCGGCAATGCTCCAGCCGCTCGGCCGCACGCACGAACGCATCGTGCACGAGATCCTCGGCGTCGGCGCGATTGCCACTGCGCGCGAGCCCAACCGCGAACGCGGCGCGATAGTGGCGCTGCACGAGCTGCTCGAAAGCCATGCGATCCCCGGCCTTCGCGGCGCCGATGAGTCGGGCGTCGCTTGGTTCGGGGAGCGAGGCGTCAGGCGCCCGGATTCCGCGGACGAGGGCCATGTCTGGAGACATGACCCTCGGCGCGTGCAGGATGTTAATGGTCAACGATCTTCGTGTTTCGAAAGAGGCCCTCGAAGTCAGACACGGATCGGGGTAGCGGTGTTATCGGTTGGAGGGGGGTGAATCATGGCGTGGCCAGCTCTATTCGCGACAGATTCCGCGCCACCAACACCGCGTTCAGTGCCGCGAGGTCGCGCGCTACCCAGCGGTCGAACTCACGCGAGACGTCGCCGAGCTCCCGCTCGATCGCGGCAGCGCGCTCCACCTGCGTCGCGGACGGCCGGCCCTCATAGCCAACCACACTACCATAGAGCCCGAGCAGGTTCTCACGCAGGCGCTCCTCACCGGTGATCATCCCACCCTCCTTCGTCGCGACGATCTTCTTGCGCATCACGTCCACCGTGTCCGACGCGCCGTGCAGACGTCGCGTGAGGGAGTCCGACGCGGCGAGGCTCGCCGCGCGGCTGTCGAGAGAGCCCCGAACGCCATTCATCTTCTCGATGACACTCGTCATGTTGTCGAGTAGATGATACAACCTCACCGACAGGTCGAACTCCGCCTGCCGGTCGGCGAGCGTATGCTTCGTGCGCGCGTCGCGCCTAACGATGAGTGGCGTGGTGTACGCCGAGTCGCCCTCGATGAGCCGGATGGTGTAGGTACCGGGCATGAACCGCGGCCCGACGCCGAATCCGGCCGAGGCAGCCGGGGGAACGCGCGCCGGTGGCATGCGCATCGACCAGGTCGCCCGGCTCAGTCCGCGGCGCTTCGTGGTCGGCAGGGTGGCGAGAAGCTTGCCCGTCGAGTCGTGCACCTCGAGCTTCATGTCGCCGAAGATGTGGCGCTTCTGCAGGTAGTACGTGATCACCGCGTCGCCCGGCGGATTGTTACCGACGAACTCGGCGTCGCCATTCGCCCAGCCGCCAAAGGCCCCAATTTGTTGTACTACCGGGCTGGCCTGAAAGAACCCTGCGTGACGTGCCACGCTCTGCGGCGTGAGCGCGCGCAGCGGCGTGATGTCGTCGACGATCCAGATGCCGCGCCCGTGCGTCGCGATCACGAGATCGTTGTCGCGCGGATGAATGGCGAGATCGCGCACGGCCACCGCTGGCAGGTCGCCCCCCTTGTAGCGGGACCACGACCGGCCGCCGTCGACGGAAACATACAGGCCAAACTCCGTACCCAGAAAAATGAGTTGAGGGTTGACTAAATCTTCCTTGATGACGTGAGCGTAGCCCCGGACGGGAGCGTCGGCGGAGATCAACGACGTCCACGTCTTCCCGTAATCGGTGGACTTGTACGCGTACGGCCGCATGTCGCCGAAGGTGTGAAGATCGAACGTCGCGTAGATCGTCCCCGCGTCGAAGTGGCCGGGCTCGACGGTCGTCACCCACGCATTCTTCGGCAATCCGTAAATGTTGCCGACGACGTTCGTCCAGCTCCTTCCGCCGTCGCGTGTCACCTGAAGGTTGCCGTCGTCGGTCCCGACCCAGACAACCTGCGTATTCTTCGGCGACTCGCCGATCGCGAAAATCGTCGTATGCATCTCGGCGGCCGAGTTGTCCACGGTGACGCCACCGGATTCCTCCTGCTTCTGTTTCGATGGGTCGTTCGTCGTCAGGTCCGGCGAGATGCGTTCCCATGTCTGCCCGAAGTCGCGCGAGCGATGGAGAAACTGCGATCCGATGTAAATCGTTCCGTTGCGCGTCGGGCTCACGTGAATTGGCGTGTTCCAGTTGAAGCGAAGCTTGCCTTCCTTGTAACGCGGCAGCGGTTGGATGTCGCGCGTCTCGTGCGTCTTGCGGTTCACGCGGCCGATGTAGCCACCCTGGGACTCGGCATACAAGTAATCCGGATCGGTGGGATCGACGAACATCCAGAAGCCGTCGCCGCCGTACATATTCTCCCATTGCCTCTTGGCGATGCCGCCCGGATACTGCGACTCCCCGACCCACGAGCTGTTGTCCTGGAGCCCACCGTAGACCTTGTACGGCCGGTCCATGTCGAGGCTCACGTGGTAGAATTGGGAGATGGGAAGTGTCTCTGCCTTCCACCACTTGTCGCCGCCGTCGTACGAGTACCAGAGGCCTCCGTCATCGCCGGTCATCATGTGATCGGCGTTTTCCGGATCGATCCACACGTCGTGATGGTCGCCGTGCGTTCCACCGTTGATGTTGTTGAACGTCGCGCCACCATCGATGCTCATGATCAACGATTCGCCCGCTTTGACGATGCGATTCTCACTCTTTGGATCGACGACGAGATTCGCGAAGTAGAACGGACGGACGATCATACCCTGGCTGCGGTCGCGCATCGTCCAGGTCGCACCGCCGTCGTCGGACCTATAGAGCGCGTTGAGCGGCGGCACCGCTTCGATGAAGGCATAGACGACGTTCGGCTTGGACGGAGCGACGGCGACGGCCACGCGTCCCCACGGCCCGTTAGGCAGTCCCGGCGCGCTCTTCGCATCGAGCTGCTTCCACGTTGCGCCGGCGTCCGTCGTCTTGAACAGACCACTCCCGCTCGGCGTGTCCGGACCGTCGCCGCCAGAGCGGAACGTCCAGCCTTTGCGTCGAAAATCCCACATGCCGGCGTAGAGCGTCTTTGGAGAGGACGGATCCATCGACATCAGTGAGCAGCCCGTGGACGCGTTGCCGCCGGCCAGCACCTTCGACCAACTCTTGCCGCCGTCAATCGTTTTGTACACGCCGCGATCGTTGCTGTCGCTCCACAGTTTGCCTGGCACGCACACGTAAACTGTGCTCGCGTCCGTCGGGTCGACGAGAATCTTCGCGATGCGTTCGGACTCTTTGAGCCCCATGTTCGTCCAGTTCTCGCCGCCGTCGGTGGATTTGTACACGCCGTCGCCGATCGACGTGCTGTTGCGCATCCAGGGCTCACCTGTGCCGGCCCAGACGACTTTCGGGTTGGTCGGATCGACCGTGACAGCCCCGACCGATTGCACGGGCTGTTTGTCGAAGACGGGCTTGAAGGTGGTGCCCCCGTTCATCGACTTCCACAATCCGCCACTCGCCGAGCCAATGTAGATCGTCAGGCGACCGTTCTCCCTGACCGCGGTGACGGCGTCGATGCGGCCACTCATCACGGCCGAGCCGATGTTGCGCGCGCCGAGGCCGGCGATGCTTTCGGAGTCGACGCGGGTTGGATCCGCGGCCGCCCGGCTAACGACTTCCCCAGCTTGGATCGCCGTTGTGGGCGGCTTGACGGGCGCGGGAGCAGGCCTTGCTTGCTGATGGGCATCAGTCGCATCGCCTGCCGGCGGTCCATACGCGGTTCCGCCAGGCTTCAGAAAACGTGAATCGTCGATTCCGACGTTGGTCTCGATGCGATCCCAGGCATACTGCGCCTTGTTCGAGCTCGCGCTTCCCTTGGCGCCGACGGCAACCGCGAAGGGATAAAGCACGCCGTTCACCGGCTTGTAGTCGCCCAGCTCGACCTCGAACTCGCGTTCGGCTCCCCGAACCGTGCGCTTGACTTCGTACTTGATCGGGACGCCGGACTCGGCGTCGAGATAATACGTGCGGATGTCGCCGTTGCTGGCGATGGTGACCTTCACCTTCTGAACATCGGTGCCCTCGAGCAGATCACGGCCGAGCAGTTCAACGGTGTTCCCCGCCGCGCGGTAGTTGAGCAGAGGGTCATCGAAGAGGGATTCACTGATGATGTCTTTGGTTTCGTCTTCACTCAACGACTCCGCGTCCTTCTTACCCTGCCATGGCTCGATCTTCCAGCCCGTCTTGCCATCGTAGGCGTTGACCCCCGTCATGCCGCCGAAAGCAAACTCCTCACGCACCTTGTTCGGTCGCTTGTTCACATTCGTGAGCTGGGCCTCGAAGCCCCCGCCACCGTAGAACTTTCCCGTGCGACGCAGCGTCTGCACTGCCTGGAGGCGATCGACGCCGCCGATGCGCTGAGCGTACTTCGCGACGATCTCGTCGACAGACTGCTGCGCGCGCGACGTCGCGGCGCCGAACAGCAACAGGGCGAAAGTGCGGCAGAGCATCCGCATCGGGAGGCCTCCGTCGTGGGCGTGAGTGTGGCTGTCCGGGTGATTTTCCCTCTGGAACGCAGGTGCGTCAATGGTGCTGTGGCAGGACGGCCAAAGTTCCCGACTATGGATTGGTCGGGTGCGCTAGGCTTGTCAGCGATTTGCAAGCTCCCAAGTACGGGACGTGGTGCCCGCACCGTGGCCGCCGGCCTGCTCGAGCCCGAGGCCGACGCCATGCTTGAGACCTGGAGGGTGAGCTACTTCCAGACCCCCGGCCTTCGGTTGCCGCCGGTACTCAACGCCTAACGAGTACGAAGCTGAACTGCTGTTGCACGAGCTGGCGCACGCGGATGCCCGCCAGCTCCGCCGGGAGAAATCGTGAGCGGAGCAACGCGTCCTTGATCGCGCGCAGAAAGCCCGGCTGCGTGTGCTCCGGGAAGGCCAGCGTTTTCGCGTCCACACGGCCCGTGCTGTCCACGACGAACTGCACGACAAACGAGCCCTCGACGCCGGCGCGCTGCAGGTCGTCGGGATAGCGCGGATGGGGATTCCCGGACATCGGCCAGACCGTCTTCTCCACCACGTCCTCGGTGTACGCCCCATTGGGCCCAGGATGAGCCAAGGCGTACATCGACGAGCGGCTCACGAGCGCTGCCGGATCGGCATCGCCAAAGTCCTTCGCGTCGGTAATCCGCGACGTCAGGTCGATGTCCATCTGGACGTCCGGCACCTTTGCCGCGGTCGCCAGCGAGTTATCCGACAGGACCTGAAGCTTGGAGAGATCGGGGACAACGAGCCGCGGCGCTCTGGCCACACGTGCAACCGCGTTCGCGGCCGGCCTCGCCGCGACATGAATTATCGGACGCGTCGTGACAAACATGAGGCGCTCGGCAGGAACGACCGCGGCATTCGGGTTCAGCGCCACGGTCGCGCTGGGACCGCTCTCCACGGCCGCGAGCGTTATGAGGCCTGCATGTGCGATAATACTGAACGAGGCGACGGCGATACGAGCCGAGCCAAAGCGGACGCTTTGCGAGCTTACGAATGTGTTCAACATCTGACCCTTCCCAACTCGACAGGTGCCGGGATTGCGCCCCACGGTCGTTAGGGAGACAAAGATCGGGCCAGCGCGTGGCGGAAGAATCGACAGTCGTGTGGGGCCCCTCGGGCCCGCTAACCGCCCATGTGCCGGGACGTCAGAATCGGCCGGATGCTCTCGAGTGGGGGAGCGAACAGCGACGCCTGATCCGGATCCTCGAAGACCACGGCGTAGTCGTTAGGGGTGAATGCGCGCTGCAGGCGCGCGGCGAAACTGTCCCGCAACAACCGCTGGTAATAGCCGACATCGTAATCCCGCGGATCACCGATCTCGGTGCCACCCTCCTCATCGATTTCCGGCGCGACCGCGGCCAGGCCAGTCTTCGTCCGATAGACGCGCACCTTGTCGCCGATGTCCCACCGCTCACGGCCACTGGCGAGCATCGCCTCGTAAGACAGCTCGCGCCGCGTCTCGCGAGTCGCCATGTACCGCTCGGGCGATTTCGTGAGACGCACCCGAGACGCGACCCTGATCGTTGGCAGCTCGCGGCGGCGCAACGCGTCCACGGTCTCGAGGTAGACGGTTCGCACGGCGCGCACGTCGTTGGTCAGCAAATGCTCCAGCGCGCGGCGTAGAAAATCCTCGCCAAAGGGTTCGGCGCGGCTCGAGCGAAAAGCGACACCCCGCAGCAGCAACGTACCGTCATAACCCAAGAGCGCGTAGTTCTTCGGCTCGTGCGAGAGCATCGCGGCGTAACGTCCCTCGAACTCGAGCTGCACCAGCGGTGGCAGCAACGAAGCGACCTCCGAGACCACGCGTCGCTCGTCGGCCTCGCGCCACGAGGGCGGCACGGCGAAATACACCCCGTCGGTGTCCGCCTCGAGCAACGTCACGCCACGCTCGGCGAGTGCGCGGCACATGAAGTCGAGCGTCTCGCGGCCACGACGCGTCACCTCGTTTGCCGCGTGAACATCCGCGAACCGGGTCAGTCCGCCGCCAGCCGCGAGATAACCGTAGGCCGAATTCACGACGAGCTTGATCGCCGCCGACATGGCTTCGTGCGCATAGCGTTCGGCAGAACCCTTCGGCGCCTCACGAGCGGCAGCTTTCGCCGCGAGACGTTGCTCGACTAAGCGGTCAACGAGGGCGAGCAACACACCAAGGTGGTCACGCGCTGGGCCGATACGGTAGGTGCGCATCAGCGACGGATACAGACTCGCGACGTCGGCCTTGACGACACGATGCGCGACACCCGTCGCGAAGAGGTGAAGCGCGGCACCACTGTGCGGCGTGCCGTCGCTCTCCTCGTGCGCCGGCAACGCGCTGCCATTGCGCAGATACGCGCGCACGAGCAGGGGATCGAGCATGCCAGTCGCCGCGCCCGCGTCGGCGAGACGCTCGTATCGTCGAGGCACCATTCGCGCCAGAGCGAACGCCGGCCCGCCTAACGTGCGAGAGAGGTGCGCGACCTCCTCGACGTCAGCGGCGGCGTAGCGTCGAACACGGTCCGGATCCGTGTGATACGTGGGATAAATGAGATCGCCGCGAATGAGCTCGCGGTCCGGCCCGGCGATGCCGAGATACCGGGCAACCGCCTTGAGACCGTATGAGGGCAGCGCTCGAACGGTGTAGTCGTAGCGCCTCACGGCATCGAGGGTATCAATGAGCTCGCGACCCGGCGCGACGAACCGCACACGGCGCTCGGTGTCGTCCTCCGCGACCATACCGCGGCGCGCGGCCCGCCGTCGCAAGCCACCCGAGCGGATGCGACCGAGGTTGAGCGGCACGCCCAGGCGCCGAGCGCGGCGCTGGAGAAAGGGAAGATCGAAGCCGTGAAGGTTGTGGTTCTCGATGACGTCGGGATCGGACGCCTGGATCGTGCTCACGAGTCGCCGAATCAAATCGGCCTCGCCCGCATCATCTGCGGACTCTGCCTCGAGGATCGCCACGATGCCCAACGGGTCGCGGACCGAGATCATGAAGATCCGGTCGCGCTCCGCGTGCAGCCCCGTGGTCTCGAGATCGAACTGCAGCCGGCGCAGCTGATCGAAGGTGAGATCGCGGAAATAGTTGCGGCCGGTGGCGACCAGATACTGCTCCTCCAGCGGCAGGGCAAGCACGGCATCGGGGCCCAGTTCGCGCAGCTGCGGCACCGGTCGGCCCAGCCGCGCCGTCGCGCCGCTGAGAATCGCAGTAGTTAGCGTTTTATAATTTCTCGCCGAAACGAGGTAGCGCAGCGCGCCCGGCCCGTCGAGCTCGCGATATCGAATGTGTGCTGGGTTGTTCTCGCTTCCTCCGCGCCCTTCGCGGTCCGTCAGAATAGCCGCGTCTTCACTGGCGACTGCGCCGGGATACAGCAGATCATCGAGCCGATCGAGAATGAGCCAGGGTCGAAAGCGCTCGACTTCGCGGACGAGCTCACCGGTCTCCGGCCTCCGGCGCCAAACGCTTGCGCGACCGTCGTCCTCCGCCCAGATGCTGACGATGCCGGGCGTCGGGTCCCAGCCCCAGAGCCATTCGTCTTCCCTGTCGCGAGTTGGCTCCGGGGCGAGGTGAGTCTCCATGAGTCAAGTCTACTCATGGAAAGGGCGCGCGGGATGATGCCTCGGAGGTGTTCTAGCTCGTCGTCGTCGTGCCGATGTCGACGCGGATGCTCCGCCACCGCCCTTGGCGGAAGCGCACCACACTCAGCGCGCAGCGCGTCATGTGGCCGACGAGAATCGCGATCCAGATATCGATCGGGTCGAGGTGGCTCGTCCTCTTGATCACGAAACAGATGCCGAGGGGGACGATTACCTGCGAGATGATCGAGATGTACAGCGGGCTCTTGGTGTCTCCGGTGCCTTGCAGCCCGCCCGTGTAAGTAAGAGCAACGGCGATGAAGAGTCCCGAGACACCCAGAATGTGCAGTAGTTGAACGCCGATCTGGACGACGGGGCCGCCGTGCATTCCGAAGATCGCCAACAGGTGGGCAGGGAAGAAGAGGAAGAGACAGCCAATGAGCGCCGCTCCCGTTAGGCCGTAACGCGCGGCGACGTGCACGGCCTGCTCCGCTCGATCCGGCTTGCCGGCGCCGAGATTCTGGCCGGCAACGGCCGCCGCCGCACCCATGAGACCGACTGACGTCCAGGTGATCAGAGAGAACAGTTGCGAGTAGGAGACGGCGAACGCGGCCTGCGCCGCCGCGCTCTGCGCCAGTGATCCGATGAACGAGAGCATCAGTACGCCGCCGACATTCATCGCGATACCCTGAATCCCCGTGGGCAAACCGAATCGGAAGAGCGACCGGATGATCTGCCAATCGGGCTTGTACCCGTGCTGACGCGGGAAGCCCACCACCCAACTCCCGTTCCACAGGTGGTACAATGAGTAGATGCTCACAACCGCTGACGCGATGCATGTTCCCATCGCGGCGCCCTTGGTCCCGAAGGCCGGAATCGGACCAAGGCCGCGAATGAGGACCACGTTGAGCGCGGCATTGAGCACCGTCATCACGACGCCGAGGATCATCGGCGTGCGGGCGTCGCCGGCGGAGCGCAGCGCGATGCCGAGCATGAAGAAGAGCATCATGCCACCACTGAACAGGAACATGATGCGGATGAAGGGCAGCGCCTGGTCGCGCACCGCCGGCGCCGCATTGACAAAATCCAGCAGCCAGGGCGAGACGAAGTAGCCGAGGGGAGCAATGATGCCGAAGGAGAGCGCGACCGCCGTGATGAATGCTTGATACACGGTGCGGTCAGCCTTGTCGGAATCGCCGGCGCCGACGAAGCGCGCGACGAGCACGCTCATTCCGGTGAAGAGCGAGGAAATGAAGACGATGACGATGATGAAGATCTGCCAGCTGACGCCGATGGCGGCATTGCCGGTGAAGCCCACGAGGTTCCCGACCATGGCATGGTCGATGATGCCCTGGAGACCGCCAATGATGTTTGCGAGCATTGTCGGCCACGCGATCTTCCAGACGGCGGGCGCGAGCGGGCCGTCTACGATGGACCGATCGTACCGACGTCTTTCAGGAGCGGTCGACGGCGCGCCGGCTGTGGCGATCGGGGCGGTGGCGCGGCTAGCGCTAATGGGAGTGCTCATCGGCGTCCGAGGAATCTACGGCGGCGTTCAACCTGCCGCCGACGCGCTCTGACGGTATTGCACATTGTTTACAGTCACGATCGCAGCGCTCTCGCGCCGCGTCCTGGCAAGGCCTTGTCCGTCAAGCCGCTCAGGGAGTTGTCTTCGCCCACTCGACTACGGCATCGCCAACCTTAGCGCCTAACGCTTCACCCGCCTCGATATCGAACCGGTAGTGAATTCCGGCCAGGACCCGTGAGCGTGATGCCTCGTGCGCTTTGGCGTGATAGTAGTCGGCCATGTCGGGAAAGAGATAGGCGAACACCTCCGCGGCCGCAGCTGACTGCGTCGAATGGCCCGAGGGATAGCTCGGGAAGGGGGGCGTCGAGAAGGCGGTACGTATTGCGGTGTCAGCGGTGATCGGGCGCTCCAGCCAGTAATGGAATTTCGCGTCCCAGCACGCGACCATCGCATCGTGCATCGCCACACTCGCGAGTGCCAGCGCGCGGGCCGAGTGCATCGGGCCGAGTCCGTGTCGAGTGATTTCGTCTTCCATGAAGACTTCCCAGCGAGAGGACGGCGCTTCCGTTGCCCAATAGCGCGCCGTGTCCGCCTGCTCCGTCGTACGCGTCGTCGAAAGGGTCAGTAACTCGGCGAGGTCCGCGGTGAATCGCGCGCTACCCGGCAGCGGCGGCGGATCGGGACGGAACAAGCTACCATTCGCGATGACCCACGTTCGCCAGATTCCCGCCGTCGGATCGAAGGGAACGGCGACTCGCTTCGGTGGTGTCGGCTGCCACGTGTACTGTTCCGTCGGCAGCACGCTGTCCCACCGCGTATCCGATCCGTCGACGGTCGCACGCGCGATGATTCTTTGCGCCACGGCGCGACCAATCGTGTAGCCCGCATCCACGTCGGTTCGATACGCAACACCGGCGAGGATGCGGGCCTCACCCGCGTCGTGCTCCATGCGATGGAACGACAGCGTGTCCTCGGAGGGAAAGAGATACGACAGAACCGCCGCGGCCGCGGCGGCCGCCGCTGCATGCTCAGATGGATAGCTCGGCACTGCGCGGATGTCGACGAGCGGGTGAACGCGGGAGTCGACGACGGCGGGTGGGTGGCGCTTGTACGCGTACTTCGCGTCCCAGGCCGCGACCATGGCGTCGTACATCGCCACGTTGACCAGTGAGAGAACCCGCGTCGAGCGCACGGGCGTCGCGTAGCGCACTTCGGGAAGAAGCGGCCAGTAGAAGTTGAGCAACTCGAGCGTTTTCTCGTGCCAATTCCTGGTCGGCACGACGTTCCACGCTTGGACGAGCGAATCGTTCGAGGCGCTGGCCTGCGCCTGCAGCCCAACGATTTCGTCGAGCTCCTGCTTCGTTTGAGGATCATTGTCGGACGGCGGCGGCGCCGGTCGAAATTCGGCGCTGTTGGCGAGGACGAACGTTCGCCAGCTGCCGGCGGTACTCTCGTCGCCGAACCGTGGCGCCGACGGGCCATTGTCGGAGCAAGCCGCCAAGAGCAGCAGGGCGACGAACTGCCACACCGCTGGGACACCCCTCATTGCGCCGTGACGTGCGCCATTGGTACGCCTCCGGAATGGTAGGTGATCGTGCGGGGTGTGCCTGGGCCGCCGCCGCCGAACGAATCCTCATATGGTCTAACGAGGAACGGCCACGCGCTCCCGATCGCTTCGACGCGATTCCACGCCGGCTCGATTGTGATCACGTGCGTCCAGCGATAATGCCCCGAGGAGTCCGTCTCCCGCAGGTCGAGTGGAAGCGTAAGGCCGCTGGGAAATGGAAAGTTGAGCGGATTGGAAATCCAGTCGTCGCCAGGAAACTCCTCCTCGCCATCGGTGCGAAAATCGACTACACCGGAAAACGGTCCCCAGCCAGTGTCGTCACGGGTGTTCACCGTGCCGGTGTAGTCGGGAGTGAATTTCCCATAAGAGAGCCAGATCGCATTCGGTGTATCGATGTCGCGGACCATCCACCCTTCGTAGGTCCACCCCGGATCCAGCTGGGTGAGACGGACCCACATGTCGTTCTGCTCGGTGAGCTCGGGTCGCATGTTGAACAGCCAGATGCCCGACTCCTCGTGCGACGGATACCCGTCGATGGCGTTGTCGCTCGGTGTGAACATTGTAAACTGGCCTGGTCGTTGGCGAAGAGGGAGCGAGCCTTGTGTCAGAGCGCCCACGACCGAGAGATCCGCGACCCCGCCATGGAGCGTGCCGCGCAAGAGCTTCTGCGGTGACGGGGCGACATCCGCGCCACCGGGCCGTTCAACGGTGATCCAGATCTCGGCGCCGTCAGTGACGGATTGCGTGAGTGGCAATGTCACCGTCGGCGCGAACGCGAGCTTGCCGAGCGAGCGCGGTTGCCCTCCTTCGATCACCCACGCCTCATACGCTCCTTCCGTTGTTGGATCGAGCGCGCGGAGTCCGGAAAAACTGAAAGTGAGCGACGTGGACGCCACCCTGCGACCTGGCGTTGTGACGCTACCAGCGCACGCGGCGAGTGCGAGGCAGAGGAGGCCCGCGCTCGCGCGTATACTACTGACATTCGTGCGCTGTCGTCCCTGCGAGATTCGCATTGGTCTGATACTCGGCCAGACTGATCGGGATCGACTTGTCCCGACCCTGGAGGAAGTTGTTGTGCGCTGGTCCATTGTCGACGTACCAGCGGCGCAGGTCCCACAAGCGACGCGCCTCGAGCCAGACTACCGCGCCGCGCTCGAACTCGAGAGTCTGCCACGCCGTCGTGATATCGGTCGGCGCGGTGAGCGCGGACATCTTGTACTGCGCGCGCTCCTGATTGATGAGATTGAACGCCGTTGTGATGTCGTTGTTGCGCAGTGCTGCCTCCGCCTGAAGCACGAGCATCTCCGTGCCCTTCACGAGCGGAATGTTCGAGGCGAGCGTCGTGTACTTCGCCTGGCGGAAGTACGGCGTCTTGCCATCCTGGCCGACCTGAATCGCGCCGCTACTCGTTTTGATCGTATCCCACGGTACCCGCGGATCCTTGAACACCTGCGCCCACATCGTTCCAAACAGCGAGAACTCGCGACGCACGTACGTCTCCTGAACGAGCGAGTTGTTCTCGCGCATTGAGTTGGTCGAGTAGATCGCATTGTAGACGAAGCTCGCCGGCACCTGCTGCGCATCCTGCACTGCGCCGGCCCAGTTGCCCTGCCAGGCGCGGACTGATGCGCGTCCACCATATGCGGCTGCGAGAATGTCGGTTGCGCTCTTTGCTGCGGACGCGATGCGAATGGCCTCCGTGAACTCCGCTTCGGCGCGCTGGAAATACACCGTATCGCTCTGTGCGGCCCCGTCGTTGATCACCGCCTGACAGACTGATTCGCCGAGCAGTCGATTGGCAAAGCCACCGATGAGATTCGCTCGCGCCGCGTTCGCATCGGTGTCGTAGGTGTAGCCCTTGATGGCTTTCATTCGCTCGACGCCTGACTCGGCCTCATAGCGAATCCGTTGCATTCGGGCCCAGAGATCGTTCACGTCTTCCGGTCGAATGATACCGCGCACCCAGAGACCTTCCTGGGTGTAGCTCCCGCCGTGGCCCATCTCATCGCTGGCAATCGCGTCGATGCGCACCATGAACGAGAGAATGTCCGAGAGGTCCGCGGACATTCCGACGACGAGCGCCGGTACGGCGTCAGCTGTGTACAACGAGGTGTCTTCGATCGGGCCGGGGTTCTGCACGTCGAGGAAGCCGTGGCAGCCCACCGCCAGACCGGCGGCGCCGACGAGCGACGCCAGTGCGAGCACTTTCATCTTGGTTCGCATGGAAGGTCTCCGTCGCTCAGAGGGTTGCGCGAATGCTGAACATCACACTCTTGAATGGTGGAATCTGGTAGTATTCGCGCCGGCCAAGACCCGTGCCAGCATCCGTGGCGTCATTTGCTTCCGGATCCAGGCCGCCGTACTTCGTCCAGCGGAGCAGGTTCTGTCCCGAGAGGATGATCGTCGCGCTCTTCGCGTAATGAACGAGGCGCTCGGGGACGTCGTAGGCAAGGGAAATCGAGCGCAGCTTGAGGAAGTCGGTCTTCGCCGCCCAGAAGTCGCTGTTGGCGATCGTGCGGTCAATCGCGCAACGAGCCTGGTCCCGCGCTGTGATCCCAGCGCTACTGCCTCCCTTGAGCTGTTGCTGAATGTCGTAACACGGCTGCCAGACATTGCGCAACGCGTTCTGGTAGCCGACGAAGTTCGTGAGGTAACCGCCGCCCTGATAATCGACGATCGCGTCCGCGGAGAAGCGGTGGAGGAACGAGACTGCCAGTTGCGAGCTGAGAAGGCGCGGCGGATAGACGGGGCCGATGTACTGGTCCGTCGCGACGATCGGAGCCACGCCGACGTCGTTGGGATTCGTGATCACCGAGCCATACAGCGAAGGCACTGGCATGCCGGTGCGCACGTAGCTACCCAAGCCCGTCGAAATGTTCTGCCCACCGATGTCGACGGCTGAACTCTTCATCCAGGTCGCGCTGAAGTGCGCACGCAGATCGAGATTAGCACGTCGGACGAAAACAGGACTGAGCTGGAGCTCCAATCCTTCATTCTGAATCGTGCCGACATTTTCGAGCTGTGTGCGATTGAAACCGTTGGAGGGCGGCAAGGTAACGCCGATCAGCGTGCCATACGTTCGGGCATGAAAGTACGTGGCTTCGAGGCTGATCCAATCGCCCGCGCTGCTCGCGTCGAAACCGGCCTCCATCTCACGCGTTCGCTCGGGCCCGAGGTTCGGATCTCCCAACTGCGCGACCGTGACGCCCGGCTTGCCGGCGTCGCCCGAGACGGGATCCCAGGTGCGCACGGCGTCGAACGCCCCCGGTGCCTTGCCCGACTCGCCTAACGCGGCGCGCAGTTTGAATGTCGGGAGGAGACGCGTTGGCCAGAAGTCTTCCTCCGAGAGCACGTACGACGCGCTGATCTTCGGGTAGGTCTGCAAGCCGAAGTTCTTACCAAAGGCACTATTGCCGTCCACGCGGAGACCGCCGGTCACGAACAGGCGGTCGCGCCAGCCAAGCATCTCTTGCAGGAAGTATCCGGCGTTGACGACACGCGGCCGCGTATCCACGCCGAGGCTGATGGTTGCTGCCGATGCAAGTGTCGGGTCCGCGGGACCGGCGAAGCCTTGACCAGTGATACCAGTGTAGCGCTCCCGATCGTCGAAGACCTGGCCGCCCCAGGAGAATGTCGACATCACACTTGGCCAATGCAGCGTGTGCTGGAACGAACCGGCGTAGTCGAGCGAGAGCTTCGTGTGATTCCAGTTCTGCGAGTTGATGGAGCCCGTCGCGAGATTCAGGAAGCCGAAGGGGAGGACCGATTTGTTGTCGCTATTGTTGTAGTCGAATCCAACGTTGAAGCGGTTCGTGAAGGCGGTGACCGGACTGTACGACAGGGTGAAGCCGCTGATGAAGTGATCGCCGTTATTCTCGATGTCTTGATCGAGCACGTAGGCATTTGTAACGCAGGTGATGGTGATGTTCG
The DNA here is from genome assembly GCA_036493735.1 of Gemmatimonadaceae bacterium. GTDB lineage: Bacteria > Gemmatimonadota > Gemmatimonadetes > Gemmatimonadales > Gemmatimonadaceae > AG2. Next base: position 134,429 of record DASXPH010000141.1, read on the forward strand.
CGCACTCGCCCTTGCCGCCCTTGAAGTTGTTGAATGGCCCTCGCATGACGTTCAGGGTGAAGCCGTTCGCCAAATTGCCGTCCGGCAACCACCGGATGTACTTCTTCTCGTACGAGCTGTTGACGTTGAAGAGCAGGCTCTTTGCGGGCGTGAACGAGAAATTGGCGCGAAAGCCCCCGTTCTTGGCGTCGCTCGTGCGCACGACGCCCGGGTTGTCGTCGTAGTTGGACGAGAGATAGTAGCTCATGGCGTCCGTGCCGCCACGAACACCCAGCGAGTAGCGTTGGGCGGTTCCCTGCTGGAGCCAGCTTCCACTGGATGGGCACGTGGGATCGACGAACGGATTGCCGAAGGCGTCGTGCAGGTTCGGGCCGGTGCATTGATTCATGAACAGCCCCGTCGCGTCGGACGATGGACCGACATGCCCCATGAAGTTCGAGCCGACGCCGGCATCGAGGTTCCACTGCGGCGCACCAGCCGAGCCCTTTTTCGTGAAGATCTGGATGACGCCACCTGATGCTTGTGTACCGTACAACGTCGTAGCGGCAGCGCCCTTCACGATCTCGATGCGCTCGATGTCGTCGGCCTTGATGTCGTTCATCGACAGCGTGCTTTGACGCGCGGAAGGCGTGAGCGGGCCGGCATCGCTATAAATGCGCACACCATCGACATAGACTATCGGCGCGTTGCTCTGCGTAATACTGTTCGTGCCTCGGAGCCTAACGGTGCCACCCGCCCCGGGCTGCCCGGAGTTTTGCATGACGGTGATGCCTGGGCCGCGGCCAACGAGAATGTCCTGCGTCGTCTTTACTGGCTCGACCTCGAGCGGCTTCATGTCGATCGTCGCCATGGCGTTGCCCACCTCTTTCTTCCGCGACTCCGCGGCAGTGCCAGTGACGACGACGGCGTCGAGAGACAAGGCTGCTTCGGCGAGACTGAAGTCGACGGTCGCCGTTTGATCGGCAGCCACAGTTACAGGATGCGCGACGGACGCGAAGCCGAGTCGCTGAGTGCGGACCTGGTGCGCGCCCGGCGGCACGCCACCGATTCGGTAGTGACCCTGCTCGTCAGTCCGAGCGCCTAACGTGGTGCCGACGACGGTGACCTGCACGTCCGAGAGTGGGCGACCGCCAGCAACGGTGGTAACCGTTCCGTCGATCGTGCCCGTGGATTGAGCGAGTGCGCGCGCCGCTGGCGCGAGCACGAGGAAGGCGAGCACCGCGGACAGCGATGCACGCCGTCGGGTGGGTGTCGAACGGCGCATCACGACCTCAACAATGGTTGTAAGGGGCCCAACGCGTGTGCCGGAGCAACATGTGTTCGTGCGCACGCTACGGCAAGATCGGTGTCATTCCGAGGAACAGCGCTCCTCGGAATGACAAGGGACTGAGACCCGAATCTCGGACTACCGCCCAAAGCGCTGCCGCAGCGCCGTTTCTCCCTTTGGCGGAACGTTGCGCGGCCGCAGATTCCACTCGAAGAACGTCCATGTCCGATTCCAGGAGTCGATCTGCTCCGGCGTATCGTCGCGTTCGAGCGTCACCGGATCAACGCGGCGACTGAAGCCGTGTCCGCAACCCGCGGCGCCGGGGCGATATGGCGGATCGACGTAGATCTTCGTCTCCGCGAGGTCGGCCTTCAGGGCGCGCAGGGTATATACCATCTGCTGATCCTCGCGGAAGAACACGTCGCAATCGTTCGTGGCAACGTGGACCAGCATGGGGACTTGAAGGTTCTCGACGTGAAAGATGGGCGAGCGCCGGATGTACTCCTCCGGATTCTCGAACGGCAACCCGCGGATTCCCGACTGTGCGGCGTAGTCGCGCTGATAGCCCGGCCCATGATCGCTCAGGCGGAAGATGAGGTTGGTAACAGGCACGATTGCTGCGCCGGCTCGGAAGGGGATCGTTCCGCGAAAGAGGATGTGCGACGTTATAAACGCGCCATGGCTCCAACCCATAATGCCTAGTCGATCCATGTCGACGTAGGGCAGCGTTTGCAGGTAGTCGACAGCGGACAGCACGTCATCGACCTCCTTACCGCCGTAATCGATCATCTTATAGTAGGCGTCGCCGTAGCCCGTGCTGCCGCGATAGTCCGGAGTGAGGACGACGTAGCCACGCTCCACCGCTTCGCGCACGAAGGGAAACATTCCAGTGCTCCAGTCGCCGTGTACGCCACCGTGCACCCACACGAGTGCGGCATGCTTCTTCGCACCCTTGTTGATGGGCGAGAAGAGATATGCGGGAATCTCGAGCCCATCCACGCGACTCTTGTAGGTGATCTTCTTGAACTCGTATGAGCCTGCCGACCGCGCCGCGTAAATGCTGTCGGTCCGGTGTTTGTTCGCGATCTGCCTCGCGCACTGCGCGCCGCAACCCGGTAGGTCCTTCGGGTCCTTGCTGACAAAGAGCATTCGCGCACGCGCCGTATCGGTGATCACGACGGGAGGCCGGCCGCTGCCGCGTGGCGGCCGGCGAGCCGTGGAGTCCTGAGCAAATGCCGCTGTGGCGCTGAGCGCGAGCACGGCCGCGACTGTCGCGGTGAGACGAGGGTTACGCATATGCTGATGCATCATCGTTGAGGGGAAACCGAACGCGAGTCGATAGGCGGCCCACGGTTTTGCCGCGAATCTTGGCGTCCGGCGCGGGAAGGCTCAAGAGTCGGGGCAGGAAAGGTGCCCAGTCGTGCCTTTCATCCTCCACGTCCCGCCGCTTAACTTCCCAACGCTTCCACACTTCCCGTCGACCTATGCGCCCGTCTCCACTTCCAATTTTGCTCGCCGTCGTCGCGAGCACGGCGGCTGCCGCACAGCAGCAGCCACGTCTCACGGCCGACGACTACGCCCGCGCCGAGCGGATGCTCGCGCCCAGCGTCCTCCCGCTGATCACTGGGTTTGGCGTGCGACCCACCTGGCTTGCCGACGGCCGATTCTGGTACCGCGCGACCGTGCCTAACGGCAGCACATTCTACATGGTCGATCCAGCGCGGCGCACGCGCGACGCGCTCTTCGATGCGACGCGGCTCGCGAGCGCGCTCGCGACGGTGAGCGGCGGCCGCGTCGATCCGAACCGGCTGCCCTTCCAGTCCGTCGAGCTCGCGAAAGACAATCGGTCGATAACGGTCGGTGTCCGCAATCGTCGCTTCCGCTGCGATTTGCAGCAGTACAGCTGCGCCCCCGCCGACTCGACCAGCGGCGGCATGGGCACACCGGAGAATTCGAGCGTCTCGCCGGACGGTCGCACCGCCATCTACATCAAGAGCTATAACCTCTACGCGAAGGATCTCGCGACGGGTCGCGAAACGCAGCTCACGACGGACGGGGTCAAGGACTTCGGGTACGCGACGGACAACGCCGGATGGGTGCATAGCGACCGGCCGATCGTTACCTGGTCACCGGACTCGAAGCAGATCGCCACCTATCAGCAGGACGAGCGTGGCGTGCGCGACATGTATCTCGTCGCCGCGCAGGCAGGTTCGCCGAGGCTCGAGGCGTGGAAGTATCCGCTGCCTGGCGACAGCGTGATCTTCCGCGTCAGCCGCGTCGTCATCAAGCTGAATCCGGGTGGCACCCCGAGTGTCGTTAGGTTCCAGATGCCGCCCGATCAACACCGTTCGACGGTGTCGGACCATATTGCCTGCGCGGGCGGAATCTGCGACGTCGAGTGGTATCCCGACGGCTCGCATCTCGCCTTCGTCTCCAGCGCGCGCGACCACAAGACCGCCTGGTTCCGCGTCGCCGACGCGAACACCGGCGCGGTGCGCACGGTCTTCGAGGAGCACATGCCGACGCAGGTCGGCGACGCGTCGCTTCGCGAGAATCTGTGGCGCGTGCTACCGTCGTCGAACGAAGTGATCTGGTGGTCGGAGCGCGCGAACTGGCTGCACCTGTACCTCTACGATCTGACGACAGGCCAGCTCAAGAACCAGATCACCACTGGCGACGGCAACGTCGACGACATCGTGCGCGTGGACGAGAAGGCGCGGCAGATCTATGTCATGCGGAGCGGCGCCGAGGTCCCCGGCAAGGACCCCTATTTCCAGCAGCTCTATCGCGTTGGCTTCGATGGGCGCGGGCTCACGCTGCTCACGCCGGAGAACGCCAATCACCAGGTGGCGGCCGCACCGAACGGGCAGTACTTCGTCGACTCGTACTCCACGCCGGACACACCGCCTGTCACTATCCTCCGCGACGCGAACGGCAAAGCCTTGCAGACGCTCGAGCGCGCCGACATCGCGCGACTATCCGCAACCGGCTGGCATCCGCCGACGCCGTTCCATGTCAAGGCGCGCGACGGCAAGACCGACATCTATGGGTTGATGTTCACGCCGTCGAAGCTCGACTCGACCAAGAAATATCCGATCGTCAACTACATCTATCCGGGTCCGCAGTCCGGGAGCGTTGGCAGCCGCAGCTTCTCACCCGCGCGCGGTGACAACCAGGCGCTCGCCGAGTTGGGATTCATCGTCGTCTCGATCGACGGCATGGGGACACCTGGCCGCTCGAAGGCATTCCACGACTTCTATTACGGCCGCATGGGCGACAACACGCTCCCTGATCAGGTGGCCGGCATGCGCGAGCTCGCGCAGCGCTACAAGTTCATCGACATCGATCGCGTCGGCATCTGGGGTCACTCTGGCGGCGGCTTCGCATCGGCGGACGCCATGTTCCGATATCCCGACTTCTTCAAGGTCGGCTGGTCGGAATCGGGCAACCATGACAATCGCGTTTACGAGGACGACTGGGGCGAACGCTATGAGGGCTTACTCGTTAGGTCCGACGGCAGTGACAACTACGCCACCGAAGCCAACGAGACGTACGCGAAGAACCTCAAGGGCAAGTTGATGCTCGTCCACGGTCTCATGGACGACAACGTGCCGCCATACAACACGACGTTGGTGGTCGACGCGCTCGTAAAGGCCGGCAAGGACTTCGATCTGCTCCTGCTCCCATACGCCCACCACGGCTACGGCGCCGACAATAACTACGCGATGCGTCGCCGCTGGGACTACTTCGTGAAGAACTTGTTAGGCGGCGAGCCGCCGAAGGAGTACCAGATCGGGAAGAGCGCCGTGCTGCCGTAGTCGGCTGGGATCGGCCAGTTTTGGCACAACCCGGGGGGGTGGGGCCAGGCGCAGCGATTGTCAGCGCCGGCCCCTGGCCCCTAGCCCTAGCCCCCTTCCCGAGCGCTAGCTCGAAAAGTTCGGGTTGTTCAACGTCTCGACGTCTGGCAGCGGCACGCACGTGAGACTGCTGTACACCTGGCCCTTTCGGTTCGTGCCCGATTGGAAGGGCAGGTTCTCGCGCAGCATGTCGCCATAGCGCTGGCCTTCGCTGAACAGCTGTCGGCGCCGCTCCTCCAACACCGCCGCCTCGAACGCAACTGGGTCGTTGGGATCTGACATCACGAGGGGACCGATGTTGCTTGCCGCGCGCACGCGATTGATTGCGTCCAACCCTGCCTGGCCGCCCGTCGCTTCGGCGTAGATCAGCTGCGCCTCGGCCCACGATGCGATCGGCAGCGGCGCAGCGCCGCTGCCGATGAACTTCTGCTGAAGCCAGAGTGGCGTCACGGCGTCCTGCGCGATTTTGCCCGTGTTCGTCACCGGCACGCGCGGATCGGCCGCGCCATTCACCGTCAGGTTCTGATACGCGGGGGCCACGGAGAGGTACCCGCCTCGGATGGTGAGATCGTAAATGCGATTCTCACGTGACTGCGCCGTCTCCGAGAACTCCGCGTTGCGCACGAAGCCACTCGGCACCAGCGCGGCATCGGCCGCCGCACCGGCCAGGTTACCGAGGTCGAGCCGGGTGCGTGCCCTGCCGTCCAGCGACATGTTGAGCAAACTCTTATCGCCGAGTGTCGTCGCGCTCGCGATTGCCGCGGTGAAGATCGAGTCGGCGACCGTGAGCGTCTGCGCTCTGGTCATTGCCGGCCCACGGTTCACCGTCATCGTGCACATGCCCTCGCCGAGTAGGAGATAGGCATAGCCTGCATACGCCTGCATCTCGGTGAGGATCTTGTCGCGCGTCGGCACCTGCGTCGCGGTGAATTTTGAGACGCGAGCGTAGGTGTCCTGGAGCTGGAAGCGCGCCTGTTGCAGTGGCGTGTAGAAGCCCATGAAGGTGGACTGGCGGTTATAGTTGCACGAGCCGGGCTCGCCTTTGATCTGGACGACACCGCGCCACTCCCACGGGTGATTGTTCACGAATCCGTTTGCCGACCAGTACTCGCCGGAGAGCATGCCGGCGGTCGCGGCATAGTTGACTACTCCGCACTGGAAGGTGCCGATGGCTGCCGCCTCGAGGATCGGCGCGAGCGATGGATCATCCAGCGCGGTGTCTGGTACTCGGCCGGGATTGTCCACGGCGAGCAAGCTGTTGCATGCCGTCGTCGCCGAAAGCGCCATGGTCAGAGCGAGCAGGGCGACCTGCCGCACCCGACGAAAAGCAGCTCCCGCTGACGCGGGTACCCGCTCGTCGCTTCGCTCCTCGGCACGACCGGTGATGCGATTAGCAAAGTTGTATGACATCTATTCGTCTCCGCGAATCAGAAGGTGAGCCGAAGCGTCGTGGTGAAGCTCGCCGTCGGCGGAAGAATGGTCTGGTAGCCGTTGGACAGCTGGCCGATGGCGCGGATCTCCGGATCCCACACATGCTGGCCGTCGACATCGACGTAGATCTCGCCGTCTCGTGAGGTATTCCAGCCCTGCTGGGCCGTCCAAAGCATGGACAGGTTGCGGCCCGCGACGCTGATGCTTGCGCCGCTCGCGCCGACGCGGCTCACGAAGCGCGGCGCGATGTTGTAGGTCGCGGACAGCTCGCGGAGACGTAGGAAACCCGCCTTGTAAGTGCCGGGCGCGTCGGCTTCGATCGCACGATACTCTTGCAGCAACGGATCGTTCTGCTCGATGACGCCTAACGTGGAGCCCTGATTGTGCAGTGCGCGGATCTCGGTATCGGACTGCAGATTGCCGCCGTTGCCGTCGACCCGAGCGTAGAGACGCAGGTTCTGGAACAGCGTGAGCGTCGTGTTGAAGCCTGCCTGCCATGTCGGCTGCGAATGTCCCCAGTAGACGCGGGGCGCTTGTGAGCACGGCACGTCTGGGCCGCCCTGCTCGAGCCCCCCCTTGCCGGTGCCGCCGTCGCAGATCGCCGTCAGTACCTTACCCGTGGCATCGAGCGTTACCGAGCGGACCTTGTAGAGGAAGAAGTCACCGATGCCGTAGCCGATGCGATTCTGTGCCTGACCGCCACCGCCGACGGTGAGGAATTTCTGGCCAAGCATGTCCTCGATGCGATTACCGTTGCTGGCGAGCTGGGTGCCGAGCTCCCACGTCACGCGTCGTCCCTCGAAGACGCGTGTGCTCGCCGCGAGCTCGTCACCCCAACCAGCAACTCGACCGATGTTCACGACCTGGTTGCCCGGAAACCCTAACGACGGCGGCAGCGGGACGCTGACGATCGCGTCGGTGATCTTGCGCGCGTAGTGCGTGTACGACAGGTCGGCCCGGCCCTTGAGCAGCGAGGCCTCGAAACCCAACTCGAGCTCACGGCTCCGTTCGGGGCGAAGCTGCGGGTTGCCGAACGATCCTGGCACGAGCCCCGGGTTGTCGAGATAGCCCACGCTCGGGTCGTAGAGGCGCTGCGCGTCGAACGTACCGGGTTGCTGACCGGCGGCGCCTAACGCGGCGCGGAGGCGGAGGTCGCCAATGATCGGCGGATGGAACCAGGGCTCCTCGCTCACGACCCACGAGCCGCTGAGCTTCGGATAGTACGCGGCCTTGAAATCCTTGCCGAACGTGCTGTTGTCGTCGCCGCGCAGCGCCGCCGTCAGGAAGAGACGATTCTTCCACGCCGCCTGCTCCTGCACGTACATACCGACGGTCGCATTCGCCAGATACGTCTCGGTGCTGCTGCGCGTCGCGCCGCCGGTGATCGTCGTGATCGGCGTCGCCGGGAAGGTCGTGCCCGTGGCATTGATCGCGTTCGTCTCGGCGCGGTAGTGCTGCAGGCCGACCGATGTCGTGAAGTCCAGCATATCGCGGAAGTTGTATTTCGCCGACCCGGCGTAATCGAGCGTGAGGTTCGTCTGCGTCGTGCGCGTCACACTCTTGTTGCCGGTGCCATTCAGGCCGAGTGGGTCTTGGCTGCCTAACGGCTGACGCGGATACAGCAGCCAACCATTCTGCGCGTTGACGTCGAGTCCCGTCACGAATCGATTGGAGAACCAGGAGAACGGATTGAACTGTGCCGTGAGTCCGACCACGGTGCGGTCGTTGTCGTCGTGGCTCTCGACCGTCGACCACTCTTCCGGCGGCGAGTTGCTGAACCCGCGCTTGACCGTGTTCGCGGTGAGCGGCGTGCCCCACACGAGCTGGCTGAAGGGATCGATGTCGATGGCGCCCTGCGGGAGACGTGCGCGGTCGCGGATGTAATTGACGTCGCCCTGAATGCGAAGCTTGTCCGTCGCCTGGACGTCGATGTTCGCGCGGCCGTTGAACTTCTTGTCCCAGTTCCACGACACGATGCCTACGTCGTCGTCGTACCCGCCGGAGAGGTAGTAACGAGTCGCGTCCGTGCCGCCGCTAAGGCTCGTGATGTACCCCTGATTGCGACCGTCCGAGAAGACGGGCTTGTGGCCTTGGGCAATGTCGTAATCGTACAGATCGAAGCCGACGATCTGGCAGGGCGCGCCGGAACAGGTCGATGAAAAGACCGTGCAAGTCGAGCCGCTGCAGGGAACGACGCCGCTCGCCGGGACCTTGGCGTAGAGATATCCGGCGCGACCGCCCGGATTCGCCATCCAGTTGGTTCCCTGTCGCGTCGAGAAGTCCCAGTGTGCCGCGCCGGCGCGGCCGCGCTTCGTGATGATCTGGACGACTCCGTTCGATGCTTCCGTGCCGTACAGCGTTGCCGCCGCCGGGCCCTTGATGATCTCGATGCTCTCGATGTTCTCGGGATCGATGTCGTTGATGCGACTCGCGCCCCCGCCGCCGCGCTGTACGGGTCCCTGCGAAACGTCGCTGTTCATGCGGACGCCGTCGATGTAGATGATCGGATCGTTGCTCAACGAGAGGCTGCTGGCGCCACGGACGCGAATCTGCGCGCCGGTTCCCACAGCACCGGAAGCGGGAAGCACGATGACACCAGCCGTGCGCTGCCCGACGAGCTGATCGACCGTTCGCGCTGGCGCGACCTCGAGAACGTCGGTGGCTTTCACCACATCGACAACGTTGCCGATGGCGCGCTTCTGCACGACACCACCCGTACCGGTGACCACCACCTCGTCGAGCTGCAACGAGCGAGGTTGCAGTCCGAAGTCGAGCGTCGAAGTCAGACCGTCGCGGACGCTCACCGTACCTTCCTTCGGCGCGTATCCGACGAAGCGGGCACGCACGCGTTGCTCGCCCGGCGGGACACTAGTTAGTAAGTAACGTCCGGCGGCGTCGGTGCGCGTACCTCGCAAGATCGCACCGCCCTGACCGACGATGACGACTTCGACCCCCGAGAGTGGTTGTTGCGCGGAGGAATCGATCACCTGTCCGGTGATCGCCGTCCGGCCATTCTGCGCGGACGCCGTCCGTCCGATGAGCAACATTGTAACGGGGAGCAGATGCCACAGGATACGCGCTCGCTTACTCATCGATCCTCCCAAGCTGAATGGGGCAACAACTAGCTGGTTCCCATCGTGATGATGGGAGCCTCAGCTTTTCCTGGCGAGCGGCGATTATGGAAGCGGGGCCGCGCTCCCGCAAGAAGTGGTGGCGGCGAAACGAGTCAGCAAGTCGTTAAGCCATGGCGCGTTAAGCTCACCGCCCCGTTTGGCGTCCTGCCAAGGCCGGCTCGTCATTCCCGGCGTGACGCTGAGGGGGGCGAATCTCGTCAACCCGGCGGCGACGAAAAAAGGGCGCGGAACTCGGATCGATGCCGAATCGTAGCGAACGCTGAATCGGTAGCGAGACTCGCCGGCAAGAATCTTGTCGGGATGCTCCGCAGCCATGCCAGCGCGGCGTCGCCATCACCGGCCAGTGCGCAGGCTCGCGCCGCCGGCACGCCGAGTTCACGCGGCCCCAGTCCCTTGTTCTCGAGGGTGGCAAAAAGCGCGCAGGCTGTACGGTATTCTCCATCGCCGAGCAGCGATTCGCCGTAGGATAGACCAAGTCGTGCGTCCTCCGGTCGATCTCGTCGCAGCTCCGCGTAGATCGCCGCGGCCTCGTGATAGTCACCTGTCTGGACGGCTCCGGCGGCCGCCGCCTCGCGACTTCGCGCCGCGAGCGCCAGACGATACGGTCGCGATGTCGCCTGAACGACAAATGAGAGTGTTTGTTCGATGACTGCTCGTGTCGCGTCGTCGTCGTTGAATAGCTCGAAGCCGTGGTAGCCATTCGGATAGTTCAGGACCGTCAGCGGCGCGTTCTGCGCGATGGCGTGCGATGCGATCACCATGATCTCCTCGTTCACACCCGGCCAATCCAGGCCCGCGCGCACGTAAAGCACGGGCAGGTCGCGACGAAATCGCGCGACGGACGCCGTCCCATAGTAAATCACCGCCGCTTTGACCGAGCCCGCATCGGCGCGCTCGAGCAACGGCCATGCTGTCGAGACGTTGCCTGAAGCCGCATACACCGCGATCGCGGTGGTGTCGACCCCGAGCGCAGCCCCGTGACTCGTTAGGTATCGAATCAGGGCCTGAAAATCCCGCGCCTGATTGCCGTCACGAAGATCGGGAACGACGCCCACGAGTCCGTGCGACGCCGCGGCGCGCGCCCATCCGTCGTAGAGCGGCGACCGCCGATCCGCGCCACTAGCCCGATTGAAGAAGACCAGGACGGCTCGCTGTCGCTTTGTCGCCGGCCGGCGATAGACGTCCATCGCCAGTGTCGTCCCGCCGTCAGTATCGAAGGCCACAGTGGCTACGGAGACGTCCCGCGCGGGTGAGCGAAATGCGAGCGTGGGTGTTTGTGCCGAGCTATGCGCCGCCATCACGCTCGCGATAGCGCCGCCGACGGCCGCAGTCTTCGACAGTCGCATTGGTTTCCCCGATGCAGATTTCCGACGATGCGGTCTCATCGACTTCGCGCGCAACATCGGGATGCACGGGTGCGGTAGCATTGGCGTCCGGAAAATGTCTTCCTCGGCGGTGGATGTCGCTGCTCGATTGCCGTGATTGCGGGCTGGCGGCGCCCAGGCGCCCCCTTTCTCTTTCCGATTACCGATCAGCGATCACCACTTGCGACTCTTTCTCTCCGCTGCACTGCTACTTTCGATTACGGGTCTCGCTCCCGCGAGGGCTCCGTCCTCGTTGTGCGACGTCCAACCTGAAGCTGTCGCGCCGAGCCGAGACCTCTATTGTCTCGTGCTCGTCCCGAGCCCCGATGTCGACGGCGTGAGGGGGCAGGTCGAGCTCGGCCATCCGACGAGTCCATTCACGATCGCCGTCACGCCGGCGGGCCGCACGAGGTATGCGCCGACAATCACGCTCGCCGGACTTCCGGCACCGGGACAGCTGGGACCGTACACGCACTACGTCGCCTGGGTCGCCCCGCCGGTGATGTACCCGGTCGTTAGGCTCGGCGAGGTCGACAACGGCGCGGCCCGCCTTCCGATCATCGACCTCGACAAGTTCGTTGTCCTCGTGACGGCGGAAGGGAAGGGCAAGGCGGCGGAGCCGCACGGGCGTATTGTGCTGCGCGGCGAGTCGCCGAGCACTCGACTACAGCCGCCGGATATCGTCCGATTGGCGGTAGGCGCGGTGAAGCCGCAGGGCGAAGGCGCTCGAGTCGCGGCGGGCGATATGGAGCGCGCGCATCACCCGATGGACGCGGCACCCGATGACTCGCTGCGGTGGACGCAGGTACCGATGCTGCCCAATCTCACCATGCTGCCGGGAGAGATGGCGTTGCGGCCGGCCGTCGCGCCGTACTTGCCCCGGAGCGCGCCGGGACACACGCCGCCGCCGGCGCAGCCGTACGCGGTGACGCGCCTCGTCGACGGCGACACGTTGCGTCTCACGGCGGGACTCGTAAGCCGCATCCTCAATGGCCGGCGCATAACGATGTACGGCTTCAACGGCCAGTACCCCGGCCCCCTGATCGCCGTCGCGCAGAACGCGACCGTCACGATCATTCTGGCAAACGCGCTCGATCAGCCGACCTCGATTCACTGGCACGGTGTCCGCCTCGCCAGTCAGTTCGACGGCGTGCCTGGCATGTCGCAATCGGCGGTGCCGCCGGGGGGTACCTTCACCTATCACGTCCACTTTCCCGACGCCGGCATTTACTGGTATCACCCACACGTCCGCGAGGATACCGAGCAGGAGCTGGGGCTGTACGGTAATATCCTCGTGCGTTCGCCGCGGCCGGACTACTACAGCGCCGCCAATCGTGAGCAGACGCTCATCATCGACGACCTGCTGGTGGGCGACGACAGCAGCCTCGTACCGTTCGGACGCGACCAGACGACGCACGCGTTCATGGGGCGCTTTGGTAACGTGTTTCTTGTCAACGGGGAGCCGCGCTGGCATGCCACGGCCAAGCGCGGTGAGGTGCTGCGTTTCTTCCTGACGAATGTCTCCAATACACGCACCTTCAACCTGTCCTTCGCGGGCGCGAAGATGAAGCTGGTCGGCAGCGACGGCGGCAACTTCGAGCACGAGGAGTGGGTGGGGAGCGTTGTCATCGCGCCGGCAGAACGCTACGTCGTCAATGTCCGATTCGACCGGCCGGGCGACATCGCGCTCGTGAACCGCGTCGAGGGGCTCGATCATCTATTCGGGCGTTACTTCGCGGAAACTGACACGTTAGGAATCGTCCACGTGACGAACGATCGCGCGTCGCCCGATCTCGCGCCCGCGTTCGCGCGTCTCCGCCGCGACAGCGGGGCGGTCGCCAGTATCGATCCATTTCGGCGCTACTTCGACAGACCAGTCGACCACTCGCTGCTTCTCACGATCGAAACGCACGATTTGCCCTTCGTGAGTCGGCAGCTCATGCTCCTCGATTCGACATACTTCGCGCCGGTCGAATGGGTGGGCACGATGCCGGTGATGAACTGGGCGTCGACCAGCGATCAGGTGCGGTGGATTCTCCGCGATGTCGACACGGGAAAGGAGAACATGGACATCGACTGGCGCTTCCATCGCGGAGACGTGATCAAGCTGCGGATAGGCAACGAGCGCAAGTCGATGCACGCGATGCAGCATCCGATTCACCTGCACGGCCAGCGTTTTCTGGTGCTGGCGGTAAATGGAGTCCGGAACGAGAACCTGGCGTGGAAGGACACGGCGCTGATTCCCGCCGGCTCGACGGTGGATCTTTTGCTGGATCTATCCAACCCCGGACGCTGGATGCTACACTGTCACATCGCCGAGCATCTGACGAGCGGGATGATGATGGGGTTCACGGTGCAGTGATCGCTGGGCCTGTCATCCCGCTTCCTGCCATCCCGAGCGTAGCGAGGGATCTGCTTTTACAAGGAGCATTCATGCGACGAGCCTTCACCCTGATCGCCCTGTCGGTCCTTGCTTCACCAGCGCCGGCGCAGACCGTGAGCGCACTGTCGAAGACGACGCGCGATTTCGTGACGGTGAGCGAGCCGGTCGTTGCCCTCACCAACGCGACCGTCATCGACGGCACCGGTGCCGCGCCGAAGGCGAATCAGACGATCGTGATTCGCGACGGGAAGATCGCCGCCGTCGGCGCGTCGTCCAGCGTCGCCGTTCCGCAGGGCGCGCGGACAATCGACCTCACAGGCCAGACCGTGATTCCCGGCATCGTCGGGATGCACGATCACCTGTTCTACACGGCCGCGGGCGGCCGTGAAGCGTCGTTAGGCTTCAGTGGCCCGCGACTGTATCTCGGCTCCGGCGTCACCACGATCCGCACGACCGGATCGGTCGCGCCATACGCGGACATCGGGACGAAGCATGCCGTGGAGACCGGTCAGATTCCCGGGCCGCGCATCGTCCTCACCGCGCCGTACATCACGGGAGCGGGCGCGAATGGCTCGTCGGACATGGCGGTCCTCACGTCGCCCGAGGCGGCGCGGCGCTTCGTCGCGTACTGGGCGCAGGAGGGCGCAACCTGGATCAAGGCGTACACCGATATTCGTCGCGCGGAGCTCAAGGCCGCGATCGACGAAGCCCACAAGCGTGGACTCAAGGTCACCGGCCATCTCTGCTCCGTGTCGTTCCAGGAGGCCGTCGACCTCGGCATCGACAACCTCGAGCACGGTTTTCTCACCAACACGGATTTCGATCCGGAGCACAAGCCCGATTATTGCCCCGCGAACAGCCTCGTTAGGGTCGGCAGCGCGAGCGCGACGGGCGATGCTGGCCGGGCCACCATCAAGAAGATGGTGGACAAGAAAGTCCCGATGACTTCCACGCTCGCCGTCTTCGAGATGTTCTTCCCGAATCGGCCGACGAAGGACGAGCGCATGCTCGACGCGATGTCGCCCGAGGTCAGGGACGCATACATGAAGCTCCGCAACACGATCGATACCTCGTCCAAATGGCCGTTCACCGCCGAGGCGTTCAAGAGCGCCATGGCATTCGAGAAAGCATTTGTCGACGCGGGCGGTACGTTAGGCGCCGGCGTCGATCCAACGGGCTTCGGCGGTGCGTTGCCTGGCTTCGGCGACCAGCGTAATTACGAGTTGTTCATAGAGGCCGGCTTCACGCCAGCGCAGGCGGTGGAGATCATGACCGCGAATGGCGCGAAGATCCTCGGCACCTTTCAGCAATTCGGTTCCATCGAGCGCGGGAAGTCGGCTGACCTCGTGGTGCTCAATGGCGATCTCGCAGCCGATCCATCGACGATTCGCAAAGTCACGACGGTCTTTCGAAATGGCATCGGCTACGACTCGGTGAAGCTGATCGATTCGGTGAAGGGGAGAGTCGGCATCAGTTGAGCGGCCAATCCTCCTGCGGAGGCCCTTGACAGATCTTGCAACACCACATAAAATCGTCCGCCCTGGGAGTCGCGTCCCGATGTTCACGAGTACTCACTGCCGAGCCATCGGCGGTGACCAACTCAGCCCCACTGCAAAGAGCGGCGGGCGAACCATCGGTGACGCGACTTTCGCGTTTTCGGACCTGACACTCAACTCCAACTACGACATGACGTTCACGAGACTTGGTAGCGAAACGCCATGCGGCTTCGGGTACTCCCCGCGGTCGTGGAGCGAGCGCATCCAGGCGGCGAGCGTCATGCCAGCCGCCGGCGCGATTGGCGATCGCGACGCGCGGGACCACAGTGCAGGCATCGGACGAGGTAGCCACGCTCCATAGGAGCGCCGGACCTCACTCCGTCGGGGTCGAGAGAACGCCCCACCTGCACTCGAAGCAGGTGGGGCGTTTTGCATTTGCTAAAAGTGGGGCATAGCGCCCAATGAGAGCCCGGCTCTCGCTGTTTGACAAGTGCTGGTCTGGCAATCACAAGCAGCAAATGACAGCAAACAACGCCGTCCGGCGGTGCACGGCGTCGAGCTCGAGGAACGCGACTCCCACGACTCGGCACGTGCATTCGCCGGCGGCTATGAAAATCTCAACTGTCCGGATGTGCCCGTAGCTCAGAGGCTAGAGCGCCTTGCCTCGCCACTCCTTTGCCCGGTAGCCCACGGGCCGACGCGTGAGGCTTATCGACTACGAATCGGGAGGTCGTAGGTTCGAATCCTACCGGGTGCATCTGGGCTCTACATCACAACCCTTCACCGGAGGTGCACATGCAGAATCTCTCCAAGCATTTCGCGACTCGCCTCCGGCGTCTCACCACGCCGCAGAGCGAGCCGATTCCCGGCACCGCGCAGGTGCCGAACAGCGCCGGCGGATTTATCTGGGCGCTCGACAAGTGGGCCCAGCTCGATCGCTTCCTGATCCTCGGCTGCGCCGACGGAACCTTCTACGTCGCCGAGCGGAAGCTCACGCGCGAGAACGCACAGAGCGTCGTCGCCTGCCTCCGCGAGGATGGACCGCGAGTCGTTAGGCGCGTGGTCGAGGTCAGCGAATCCGGACGCGCGGCGAAGAACGACCCGGCGCTCTTCGTACTGGCGATGGCCGCCGGACTCGGCGACGACATCACGCGCGCACTCGCCCTCGTCGCGCTTCCCGCGGTGGCGCGGACGGGAACGCATCTCTTCCACTGGCTCGAGTACCTCGCGGCGTTTCGCGGCTGGGGACGGGGTGTGCGAACCGCGGTGGGCCGTTGGTACACGGAGCAGACACCGGCGGATCTCGCGTACCAGATGCTCAAGTATCAGTCGCGTGACGGCTGGTCGCATCGCGACGCGTTGCGTCTGGCGCATCCGAAGGCGCCCTCAGTCACGCACGATCTACTCTTTCGCTTCGCGGTGCAGGGTTGGAAGGGAGTGATGGAAGCGAAGGGATCGGGCGACGTCGAGTTCATGGAGCGTATCGAGGCAGTACAGGCGCTGCGCCACATGACACCTAACGAAGCCGCGCGCGTCATCCGGATCTACCGGCTGACACGCGAGATGGTACCGACGGACCTTCTCCGGCACGCCGTCGTTTGGGATGCGCTGCTCGATCGGATGCCGCTCGGCGCCATGGTGCGCAACCTTGGGGTCATGACCAAGGTTGGTCTGCTCGTCCCGGGGAGCGACGCGGTGCGGATGGTCTTGACGCGGCTTCGCAGCGCGTCAGCGATTCAGAAGGCACGGCTGCATCCGTTGGCGCTTCTCGCCGCGCTCAAGACGTACGCGCAGGGTCACGGCGTGCGTGGAACAGGCCGGTGGGCTCCAGTTAGTCAGATCATCGACGCACTGGATGGCGCCTTCTATCTGGCGTTCGGCAGCGTGGCGCCGAGCGGTAAGCGGATGCTCATCGCCCTGGACGTGTCGGGATCGATGGGTGTCGGCATGCACGGGCTTCCGTTTCTGTCGTGTCGCGAGGCGTCGGCCGCGATGGCGCTCGTGACCGTGGCGACGGAGAGCAACTACCGCGTCGTGGGGTTCAGCAATGGCACGTATCGGTCGATGCACTCGGCGAGCGGCCTGAACAGCGGTCTCACGCCGATCTCGATCTCTCCGCGCCAGCGGCTGGACGACGTCCTGCGCACGACGGCGGGCATTCCCTTCGGCGGAACCGACTGCGCGCTGCCGATGGTTGAAGCAGCGAAGCATCGCTGGCTGGTGGACGTGTTCGTGATCTATACCGACAGCGAGACGTGGGCGGGCGAGATCCACCCCACGCAGGCGCTCCGCGAGTACAGGGAGCGCATGGGCATCGCCGCCAAGCTGGTTGTCGTCGGCATGGCTTCTAACGGGTTCAGCATCGCGGATCCTAACGATGCAGGCATGCTCGACGTCGTCGGTTTCGACATCGCGACACCACACGTGATCGCGGGATTTGTTTGAGGGCTAGTCGGTGGGCGGTGGGCGGTGAACTGACAGACTTCGATCACCGTTCACCGTTCACGCCGTTCACCGTTCACCGTCAACCTCCATGCGCCCCTTCTATTCGTTAGGCGGCATCAATGCCGAGACGTACGATGCCCGCACGGAGACACCGGCGGGTGAGATCGAGTTCTATGTCGACCACGCGCGGGCGAGCGGCGGGCCGGTGCTCGAGCTGGCCTGCGGCACCGGTCGCGTCACGTGGCCCATCGCACGCGCGAGGATCGACATCGTCGGTCTCGATCGCGAGCCGGCAATGCTGGATCAGGCCGAGCGCAAGCGCGAATCCGAGACCCTCGACGCGAGCCGACGGGCGCGCTTTGTGTGCGGCGACATGAGCGATTTCGAGCTCGGCCAGCGGTTCGCTCTCGTGATCATCCCATTCCGCGCGTTCCTCCTGCTTCTGACGGACGCGGCGCAGCGGGCCACGTTAGGCAGCGTTCATCGCCACCTCCGCCCTGACGGCCGACTCATCATCGACATCTTCGATCCGCGCTACGACCTCCTCGCGCTGGAGCATTTCACGCCTCGGCGTGAGGTGCCATTGATGCGGAACCCCGTCACTGGGCACAGCGTGAGCGTAACGGTCATCGAGCGCACGAACGACCATGTCCGGCAGCATCTCACTGAGCGCTGGCGTTTCACCGAGACGGCCGCCGACGGCACGACGGTCCGGGAAGAGGACGAGCGGCTGGAGCTGCGCTGGATCTTTCGCGGCGAGATGCGAAATCTCTTTGCGCTGTGCGATTTCGTCGTCGAGGAGGAGAGGTCAGATTACCTGGGCGCGCCGCCGGCCTATGGCAAGGAGCAGATCTGGGTTGTGCGGCCCCGTTGACCAGTTGACCGAATCATAATGCTGTTGACAATCACCACGACTCATGAGCCGGCGACGGATCTTGGTTTCCTGTTGCACAAGAATCCGGCGCGGGCCCAGTCGTTCGACGAATCGTTCGGCCGGGCGCACGTCTTCTATCCGGAAGCGACGGCATCGCGGTGTACCGCCGCGCTGCTGCTTGACGTCGACCCCGTTGCGCTCGTGCGCGGTTCCGGTCATGCCGAGACGGGCCCGCTCGACCAGTACGTAAACGATCGCCCGTACGTCGCGAGCTCGTTCTTGAGCGTCGCGATCGCCGGGGTGTTTCGGAGTGCGCTGGGCGGGCAGAGCAAGGAGCGGCCGGAGTTAGCGGCATCCCCCATTCCGCTGGAGGCGCGCATTGCCGTCGTTCCCAGCCGTGGCGGCGAGCCGTTCCTGCGACACTTGTTCGAGCCGTTAGGCTACGAGCTCGCGATCACCGGGCACGAACTGGACGACGCAATCGAGCCCACGCGGACTAGTCCGTATTTCACGGTCACGCTGCGAGCCACAAAGCGGTTGCAGGAGCTGCTTATGCACATTTATGTGCTTGTCCCGGTACTCGATGACCGTAAGCATTACTGGGTCGGCGAGGACGAGATCGAGAAGCTGCTCCGCTTCGGCAGTGGTTGGCTCGAGAGCCATCCTGAGCGGGAGACGATCGCCCGACGCTACCTGCGCCACCGCAAGAGCCTCGTCGACGAAGCCATCTCACGTCTCACCGCCGAGGACGAGCCGGAGCTCGACCAGCAGGAGGATCCGGCTGCTCCCGAACCGCGGCTGGAGCGCACGCTCAGCCTCAACGAGCAGCGCCTCTCGACAGTGCTCGCCGTGCTCAAGGCGAGCGGCGCCAAGCGCGTGCTCGACCTCGGCTGCGGGGAGGGTCGGCTACTATCGCTCCTGTACGCCGAGCGCGGGTTCGATGAAATCGTTGGCGTCGACGTCTCCTATCGCGTGCTGGAGATGGCGAGTCGACGGCTGCGCCTCGACGAGCTGCCCTCGATGCAGCGCGAGCGAATCCGGCTGTTGCACGGTTCACTCGTGTATCGCGACGCGCGCCTGACGGGCTTCGACGCCGCCGCGGTCGTCGAGGTCGTCGAGCATCTCGATCCGCCGCGTCTCGCCTCGTTCGAGCGCGTCGTGTTCGAGTTCGCCCGCCCGCGCATCATCGTGGTAACGACGCCGAACGCGGACTACAACATTCGCTGGGAGACGCTGCCAGCGGGCGAATTTCGCCATGCGGACCATCGCTTCGAGTGGACACGCGCCGAGTTTCAGGAATGGGCGCGGCGCGTTGCCGACACGCACGCTTATGAGGTTCGCTTCGAGCCGGTCGGTCCGGACGACGCAGCCGTTGGATCGCCGACACAGATGGGAATTTTCACGCTCCGCGCTAATGGATGAAGTCACCGGAACCCAGGCGACGCCGCTGACCGGAACGAGAACGATCACGATTCCCGAGCTGTCACTCGTCGTGCTGGTCGGAGCGTCGGGGAGCGGCAAGTCCAGCTTTTCGCGAAAGCATTTCGGCGGGTTCGAGACGATCTCGTCGGACTTCTGCCGCGGTCTGGTGTCGAATGACGAAAACGACCAGTCCGCGACTGGGCCGGCATTCGAGCTACTGCACGCCATAGCCGCCAAGCGCCTCGAGCGCGGCCTGCTCACCGTCGTCGATGCGACCAACGTGCAGCCCGAATCGCGCAAGCCTCTCGTCGAGCTGGCGCGGCGCTATCACGTGCTGCCAGTCGCGATCGTGCTCGATCTGCCCGAGCGCCTTTGCCACGAGCGAAACAGGGATCGCCCCGACCGCAATTTCGGCCCGCATGTCATTCGACAACAGCGGAGTCAGTTGCACCGGTCGATGCGCAATCTGAAGCGCGAGGGGTTCCGGCACATGCACGTCCTCCGGTCGGCAGAGGATGTCGCGGCGGCAGTGATCGTTCGCGAGCCCTTATGGAACAACCGAAAGACGGATCACGGGCCCTTTGACATCATCGGCGACGTGCATGGTTGCGGCGATGAGCTGATCGAGTTGCTCCACACACTTGGCTATGGCGAGCAGGGTGGACTGTGGTCCCACTCGGAAGGTCGGCGCGCGATTTTTCTCGGCGACCTCGTGGACCGCGGCCCGCGCATTCCGGATGTGCTCCGACTCGTTATGCGGATGGTCGAAGCTGGCTACGCGCTGGCGGTCCCGGGGAACCACGACATCAAGCTGATGCGCAAGTTGCGAGGACGGGACGTCCGCATCACGCACGGACTCGAGGACTCCCTTCGGCAGCTGGAGACCGAGAAGCCGGAGTTCGTGAGTCGGGTCGCCGATTTCATCGACGATCTTGTGAGTCATTACGTGCTTGACGACGGGAAGCTCGTCGTCGCTCACGCTGGTATGAAAGGCGAGATGCAGGGGCGCGGCTCGGGCCAGGTGCGGGATTTCGCGCTATACGGCGAGACCACCGGTGAGACCGACGAATTCGGCTTGCCGATTCGCTACAATTGGGCGGCGGAATATCGGGCCAAGGCGGCGGTCGTCTACGGTCACACCCCGGTTCCCGAGCCCGAGTGGCTCAATGGCACGATCAATATCGATACGGGCTGCGTGTTCGGTGGGCGCCTAACGGCGCTGCGCTATCCAGAGCGCGAGCTGGTATCAGTCGCTGCCCACCGGGTATACGCTCAGCCGGCGCGTCCCTTCCCTCCGGCGAGCCCCGGGGCGGCGCAGGAGCTCACGGCGCAGCAGCAGCTGGACGACGTGCTCGATCTCGCCGACGTGACGGGGAAGCGCATCATCACGACGCGCCTGCATCGCACCATCACTATTCGCGAGGAGAACAGCATCGCCGCCGTGGAGGTGATGAGCCGGTTTGCCGCGAATCCGAAGTGGTTGATCTATCTGCCTCCGACGATGTCCCCGTCGGAGACGACACAGGAGCCTGGTTTTCTCGAGCATCCCGCCGAGGCGTTCGCCTATTTCCGGCATAATGGCGTACCGAAGGTGATTTGCGAGGAGAAGCACATGGGCTCGCGCGCCGTCCTCGTCCTCTGCCGCGACGACGATGTGGCGCGTCGTCGCTTTGGCGTTGTCGGGGACGGTACGGGCGTCATCTACACGCGCACGGGCCGACGCTTCTTCGGCGACACCACGATCGAACGCGAGCTGCTCACGATCGTCTCTCGTGCGCTCGATGAGCGTGATATTTGGTCGCGGCTCCGCACCGACTGGATATGCCTCGACTGCGAGCTGATGCCCTGGTCGGCAAAGGCGCAGGAGCTGATCCGCAAGCAATACGCCCCTGTGAGTGTAGCGGCCAATGCCGCGCTGCCACTGGCGAGGGCCGCGCTCTCGGCTGCCGTTGCCAGAGCCGGCGCGCCCCCGGAGTTACTCGCATATTACGATGAGCGCGCTACGCTCGCCTCTCAGTATGGCGAAGCGTACCGGCGCTACTCGTGGCCGGTGAACAATGTGACCGATCTCCGACTCGCGCCCTTTCACATCCTTGCAACCGAGGGCATGGTTCACGTCGATAAGGATCATCTCTGGCACATGCAGATGGCCGAGGAGCTCGGTGGTACGGAGTCGGGGAAGCCCGTGCTCTTCGCAACGAATCACCGCGTCGTGGACGTCACCGACTCCGACAGCCAGGCGGCGGCGATCGGATGGTGGGAGGATCTGACAGGGCGGGGCGGGGAGGGCATGGTGGTCAAGCCGCTCAACTTTGTCGCGCGTAGTGCGCGTGGCCTAGTCCAGCCCGCAGTGAAGTGCCGTGGTCGTGAGTATCTGCGAATCATCTATGGTCCGGAGTACACACTCCCCGCGAACCTCGACCGGCTGCGCTCGCGAGGCCTCTCAGTGAAGCGCTCCCTGGCGCTGCGCGAGTTTGCGCTCGGAGTCGAGGCGCT
The DNA here is from genome assembly GCA_036493735.1 of Gemmatimonadaceae bacterium. GTDB lineage: Bacteria > Gemmatimonadota > Gemmatimonadetes > Gemmatimonadales > Gemmatimonadaceae > AG2. Next base: position 156,598 of record DASXPH010000141.1, read on the forward strand.
CGAGCGCTTCACCCGTCGCGAGCCATTGCGGCGTGTTCACGAGTGTGTATTCGCCGTACTGGCGTTGGAAAGTGAGCCGGTTGATCCGCGCCTTTGATTCGCCGCAGCGCGCGCCAGACCCACAGCCGGCCTATGCGCCGCGCAACTCGGTGGCCGTCCCGTCTTGCAGCCGCGTCAGCAAGCGAGCCGATGATCACTCGGAACTACATCATGAACGGAAGACGGCCGCGATTCCCGCCGACCGTGACCGGGTGATTCAGCTGCCGCAGGCGCAGCAGTTCTCGCCCACCGGCTACTGCCCCATGGCTTACTGCATCACCTGGGATGAGGAGCAGCGTGAGTATCGCATTGCCCTCACGCAGCTGGTGCGTCGATAACAACGAGGGGTTAGGGACTAGGGGTTAGGGCCGCTGGTGAGAATCGCGGCGCGTAGCCCTAGCCCCTAGCCCCTAGCCCCCTAGCCCCTAGTCCCTAGTCCCTAGCCTCTACCCCTTTCGTGTCCATGTCTACCGAGCCTCTCATTGCCTACGTATACGGCGACACGCCGCCCGACTTCGAGGCGATTGCTGCGTTCGGGTTCGACGTCGTGTGTCTCGATAGCAGCGCGCCCTGGTACTCCGACTCCACCGTCAGGGCGGCGAAGATGCACGGTCTCACTCCCTTCGCCTTCCGGATGGGGTACGTCGGCTGACAGGGCCATGCTATGATAGAGCATGCACGTCAGCGTCAGCGAAATCGAAACGCCAATCGGTCCAATGCTCGCCGCGGCGAGCGAGACAGAGCTCGTGCTGTTCGAGTTCCCTCATCGCCGAATGATCGACACGCAGCTCGACCGCGTTCGCCGCGCGGTCGGCTGCGAGCTGCAGCCCGGAGACTCGCCCGTCTTCGACATGCTGCGCACCCAGCTCGACGAATACTTTCTCGGACATCGGCGCGACTTCACTGTCCCGCTCCACGCGCCAGGCACAGCATTCCAGATGCGCGTCTGGGCGGAGCTCCAGCGGATACCGTCCGGCACCACGACCACCTACGGGCGTCTCGCCGAAGCGATCGGCAAGCCTAACGCGGTGCGCGCCGTCGCGCGCGCCAATGGGGATAACCGCATCGCCATACTGATCCCCTGCCATCGCGTCATCGGCTCGACGGGAGAGCTGGTCGGCTACGGGGGCGGCCTCTGGCGCAAGCGCAAACTGCTCGAATTGGAGGCACGCTCCGAGGCGCTGTCACTTTTTCCGATGTGACCGGGGGCTGGCCGGATCGTGCTATAAGTATGCGCCGAACCCTCAGCACGATCGCCATTCTGCTCGCTGTCACCCTCGCTCGGCCGGTCCACGCGCAGTTCCACTTCGCGCATCGCGACACGTTGCCGCAGAAGGTTGTGCAGCGCGCGCTCGACGGATACAACCACCACGACGTGGTGGCCATCGAGACTGAGTTTCAGCCGATGTACATGTACGAGAACCTGGCCGACTCCACCGGTCCACACCTCGTGTCCCGCGTCGCCGTGCGCGACAGCTTGATTCTCGTGTTCCAGCGGACCAAGGACGCGAAGCTTCGTCTCTCGAAGCGCGTGCTCAGTGGGCCGCTCGTGACCGACTTCTACGTCGCGATGCAGAACGGTGCGAAACGGAAGCACGTGGACATCTACGAGGTGAGGCACGGCAAGATCGTGCGTAAGTGGGAGTACTGATCCGGCAAAGGGTCGAGCATACAGGGTTTGAACCCGGAAGGCCGACGGCTTAGCCGTCGGCCTTTTTTGCCCTCCGCTCTGCCAATTCGGCTTCTGGGGTCCGCTCCCGACAAGTCGCGTCGTGTCGATTTCCGCGATTGTCGTTCGACGTGTGGGTAGAGCCGCAGTACAGCGACAACACCACATCCGGAGACGACCATGACCTCGATCACACTGCACTCCACGACCCGCGACAATTCCACGACACGGCTTTGGATCGCGCAGGGCGTTCTCGCGGCGATCTTCCTCTTCGCCGGCGGCATGAAGCTCGCCCTGCCGGCCGCCGAGCTCGCGGCACAGTCGCATCTGCCCGGTGCATTCATCAAGTTCATCGGCGTCTGTGAGACGGCTGGCGCTCTCGGTCTCCTGCTCCCTGGCCTGTTCCGGATTCAGCAGCGCCTAACACCCCTCGCCGCGCTCGGTCTCGTCATCATCATGATCGGCGCGGTCGGCACCACGCTCATTCAGGGGCAGGGCGCCGTCGCGATCCTTCCGGCTGTGGTTGGTGTGATCGCGGCATACGTGGTCCGCGGCCGGTCGCGTCTGGTGTAACGGAGGAAATCGTCGGCCAATTGACGCGCCGAGCACATTTCCCGTGAGCGTCGCCCGCGAACGCGTGGCGACGCATCGCGTTCTCATGGGAGGAGCTCATGCGTATCGGGATCGTCGGCGCAGGTATGATCGGGTCGACCGTCGCCAAACTGTGGGTCGACGCCGACCACGAGGTTCTGCTGTCGTCACGTCACCCTACCGAGCTCGACGCCCTCGTGAAGGAGCTCGGCGAGCGGGCATCATCGGGAACACCGGTTGATGCGGCGGAGTTCGGCGAGGTCGTGCTCCTCACGGTGCCGCTGAAGGCGCTCCCCGATCTCTCGCGCGACATCGGGATTGCGCTGGCCGGCAAGACGGTGCTCGACACGTCGAACGCGTACGAGCAACGCGATGGCGAGATCGCGCGACAGGCAATGCGGCATCCGCGTGGCACGGCAGGGTGGTCAGCGATGCTCTTCCCACAGAGCCGTTGGGTGAAAGCGTTCAACACGATCTACTACAAGACGCTCGCGTCGGAAGCCCATCGGAGCGGGGACCCTGTCGGTATCCCACTCGCGGGCGACCATCGCGATGCGCTCGAGGTTGCGTCGCGCCTGGTGCGCGATGCCGGCTTCGAGCCGGTGATCGTCGGTGATCTCGGCCGCGGCAAGGAGCTCGAGCCCGGCACGCGTGTCTACAACACCGGCATGTCGGCCACCGAGCTGCGTAGAGTGTTTGCTAAACCGACCATTGTCGCTCAGCCGGAAGCCAGCAAGGGGCTAGGGACTAGGTAGGCGCGCGGTGTGGGGCGCGGGGGCGCCCAAGTCCCGAGTCCCTGATCCGTAGCCCCTTGTTCCCATGCTCGTTGTGCCGTAGCCTAGGTGCGGGTCGATGTTCGACGCGTGACGAGGGCGAGGCGCGGCTCTGGGCCGTGCAATCGCGAGGGAGAGGGCCGCGTGCTCAGGCTCCGGACATTCGGAGGATTGTCGATCGAACGCTCCGCCGCCGAAAGCGGGGGAGCGGCGACGAGCACGGCGACGGCCGCTCGTCGGCGGCTCGCGTTCCTCGCCGTGCTGGCGGCCAGCGGTCCACGTGGCATGCCGCGCGACAAGCTCCTCGCGCTCTTCTGGCCCGAGAGCGACGGCGACCGCGCCCGTCACGCACTCGACCAGACGCTGTATTCGCTCAAGCGCGACCTGGGCGCGGAAGCGCTCGTCCTCGGCCGCGAGGAGTTGACGATCAATCCCGCGGCGGCGACGAGCGACGTCGAGGATTTCATGGCGGCGCTCGCACGCGGCGACCGCGCTGCCGCGGTCGATCTCTATGCGGGCCCCTTTCTCGATGGCGTGTTCATCTCCGGCGCGCCCGGCTTCGAGCGCTGGGCTGACGAGGAGCGAGCGCGCCTAACGAGGGAAGTGGAGTCGGCGCTCGAGAGTCTGGCGACGGATGCCGCCAGTGGCGGCGACCACGCATCTTCCGTGAAACGATGGCAGCGCCTCGCGACGATGGAGCCGCGCAAGACGCGCGTCGTGCTCTCGCTGATGTCCGAGCTTGCCGCTACCGGTGATCGCGCCGGCGCCCTTCGGCACGCGGAGATTTATCACACCCTCGTCCGCGACGACCTCGATGCGGAGCCCAATCCCGCGGTCGCGGCGCTTGCTGATCGGCTGCGGCGCGAGCCCGCCGAGGTCAGAACGCACGCACCGACGCCGCAGGCGCAGCGGGATGGACCGGTCGCTGTCGCCACACCGATCTCGGTGCCCTCGGTCGCGCCGCCACTCACGCCGCTCGAGGCCGTCCCACTGCCGGCGGGGCCGGTGATTGTCAATGCGCCCCGCCGCTCCCGCCTGACGGTCGAATGGCTGCGGCAGCGCACGCGACGCGCCTATTGGCTCGCCGGCACGTTGTCGGTCGTCGCGTTGGTTCTCGCGGTGGGGTGGGGATGGACCGTGGTCAGGCGACTCCGGGTTCCCGAGCGGGCGTTCATTCTGCCCGCCGAGTTCGAAAATCGTACCCACGATCCGATCTTCGACGGCGCGCTCGATGCGGCGCTCGCCGCCGGCCTGCAACAGTCCGCGTACGTCAATGTCTTCCCGCGCGCTCGCGTTGAGCAAACGCTGACACGCATGGGGCGTCCCGCCACCGGTCCCGCCGCGCGCCTCGACGAACCCCTCGCGCGAGAGGTGGCGATGCGTGAAGGCATCCGCGTCGTCGTCGCTGGCACCATCGATCGCATCGACAGCAGCTATATGTTGACAGCGCGGCTGGTCGACGCCAGTACCGGCACGGCGCTGGCAGCGGAGTCGCGTGTCGCGCCTCATCGTGCGGACGTCATCGCCGTCGTTGACGAATTGGTTCGCCGACTACGTCGGGATATCGGCGAGTCGTCCGACGCGATCGCCGCCCACGACCTGCCGCTACCGCAGGCGACGACCAGCTCGCTCGAGGCGCTGCGACTGTACGCGAGCGGCGTCGCGGCGTTCCGGGCGGGGAATCGCAAGTCGGCCATCGATCTCTACGAGAGTGCCATTGCCGTCGACTCGGATTTCGCGCTCGCGCACTCCGAGCTCGGCGCGGCCTACTACTGGAACAACGATCGGCCGAATGGCGACCTCCATTTCGATCACGCGCTGCGTCTGATCGATCGCCTTACCGACCGCGAGAAGCTGCTCGTGCGTGCCAGCGCCGAGAGTTGGCGCGGCAACCGTGAAAAGGCGATCGAACTTCGCCGCGCGCTGCTTACCATCTATCCCGGCGACCGCGCGTTGTGGGGACGCATCGGCTACGACTACATGCGGCTCGGCCGCAGCAAGGAAGCGGTCGCCGCCTTGCGTGAGCAGATCGCGCGCGATTCCACCAACGCGGCGGACTACATCAACCTCGCGTCTTCGCTGAAGGGGCTGCGTCAGTTCGACGAGGCCGTCCGGGCCTATCGGCATGCATTCGTGCTGCAGCCGAACATGCTCACGCTCGAGAACATCAATCACGAGTTCGGAGGGGCGTTGGTGCTCGCCGGTCACATCGATGAGGCGCGCGCCGCGTACGACTCGATGCTCACGGGCGACGTGGACCAACAGGCACGCGGTCATCGCTCGTTAGGCCTGCTCGCGATGGTGCAGGGACGCTACGCCGAGGCGATCGATCGATTTCGCGACGCGGTCCTGCGCAGTCAGGCGCCCCAGCGCGAGCTGACGGAGGCGCGCAATCGGCTCTTTCTCGCGAGTGTCGAGCAGGAGAAGGGCTGGCACGACTCCGCGTCAGCCGAGATCCGCGCGGCACACGCTCTCTTCCGGCGTGCCTATTTCGAGCCAAAGTTCCTTCTCTATCTCGGCAAAGCGCTCGCGCGCGACGGCCAGGTTGGTCTCGCGAGCGAAGTGCTCGACTCGCTGCGTCGCCGCGCGCGCGTCGACAACCCCGACGACCGTATCAGCGTGCAATTGTTGACCGGCGAGCTCGCCCTCGCCCGCGGTCGCACCGACAGTGCCGTTCAGATCATCCGTGTCGCGGCGGCGAACGATTCCAGCTCATACACGATCGAGTCGCTGGCGAACGCGGTCGCGCGCAGTGGCAAGCTGTCCGACGCCGCGCGCCTGTACGAAGTACTCGTCGCGAATCCCGAACACTGGTATGGCTGGGAGGCGGAGCAGTACGCGCTCGCCGCACCGCTGAACGCGGGTATGCTCTACGAACGCTCCGGCGACGCGCCGCACGCACGCGCCGCATACGAGCGCGTGCTCTCCCGGTGGGGGCAGGGTGATACGGATCTCGTGACGATCCACGCGACGCGCGACGCCCTCGCGCGACTGCGGCGGAGCTCGGGGACGCTGACGCCCAGCTCGCGCTGATCCAATTCATACCCGGGCCTTACATTCTCGACCGTGTCGTTGCGCTCGCGTGCAATGCATCTTTGTAGCTATGCGCCCATCACTCGCCACGCTCATCATCGCGCTCGCCCTCGCGGCGCATGCCGCCCACGCCCAGAATCCAAACCTCGAGAGCATTGCGAACGACCGCTACACGCGCTCGCACGATTTCGACCTCGTCCATCAGCACATCGCCGTACGCGACTTCAACTGGGACTCGCTGTCGTTCATGGGCAGCGTTTCGACAACACTCATAGCACTCCGCCCGGCGATGGACTCGGTCATCCTCGACGCCGGAGCCCTGCTCGGGATCAAACGGGTTGCGACTTCTTCCGGCAGCGCGCTGCGTACTGGCCGTCACGGCGACACGCTCGTGATCTATCTCGCCCGGCCAGCGGCGTTTCACGATACCATCCATTTCACGGTCGATTACAGCGGCAAGGTCGTGAACGGGCGAGGTCTCACCTTCATCGACGAGCGGCCCCACACGCCGCGGCAGATCTGGAGCCAGGGTGAGGACCGTGACAATCATTACTGGTTCCCCACCTATGATTTCCCGAACGACAAGATGACCTGGGAGGTCGAGGCCACCGTCCCCGCTGGCTACATGGCCGTGTCGAATGGTGCGCTCGTCGCCGACACCAAAGACGCGACCGGCGCGCGGACACTCCACTGGCGCCAGGACCGTCCGAGCGCGTCGTACCTCGTCTCACTCGTGGTCGCACCGCTCGCGAAGATCCACGATACGTGGAAGAACGTCCCCGTGGATTACTACACGTACCACGCGGACAGCGCGCTTGCCTGGCGGCTTTTTCATGTCACGCCCGACATGATCGACGTGTACTCGCGCCTAACGGGCGTGCCCTACCCGTGGCAGAAGTACGCCCAGACGACCGTCGCCGATTTCTTCGGCGGCATGGAGAATGTCAGCGCGACGACACTCGTCGACTGGTTGCCTGATGCCAAGTCGTACCAGGACCGTCCCTGGTATCAACACATTCTCATTCCGCACGAGCTCGCGCACCAATGGTTCGGCGACTTCGTCACGACCGAGAACTGGGCGAACATGTGGCTGAACGAGGGCTTCGCGGAGTTCATGCCCGGCCAGTACTGGCGCGAGAAGTCCGGCAGCCACATCGCCGAGGATTACTACCTCGACGAGTACCGCCAGTTCATGCAGATCGACGCGCGCCGTCGGATGCCCCTCGCCTCGCTGGGCTCGAACAACATCTATCCCAAGGGCGCGCTCGTGCTCGAGATGTTGCGCAGCTACCTCGGCGACGAGCGCTTCTGGGCGGGCATCCATCGCTACCTCACAGACCACGCGTACGGCAACGCGGTCAGCGATGATCTACGGCAGGCGTTCCTCGACGCGACGGGCGAGAATCTGGATTGGTTCTGGTCGCAGTGGGTGTACGCTGCGGGTTACCCGGAGTTCACGGTCACGTCGACATATGACCCCGCGACGCATCGTCTGACGCTCGCGGTCAGGCAGACGCAGCGCGACACCCTGAAGGCGGACAGCGCTGGCATGCGCTACGTCGTGCCGGAGACTTTCCGGATGCCGGTGACCGTTCGCATCGGCACCGCGACGGGTGCCGACGTGGTCCGAACGAAGTGGATTCGGCAGCGCGACGATACCATCGTCATCGACAACGTCGCGAGCCCCCCAACGATGATCGTGTTCGACGACGGCAACCGCATCCTCAAGCGGCTCACCTTCGATCAACCATCGGCGCAGCTGGCGGCGCAACTTCGACGCGAAGAGAACTTGTGGAATCGCTGGTGGGTCATTCAGCAGCTCGGCGCGCGAACGACCGACGAGACGGCGGTTCGCGCGCTGGCCGACGCCGCGACATCGAGCGACTACTTTCTCACTCGCGCCCAGGCTGCATCGGCCCTCGGCGCCTTCCCGGCAGGCATTGTCGTGCCGACGCTCGCCAAGGCGGTGCGCGACACGTCGAGCCAGGTGCGGCAGGCGGCCGTCGAGTCGCTTGGACGAGTTGGGGGCGCCGAAGCGTTGGCGCTCGTCCGCGGGACATGGCGCGGCGATGACAGCTACAGTGTGCGCGCGTCGGCGCTGACGGCGCTCGCCAGTCTCGACACCGCCGGAAGCCGAGCGGCGATCGTCGAGGGCCTTCGCACGCCGTCGTACCGCGACGCCATTCAAAACGCCGCGATCGGCGCCGCCGTCCGCACGGATGACACCACCTTCGTCACGACGATGCAGCAGATGATCGGCGACCAGCAACTCCCATCCTACGCGCTTGCGGCAATGGTCGTACGCGGCAGCGACCGCGCGCTCAAATTGTTGCTCTCCGATCTCGACGATGCACGCCCCTACGTGCGCCAGTGGGCGCTGACGGCAATCGTCCAGAGCTTGGGACCTGCCCGCGGACTCGCCGCACTCAAGAGCGTTCAGCAAACGCTTACGCATCCAGATACCCGCGCCGCCGTCGATCACGCCGTCAAGCAGCTCGAGGCGGCCGCGAAGCAGGGGTAGCGATGCAAAAAGCCGGACGGTCGAGTGCACACGTCCGGCTCTTGCGGTTGCGAACGGGAACGCTCAGCCGCCCGGCTGCAGGTTCGCGCACATCATGACGTCGTTCATGTCGTTCGCGCGTGGCGTCCAATAGACATTCACGTGGTACGTGCCCGCCTTGTCGAGCGCGAATGGCATCTCCATTCGGATATGTCCGTCGCCCGTGCTCGAGACGGAGATCGGCGGGAACTGACTCTCGCCGGCGACGCTCGGCCCGGGCGACCCGCATGCACCACTGAAGATCTGCCAGGCCACCTGGTCCACTGCGCCCGCTCCGGCGTTGATCGACAGCTCGACGCTCGACCGGGCTGGCGTGGCGCTTACCGCCGTGACCGTGACGGTGCCCGTGCCGCGATTCGGCGTCGCCGGTGCGAGCGACGCGTTCACCGCCGACGCCGCCGGCTTGAAATTGCCCATCCATTGGTTGGAGTTCCCGCTTCCCCGGCTCGCCGCCGCGCCGCCGCTGGACGCGCACGCCGCGGCTCCGATCAGACAAACAAGCCTGCCAAGTCGCGAAATCATGGGATGCTCGGTGTTGAGTGATGGGATAACGTGGCCACTCAAGGGTCGAGGGGCTAGTGGGTAGAGGGTTTGCGGGTAGAGCGTAGCCCGCAACCCTCTACCACAACCGTCACCCTCTAGCTATCAGTGCGTCACCCGAATGAACCACGCGCCTACAATCGGGCCCCGCGGGCCGCGGCCCCCTCGGCCAGGTTGCGGGGCTGGGGTGCCGGCCGGCGGAGGGCCGTATTCCGGCGTGAACGCGTACGCGACGTGGCGCGTCTCATCCACCGCGATCGTTTTTGCGCCAAGAAAAGTCGGCACTGTCCCGACCACCGTGTATTTGTCCGGCGAATCCTCGTGCACCACCGTCACGTTACCGTCGCGGCCGGCGGGGATGTACATCAACTTCTGCGACTGATCCCAGCCCAGCGCGTCCACGCCGTTCCCGTTCGGGATTTCGGCTACGACCTTGCCCGTGCCGGCGTCGACGACGACCGACGTCTTGCTGCAGCCAGAGAAGATCCGATTCGTCGTGCGGTCCATCGCGATCCCGGTGGGCCCGTCGCAGGGCGCGATCGACCAGGTGTTGACCACCTTCCATGTCTTCGTGTCGACGACGTCGATCGCGTTCTTGTCTTCGAGATTGATGAAGATGCGACCCTTTCCGTCACTCACGCCGCCTTCGGGACCGTTGCCCGTGAGCTCGATGCGTGCAACGACATCGCCGCTCTGCGGATCAATCACGACTGCCGTTCCCGTCGGATGACTATGGTCGATCGTTAGGATCTTGTCCGACGCGTCATCGTACATGATGCCATCGAGACCATCGATGCCCGCGTGCACTTTCTTGATGACGGCCATCGACTGCAGATCGAACATCGTGGACGTCGAATCGCCGGCGTTCGTGGTGAAGCCATGGCCATGACGTTGCGCGAGGGCGATACCGTGCGTGCGCGGGGTGTCTGGGATGTCGCCGACAACCTTTCCCGTCGCCTGGTCCACGATCATGATGTGCGTGCCGCGCGAGATGTAGACACGGCCGGTCGCGGGATCGGCGGTGAGATAATCGGTTCCCCCTTCGCCCCCGATGTTGACCTTCTCGACCTTGAAGCTCTGGGCCGCGAGCGCAGCCGGCAGCATCAGGGTGGCCATGACGAACAACGTGTGCCGACGAACGTGTGGCATATGGACCTCGATGGGATTAGGATCTTTCAGGCGCCTAGCGCCTTCCAAAATGGCCCGGTGAACCTTACGGTGCGATGACAACTGCGAGCGCAGCGAGCAAGGATAGCGTGCTGCTCTCAGCACCCGCGCTCACCCCTTCGCCGTCACAACGTGAGGCGATCGAGGCAGCCGCCGCGCCCCTCCTCGTGCTCGCCGGTCCCGGGGCAGGGAAGACCTTCTGCCTCATCGAGCGCATTCGTTACCTCATCGAGACACTCGGACTCCGCGCTGAGCGACTCTGTGCGTTCACGTTCACGAACAAGGCCGCCGGCGAGATCGGCGAGCGTCTTGCTCGCTCGTTAGGCTTCGCCGCGGCCGGCGTCAAGACCGGCACCATCCACTCCTTCTGCGCCGAGCTGCTTCGTGAGTTTGGCACGCGCATCGGCCTGCAGCGCGGATTCGGCATCGTCGATGAGCGGCAGCAGCGTGTCGTCCTCAAGCGTCTCGGAGTGCCGCCGCGGTGGCACTCGGGACTGCTGACGCGCTTTGCCACGAATCGCTTCCGCGGAACGCCGTTCCAGTACTCGCGCGACGGCGACATCTTCGACCGGTATCAGCGCTTCCTCGACGACCGCAATCTCGTCGACTTCGACATGCTCGTCCTGAGGACGGCCGAGTTGTTGAAGGACGAGCAGGTCGTGAACCGGATCCAGGCGCGCTGGGACTGCATCCTCGTCGACGAGTTCCAGGATCTCAATCCGGTGCAGTACGCCGTGATTCGCGAAATCGGTGGCGCGCATCGCCACGTGTTCGCCGTCGGTGACGACGAGCAGTCGATCTATTCCTGGGCAGGTGCCGATCCGCGCGTCTTCGTGAGCTTCATGAACGACTTCTCGCTCGACGGCCACGTGCAGCTGCGCGAGAATCGTCGTTGCCCGCGTACGATTCTCTCCCTCGCGCGGCGGTTGATAGAGCTCAACGCGCCCCTGCTCGGCCGCAAGCAGCTCGACGTCGATCGCGAGTCGCCGTTCGCCGTCACCGTGCGTGGCTTCCCGGATGAGGAAGCCGAGATCGCCTGGGTGATCGAGGACGTGAGGCGCGATCGCGAGCGTCATGTTCTCGGCTGGGGCGACTACGCGCTTCTCTATCGCAAGCATCAGATCGGCGATCTCGCCGAAGCGGGCTTTCTTGCCGCGGGACTCCCGTGCCGCCTCGCGCAGGGCAGGGCTCTCGGCGAAGATCCCGTCTGCGAGTACGTCATCGCCGCGTTGGGCGCCATCGCCTATCGCGATGATCTCCACGACGAGAGCTTCCTTGAAGTCGTGCTGCCCGGCCCGCTCGTCGACGATGCGCGCGCCAAGGCTGGCGCGTCGCACGGCATCGTCGAGCAGCTGCAGCGAATGGCGAGCGCGATGCCCCGCGAGCACGGCGACGCGAAGAAGATCAAGCGCGCGCTCTACACCCTGCGCAACCTGTCCGCGTTAGGCAGACGGCACACGTCGCTCCCGACGCTCGTCGAGGAGGTATTGTCCCAGCGCGTGGGCGTCTACCGCACCGCGCTCGAGGAGCACCACGACTCGCTTACCGATCCGGCGGATCATGATGAGGTCGTCCAGCTCGCGGCGATTCTCGGGGCGGCTGTGCGCGATCGCCGCGCCATCGTGCTTCCTCGCGCAAACGGCGCCGAGCTTGCGCTCAAGAGCATGTTGGCCGAGGTGGGCGTCCCGGCCTGTTATCCCGTGCAGGTCGGCTGTCATCCTGAGCGCAGCGAAGGATCCGCCGTTCTCGACACGAGCGAAGCTCCGACGCTCGGCCTTCCCCTGGCGCTCTTCAAGGCCGCGCAGCTGATGCGCATGGGAGCATTCCGGAATGAGTTTCGAGACTTCACCACGATCGACCTCGAGACCACCGACAGCGATGTCACCACCGCGGAAGTGGTGGAGATCGCCGCGGTCCGAGTGCGCGATGGCGTGATCCGCGACGAGATCAGCTTTCTCGTTAGGCCACGCTGCCCGATCGCACCCGGCGCCGCCAAGGCCCATGGCATCACCGAGCGCGATGTCGCTCGCGCGCCGTATCTGGAGGAGGTCTGGCCCTGCATCGCGGAATTCTGCGGCTCCGACGTCGTCGTCGCCCACAACGGCTATCAGTTCGACTTCCCTGTGCTGCGCCGGCTCACCGGGGCCGAGCTCTGTACGTACGACACGCTGCCGCTCGCCCGGGAGCTGCAGTCCGGCAGCGCCCGACTCGGTGATCTCGCGGAGCGCTTTGGGATCGACGCGGGCGTTTCCCACCGCGCGCTGGATGACGCCCGCACACTCGCCCGTGTCTTCCTCGCTCTCGGCGAGCTGAAGATCGTGCGCGCGCGAAAGACATCGCTCGTGCACCTGCTCGACCATCTCGGTGTCGCCCTGGCGCTCTGGACCGCGACGGATCTCGAGGACGAGGGCCAGCTCCTTCGCAGCCTGACGCGTCCCTTCGCACTCGGCCGCTACAGCGACTGTCTCGAGCTGTACCGCGACGAGCGTGAGTTCGCGGGTGATCCAAGTGTGCCAACCGTCCGCGAGGTCATCGATCGCCTCGGCGGCGAGGAGACGATGCAGCGGATCCGCGCCGACCGCAGCGCCAGCGAGCGATATCCGATGGCGATGGCGCGCCTGCGTCGTCTGCTCGCCCTGTGCAGCGGCGAATCGTTAGGGGACCAGATCGCCGAGCTCCTCGAGCGCGTCGCGCTCTCCAGCAAGGACGGCATCGTGCCCGCCCGCGAGCGCGTCAATCTGCTGACCCTTCATTCCACCAAGGGCCTCGAGTTCTCGCGCGTGTACATCCTCGGTGTCGAAGACGCCGAGCTGCCCGGCGGCACGCCGCTGCGACCGGCGTCGGCGAGCGAGATCGAGGAGGCGCGCCGTCTGCTTTACGTCGGTATGACAAGAGCACGCGACCGCCTCGTGCTCACGCGCGCCGAGCGGCGAGCGGGCCAGCGCACCGGCGGGCATCGCTTTCTCGACGAAATGGGACTCGTGCCGCAATGAGCAAGAACTGGAAAGTTCGCGTGGAAGGTAATGGGGAGGTCTCCGCGGTCCACGAGCCCGCGACGGCCGGCGACGTGGTTGCGACTTTCATCTGCGCTCACGGTGCCGGCGGCAACATGCACGATCGTGCGATGCAGGCTGTGTCGAAGGAGCTGCGCGGCCGCGGCATGGACGTCGTCCGCTTCAACTTTCCGTACTCCGAAAAGAAGAGCGGTCGGCCCGATCAAATGCCTCTGCTTCGCGCGACGATCGAGGCGGTGATGGCCGACGTCGAGCACAATGGCCGCCTGGTCATCGGCGGCCGATCGATGGGCGGCCGCGCGGCGTCGATGCTCGCTGCCGATCACATCCAGTGCGACGGCTTGCTGCTCCTCGCGTATCCGCTCCACCCGGCCGGCAAGCCCGAGCAGCTTCGCGACGCGCATCTGCCGCACATCGCGATGCCGACGCTCTGTCTCAATGGCACACGCGACGCGTTATGCCGGCGCGATCTCATGGAGCAAGTTCTCCCGCGCCTCGGCGACGACTTCGAGATGCACTGGCTCGAAGGCGCTGACCACTCGTTCCACGTTCTGAAATCATCGGGCCGCACGGATGCCGACGTGCTGACTGAGGCCGGCCAAGCCGTGGCGGCATGGCTGCAGCGCTAGGGCAGCGAAAGCCACTCGGCATCCGGTCGCAGGGCCCCTCAGCATCCGATCCTGAGGGGCCCGAGTGCGCGATCAGCACCCTAACGAGCGAGAGCGTTACCAGCAGCGGTGAAGGCTTGCATGAACGCACCGACCGCCGGCGGTCCCGAACCAACCCCCTCGTCGTGCTTGAAATACACGTAAGCGTCCGACCACCCCTGCGCCGCGACGCAGGCCGCCCACTTGCCCAACGACTCGTCGCCGTAGTCGAGCCGGTGCAGCCGCAAGTAGCCCCACGACGCCGTCGACTGCACCGGGCAGGCAAAGTCCTCCTGCTCGCCGACACACATCGCGATGTCGTGCTCACGCAAGGCGTCGAACACCGCGTCGTCGAACCAGCTCTCGTGACGGAACTCGATCGTGAAGCGGCGGTTCGGGGGGAGCAATCCCAGAAAGCCGCGCAGCCGCTGCACGTCCTTTTCCATGTTCGGCGGCAGCTGGAAGAGGATCGGGCCAAGCCGGTCGCCCAACACCGCCGTGTTCTGGAGCAGGAAATCGAGCGCGCTCGCGCACTCCGGCTTCAGCCGCGCGTGATGCGTAATGCGCATGCTGGCTTTGATCGCAAACGTGAACTGCGACGGCACCTGCTCGGCCCACTGCTGGAGAACCGGTTGCCTCGGCAGACGATAGAAGGTGTTGTTGATCTCGACTGTCGGGAACTTGCCGGCGTAATAGCCGAGCCACCCGTCGTCACCGATTTCCGGCGGATAGAAGACGCCCTTCCACTCCTTGAACGCGTAGCCGCTCGTACCGGCGAGGAGCCTCACGACACCTTGCGCTTGGGCGCGATGTCCTCGTCAGGCGCGGTGCGAGAGAGACTCGCCTTGAGCGCCTCCATGAGATCGACGATCTTGCCGCCCGTGTCTGGCGTGACGTCGGACGACGTGATGTCCTGACCCTCGACCTTGCGCTGAATCGTCTCCATCACGCGCTCGCGCACCGTATCCTTGTACTTCTGCGGCTCGAAGTTGTCGTTCGTCGTCTGATCGATGAGCTGCTTCGCGAGCGCGAGCTCCGCCGGCTTGATCTCCCCCATCGGGATCGGCACCTCGGTCGTGGCGCGCACCTCGTCCGAGTAGTGCAGCTGCTCCATCACCAGGCAGCCGTTGAGCGGCCGGAGGAGCACGAGATACTGCTGGCCGCGCGCCGAGTATTGCCCCAGCGCCGCCCGTCCTGTTTCCCTGAGCGCCTCGGATAGCAGGCGGTACGCGCGCTCGCCCCCCTTGTCGGGCCCGAGGTAGTACACCTTCTCGAGATACTCCCGGTCCACCTTCGCCAGCGGCACGAACTCGACCACCTCGATCGTGCCCGTCGCCTTCTCCTCGAGCGCTTTGAGCTCCTCGGTGCTGAAGACGACGTATTGGTCTTTAGCAAACTCGTAACCCTTCACCGTCTCTTCCCGGGTAACGATCTCATTGTCCTTCGGGCAGGTGTACTGCTGCTTGAGCCGCGTGTTGCACTTCTTGTGCAGCATGTTGAAGGAGACGCTGGACTTCGATTCCGATGACGAATAGAGATTGACCGGAACGGAGACGAGCCCGAAGGAGATCGTGGCCGAGGCGATGGAACGCGCAGGCATAGGCGGTCAGGTTGGGGGTACGACCCGAAGGTATAATCCGGCAGTGGAGTTTTCCACCCAAACTGCTTCGACAGCATGTTTGTGATGTACCGCGTACGCCCATCACATCATCCGTCCAAGCACCCCTTCCGACGACTGTGAGCGATCAAAGTGACGGCGACGCGCCGGCCGAGCCCGGTGACGCGCTCAGTGCGTATCGTGCGAAACGGTCTCCGGATCGCACGACGGAGCCGTTCGGCCCGGTCTCTCCCGTTATCGGGCGCCTTTTCGTGGTGCATAAGCACGCGGCACGGCAGCTCCATTTCGACCTGCGACTCGAAATGGACGGTGTGCTCCGCTCGTGGGCCGTGCCCAAGGGGCCCTCCTACGACATGAACGACAAGCGCCTCGCCGTTAGGGTCGAGGACCACCCGCTCGAGTACGGCGACTTCGAGGGTGTTATCCCGAAGGGGAACTACGGCGCGGGCGGCGTCATCGTCTGGGACCGCGGCGAATGGGTTCCCCTCGAGGATTGGCGCGAGGGACTCGAGAAGGGAAAGCTCCTCTTCGAGCTCAAGGGCTACAAGCTCCACGGAAGGTGGACGCTCGTGAAGATCAAGAAGAGCGAGAAGGACTGGCTCCTCATCAAGGAACGCGACGGCTATGTCAAGTCGCCCGGCGATCAGTTCCCCGAGCAGTCGGTGCTCTCCGGACTGACCGTCGAGGACATCAAGGCGGGCGTGACGCCGGACACGCGGCTGCGGCACGCCGTCGAGGTGGCGGGGGCCGTTAGGCAGGACGTCGACATCGACAAGCTCAAGCCGATGCTCGCCGAGTCGCGTGACGAGACGTTCACGCGCGATGGCTGGATCTTCGAGCTCAAGCTCGACGGCTACCGGCTCATCGCCGGCAAGCGGAACGGCGAGGCCCGGCTCCTCACGAGAAACGCCAACGATTACACCAACGTCTTTCCCGAGGTCGCGCGCGCGATCAAGGCGCTCCCGCTCGACAACTTTATCGTCGACGGCGAGGTCGTCTGTCTCGACGCGGAGGGAATCCCACGCTTCTCGCGCCTCCAGCAGCGCGGCCGCCTCTCATCGTCCGTCGACATCAAGCGCGCCGCCGTGGAGCTTCCCGCCACGTACTACGCCTTCGACCTCCTCGCGCTCGACGGATTCGACCTCCGGACCCTGCCACTCGTTAGGCGCAAGGAATTGCTGAAGGACGTCGTGCCGAAGCTCGGCGCGGTCCGGCTCCTCGATCACATCGAGCGGGAGGGGGACGCCTTTCTCAAGGCCGTCGCGAAGATGGGCCTCGAGGGGATCATCGCCAAGAAGGCCGACGCGCCCTATCGCGCCGGACGCACGGACAGGTGGCTCAAGATCAAGACGGAGCGCACGAGCGACTTCGTCATCATTGGTTTCACCGCGCCCAGAGGCTCGCGCAGCCACCTCGGCGCGCTGCAGCTCGCCGATTACGTCGGCGACACGCTGGTGTACGCGGGACGCGTCGGAACGGGCTTCGATGAGGATACGCTCACCGAGCTCGACGCGCTGCTCGAGCCCCTCGTCCGCGAAACGACTCCGTGCACCGGTCCCATGATCGAAGGGGTCCTGATGGATGAGGTACCGGAGGCAAAGACGACGACGTGGGTCGAACCGGTGAATGTGGTCGAGGTTCGCTTCCGCGAATGGACCCCGGATGGTCTGCTGCGCCATGCGACGTTCCTTCGATTGCGCACGGACAAGCCGCCGCAGGACTGCCAGCGAGAATTGGGTCATCCTGAGCGGAGCGAAGGATCTGCTGTTCGCGAGAGCGTCGTTGTGAATGAAAACACAGAGAGCACGGAGGACACGGAAGAAACGAGACCCGTTTCCGCGGTGTCCTCCGTGTACTCTGTGGTTTCATCACCCGGCCAGTTCAGGAGGACGATCAACTATTCGAATCTCAAAAAGGCGTACTGGCCTAACGAGAAATACACCAAAGGCGACCTGATCGACTACTATCGAGCCATCGCTCCATGGATTCTCCCGTATCTGCGGGATCGCCCAGTGGTCATGACCCGATACCCGGACGGCATCGACGGGAAGATGTTCTATCAGAAGGACGCGCCCGAGTTCGCCCCGGATTGGATTCGCACGATCAACATCTGGAGCGAGGACACCCAGCGCGAGATTCGCTACTTCGTCGCCGACGACGAGGATTCGCTCCTCTATATCGCGAACCTCGGATCGATCCCGCTGCACATCTGGGCGAGCCGCGTCGGATCGCTCGAGCTGCCCGATTGGTGCGTCATCGACCTCGACCCCAAGGAGGCGCCCTTCCGTGACGTGATCCGCACGGCGCAGGTGCTTCACGCGCTCTGCGAGACCATCGGCCTCCCGAACTACGTGAAGACGACCGGCAAGACCGGCCTCCACATCTTCATCCCGTTAGGCAGACAGATCACCTACGCCCAGTCGCGGACCCTCGGCGAGCTGCTGGCGCGCGTCGTCCTCCAGCAGATCGGCGACATCGCAACGATCGTCCGCCACGTCACCAAACGCGGCGACAAGGTGTATCTCGATTACCTGCAGAACCGGCACGGCCAGACGATCGTCGCGCCCTTCAGCGTGCGACCGCTGCCGGGGGCCACGGTCTCGATGCCGCTCCGATGGGACGAGGTGGTGGACGGCCTCGACCCGCGCGACTACACGATCAAGAACGCGGTCGCCCGGATGGAAAGCCTATCCAGCGACCCATGCTTCGACGTTCTCGAGCAGAAGCCCGATCTGCAGACGATCCTCCAGCGGCTCGCCAAGAAGATGACCACCTGATCGCGGACCGCGCGGCCTGGCGAAACCTGGGTGGATGTGCTTTCGTCTCAGTTGCCATGCCATCCTCACCGACGTCCTTCCCACCGGCGGTTTCGCGCGCCGTGCACCCGACGATAGCGCCGGATCTCGTGCCCGAACGGCGAGGCGCGGTCGCGGTGCTCTCGCATACGCGTCGCGACGCCGACTGGGTGCTTCCGCGGCTGTTTCGCGTCTTTGCTTTCTGGGGCAACGTCGAGATCAACCTGACGAACGCACTGCTTTCCTCGGGCACGTCGCAGATCGAAATTCGATGCATCATGGGGAGCGTGGAGATCGTCGTCCCGCCGGATGTTCGCATCGACTGCGAGGCGGACGCGGTCCTCGGCAGCGCCGAAGTGCGTCGCGACGTCATGAGCACGACAGCGCCGGACGCGCCCCTCGTGCGCATCACTGGCACATCGTACCTCGGGTCGATCGAGGTGAGAGTGATCGATCCCGACGCGCCGAGCTTCGCCGAACGTCTCCGCCGCAAGATCATGGGCAAGGCTGGGGCGTAGCCCCTCAGAACATGCCGTGCGCGGCGTACCAGCTGTGCACCCGATCGAGCATCGTCGGATCGAGACGCACCTGGAGATGGTCCTCGCCCGGGTAGGTATAAAGTGCATGCTCGACGCTCGTTGCGGTGAGCAGAGAATCGAAGCGCTGGTCGTAGCTCAGCGGCACCGTCGTGTCGAGCTCACCGTGGTGAAGCTGAAAGGGCACTCGAATCGTTTCCGTCTGCGCGATCGATGGCGCCGGGCCCGCGAAGATCTCTCGCGGCCGAACACCGCCGCCGGTCTGCGACGCGACGCGAAAGTCCGTCGGATACGCACCGGCGAGCGCCGCGTTGACGTAGGCGCCCATGCTGTGACCGTGCAGAGCGACGCGCGACATGTCTACGTAGCCAAGTCGCCGCAGCAACTCGAAGGTCATGTGGGCGCGCAGCACATTTGCCGCACTCGCACCTGGTGCGCTGGCATCCCCTGGTGCGCCGATCGGGACACCGGCGGCGTGAGTGTAGTTCGTCGCGATGCAGACGAGTCCCCACTGCACCATCGTCGGCGCGATGAGCGACGCAAAGAAGGGTGCGCTCCCCTCCGAGCCATGACTCAGGAGGACCGCGGGAAACGGTCCGCTGCCGACAGGCTTCAACAGCACGCCGGAGAGATCGTATGTGGTTCCGTCGACGGTCCCACGATAGGTCCATGTCGCGCCCGCGGACGACTCGGGATTGCCCGTCACGACGAATCCCGTATCGCTCGAAACGCGAGTCGACGTCGATGACTGGCCGCCGCAGCCGACCACGGACAGGGTGAGCACCGCAAGTACTGACAGCCGCATCCGCGAATCTCCGAGTTGACCGCAGCCTCGCGCTCAGGTTTCAGCCGACAGGCGAGCTAGTAGTGGACCCCTCTTCGGTCGCATCTCGTCACGGGTCGGGCAAGGCCCATCGTGATCCCGGCGCGCAGTTGTGCCTTGATGTAGGCATCGTCGCGCGTCCATCTTCCAGCGCGAACACGCGTGGAGGAGGCAATGCACGACGATCAGGCGCGGCCGCCGCGCCGAGAGTTCCTCGAGCGGCTCGGGCTTATTGCGATTACCGCGTCGATTCCGGGGGTGGCCAGCGCCGAGGCGGGACGTCGTCGCGCGGCCGCACCGTCATGGGACCTGTCCTGGGTGGATCGGCTCTCCGCCGCGCCCTACAAGGCCGTCGTGGACACGACCAAGCTTCAGGACGACGAGTTGTACACGGCGCTCGACATGCTGGACACCTTCCATGAGGTATACGACAAGGACGAGATGCGGGTCGTCGTCGTGCTGCGCCATTTTGCGGCGGCGATGGGACTCAACGACGCGATGTGGGATCGGTATGCAATCGGCGAGGAACGCAATGTCACCGATCCGGTAACGAAGGCGCCGGCGAAGCGGAATCCGTATCTTCGCGCCGCTCCCGATGCCAAGGAGGCCTGGGAGCGAAACGGGAAGATCGACCCCCTCGTTGCACGGGGCGTGATCTTCCTCGTTTGCAACCGGGCGACGATGGGTCTGGCGTCCTCACTGGCCAAGAAGGCCAACAAGCCCGTAGACGACGTGAAAGCCGACCTCCGGGCGAATCTGGTGCCCGGGGCGACGTTGATGCCGAACGGCATTTTCGCGCTCGTTCGAGCGCAGAACGCCGGCTGCGCGTTCTATCGACAAGCCTAACGACCATAACCAATCGATGCGTTCACGACGATTCCTTGCCGCCCGAATTGCACTTGCCGGCGCGCTCGCAGCCATGCCGAGCGTTGTCGTCGGACAGGTCTCCTTTCCGTCCGCCATCGAGGTGCGCGTCCCGAAGCCTCCAACGGCGATGCACGGCGGCGGCCAGACGATCCTGCCATACGAGCTGCACATCACCAATCTCACGACGCGGCCCTTCACGCTGCAGAAGGTGGAGGTGGTGAATGCAGACAATGGCGCCCCCGTCGCCGTCGTCTCGGACAGCGTTCTCCGGCAGTCCATCGCGCGGGTTGGCGTGCGCGTGCCGCCGATCGAGCGCACGCACGTCGGCGGCGGGCTGCGCGCGGTCGTCTACATGTGGGTGCCGATCACTGGCGCACCACCGCGGGCGATTCGTCACCGCCTAACGGCGATGGCCGACTCCGGCACGACGCCGATGGTTCTGGAGACCCCCTCCATTCCCGTGAGCACGGACATGCTCGTGATCACACCGCCGCTTCGGGGCGGCGTCTGGCTCGCCGCGAATGGGCCGAGTGCCGAGAGCGGCCATCGCCGCGCGATGGTACCGCTCGAGGGGAGCTACTATATCGCTCAGCGGTTCGCGATCGATTGGGTGAAGGTCGACGACCGCGGGCACACGTTCACGGGCGACTCGCTCAAGAACAGCAGCTATTACGCGTACGGCAACGATGCACTCGCCGTCGCCGACGGCATCGTCACGGAAGTGAAGGACGGCATACCACAGAACGTGCCGGGGCTCAACTCACGCGCCGTACCGATCACGCTCGAGACAGTCGGCGGTAACCACGTGATCCTGGACATCGGCGGCGGCCATTACGCGTTTTACGCGCACCTCCAGCCCGGCTCGATCAAGGTGCGCACCGGCGAGCGCGTGAAGCGCGGCCAGCTGCTCGGCCTCGTGGGCAACAGTGGCAACTCCACCGAACCGCACCTGCACTTTCACGTGAGCGACGCAAGCTCGCCGTTAGGCTCGGAAGGGATTCCGTACGCGTTCGAGGCCCTGGAGATCGTGGGCACATGCCGCAGTCTGCTGGGAGCATGCGACCGTTCGGCGCGCGTCGTGAGACATCGCGAGATGCCGGTCGAGAACGAGCTCGTTGTATTTCCGTGATCGTCAGGTTCGGCGCCGGTGCGTCGGCGCGCTCGCGCTCCAGACGCCGAGCATCACCATGGCGAGGCCGACGACGATCGAGTTCCACATCCAGGCTTCGCCGGCGTAGCGGTAGAGCCAGGGGGAGAGAATGAACCACACGCCGATGAGCGACACGACCCACCCAGCCCACGGCCCGGCGGCTCGACAGTAGCGGGCGGTGCCGAGAATCGTCGCGACGCCGCCGAGCACGACGCCGTTGAGCTGGTTGCCGATATCGAGGTCCTGCATCCACGTCGCCAGCTGCATGTAAACACCGACGAGCGCCGCGAGGCCGCTGGCATACTTGAGCGGATCGGCGTGAAAGTGTCGGCGAGATGGTAATGGCTGAGCCACTCGTGCCATGCTGGGTCTCCTGCAGTCGCTCGCGCGTCACACGCAGAAGCTAGCAGGGCAAGATTGGGCCCATGGATCGATCGCCGAGCAACTCTGGTCCTTTCGTAAACGCTCAACTCATGCGCCCGTTAGGCCGCCCTCACGCGTGGTCCTTCGTCCAATGGCGAATTGAGCCTGCGCCGCTCTATTGTAAACATCTGAGTCGGGTTCATGGCGTGCCCGCTCGCGTCGCGCCGTGTCTCGTCAGAGTCGCAAGTACGAAAGCGCGAGTAGCGCGTCGGGATCGAGCGCACGCCAATTCAGCGGCACGGGCATGATCCGGCGAACTTGCTGCAAGCTGACGAGCAGAAGACAGGACTGTCCGGCGCCGAGCGCGTCGCCACCAACCTCGTGCGCGAACCACTGTGTTCCGTCGCTGCCGCGGATGACCTTCGCGTCTCTGTATGGCTGCTCTGAATGCGAGCTCTTGCTGGATGGCTTGTCTTGATCGTGAGGCGGCATCGCCATCACCTTCGTCGGTGGTGGTTGGTCTCCGATGAGCCTCGTGCGAGTGAGGGGGGTCGTCACGAGTGAGTGAGCAGTGCAACATAGCCCGCATAACGAGCTGCATCTGTGCGGTGAAACACGCGCGCTTCATGTTTGTATGTTACCACTCACGTTACGAGTGAAACATTCGAACTCGTTTGGCGCCTTTGCATCGAGCCGGCGCGTCAACAAGCAAATAGGCCGACGCGGTGCGTCGGCCTATTTGCCATTGCGGGCCGGTGGGGAGCCGTTACCGCTCTGCCGTCGTCACGGTACCTGTCGGAGTGCGGTGCCATTGCTTGTACCAGCTCATCATGTACAGCTGCGTGCGCATGAAGTTGGATGGCTTCGAGCTGGTGCCGTGGAATTCGCCCTCGAAGCGCAGGAGCGCCGCCGGGACGCCGCGCATCTTGAGCGCCGCGTAATACTCCTCGCTCTGTGGCATCGGAGTACGGCGATCCAGCTCACCAGTCATGAGAACGGTCGGCGTCGTAACGTTCCCGACATACATTAACGACGACTGTTTCAACCATGGTTCCGGGTCCTCCCAGAACGGCTTGTCGAAGAAGTTGTAGGTAAAGAGCGGAATGTCGGTCTCGCCGGCGAAGCTCAACCAATCGATTACGGGGCACCGCACGGCCGCCGCGGCAAAGCGATTGGTGTGTCCGATCACCCAGCTGGAGAGCACGCCACCGCCCGAGCAACCGCCGACGTACATGCTCTGCGTATCCACGTAGCCGCGCGCGACGAGGCTGTCCACTCCCGCCATGAGGTCTTCGTAATCGACGCCCGGATAACGGTGCATGATCGCGTTGCCGAATGCGCTGCCATAGCTCGTCGAGCCGCGCGGGTTCGTGTAGAACACCACGTAACCATTCGCCGCGAAGTTCTGGAACTGATAATTGAACGCGCCGTTGAACGCACCGTGCGGTCCGCCGTGAATCTCGAAGATGAGCGGATACTTGTGCGACGGCTCGAAGCCTGGCGGCTTCACGATCCAGCCGTCCACCTTCGCGCCATTCGTGGACGTGTACACGATCTTCTCGACATCGCCAAGCTTCATGCGGGACAGCATGTCGTCGTTGACGTGCGTGAGCTGCATGACGTCGCCGGTGCGTGCGCCACTCTTGAGGGCGATGCGAACGACGTCGGGCGATTGCTTCGCCGTGGACCGGAGCGCGACGCCGAGGACGCTCGGACCGCCGCGCGGTGCCATGGCGAAGCTCGCGAGCATCTGCTCACCACTCGTCACCTTCGTCGGACCGGAAGTCAGCCCGGTATGATATAAGTTGGACGCGCCGTGATCTTCGGACACGAAGTAGATGCCGCTGCCATCGGGCGCCCACGTCACACTGCCGACGTCGCGATCGAGATCGCCGCTGGCCTTCTGCGCACCAGAGCCATCGACATTCATGAGGTACAGTTCGGATGTGTGATAGCTGTCCTTCACCTGGGTGTAGCCGCGGTAGGCGATCTTGCGCCCGTCGGGCGAGACCACCGGGCCGCTCCACGCCCCCTCCTGGCTCGTCAGCCGCCGCATCGCGCCACTGCTCACGTCGACGGCGTAGATGTTGGAGTTGCGATAGTTCAGGTCCGCCGTCGAATCGGCCAATCCATCGAAGACGATCGTCCGCGCATCGGGCGTGAAGTCCCAACCCACCGCGCCGTCGAGCGCGTCGAAGCGGCTCCCGACACTCCAGTTCCCCTTCGTCAACTGCCGCGGCGTGCCGCCATCCGCGGAAACCAGGAAGAGGTGGCGGTTGCCGGTCTCCATGAAGCCGACGCGATCCTGTTTGAAATGCAGCGACGTCTCGTACTTCGGCGCCGGCGTCCAGTGCGCACCCTTCGGCGCCTCGGGCATGTCGATCTTCCACGTTCGCGTCGATGGTACGAACATGCTAAATCCGATCCACTTGCCGTCGGGCGACCAGCGGATGTCGGCCGGGCCCTGATCGGTGTGCGTGATCTGCGAGGTCGCGCCTTCGGCGTCCATGTACCGAACGAAGAGCTGCGCGCCACGCGGCTCGCCCTCGGCGACATACGCGAGACGGGTCCCGTCAGGCGACCACACCGGGCTCGAACCCTTCCCGAGCATCCGGTTGTGGGAGCCGTCCGCGTTCATGAGCCAGAGCGCGGAATCCCAGCGGTCCTCGATCTTGTTGACGTAGCGACGGGCGTAGACGATCTGCTTCCCGTCGGGGGAAATCTGTGGATCACCGACCTGCTCGTAGTCGAGGTAATGATCGACGGTGAGCAATGTGTCGGAGCGCTTCTCCTGGGCACCGCCAGCCGTTGCGGCGCCGACGACGAGGAGGAGGGCGAGCGAAAGCTGTCGTCGCATCGGCTACTCCGGTTGTAATGGGCGCGGAGAAAATACGGTCCTCGGCCAAGCGTCGTTAGTGCCACCGGTGGCGCCGACCGATGAACGAGGGTCAATTCCGGTGAATCCTTCGGAGAAGGGACATGAGCGCCATCAGATCGATTCGTTTTCTGAGTGTCGTTGTCGGGCTCGCCGCCGCGGCGTTCGCGGCGCCATCGCTTCAGGCGCAGAAGGCCGCGGCCAAAGCAAAGAGCGGGGTGCACATGCCGAAAACGGCGACGGCACGCTGCGGCGACAGCACCTGGTCGAAGGCGGCGTCGCAGCAGGGCGCCTGCTCGAGCCACGGCGGCGTCGCGAAGTGGTTCGGCAAAGCGCCGGCAAATGCGACGGCCCGCTGCAGCGATGGCGAGTACTACACGAGCGACGAACGCCGCGGCGCCTGCTCAGGCCACGCCGGCGTTGCGTTCTGGATGAAAGGGAAGGGAACTAAGAAAGGGTGAGCGCCTCGTCTCGCAGAGGGCGGAGCGTAGAGGGTAGAGGGTGATAAAAAGGAAGGCCGACGGCAATGCCGTCGGCCTTCCTTTTTCCTACCGTCTACTCACCACCCTCTACCCAAATCATCCACCCAATGGACTACAATTTCCCGGCAAGCTTCTCGCCGAGCACTCGGCGGCTGGAATCGGCATGACCGTCGGCACATGGCCGCCGCTGGACACACCGACTGGGATCGTGCTGAACTGGTTGAACCGGCGAGCGTCGATCCATGTCGTGCCCTGTTCCCAGAGGAGCGAGAACTCGCGCTCGTAGAGCAGGGCGCTGACAAACGCCGCCTGTGTCGGGAACGACAGCAGCGGCGTGAGGCCGCCCGAGTTCACACGCACAAAATTGAGGTCGTTCAGCGCGCCCGTCGCATCGCCAGTGAAGTACTCTGCCTCGGCGCGCAGCAGGATCAGCTCCTCGTTCTTGATGATCGGAATCCCGTGGGACGGATCCGGCTGACCGTTGGTGAAGTAGTTCGTGAATTTCAGCGTCCCCGTGATGTCCACACCCGAGATCGACTGCGGCGTCTCGGCGGTCGCGGCGGCGGTCTTGTTCGTGAGGCGCTGATCGAGGGCGCCCGTCACCGTGTTCGACTGCACCTTCTGATATAAGATGAGGCTGTCGGCGAAATAGCGAACGCCGTTGAGTGGCTCCGACAGGTCGTTCGCCTGATCGTTAGGTGAGCTCGAGAAATCGAAGTAGACGCCTCGCGATAGGTTCGACGGATTGTTCGCATCGAGGAACGATCCGCTGATCGCGCTCAGCGCGTTGAGAGCGGCCGTGTAGCAGGGTGCGCCACACCCAGCCGTCGCCCGAAGGACATTGGCCTTGGCCGTCAGGGCGTTGACGAAGAGGCGGAATGTCGTCGGCGTGTCGAAGCCGCTGAAGCCTGGGGGTACCGGAAACGGAAAGGAGGCCGACGGATTCGCCTGGAGCCTGCCCGACGCGTCGGTCAAGAGACTAATGACGTATCGGTAGACACTGTCCTCCGAGACGAATGGCGCGGGAGCCGCATCGATCGCGCGGCCGACGTCCACCGGCGCGCCGAGCTTGGCGCGTGTCTCGATGATGTACATGAACGCGAGCGCCTTGAGCGTTTCGGCCATCGCCGTGGACACGGCCTTCTCGCCGGCAGATAGATCACCACTCCTACCTACCGCGTCGATGTAGGTGTTCGCGTCGCGAATGAGGCCATAGCGGCTCTGCCAGAGCGCTCCGCCGAAGCCGCTTGGCGAGAGTGGCCCGAAATACGGTTCCTGATAATCGGGCTGGTTATTGCCGGCGAGGTTGATTCCCTCGCGCCCCATCGAGCCGAGGCGCCAGATGAAGCTCGTGATCTCGCTGCGCGAGCGCGAGAAGAGTCCTGTCGCCGCCGCGCTCAGCTTCGCTCGCGTCGGATTCGAGACCAGATCGTCGAGCGTCGGCTGGTTCGGGTTGGTGACCTCGAAATTGCCGCAGGCGGCGAGTGCGGGCATGGCCAGCGTCGCGGCGAGGAGTCGAATTTTGTTTAGCATGTTAGAACCCCACCGCGAGCGAGAAGAGGAACTGACGCGAGGGCGGATAGGGACCGAGGTCGACGTTGCGGGTGATCGCCTGTTGACCATAGTTGCTCTCTTCGGGGTCGTAGCCGAAGTACTTGGTGTGCAGCCAGAGATTTCGTCCGCTGACGACCGCCTGCACGTCGCTCGAGCCGAAGACGTGCGCGTACCGCTGCGGCAGAGCGAACGCGAGCTTCACCTCCCGCAGCCTCACGAAATCGGTGGATTGCACGAACGGATTCGCGAGGCCGGTGTTCAGGCACGCATTGGCGCGCGCCTGACCTTCGGGCGTTGCCTGGTCGGGAGCGAGCTGATTGCAGTCGTAGAGCGACAGCGTCTGATTCTGCGCGACGCCGCCCTTCTGCAGCTCGACGAGCACCGAGAGCGTCGCGAAGCGATACGTGAAATCGTTGCCGAAGCCCATCTGATAGGTCGGGCTCGCGTGACCCATGTAGCCGACCACGAAACTGCCGTCCGGATTGAGCGCGGTCTGCCCGATGATCTGATCGATCGGCCGGCCTGGTTGCAGGAAGAATTCGCCGAACGCGAGACCGAATCCGGCCGTGGGCGGCCGGAAGCCAGGTACCGGCAGGTTGTCCACGTTGGAGTGGTCGTGGCTATACGTCGTACGGGACAGCCAGCCGAAGTCACCATGCTTCACGACCTGCACCGCGAGTGCCGTCTCGATGCCCTCGTTGCTCAACTGGCCGCCGTTGAGAATCACCTGCGTGAAGCCGCTCGACGGCGCCGGCGTGCGATTGAGGAGCAGGTTGGTCGTGCGCCGCTTGTAGGCGGTCACCTCCAGCGTCGCCCGTCCGCCCCATGTCGCGGCATCGAAACCACCCTCGAGCTCCTTCACGCGCTCCGGCTCGATGTCCGGCGCTCCCGAGACGCCGGCCACATTGGTGCCGACATTGCCGCCGATGACGGTTGTTGAGAGTGTCGTAAACTTCTGTCCGAAGAGCGGCTGGTTGCCGGTCTCGCCGTAGGCGGCGCGGAGCTTGAAGTCGCTCCCTCTGCCGAGGAGATCGGGGAACCGGTACGAGGCGCCCGTCTTCGGGAAGATGAAGAACTTGCTCGTGTTGCCGAAAACGCTGCTGCGCTCGGCGCGCAGCCCCGCCTCGATCGTGAGGCGCTCGTCGAACGCCATGACCTGTTCCTGCCCGTAGAGCGCGATCGTGCGCTCGGTGGACAGGTTCTCCTGCTGCTCGCCGAACACCGCGCCCTGCGTGATATTCGTCTGCCCGGGCAGCAGTCCTCGCGCGGTCGCCCGAGCGATCTGGAGCTGACGATCCTCATATTGCAGTCCCGCTGAGGTCGTAGCCTGAAGGAGCGAGCCCGGTGTGTAGGTATGAATTGCGTTCGCGTTCCAGTTCACGTACCGCGCATCGCCATTGCTCAGCGTCGATGCGCCCGGGTGCTGCAAACTCGCCTGGAAGAAGAGCTCGGGGGGCGCGATGATCGCGTCGCGCTGATTGAAGATGTCCGCGCCCGCGGCACCAATGAGGCGCAGCGACTGCTTATCGTTCGACCACGCGTTCGCGTTGAGCGTCGCGCCGCCGGTGAAGCGGTTCACCGTCTCGCCATTCTTGCCTAACGCGGCTGTCTGCAGTGGGTTCGACCCGAGGTAGGTGAACTCGGGCACGCGGAAGTGGCCGTTCGCATCGAGGAGTGGCACGAAGCTCGGGATGTACGCGAGCGCGTACGTCATACCCGCGCCGGTGTTGTCGTTGTTGATGAAGCCCCGATCGCTGTTGCTGTGCACGAACGCGCTCGTGACGCCGAGATCGAGTCTGTCACTCAAGTGCTGATTCAGGTTGAGACGCAGCGCCTGCCGCTCGGCATACGTGTTATGAATGATCCCATTGTCGCGCTTCACGTCACCGGACACGTAGTACGTCGTGTTGCCGCTCCCTCCGCCGACATCTACCTGCGTCTCCGAGGCGGGTGCGTTCCCGCCCGCGAGCTCCTTCAGGTGGTCGTAGAATGGAAGCTTTCCGTTCACGGCCAGTCCCTCGATGATCGTGGCGTCTTCGGGGCTCGAGTAGATCTGCTCGGCCGTCGCGACGTCGAGCACCCGCTCACCCGGACCGCGAAGTAGGCTCGACCATCCGAGTCGCTGCGTGACGTGTGCCTTTGGCTTGCCGGCCTGGCCGCGATTCGTCGTGATGATCACGACGCCATTGGCTGCTTTCGAGCCATAGATCGACGACGCGGCGGCGCTCTTCAGGACTTCGATGTTGACGATGTCGTTCGGGTTGAGATCGGCCAGTCGATTGGCGACGTCGTCTTGCGTCGGACCGCTCCCCGACGCGCTGCCACTTCCAGTCACTGTGTACAGCCCCGAAGGAATCGACGCATTACTGTAGATGACACCATCGACGACGATGAGCGGATCCGATGCACCGATCACCGTGTTGCTGCCGCGAATCTGGATCTGTGCGCCGCCGCCGGGCGCGCCGGAGTTCGTCTGGATGTTCGCGCCGGCGATCTTTCCCGCGAGCGCGATGTCCACCGCGGCCGCCGGAACACGATTCAATTCCGCGGAATCGACATTGGAGGTTGACGTGATCGCGTTGCGCTTGCTGATCACCGTCGCCTGTCCCGTGACGACGACCTGATCGAGCGTCAGCGCCGCGCGCGACAGAAAGAAGGAGACGGTGTCCGTCGTCGGCGTGGCGACGTCACGCACGCCATAGCCGAGCGCGCGAACACGCAGCCGTTGCGCGGCAGACGGGAGGAGGAGTGTGAAGCGACCCTGATCGTCGGTCTGCGTCACCGCGCTGCCGTTGAGGACCGAGACGATTGCGCCCGCAATCGGCTCCGCCGTGCCCTCTACGCGCACATTGCCAGTGATTCGGCGTTGTTGCGCGAGCAGCGCCGCGGGAAAGAGGGCGAGTGCACTGAGAGCGGACCAGCCAAAGTGTTTGACCATGATCTCCCTCGAGGCGGGATGCTGCGAGTGCGGGACAATTTCACGCGCGGTGCAGCGGCGCAATCAGCGCGAGGTAGGCTCGCTCATATACGGTCGGGACAGAGGAGCGTCAAGGAATTGGGATGAGTGGGCGCTGCGGTGGTGGCTGGTGGCTGGTGCCTGGTGACTGGTAGCTACCAGCCACCAGCAGCAAGACCAGAACAAAGAACTCACTAAGTTGTCCGCATGCCAAAAAAGATTCGCATCGGAGTCGATCTTGGCGGCACCAAGATCGAAGTGATTGGAATGAGCACGAACGGGAAGGAGCTCGTTAGGCGACGCGTGCCGACGCCGCCCGGTTACGCGCCGACGCTCGACGCGATCGCGAATCTCGTCGCCGAGGTCGAGCACGTCACGAGCAGCGAAGGCACCGTCGGCGTCGGTATTCCCGGCACCATCGTGCCCGAGACTGAGCTCGTGAAGAACGCCAACTCGGTCTGGCTCAATGGCCAGCCGCTTGGTCGTGACCTCGAGGAACGGCTCGACCGGTCCGTTCGCATTGCCAACGACGCGAATTGTTTCGTGCTGTCCGAGGCGATCGATGGCGCGGCGAAAGGCGCGCCCGTCGTCTTCGGCGTCATTGTCGGCACCGGTGTAGGCGGCGGCATCACCGTCAATGGCGAGTGCCTGCCGGGAGTGAACCTGGTGGCTGGGGAGTGGGGGCACAACCCGCTGCCATGGGCGGCACCGGACGAGTACCCGGGTCCGAATTGCTACTGCGGACGCCAGGGGTGCATCGAGATGTGGGTATCCGGGCCTGGCTTCGAGCAGGACCATGAGCTGCGCAGCGGCGCAAAGCTTCCCGCTCCGGAGATCGTGCGCGCCGCCACGGCTCGCGACCCGATTGCGTCGATGTCGCTGAGCTTGTATCGCGATCGATTGGCGCGTTCGCTCGCGTCGCTCGTGAACGTACTCGATCCCGACGTGATAGTGCTCGGTGGAGGCATGTCGAACGTTCCGGAGCTGCCACAGCGCGTGAGCGAGATTGTCCCGCGCTACGTGCTCGCCGCCGGCGCGACGTCGCTCGACTTGAGGACGCGCTTCGTGCGCGCGATGCACGGCGATTCGAGTGGCGTCCGCGGAGCGGCACGGCTCTGGTGATTCCAGGCTGTACCTGGGCCGGTATGATAGTCCGGAGCGCGCGCGAACAGCGCGCTTGACTCCAAATAGACGCGGCGAGCGCAGCGAGCCGCTCTCGCGCCTGGCGCGCGGAATGCTTACCGTGAGTGAGGTGCGCTCAGCCTTGGTCTCGATCCAGCAATGACTCTGCCTCAAGTCGCACCAGAACGCGGGATGATCCCGGACGTCGATCCCGCGGTGAGAGCGACGCCGCCGCAGCCGGCGGTGCCGCCACTGCTGTTGCCGGACGGTCGATCGGTGCGCGTGGTGCATCTCGTCGCCGAGCTCGCGCCATTCGCGCGCAGTGGCGGGCTGGGCGAAGCGGTGGCCAGCCTCGCGCGATTTCAGCTCGCGTCGGGACTGCAGTCGGTCATCGTTATGCCACTGTACGCGATCGTCCACGAGACCGCGCCGGCCATCGAGCCGGTCGGCCCTGCGTTCCGCGTGCAGATCGGTAGCCGCATCGAACCGGCGCGTCTCTGGCGCCTGGCAAAGCGGCCCGACGACCCGCGCGTCGGCACCGAGGTCTACTTCATCGAGAGCAACGAGTACTTCGATCGACCGTATCTCTACGGTCCGCCCGGCAGCGACTACCCGGACAACGCGCGTCGTTATGCGTGCTTCTGCATGGCGGCGCTGGCGGCCATTCCGCGCATCGCGGGCTCTGACCCGGTGATTCTGCATTGTCACGACTGGCATACCGCGCTCGCGCCGGTCTATCTGCGGACGTTGTTCGCCGGCGACGTTCGGTATGGATGGGTGAGCGTCGTACTCACCGTGCATAACGCAGGATATCAGGGACACTTCCCGCCGCAGACCATGGCCGATCTCGGCCTGCCGTCGTCCCTGTACAACTGGCGGCAGCTCGAGTGGTATGGCCGTGTGAACTTGCTAAAGGGCGGCCTCGTCTTTGCCGATGCGGCGACGACGGTGAGTCCGACGCACGCCCACGAGCTGAGGACGCCAGCGGGCGGATTCGGCCTGGACGGCGTCTTCCGCGCCCTGCGCGATCGCTTTGTCGGCATCACGAATGGCATCGACCAACGCCGCTGGGATCCGGCCCGCGATCCCATCATACCATGTCATTACTCGGCCGAGGGGCTCGACGGCAAAGAAAGCTGCCGCGTCGCGCTTCAACAGGAAACGGGACTCCGGTCGATATCCGGCGTCCCCATCTTCGCGATGACAGCGCGGCTCGTGTCGCAGAAGGGACTCGATCTCATTCTCGGCGACCCTGGCTACTTCGCGTTGGACGCTCAGTTCGTCTTTCTTGGCGCGGGTGAACCGCGATACGAAGAAGCGCTCACCGCGATCGCTGCGCGCGCCCCGAGCCGTATCTCCGTGCAGCTGAGATTCAAGGAGGACCTCGAGCACAAGTTGCTCGCCGGCGCGGACATGTGTCTGATGCCGTCGCAGTACGAGCCCTGCGGCCTGACGCAGATGCGTGCGCAGCGCTATGGCACGATTCCCATTGCCCGCCGCGTCGGCGGCCTGGCCGACACCATCGAAGACAACGTCACCGGCTTCCTGTTCGACGAATACGTCGCTGCCGACTTCATGCGTGCAGCGGTTCGCGCTGTTGATCAGTATAAGGATCCAGAGGGGTGGCGGAACATGATGCGCCAGGCCATGGCGCGAGACTTCGGGTGGGAGCAGTCGGCGGCCAAGTATATGAATCTGTACAGGCGGGTGGTGCAGGCGTCCGTGACGCGCTGACGGCCTTAACGGATCAGCAGTCCCTTCGTCCAACCACACGCCGACGCCGGCTGAGTGAGATTTGCACTCAGGGACGAATATGTCCAAGGCGCGTGATTACATAGAGGCCCTCGTTGCTCGGCGAACTCCGAGCAGCGAGGGCGCTTTCCGTTCATGGCGATGGCGAGCGATTCGATACGGCGTGGCGGTAGGCTTCACCTTGCTGGCGTGGATGGTCGCGCTCGTCATCGAGCACGATTTCGGAATTCCAAGCCACCTTCCCTTCGCCGCCGCTGTGGCGCTCTCCACCTGGTTCGGCGGCAGTGGTCCCGGCATTCTCACCGGACTGATGTCGATCATTGCGATCGACTTCAGCTTCCTTCCGCCAATCGGTGCCATCGAGCTGACGCACTCGGAGGAGCTCGTCGACAGCTTGGTGTTCCTGGTCGTGGCGCTGACGATCGGGGGCACGACCTCGGCGCTTCGCCGAGCGCGCGTGCTCGCCGAGGGTCGAGCCGCGGAAGTCGAGGAGATGAATTCGGAGCTGGAGCAGCAGCTCGAGCACATCCAGACGTTAACGCGTGAGCTGCAGTCCTCGAACGATTATCTGGCGGCCGCGCACGCCGAATCCGAGCGGTTAGGCCGCCAGGCGCAAAAGCTGCTCGAAGTCACCACCGCCCTCGCCGAAGCGGGGTCGCTCGACGAGGTGACATCGGTGATCCTCAGCAAAGGGACCGAGGCCGTCGAGGCAACGCGCGCGTTCGTCATGCTCCTGGACGGCGAAAGGATCGAGCGGCTCGGAGCCACCGGTTATCCTGAAGAGATGCGTCGCCGCGCGCGCCTGACGAGTCTCAACGAAGAGGGACCGGTCGCGGAAGCCGTGCGGACGCGTGCGCCCATCTGGGTTTCCGGCGCGGAGGAGTTTCGGGAGCGCTATCCCCGCGTCTACGAGCGCGTCGGCGCCGTGAGCGAGCGCCAGACCCACGTCATCGCGCCGCTGCGGTACGGGAACGTGGTCGTTGGCGCGTTGGGCATGAGCTTCGCCGAACCGAATGCCATCGGCGCCGCCGACCGGGCATTCACACTGCTGCTGGCGCAGGCCGCGGCCGCCGCGCTGCAGCGCGCCCGCAGCTACGACGCCGAGCGCGAGAAGCGGCGCGAAGCGGAGCTCACGGCACGCACGCGGGAGCAGGTGCTCGGCGTCGTCGCGCACGACCTCCGCAATCCGCTCCACCTCGTCATGGCGACGACGGAGATGCTCGAGGAGCCGGGGCTCACCCCCGAGCGTCGCCGCGAGCTGCTCGGCGTGACGACACGCGCCGTGCAGCACATGCGGCGTCTCGTCGCCGACCTGCTCGATGCCGTCCGGATCCAGGCGGGACGCCTCAGTCTCGACCTGGAGACAATGACGATCGGAGCGATCGTCGATCAGGCGGAGGAGATGTACCGGCCCCTCGCTACCGAGCAGGGGCTGACGTTCGACATCCGGGCGCTCGACCGCACGCGCCGCGTGCGTGTGGACCGCGGCCGGATCCAGCAGGTGCTCGGCAACTTGTTAGGCAACGCGCTCAAGTTCACGCCGGCCGGCGGAACGGTGACACTCGAGGCCGCGGCCGGCAGCGACAACGTCATCTTTCGCGTTCGCGACACCGGAGTCGGCATCCCGGCCGAGCGCCTGCCGCACGTCTTCGATCAGTTCTGGCAGGGAGCCCCCGGCGACCGCCGCGGCGTCGGCCTCGGTTTAGCGATCGCTAAAGCCATCGTCGAGGCGCATGGCGGCTCCATCACCGTCGAGAGCGAGGCGGGGAAGGGGAGCGCCTTCACGCTCCGGCTGCCGCTCTCCGAGGAACGGCGGTCGTCGGCATCGGCGCGGGAGTCCAGCGCAAGCCGGTCGGCCCAACATACTCAGACGCTGGGCGAATGAGCCGATTCGCGGCGCGCTGCTCGAACGCGTGACCGATCCAGCCCGCCGCGCGCCCGATTGCGAACGTCGGCGTGAAGAGGGACACATCGAGGCCGAGTCCATGCAGGAGTAGCGCCGTGTAGAACTCGACATTGGTTTGCAGTCGGCGTCCTGGCTTGTACTCCTCGAGCAGGCGCAGCGCCGTCGCCTCCACGTCGCGAGCGAGGCGATAGAGGCTCATGTCGCCGGCCCGCGTGAAGAGCCGCTCTGCTGCCGCGCCGAGCACGTCGGCGCGCGGATCGCGCACCTTGTAGACGCGATGGCCGAATCCCATCAGCCGCTCGCCGGCCTCGATCTTCTGTCGCAGGATCGCCTCCGCGCGCGCGGCCACGCCGATCTCGAATACCGTCTCGAGTGCCGGACCGGGCGCGCCGCCGTGCAACGGGCCTTTGAGCGCGCCGATCGCGCCGACGATCGCCGACACGAGGTCCGCGCCCGTCGAGCAGATGACGCGACAGGTGAACGTGGATGCGTTGAGTCCGTGATCGATCACGGTGATGAGATAGGTCTCGAGCGCGCGCGAGCGCTCCGGGTCGGGCTCCTCGCCGGTGAGCATGTAGAGGTAGTTCGCCGCGTGCGCGAGATCGGCGCGCGGTCCCATCGGCTCGTTATCATTTGCTAATCGCCAGTACGCAGCGACGATCGACGGCAGTTGCGCGAGGATCGTCGTCGCCTCGTCACTCTCCAGCGAGATGCTGCCGGCGGCGATCCGCAGCGCGTCCATCGAGTCGATGCCTGCGTCCGCGCATTCCCGGATGAGCGCGAGTGTCGCTCGAGACAGTGCTCGCCTGTCGGCGAGCTCCCGGCGAAACGCCGTCAGCTCGGAAAGCGACGGCCGCTCGCCGCGCCAGAGGAGCCACGTCACCTCCTCGAAGGTCGCGTTCGGCGCGATCTCGGCGAGGGGATAGCCGGCGATGATCAATTCGCCACGCTCGCCGTCGACGTGGCTTAGGCGCGTGCGCGCGGCGACAACGCCCTCCAATCCAGTGTTCGGTGTCATGGCGAAAGCGTAGTCCGCGCGCGATCATTGAGTCAATCTTGATTGATTGATCAATATGTTGAGGGTATCCGGGGAATCTTGCGATGGAACGAGGAGGGCCGCTGAAACCGCTGACACCGCGCTGAAACCGCTGACAATCTCCTCAGCAGCGAGGCTTCCTGCACCGGGTTGGATTGATTGTCTTTGTTGAACTGCTTCGACAGCCGTCCAGTGCTGCCGGATGCTTCCCGAGGCACTCACAAAGCACACAACCACTGGCGAGGAGTTTTCGCTGCGTAGGCAACGGGTCAGCGGTTTCAGGACGTGTCAGCGGTTTCAGCGGCCCCTCCAACTTGAACGGGGTAGGCGCAGACCGAGCGCTTCGATCTTGAATTCCACATAGAGTCCATATGAAAGGCTCGTGGGTGTCCGCTGCCGAGGCCGCGCGGCGGCTCGGCGTCAAGCGCGAGACATTGTACGCGTACGTGAGCCGCGGACTCATTCGCTCCGCCGCCAAAGGAGCTACAACGCGCGAGCGAGTGTACGCGCGCGAGGACATCGAGCGCGCGCGCCGACGCGCCGAGGATCGCCGCGATCCAAGCGCGATCGCGACGCACGCCTTGAGACTCGGCAGCCCGGTGCTCGAGTCGGGCATTACGCTCATCCAGGACGGCCGACTGTATTATCGCGGCTTCAACGCGGTCGAGCTCTCGCGCACGCGGTCGATTCGCGAGGTCGCATCGCTCATCTGGCGCGGCCGGTTCGACGCGTGGCCGGAGCTACGCGCGCGAGCGGTGCAGCCGAAGGCGTCACGCACGCTGCCCTTTCTCGCAACTGCGCAGACGGTGCTCGCCGCCGCCGCATCGCACGACTCGGCTGCATTCGACCTTCGCGCCGACGCGGTCGCGGCGACCGGAGCGCGCATACTCGACCTGATGGCTCTTGCCGCGAGTGGAATAGCATCGGGACCGGCTGAGGAACCGATCGAATTGCGACTCGTCGAGGGATGGAAGCTCCAGCGGCGCGCGGGCGAGCTGTTGCGCGCCGCGATCATTCTCTGCGCCGATCACGAGCTCAACGTCTCGGCGTTCACCGCGCGATGCGTGGCGTCCGCGGGCGGCACTCCCTACGGCGCGGTGATCGCCGGCCTCGCGGCGCTGGAGGGCGTTCGTCACGGCGGATTGACGACGCGCGTCGAATCGATGCTGGCATCGATGCGCGCCGAGCGACGGGGCGCGGAAGCGTTAGGCGCGCGCCTCCGCGAGGGAGCATCGATCGACGGCTTTGGACATCCGCTCTACCCCGAAGGCGATCCGCGAGCGCTGGAGCTGTTCGCGTTACTCGAGACGCGTTATCGTCGATCCGGCGAGCTGACCTTTGCGAGCGAGGTCGCCGAAGCCGGCCGTACGATGCTCGACGCCCAGCCCTCGCTCGACTTCGCGCTAGCGACGGTGTCCCGCGTGTTGGGACTACCGGCGGGCTCGGGGCTCGTGCTGTTCGCTATCGGACGCACTATTGGGTGGATCGGACACGCGATCGAGCAGTACGCGAACGGTGAACTGATTCGCCCGCGGGCGAAATATGTTGGCGGACTTCCTGTGTCGAGCGTTGAGCGTTGAGCGTGACGCGCTGAGGCCTCGTTACTCACGCCCAACGCCCAACGCCCAACGCCCCCTCACGCCACCTTCTCCAGCTGTCCGTCGTGAACCTGTTTCACGAGCTTGAACACCTCATACGGACTCGCGACGCCAACAAAGCGCCCGAGGATGCCACGGCCATTCATCATCGGTGCTTTGGCGTAGAAGCGAATCGACCCCACACCGGACGCATTCTCGATCGGATTCACCGACACCTCGAGATTCGCGATCTGATCGAAATCGATCGACGTGAAGTCAGTGCCCCAGAAACCGCTCCGCATCATGAGCCGCTTCGGCGTCACGGCGTAATACGTGTTGCCGACGACCAGAAAGAGCCGGAGCATGTTGAGAATGCTGCCCCAGAATGGGATCAGATGCATTGCGAAGAACGGCAACGCGAAGCCGAGTGGGATGCCACTCTTCCCACCCATGTGACGAATGAATCCGAAGTAGTCGAGGCAGAACCAGAGACAGCCAAATATCAGGAAGGGAATTCCCGAGACGAGAAAGGGAGCGCGGGCCGGTTGCCCGACCCACAGGAACTTCTCGTCTTTGTCACGGATCGCCTGGAACGCTTGCGGCAGCGTGGCATCGTTGAGCATGAGGCTCGCTCGATGAGGGTTTGCTTATAGACGCACTCCCCTTGCTCCTGGCCACGGACCGTGACTCAGAAGACTACCCGTCCTCCCGCATCGATGGTCTTCAACCCCTTCGCCTTGAGCATCCCATTGAACGACGCCAGGTCGTTACGCAGCAGGCGATCGAGCGCCGAGCGTGTGTCGCGGATCTTGCTGGCAAGAATTCCCTGAACCTCGCGCTGCTGCGATGTCGGGGCGAAGTCGGAGGCGCCCACGCCGCCGGCGAGCCAGTTGATCTGGCCGGCGGCCTGCACCGGATATCGCACCTCGTCCTGCCCGTGACCGGTCATGCGCAGGTCGACGAGTTGGCTTTCGACCGTCATGAACTTCTGCTCCAACGTGTCTCCCTGCTGCCGGATTTCAGTCGGCGCCGCACTGCCGTTGCCTAACGATTCCAACTGCGCGCGGACGCTCTCGATCGTGCCGAGCATCTCGGCGGCCGACTTGTGGTCTTTCTGCAGCGCGAGGAGGGCATCGCTCGACGCCTTGATGTCAGCGACGGTCTCCGCCTGATTCGGATCTTTCAACACCTCCACTGGCTGGGTGAAGCTCTGGCCGGCGGCGGACAGCTTCACGGTATAGCGGCCGGGCGGCATCAGCACGGCGATGGAGCCGAATCCGGGCGTATCGCGCGTGCCGTCGCGCGCCATCTCGAACTCGGCGTCGTTGACGGGCTTCGTGCGCAGTCGCGGAGCGCGCGAGGCCGTGTTGCGCAGGTCCCAACTCGTGCGGTTGAAGCCCGCGTGCGTGCTCGAATCATGAATCGTTCGGATGATCGCGCCGCTCGCATCCGTCACGTCGAGCGTCACCGGGGTCGGCGCGGCGAGCCAGTAGTTGATCCGAGCGCCGTAGGTCGGGTTGCTCCCCGCCGTCGGGTCATCGTTCATCGAGTAGTTGCCCGAGATGTCCGTGAATCGATACGCCGGGCGAACCGGGAAGAGATACGCCTTCGACCCCTGGATCTGCGGCGTCAACTGCTGCAGCGGCGAGAGATCGTCGAGGATCCAGATGCCCCGGCCATAGGTCGAGATTACCAGATCGTTAAAGTGCTCTTGAATCGCCATTCCATAAACCGGCGCGTGTGGTAACCCGGATTGGAGCGGCGACCAATGCTCGCCATCGTCGAACGATACGTAGAGCCCGTTTTCGGTGCCGAGGTAGAGAAGACCGCGCCTAACGTGATCCTCACGTATTATGTGCGCGTAGCTGAGTGGGCTCTTGGGAATGCCATTCACGATCAACTTCCATGTCTTGCCGAAGTCGTTGGTCTTGTAGACCCACGGATCGCGATTGTTCTCCTGATGTCCGTCCACAACGATGTAGGCAGTGCCGGCGTCGAAACGCGAGGGCTCGATGTGTCGAACGGAACCCCATGTCAACATGCCGGGAATGTTCGCTGTGACGTTCGTCCACGATGTGCCGCCATTGCGCGTGAGCTGCACGAGGCCGTCGTTCGTGCCCGCCCAGATCACTCCTGCCGTGACCGGCGATTCAGCAATCGCATACACGACGTCCGCGTATTCGACGCCAATGTTGTCGGGCGTGAGACCGCCGGAGCTCTGCTGCTTCGATTTGTCGTTCCGTGTGAGATCCGGACTGATGACGCGCCAGCTGCGGCCGCCGTCGGTCGTCATGTGCACGTACTGGCTGCCCGTGAAGATCTTGTTGTGATCGTGCGGCGAGATCAAAAACGGCGGATCCCAGATGAAACGGTATTTCACGTCAGCAGCGGAATAACCGCCGGTGCTGAGCGGCCACACTTCGACGTTCTGTCCCTGCCGCCGCCGTTCGTCGTATCTGATGACGATGCCGCCCCGCGCGCCGGAGCCCGAGCCCGTCGACCAGACAATGTTCGAGTCCACGGGATCAGGCGTCGCCCAACCGCTCTCGCCGCCCTCGACGCCGTGCCACTCGCTGCGCGCGATCTGCCCCCCGGTGCGGCTATTGCTTGGCCCGCGATACGACGGACCGTCCTGCTTGTTGCCGTAAACGAAATATGGGATGCGATTATCGACCGTGACGTGATAGATCTGGGCGATCGGCAGCTGCACGCGCAGCCAGCTCCGTCCGCGTGTCGTCGAGATCGAGACCCCACCGTCGTTCGCCACCGCCATGCGATTTGCGTTCGTCGGGTCGATCCACATGTCGTGATTGTCACCGCCCGGCGCGGAGAGCGGAACGACGGCACTGCTGTCGCCGCCGCGTCCGGCTATCGGCACGCCGGCTACGTCGGGTGCGCTACCACGTCCGCGTCCGCCCGCGCCACGGCCGCCGGTGTGCGCGGACACGCCACCATCCAATGACCGGCTGAAATTCGCGCACATGAAATACAGCTCGTCGGGATTGTCGGTTGATACCGTGGTGCGCGTGTAATACGGCTGCCGGCAGGCGAGGTCGCGATCGTAGTTCACGACGCGCCAGTTCGCCCCGCCATCGTCCGACCGCCAGAGCTCTCCGTTGTCCGTCGCTCGACCGTGAAGCGGGTTGCCATCTCCCGTCTCGATCAATGCGTACACGCGACTCGGATTCGACTTCGCGATGGCAAGGCCGATCTTTCCGATCTCGTGCGTCGGCAGACCGTGTCCCGTTAGGCGCGTCCACGTCGTGCCGCCGTCGGTGCTCTGATAGATGCCGCTGCCCGCTCCGCCGCTCTCGCGACCCCAGGTGTGCAGCTCGAGCTGCCAGGTCGCGGCGAAGAGGATCTGCGGATTCGTCGGATGCATGACGACGTCGATCGCGCCCGTGTTCCGATCGACGAAGAGCACGCGCTGCCAGTGCTCGCCGCCGTCCGTCGTGCGATATACCCCTCGCTCCTCCTGCGGTCCATAGCTGTGCCCCTGCGCGGCAACGAAAACCACGTCGGGATTGGCCGGGTCGATGACAATCCGACCAATACGACCAGTGGAGTCGAGGCCCATCTTCTTCCAACTCCGCCCGGCGTCGGTGGATTTGTAGACGCCGTCGCCGATCGATATGTGACTTCTAATCCACGGTTCGCCGGTGCCGGCCCACACGATGCTCGCATTCGACGGCGCGACGGCGAGTGCACCGACCGACGACACGTCCTGATCGTCGAAGATCGGTGACCAGTGGATGCCCGCATCCACCGTCTTCCAGATGCCGCCCGACGCCGCTCCGGCGTAGTAGACGTTTGGATCGCCGGGTACTCCGACGACGGAGGAGACGCGATTGCCGACCGGACCGACGTAGCGCCACTTCAGCTCCGCTGCGGTGCTCGGATCGAAAGAGGTGACGCGCGCGGGCTGGGGGCGCTGTGCATTGGCGCCCGCGGTGAGTGCGATGGCGAAGAGAGCCTGCGAGCAGGCGACGAGGCGAGAGGATAGCATGGGCCGCTGTTGGTGAGATGCAGCGCAATCATTTCCCCTCGCCGGGACTCCCGCAAGATCGGTCCCAGGCGGCAGTTTCTCGCTCAGGCCATGTCGAGGACGAGTCCGACCGCGGCGGTGAGTCGCTGCCAGGCGTCAGTCTCATTCTCGAGCTGCTTCCGCCCGGCGCGCGTGAGCTCGTAGTACTTCGCTCGCCGATTGTTCTCCGACGCGCCCCATGTGGCCTTGATCCAGCCCCGGCGCTCCAGCCGGTGGAGCGCGGGATAGAGCGACCCCTGCGGGATCTGCAGCGTGGCCCGCGACACCTGATGAATTCGCTCGGATATCGCCCAGCCGTGCTCCGGCTTTAGCGAAACCGCCTTCAGGATGAGAAGATCGAGCGTGCCCTGCGGGAGGTCGAGCTTGTCCATATGCCCACGTTATCGATGCTTTTGTAGAAGGACAAGGGGGCGAGGAGTAGCGGGTAGCGGGTAGCGGTAACGGGTAGAGGGCGAAGGCCGAGAAGAACAGGAGTGAGCGCGCTGAGGAGTGCCGCGAAAGGCAACAACGATGATGGTTTGCTCAATAGGTCAAATGATCCGCCGCGCCCTCCGTGCTCTCCGCGCCCTCCCGCGTTTGCCGGTTAGGCGCCCAAGAGAAACGCGTGACGGACCGAGGCGTCCTAATAGAGCCCTCCCACCCGGACGCCAACATGCGCTTCCATCGTTCGCTCTTCGTTTTCATGACCGCGGGCGCGGCTGCCTGCGGACCGACTTACGTTGTTCAGGGACCCCCACCGGGGCCGGCACCCCAGCGCGTGCCGCCGCCGCCCCCCGCGACACCGCCTCTCGAGGTCAGCATCGTTCGCACTGAAGAAGCGCGCGTGCTGCTCCAGACGAGTCGTCAGGCATACGTCGCCGTGTTCGAGATCGTGCCGGGGCGCGGCGCCTCCCTCGTCTATCCCGCTCCTATGCGTCCGGGGAACGTGCAGTACACCGGCCTCACATGGGTCAACGTGTACTGGACGATGCGCCCGGACTATCGAATGGCGTCGAACGACACGCGCTACATCTACGCCGTGGCGTCGGATACTCCGCTCCGCCTGAACGACGACGATTACGATTCGCGCTCCATGCAGCGCCGCCTCGGGTCGTCCTATTGGTCGTCGAGCCCCAATACGGTCGTGCGGGCGATCGAGCGTGAGTTCGTGCGCGCACAGCCTGACGAGTGGTGGGGTGAGGCCATGACGTCGATGTCGATCGTGCCTCCGCGCGCGAGCATCGTGATTCGGCTCGCCCGGGTGTATTGCCCGGATGGCAACTACTTCGAGGTCCGCGACGACCTCGCGGATCATGTGTGGTGTCCGGCGCGCCGAGGTGGACCGCGGGCTGGTGAGCGGCCGGGCGCGTCTTTCCCGGATTCCGTGTTCGGCTCGAGCGGCCGACGCGTCGCGCGTCAAATGGACCCGAGCAAGCGGACGCCGGTCTTCCGCGTGCCAGTTGGTAGCGAGGTCGGTGAGCAACAAGGGCATCCGGTGAACCAGCCCCAGAACCCGCCACCCACATACCCGCGGACACAGCCCCAGCACCCCGGACCGGAGCTTCCTTCAACGGGTAACCAGCCAGGGCAGCCGCAGACGCCGCCGCCGAATCAGCCTCCGACGACCCAGCCGCCGCAAAATCAGCCGCCACAAACGCAGCCTGCGCCTCAGACGCCGGGGCAGGACACGTCAGCTAACAATGGCGACAAAGGAAACAATGGCCGTCGAGCGCACGGCGATCCGCGCAACGCGGATCCGCGTGGAAATGGCAACGGTTATGGGAATGGTGGCCGGAGCACGCCATCCACGCCGCCGGCGTCGAACCCGCCATCATCCAGCAATCCGTCGCCGAGCAATCCGTCGCAGGCGACCCCGCAACCCCAGCAACAGGGGCAGCCGCACACGCAGCCCGGGAACAACGCGCAGGGGCATGGCAACGGAAACGCCAGTGCCGGCAATAGCAGTAACGGCAATGGCAAGCAGCCTAACGACGCGGCGGGTCACGACAACGCCAAAGGCGGCGTCAGTGCGCTGATCAAGAATCGTGTGCCGCCGAAGCAGGATGACAAGAAGGCAGCAAGCGATTCGACGAAGAAGAAGCCGTAATTGGTGACTGGTGATTGGTGGTTGGTTACTTGTGAATAAGGAAGGCCCGCACAGGCGCGGGCCTTTCTTTTTTGCTAATCATCAGCCACTAACCACCGGTCACCACTAGTCCTTATACGGCGACTCTTCCGGTGCGAGCGACGCCGCGAGCTCGATGAGCATCGGGCTCAGATGCGCGCCGAAGCGCAGCAGGTTGCTGGCTCGGCTGCGTCGCGCCAGCAGAAATGCGATCGGCGCGAGATCTCGCTTTGCCGCATTACACAGCTTGCAGGCAAGGACGAGATTGTCGCGCCGATCGTAGGCTGTCTGGCCGCGGCGGGGCGCCACATGGTCGAGCGTCATCGTCGATTCGGCGAATCGCTCACCGCAGTAGGCGCAGACCGGACCATGTCGAGCCAGGAGCCAGCGTCGTGTTTCCGCATAGGCGACACGGCCGGTAGGATGCGAGGTCAGCTGGACCGGGCGGTGCGATGCACCACGCTTCGCGCCCTGCTTTCCTCGTCCAGAGCCCCGGCGTCGATGCGAGCGGGGCCGTTCGTGATCGAGCACTTCCTGGTGCACCCGATGCGGATGGGCGCTCGTGGCGGCGGCTCGATGATGTTGATGCGACGTGCTGCTCGGAGTGGAACTGGAGCGG
The DNA here is from genome assembly GCA_036493735.1 of Gemmatimonadaceae bacterium. GTDB lineage: Bacteria > Gemmatimonadota > Gemmatimonadetes > Gemmatimonadales > Gemmatimonadaceae > AG2. Next base: position 200,811 of record DASXPH010000141.1, read on the forward strand.
TGTTGCTGCTTTGGCCCGTCGTCGCGGTAGGGCGAGTCGTGAAAATGTCGAGACAAACGAAATGCGAGTGGAGTAAACGAACTGCTGAAGCTTGGACGTCGATCTGACGACCCAACAGCGGGAGACGTCACCGAACGCGAGCATAAACTCGGGGCCGGGTCAGGTCAACAAGGAAATGTACACCCAAAGGCCAGATCGGTGCCCGCCCAGGCGAGCCTTTCTGCCGGCGAATCGATGAGACAGGTTTATGCAAGACTGAGCCCTGTAAGCCTCCACGGAACGTCGGGCTGCGAGAGTTCGGCACCAGCTCTGCGCTGAAATCATTGCAACTCAACGACTTCGCGTTGCGATCGCCGCCGTCTCAGCTCCGCCTGCTCCGTCCCGGCCGCTCGCTCTGTATGGATCTTACACCCGATCTGAGTCACCAGCTTCGGGGCCGGCGCCTCGATCCGCCACGCCTCCATCGATTAGCGCGCCGTGGAGTTCTTCACCATCCTCGACGAGTTCTTCTAGGCTGTCTGCGGGAGCGACGGGAGCACCTTTGAAATGCCTGACGGAGACGCGTCGTGCTCTACATGATCGTTGAGCATTTTAAGAACGCTGATGCGCGGCCGATATACGACCGCTTTCGCCAGCGCGGTCGGTTGGCGCCGCCCGGATTAGCGTACGTAAACAGTTGGGTTGCGTCAGACCTGACGCGATGCTACCAGGTGATGGCATGCGACGACCGGGCGCTGCTCGATCAGTGGATCGCTGCGTGGGAGGACCTCGTGGACTTCGAGGTTCATCCCGTCATCACCTCGGCTGAGGCTCTTTCAGAAACTTCACGGTGAGATCATGACGCCACGACTCATTAACCTCGGCATCGGACTGGCTTTATTCGCTCTCGGCGGCGCGAACGGTCTGAGAGCGCAGCAGCCTAGCCAACAGGGCAAGGTAGAGCCAAACCTCGTCGTCGATTCGCTGCTCGTCCAACGAGAGCGCGCACAATGGGACGCCTTGAAGACACGAGACACCACCGCGTTCGTGCATCTCATGGGTGGGGATGTTGTCGATATCGACGTATCGGGCGTGAAGCGGACGTCGCCGGCGACCACGGCGCGCTACGTCCTGGGATGCCAGACCACGAGTGTCGCATTGAGTGAGATTCGCGTCGCACGTCATGCAACGAGTGCGGTCGTCGCGTACAAAGCAACCATCGAAGCAACCTGCTGGGGACAGAGGGCCCCCTCGCCGTTATACGTCATGACCGTGTACGAACAGCGGGGAAGCGCCTGGCTCCCGATCGCTCATTCGGAGACGCCGGCGGCACATTGGTAGCCAGTCCTTATGCCCCGAGTCGGCTTCATTGTAACTCTCGCCCTTTGTCTGGAGACAGCTTCCTGGCTTCCGGCACAGTCGCCACGTGCGACCGTTCGCGAGTACCAGCGCGCTTTCCCCACATATCCGTTCAGCGACCCGAATCCCATTCCAGTCGTCGGGCGCATCTACCCGTATTTCCGATTCGACGGCTTCACCCACCGCGCTGAGCAGCGAGAATGGAAGGTGGTGGAGCTCGAGAACCAGTACTTGCGCGTGATGATCCTGCCCGAGATCGGCGGCAAGATCTGGAACGCGGTCGACAAGCGCACGAATCGCTCGTTCATCTACTTCAACCACACGGTGAAGTTTCGCGACGTCGCCATGCGCGGGCCATGGACGAGCGGAGGCATCGAGGCGAACTACGGAATCATCGGCCACACGCCTAACGTCGCGACGCCGGTAGACTACGTCACCCACACAAATGCCGATGGGAGCGTCAGCTGCATCATCGGAGCGTATGATCTCCTCACGCGCACTCCGTGGCGGATCGAGATCCGCCTCGGCCGCGATGACGCGATGTTCAGCACCAGCTCCTTCTGGTACAACGCGTCACCACTCGAGCAGCCGTACTACTCGTGGATAAACGTTGGGATCAAGGTCGCCGGCAATCTCCGGTTCGTCTTTCCCGGTACCAGTCACGTCGGGCACGCCGGTGAACATGGACCGTGGCCCGTCGATGAGCAGGGCCGCGACATCTCATGGTATGACAACAACAATTTTGGCAGTTACAAGTCCTATCACATCGTCGGTAAGGAGACGGATTTCTTCGGTGCGTACTGGCACGACGACGACTTCGGCATGGTGCATTACGCACCACGCGACGAGAAGCTCGGCAAGAAGATCTGGATCTGGGGACTCTCTCGGCAGGGAATGATCTGGGAGAAGCTCCTCACCGATACCGACGGCCAGTACGCGGAGATTCAATCCGGGCGCCTGTTCAATCAATCGCTCGACGTGAGCAGCCTCACGCCGTTCAAGCACCGCGGCTTCGCGCCTCATGTCGCCGATCAATGGACGGAATACTGGTATCCGGTAGCCGGCACAAAAGGCATCGTTGCCGCGGGCCGCGTCGGTGCCCTCAACGTCGTGCGCCATGGCGACTCCTTGCTCGTCTCGCTGTCGCCGACGGTGGACGTCGCCGATACGCTGCGCGTGACGGCCGGCTCGCGCACGCTCTTTCGCGCGCTCGTCAGGCGCAAACCTCTGGAGTTGTTCAACGCCGCCGTCGCCATCCATGGCGTTGCACCTGATTCCATTGTGGTTTCGGTAGGCGATCACTTACTCGACTATTCGCTCGATCCCCGCGCCGGATCGCTGGCCCGACCACTGGACTCGCCAACGAGCTTCGACTGGCATTCGACGTACGGTCTTTATGTGCAGGGGAAAGAATGGTTGCGACAGCGCGAGTATGCGAGGGCCACCGCGTCGCTCGACAGCGCGCTTACGCGCGAGCCGTATTTCGTCCCCGCGCTCGACGACCGTGCACAGCTCGCGATACGCTCTGGCGAATATGAGGTGGCTCGACGCCTGACGACCACCGCACTCAGCGTGGACACGTATGACCCGTGGGCGAATTATTACTACGGACTGGCCAACCGGCGGCTCGGGCGCCTCGCCGACGCGAAGGACGGCTTCGAGGTCGCCGCCTCGACACCGGAAATGCGCGGCGCCGCCTGGACCGAGCTCGCGCGAGTGGCCCTCGCCGAGGGGCAGCTGTCTGCCGCCGACGAGTACGCCGACAAGGCGTTAGGCGCCGAGCCGGGAAGTCTGGACGCTCTCGGCGTGAAGATCGTCGTCGCGCGCCGCCGCGGCGATCGCGCTACCCACGCCCAGTTGCTCGATCGACTCGAGACACTCGACCGGTTGAGCCACCAGGCACGGTTCGAGCGAATACTCGTAACGCACGATCCGGCGTTAGGCGTCAAACTGCGGCGTGGGATACGCGCCGAGTTGCCGGAGCAGGTGATGTTCGAGCTCGCCGTATGGTATCAGGACATCGGCGACGTAGAGGCGGCGAAGGAGCTGCTCGTCGCCGTCGGCGACCATCCCCTCGCGCTGTACTGGCGCACATCCCTGCGCGGCGCAGGCGCAGCGCCAGAGCTGATAGCCCAAGCGGACCGTCTGTCGCCGCGCTTTGTCTTTCCCTTTCGTACCGAGATGGTTCCGGTGCTGCAGGCCGCAACGCGCGCATCGACACACTGGACGCCTCGCTATTATCTCGCGCTGACATTCTGGAGCTTGGGTCGTATTGGAGAAGCCGACTCGCTCCTCACATCGTTGGGCGACGAACCGGACTACGCGCCGTTCTACGCGGCGCGCGCCGCGCTGCCGAGTCGCTCGGCTCCCCTGGCGAAGCGGGACCTCGAACGCGCGGCGGCACTGGATGCCGCGGAGTGGCGTTACGGCAAGCTCCTCGTGGAGCGCGCGTTGTCGTCAGGCGACACAACGTACGCGCTCGATGTGGCGCGCCGCTACCATTCGCGATTCCCCGCGAACGAGATTATTGGTTTGACGTTCGCGAAATCGCTCGTCGCGGCGGCGCGGTACGCGGAGGCGGACTCCGCGCTTGCCCAGCTCGATGTGCTGCCTCAGGAAGGCGCGAGCGAGGCCCACTCGTACTACAGAGAGGCGAAGCTCATGCTGGCAGTAGACGCGATGGCCGCTGGTCGATGGAAGGACGCCGCGGCGCTCGTCGCCGCGGCACGGCAGTGGCCTGAGCGGCTCGGTGAAGGAAAGCCGTATGAGGCGGATGTCGACCAACGTCTCGAGGATTGGCTGCAGGCCTCGATTCTCGAGGGAAGCGGAAAGCGCGAGGAGGCAGCGCGGATTCGGACACGACTGCGCGATTGGTCCGCCTCACGACTGACCGGCGTCGACGAACGCGTGCTGACAGCCTGGCGCCGCCGAGTGGCGCCGTAGTCGATGATCCGCCCGTTCGCGACGTACTCCTGGAGGATCGTCTCGTACCGCGCGTTCGGGTCAGGCGACGTCATTACGATGGTAGTCCGCGCAACGCTGAAATAATTTCACGGAAGGCCGCGTACCAGCGCAGACGTGTACCGACAAGCCCAGACCGAACCGTCATTCATGGCGAACTCCAAGCTCCGCTTTCGCATCTCGATGTCACTCGACGGCTTCGTCGCCGGCCCAGCACAGAGCGTGGATAACCCGCTCGGGGTTGGCGGCATGCGGCTTCACGAATGGGTCTTTGGGCTGCGCGTCTGGCGGACGATGCACGGTCAATCCGGCGGCGAGGACAACGCGAGCTCGCGTGTCGTCGAGGAATCTTCGGCGAACATCGGCGCGACGATCATGGGGCGCAACATGTTCGGCGGCCACCCAGGACCGTGGCGCGCGGACGCGCCGTGGAACGGGTGGTGGGGCCGCAATCCTCCCTTCCATCACCCCGTTTTCGTCCTCACGCATCATGCACGACCGCCACTCGCGCTCGAGGGCGGCACGACCTTCCATTTCGTCACGGACGGAATCGAGGCGGCGCTCGACCAGGCGCGCCGGGCGGCCGGTGGCCGGGACATCGCGCTCGCCGGCGGAGCGCAGGCGGCGCAGGCGTACCTCGTGGCCGGTCTCGTTGACGAAATGCTCATCAGCCTCGTCCCTATTCTGTTGGGGAGCGGTGAACGGCTATTCGACGGTGTCCGCGACGATCTGCACGGCCTGACCTTGAACCGCACCGTCGCCGCGCCCGACGTGACGCATCTGATATTTACCCGTTAGGCAGCGATAGGAGGTCGAGCAATGGCGAAATTGGGACGCATTCTCACCGTGACCGGCGCGCTGGCCGGTATCGGCGCGGTCACCGGAGCCGTTGCGGGAACGGTGGTGGCCTTTCTCGTCATCGTTCTCAAACAGGGTCTCGGCGACGCACTCGACCTCCAACTGTTCGAGATCGGCGCCTGGTTCGGAGCGCCGTTGGGCGCCACCCTGTTTCCGCTCGCGGGCTGGCTGTTGATGCGCCGCGTGCCGATTGGACGGGCGCTCCTCGGCACGATGCTCGGGACGATCGTCGGTGGGCTCGTCGGCTGGTTCGCGCCGATCCGTGGCGCCGGCGACATCGTCGATCACACGCTGCTCTGCGGCCTGATCGGCTTCTCATTGGCCGTACTTCTTCTGCGCCGAACCAGCGTCAAAGCCGAGATCGCGCCCGAACCGATCGTCTAGTCGTTAGGGCGCCCGCCCAACGACGGCACGCGTAACCGGGCCACGAACGGGCTTTCCTGGCGCGACTCCCGGAACGAGCCGGGATCCGCGCACGACGAACGTCCCGTTCACCAACACGTGAACGATACCGTCGGAGTATTGCGCCGGCTTCTCGAAGGTCGCGCGGTCGATCACCGTTGCCGGGTCGAAGATGGTGATGTCGGCGTCCGCGCCGGGCTGGAGGCGCCCTTTGCGCTTCATGTTCGGATCGACGCGCTCGAGCCGCTTCGCCGGAAGCAGCGTCATCTTGCGCACCGCGTCCATGAGCGAGATCACTTTCCGCTCGCGCACGAACCGGCCGAGGATGCGCGCGTGCGTGCCGGCGCTGCGCGGATGACCGATCGGCTGGCCATTAGCGATCTCGAAACCACCGTCGCTCGCGACCATGACGTGGGGATCCTTGTACGCTTGGTCGGCGGCGCTTTCCGGGATCATGAAGATGACGGCGAGGCCGCCCTGCTTCCGATAGCGCTCGAAGCTCTCGGCCGTCAGGCGCTCGCCGGTCGCCGTCCAGAGGATGTCCTTGTAGTCGATGCCCATCCGCTCCTGGAAACCGGGATCGAAGATCGCGCTCTGCAGCATCGTCGCACCGGCCGTGTAGGGATAGGCCTCCGTCGTGACGTCGAGCCCTCTCGCGCGCGCGCCGTCGATGAGATCGAGCAGCGTCGGTGTCGCGGCGAGCCCCATGCTCGTGACGTGGACGACATGCAGCGGCGCGCCCGTCGTGGCCGCGTCGGCAATGACCTCCTGCACACCGGCGACACCGCCGGCGTTCTCCATCAGTCCCGCGGAACGGAGGTGGACGAAGATCGGCGCGTGATGGCGCGCGGCGACGCCGAAGGTGTGAAAAATCTCCTCGCGCGTGGCGGCGGGAGTGTAATTGATCCCCATGCCGATGCCTAACGCGCCATCGTTCAGCGCGCCGTCGAGCCGATGCTCGAGCTCGGGAATACGGGTCCGCTCGATGGGCGAGCGCACGAACGCGCCGGTCGCGGCGATGACGTTCACGCCCTCAGCCGTCGAATCATGATCGAGCATGGCGTGCCGCGCGCCGGGATGGCTCGCCGAGACGCCGAAGTTGATGAGCGACTTGCCGGCGCGCTTCGCGTACCAGGGCGCCACCGGATAGGTGCCGATCTCCAGCTCGAGCGCCGTCGTCACGCCATCGTGAGCCATGAACTGGTAGTTGATCGAGTCCTGACCGTGCGAGTGGAGATCGATGAACCCTGGTGCGACGACGAGCCCCTTCACGTCGAGGGTATCGCGCGCGGCGGGAACGCCGGTGCCCACGGAGACGATGTGCCCCGCTCTGATGCCGACGGCGCGAACGGCATCGAGGTTCGTCTCGGGGTCGATGACACGGCCGTTGACGAGCACGACGTCGAGCGGCGCGACACGCTGTGCGGTCGCGAGGGCGGGGAAGCTGACGAGGGCGAGGAGGAGAAGGCGGCGGCTCATGATGACAGCGAGGGTGGGTGAGGATTGGGTGGCTGAAGCTACACGGAATCTCGCCGTTGGCGAGACTTGGTCCGCGGATGCTTCTGCGGAAGTCAGAGGCCCCGTGCGCCGGTTCGTCGGAACGTGTATTGTGGAGTCATGTCGATCCCCCGTTGCCTAACGATTGCGGGCGTCGCCGGCTTGCTGGCGACAACATGCCTCACCCGTATCCTTGCCCAGAAGGCCCAGAACCCGTCGCTGACCCGTGGAATCGCCAGCGCCGATTCGATCGTCGCCGCCGCGGTCGAGCATACGATTCCCGGCGCCGTGCTCGTCGTCGCGCAGAACGGCAAGCTGGTCCACCAGCGCGCCTTCGGTTGGGCTCAGCTGAACGACTTTCAGCTACATCGCCTCGCTAATCCGCGGCCGATGCGAAGCAGTACCCTTTTCGACCTCGCCTCGGTGACGAAGGTGATGGGGACGACGATGGCGGTCATGATGCTGGTGAGCGAGGGGCGCCTCGACGTGGACGCACCCGTCTATCGCTACCTTCCCGATTTCCGCGGACCACATCTCGACAGCATCACCGTGAAGCACCTGCTGCAACACTCGGCGGGGCTGGTACAGTGGCAGCCGCTGTACTATCACGCGTCGAACGAGCACGAGACGTATGACGTCATTCGGCAGATGCCGCTACAGTGGGGCGTGGGTGAAGGACGACACTACAGTGACCTCAGCTTCATGCTGCTCGGCTACATCGTCGAGCATGTCACCGGACAGACAATCGATCACTACCTCGCTGACGCGCTCTACAAGCCGCTCGGCCTGCGGTCTACGACGTATTTACCCAAGCAGCATGGCTTCACCGACTTTGCGGCGACGGAGCAGGGAAACGGCTACGAGCGCCACATGGTCTACGATTCCACGTTCGGCTACCGATATCGCGGCGACCCCATGGCGTGGAACGGCTGGCGGCAGTATGTGCTCGACGGCGAGACGGACGACGGGAACTCCTGGTACGCGAACAAGGGTGTCGCTGGCCATGCGGGGCTATTCTCGACCGCGGCCGATCTGCACGTGCTGATCGATATGCTGCTCGCGCACGGCAGCGTCGGCGCGCGACAGTACATCAAGCCGGCAGCGATCGATCGCTTCTTCACGCGCGATCAGTATCAGAATTTTCTCGGGTGGATGTCGCCTAACGGTTTGCCCGAGGGCAGCTTCAGTCATACCGGTTTCACCGGGACGTACGTGCTCGGCGTGCCGAAGTACGGTCTGTCCATCGTGCTGCTCACGAATCGACAGAACATGGGCACGGACGCCCGCGGTTATTTCCCCGACGTGGGGCCGCTGCAGGCCGCCGTCGCGAAGGCCATCGTCGCGGGCGCCCAGGAGGACGCACGCCCCGACTAACCATGTGAGGTCTGAGCCGATGCGCCCCATCTCGACACGTAGCGTCGTGCGTCTGTTGAGCTTCGGTTTCATCGCATCCGCGGCGCGCGCCCAATCGCCGCGGTCGATCGGGATCTTCGAGGGCGAGACTGACGTCGGAAGCGCGCGACGCGGGGCGGCGTCGTACGACGCGGCGTCTCAGAACTACCGGATCGCCGGCTCGGGCACGAACATGTGGAACGCCCGCGACGACTTCCATTTTGTCTGGACGCGCCTGACGGGCAATTTTATCCTGTCCGCGCGAATGAAGTTCCTCGGCAAAGGTGGCGACCCGCATCGGAAGATCGGTTGGACGATTCGGCCGTCACTCGCGCCCGACGCGCCGCACGTGACCGCGGCGCTACACGGCAACGGGCTGATGTCGCTGCAGTTTCGCCGGAGCGCGGCGGCGACGACCGAAGAGCAGAAGTCGCGCGATAGTTTGCCGGACGCGGATGCCGTCGTGCAGCTGGAGCGCCGCGATGGCGTCTACATCATGTCCGTCGCACAATTCGGTGACACGCTCGCAAGACAGGAGCTGAACGGCATCACGCTGGCGGACAGCCTCTACGTCGGGCTCTTCGTCTGCGCGCATGATTCGAACGCGGTCGCACGCGCGGCGTTCAGCAACGTCCGGATCACGATCCCGGCGAAGCACGACTTTGTCGCGTACCGCGATTACCTGGGCAGCAATCTCGAGATCCTCGACGTTGCGCGCGGGAACGCGACCATCGTGCATCACTACCATGGGTCATTCCAGGCGCCGAACTGGACGTCCAACGGAAAGGCGTTGATCTACGCGCAGGAAGGAAAGCTCTATCGCTTCGATCTGGCCAGCAGTACGCCGGCCGTCATCAATACCGATTTCGCCACGCGCAACAACAACGATCACGTGCTGTCGTTCGATGGGCGGATGCTCGGCATCAGCCATCACGCGACGGAAGACAGCGGCGCGTCGATCGTGTACACCGTTCCAGTGACGGGCGGCACGCCGAAGCGCGTGACGGCGAAAGGGCCGTCATATCTGCACGGCTGGTCGCCGGACGGGCGGTGGCTCGTCTACACCGGCCAGCGGAATGGTGATTTCGATATCTATAAAATCTCGCAGCAGGGCGGCGAGGAGACGCGCCTAACGAATACTCCAGGCCTCGACGACGGACCGGAGTTCAGCCCCGACGGCGCCTACATCTACTTCAACTCGGCGCGCTCGGGCCGGATGCAGCTCTGGCGCATGCGCCCCGACGGCAGCGAACAGACGCAGTTGACGAGCGACGGATTCAACAACTGGTTTCCGCACATCTCGCCCGATGGGAAATGGATTGCTTTCATCTCCTTTCCACCCGAAGTCGCCGCCGATGACCACCCCTTTTACAAACACGTGCTGCTGCGATTGATGCCCGTCAGCGGCGGACCGGCGCGCGTAATCGCATACGTTTACGGCGGTCAGGGAACGATCAACGTGCCGTCGTGGTCGCCGGATTCGAAAGAATTGGCGTTCGTGAGCAATACCGGTGAACGGTGAATGCTGGTGAACGGTGAACGGTGAGTTCGGCTTGACGGCGCCCCACGCCGGCTTTCCTTTTCCACCGTCCACCGCCCACCGCCCACACCGACGAGCCATGGAACAGGATCTCATCTCGCGGCGGCAATTCCTTCTTCGCTCGTCGTCGGCAGCCGCTCTCCCGCTGCTCACCGGCGCGAGCGCGCACACGATCCTCGGGATCGCTCGTCAGGCGGCGAGCATTCCACGACCGGCGGGATTCTTGTCGCCGGCGCAGCTCGCGGTGATCGAGGCCGCTGCCAACCGCATCTTCCCGGCGGTCGACGGACAGCCAAACGCGTCGGCGATGCACGCGCCGCAGTTCATCGACCTGACACTTCAGCAAGTGCTCATCAGCGCGCGCAAGCCGTACGCCGATGGCATCAGGACGCTCGACGCCAAGGCGAGGAAGGTCGATCCATCCTCGCAGGGTTTTGCCTCGCTCGCGGAAGCGCAGCAGGACGCGATTCTCACCGAGATCGAGAAGACGCCATTTTTCGGGATGCTGGCCGGTCACACCGTCGCCGCATGCTTCGCCGATCCGAAGTATGGCGGCAACTTCGAGGAGACAGGGTTCAAGCTGATCGGTCTGGAACACCATGGCGCGTATCAGCCTCCATTCGGCTATTACGACGCCCAGGCGCACGAAGCGATTGCCGCGGCGCCTGTGCCGTCGCCACTGGCGCCATCGTTCGTGCAGGCCGGTAGCATGCCGTTGGCTCGTTATGCACCCGAAGCCGACGTGGACTTCGTCATCGTCGGCGCTGGCATAGCTGGCGGATCCGTCGCGTGGGAGCTGTCGCGCGCCGGCTATCGCGTCGTCGTCCTCGAGCAGGGCCAGTATCTCACCGAGAAGGATTTCAAGCACGACGAGGTCGGCAACTTCGATCTCAGTGCGCTCACGAACTCTCCCGAGAAAAGTCCGCAGACCTTTCGCAAGACTCCGAAGGACAAAGTCTCGAAAGGTCTCCATCTCATCTACGGACGCTGCGTCGGTGGCAGCAGCGTGCACTTTACCGCGAACTTCTGGCGCTTTCGCGAGCTGGATTTCAAGGAGCGAAGCCTCGTCGGCCCGATCGCCGGCACTGGCTTCGCCGACTGGCCGATCAGCTACGCCGACCTCGAGCCGTACTACACGCGCGCCGAGCAGGTGTTAGGCATCTCGGGCGACAGCAGCATCAATCCGTGGGAGCCGCCACGCTCGGCGCCGCTGCCACTACTGCCGCTCCCGATCAAATCGTCAGGCGTGTTGTTCGAGTCCGCCGCGCGCAAGCTCGGATGGCATCCCTTTCCTGCGCCAATGGCGGTGCTCTCGCGCCAACATCGCGGCCGCGTCGCCTGCCAGCATTGCGGGTTCTGCGAAGGCTACGGCTGCGAGTACGGCGCGAAGTCGAGCGGTCTCTCGTCGGTCATTCGCGAAGCGGAAGCGACCGGAAACTGCGAGGTGCGGCCGAGCTCCTACGTTCGCAAGATCGACATCAACTCTGCCGGCCGCGCGACGGGCGTCATCTATTTCGATGCCGACGGCAAGGAGCACCTCCAGCGCGCAAAAGCCATCGTCGTCAGCGCCAACGGCGCCGAGACGGCGCGTCTGCTGCTCCTCTCGAAGTCGAATCTGTTTCCGCACGGCCTCGCCAATTCGAGTGGCCTCGTCGGCAAACACCTCATGTTCAATGGCAACACGTCCGCGACGGGCGTCTTCGAGCACGAGTTGAACGAGTGGAAGAGCGTGCAGCCGAGCCGCGTGTTGTGGGATTTCTACGAGGCGGACGGGAAGCGAGGATTCTACGGCGGCGGTGGACTGGACAGCCGCTTCGGCCCACTCGGTCCGATCAACGCGGCGATGACGGCCGTGCCGCCCGACGCACCCCGTTGGGGCGCCACGTACGCCAGAGCCGTTAGGCAGACCTTCTCGCGCCGCTTCGACGTCTTCTGCCACAGCACGTCGCTACCGGTGCCGGAGAACGGCGTCGAGCTCGATCCGCAGCTGAAGGACGCGTGGGGCATCCCCGCGCTGCGCGTGACGTACAAGGATCACCCGGACGATCTGAAGATGATGGGCTTTCTCCGGGATCGCGGGCTCGAGCTGCTCGATGCCGCCGGAGCGACGCAGAAGTGGGGCGCGCCACTGACGGAGCAGGAGTTCGGCGTGCACCTCCTTGGTACGTGCCGCATGGGCGACGATCGACGCACGTCGGTTGTGGACCGGAATCATCGCACGCACGATGTGCCGAATCTGTTCCTCTGCGACGGCAGCAGCTTCGTGACGTCGGGTCGCGGTCAGCCGACCGAGACGATCGCGGCGCTGGCGTTCCGCTGCGGCGACCTGTTGGCGCAGGCGGCGAAGAAGGGAGAGATCTGATTGGTAGAGGGTAACGGGTAGAGGGTAGCGGGTAGCGGGCGGAGGCTAAAGGGGTAGAGAGTAGCGGGTAGAGGGAGCGCTATTACCCTACGCCGTTCACCGATTCACCCTGCAGCATTGTTCACTTGACTTGGCCCCGCTCGACAGTGCTGGCTCGCCACACGATTGGATTCGCTCCAGATTCGCGCCATTCGCGTCCCAAAACCCTGGGCCTTACTGGCGGTGCAGGCTGGGAGGGCTGTCGGAACGCGAATAGCGCGAATTGCGAGCGAATCCAACCGTGGCGCATGTCGGCTACATCGCTCCTGGGGACTAGAGTTTGTGAATGGTCCGGGCACTCCGAATCTTTGATGCCACGGCCGGCTGATTAGACTGTTCGTCTCGTTCCGAGGGCATGAAGCGGATGCACATCCCCGCTCACTAGATGCGCGTCCTCCTCTCGCCGATAACGTGGCGGCGACGTCTTCTTGGAAGTCGTCTCGGGATGGGTATGAACGGAATGACTGTGGCCCAGAACACCGCACTAACGACAGCCGTCAAGACTATTCTCTCGGGAATGAGAGGCGGTCTTCATCCATTCCGCGCCCGGTGAATGGACCAGCGAGTGAGCCTGGCGCGCCGACAACGAGGGTCAAAACAACAACGATCTTTTGAAAGATGTTCATCGGATCGTCTAGCGAGGATGGGATGATTGCCATTCCCGCTGCAAAGATTCCGATTGTCATGATTGCACGTGTCCACCACGCGCCGGAAGTTCGGGCGCGAAGGAATTGTCGGATGAATTGCATACTTACACGCTAATATCGATCCTCTCGAATTGTCGGAAGAGGTGAAGGCCGCCCGATGCGCATCAACAACGACAATCAATCGCACCAGTGCGTCGGAGGCCTCCGCTGCCGAGGAGATAGTCAGTGATTTCAGCGCAGTGTCAGTGGTCTCAGCGGCCCCATGTCCCCTTGGCGCAGATCACTCTTCGCGAATCGCCCGAATCGGATCGATCCGCGTCGCCCGGTGCGCGGGCACGAGGCTCGCCACCGCCGCACCGAACGTCAGTATGATGATCACGGCCCCAATCACCAACGGATCCTTCGGCCCAACGCCATACAGAATCGACGACAGCACCCCCGACGTCGCCAGCGATAGCACCAGACCCACGCCGAGGCCAATCCACACCAGCTTGACGCCCTGACCGACGACGAGACGGAGGATTCCGCTCAGCCGCGCACCGAGCGCCATCCGCACTCCGATCTCGCGCGTGCGCTGCGCCACGGAGTACGACACGACGCCATACACACCGACAACCGCGAGAATCAGCGCCAGAATTCCGAACACCGACGAGAACGCGGATCCCAGTCGCGTGAAGATCAAGGCTTGGCCATTGAACAAGTGCTCATCCATCGTCCGCACGTCGTAAACGGGAAGCCCCCGGTCGACTGCGGTCATCGCAACGCGGATCTGTGGGGCGAGCGCGACCGGCTTTCGCGCCGTGTGCACAATCAGCGTCATCTCCGAGTGATACGACTGTCCGAGCGGGCGGAAGATATACGGCTTCGGTGATTCGCCGGGGAAGAGATCCTGCATTCCGCGCACGACGCCGACGACCTGCACGATCCGGCCGGTATCGCTGCCGACATGGAACTGCTTGCCAACCGCCGGCTGTCCGGGCCAGAGCGCCTTCGCAAGGCTCTCATTTATCACCGCGACGTTAGGCGCGTGCTCGTCGTCGCGCTCCGTGAACAGGCGCCCCTCGCGCAGTGGGATGCCCATCGCCGCGAAATAGTCGCCGTCCACGACGTTGGTGAAATAACTGAAGCCGCCGGGCGGCACCGGCACGCTGGTCGCGATCGGATAGATGGTGAGATTATCCCGTCCGAAGCCAAAGGGGAGATACGCGGCGAGGCCCACGTCGCGCACGCCCTGAACTTCGGCGACGCGCCGCCGCAACTCGCGGTACAGCAACTGGCCGCGCGTCGAGTCGTAGCTTTGTGGCCGCAGCGTTGTCGTCAGCAGCAGCAGGCTGTCGCGCCGAAAGCCGACGTCCATGCGCAACGCATTGAGCGAGCTGCGCGTGAACAGGCCGGCGGCGACGAGCACGACGACCGACACCGCGACCTGGGCTACGACCAGCGCCGATCGCAGTCGTTGATGGCCCCGCGTTGCCGAGTTGCCGACGCTGCTCTTGAGCAGCTCGCCGAGGTTGCGGCGGCGCGCCGCGGTCGCGGGCGCAATCCCCGCGACGATCGCCGCGAACAGCGTCGCTGCCATCGTGAAGAAAACGACCCGTCCGTCGAACTCGATGCCCCAGCGCAACGGCAAGTCCGTCGCGAGGTGAATGGATTCGACCTTATGGATCGCGACGTACGCCACACCGGTTGCCGCGATGCCACCGCAGATCGCCAGGAGTGCGCACTCGACCATGATTTGCCTGACGAGCCTCCACTGGCTCGCGCCGATCGCGGCACGAATGGCGAGCTCGCGCCCTCGAACAACGACCCGCGCGAGCAGAATGCTCGCGACATTGGCGCACGCGACCAGCAGCACGAGCAACACGAGCACCATGAACACCATCGCAATCGCGGCCGTCACGCTGGAGACGCCGATGTTCGGCCGCGCCCGCTGCTCCGGTGCCACGATTGTGTTGGCGTCGCCATCGGTCGTGGGATACGCTCGCGCCAGTTGTCGCGCGCCCGTTGCCACCGTGGTGCGTGCCCTCTCGAGCGAGACGCCGCGACGCAGCCGCCCGAAAACGCTGACCGCCGCGAGCACGCCACGATCCTCGAACATCTTTTCGTCCACGGGCCAGATCTGCCGGAATGGAGCGACCCCGTCGATGTCCACGATTGGACGCACGCCGTGAAACTGCGGCGGCATTACCCCGATCACCGTCATCGGGTGATCGTTGATGCGAATCACTCGCCCGACGATGCTCGAGTCGCTGCCGAAGCGCGTCGCCCACGCATCATATGTGAGCACGATGGATGGATGGGCGAGAACGCCTTCGTCGTCGCCGGGCGCGAACGTGCGGCCGAGCATCGCGTCCAGACCGAGCACGGAGAAGTAGTTCGACGTGCCTTCGTCGATGAAGATGCGGTCGGCCCCATGATCCGTCGCCAGTTCGGCGATGCGACTCGTGTAAGCGACGAGCGCCGAAAAGGTCGTCGTGTCGGCCCGATAGAACTCGAAATCGGGATAGTTGAGATCGTGCGGCAACGGAATCGCTCGGTCCGTGCGACCGAGCACGACGAGCGAGGACGTGTTCCTTCCCGGCAATGGCCGGAAGATCAAGCTGTCGACGACACCGTAGATCGCGCTCGTGATGCCGATGCCGAGCGCGAAGGTGAGTGTGACGACGGCGACGAGACCGGGGCTGCGACGAAGGCCGCGCAGCGCGACGCGTGTGTCTCGCAGGAGATCGTCGGCAAAGTGCACCCGCCGCGCGGTGGCGGCATGGCGCTCATCCATCGTGCGTAGCGTGTTACGCATATCCTCAACATCTCCGAATTCGCGCACTGCCTCGGCGCGCGCGGCGTCGGCGCTCAGCCCACGCTCGCGCAGCTCCTGCATGCGCGCATCGATGTGAAACGTCAGCTCGTCATCCACGTCGGCGCCGACATTGGCGCGCCAGAATCGGAGGTAACGATGCCACTTGGCGCTGTCGCTGCTGGCCATGGCTTACCTCACGAAGGTTGAACGGTGGCATGGATCACCTGCGTCACAGCGCGCGCGTATCGATCCCACGTCGACACCCGCGCGCGCAGCTGCTGCCGCCCCTTGGTCGTGAGCCGGTAATACTTCGCGCGACGCTTGTTGCCCGTGAGCCCCCACTCGGCGTCGATGAGACCGCGATGCTCCATCCGATGCAGGGCGGGATAGAGGGCGCTGTCCTCGATCTGAAGGACCTCGTCGGTCGTCTGGCGAATCCACTTCGCGACGCCGAAGCCATGCATCGGGCCCCACGACAGCGCCTTGAGAATCATGACGTCGAGCGTGCCCTGGAGAAGCTCGAGATCGGTCGACGCGGCAACGGCAGACGTGCCTGGCATCCCGGCCTTTACCCTCAGTGGATGAGGGTACTATTCGCTCGCTACCCTCAGATGTCAAGGGGAGGAAGCTCGCGCCACCACTGGCCGCCGTCGTGGTCTCTCGCCAACTTCGTGCGGCCAACACCCATCGCCCATCGCCCATCGTCCAACGCATGCCCCGACCCGACGAGCTGACACGACGCGCGTTCCTCGAGCGGAGCGTTGCTTCCGGGCTCGCGCTCGGGGTCTTGGGCGGCGATGTCGCGCGCGTACTCACTCGGCCAGTCTTGTCGGATACGTTGACGCTCGAGAACGAGGTCATTCGCGGCGTGTGGAGCGTTGCGGAAGGGAGTTTACGGGCCGTCGAGCTATTGGATCGCGAAACGAAGACGAAGCTCCCGCTCCCTCCACAAGCGTTCGCACTCACCCTCGCCGATGGCACGAGGCTGGAATCGACGGCGCTTCGTGTCGTCGGGTCGCCCGTTGAGGAGACACTGACGCCCCGCGCGAGCGCGTCACGGCTCGCCGAGCGTTTTTCCGGGCGGCGCGTGAGCGTGGTAATGGAGGACTCCCAGCGACGTGTTCAGGCGACGTGGCGCGCCGAACTGCGGGATGGCTCCCGCTACCTGCGTCAGGAGATCGTCCTGCACGCGTTAGGTGCGCCGCTGTCCGTTCGCGAGATCGCGCTCGTCGATCTGCGGGCCCGCGGAGCGGTCGTCACCGGCACGGTGAAGGGAAGCCCCGTGACCATCGACCGATGGTACGTCGGTTTCGAGCACCCGCTTTCACAGAGCAGCGTCGAGGGCGACCATGTGCGCTGCGTGCTCACGCGTGAGCTGCCCCTGCGCCCCGAGTCACCGTTTACGGTGTCGTCGGTAATTGGTGTGACGCGTCCGGGACAGATGCGCCGTGACTTCCTCGCCTATGTCGAACGCGAACGCGCGCATCCCTACCGCACCTTTCTGCATTACAACTCCTGGTACGACATCGGCTACTTCTCGAAGTACTCCGAGTCCGAGGCGCTCGGCGTCATCCAGGCGTTCGGCAACCAGCTCGTTAGGCTGCGCGGCGTCACGCTGGACAGCTTCATGTTCGACGACGGCTGGGACGACCCCGAGACGCTATGGGGCTTCCACGCCGGATTTCCCGACGGCTTCGCTCGCGTGCGTACGGCGGCGGCACAGTTCGGCGCCGCGCCGGGTGTGTGGATGTCACCGTGGGGAGGCTACGGCGATCCGAAGAAGGATCGGCTGCAGTTCGCGCAGCAGCAGGGCTTCGAGACGAACGAGGGCGGCTTTGCGCTGTCTGGCCCCAAGTATTACGCGCGCTTTCGCGAAACCTGCTTCCGGATGATCCGCGATTACGCCGTGAATCAGTTCAAGTTCGACGGAACGGGCAATGCATCGCGCGCATTTCCGGGCAGTGCATTCGACAGCGACTTCGACGCGGCGATCCATCTCATCGAAGAGCTGCGTGCCGAGAAGCCGGATCTGTACGTGAACCTGACGACGGGCACGTATCCGTCGCCATTCTGGCTGCGCTACGCCGACTCCATTTGGCGCGGCGGTGAGGACCACGACTTCGCCGGTGTCGGCACGGACCGCCAGCAGTGGATCACCTATCGCGACGGGGACGTGCACGAGAACGTCGTGAGGCGCGGCGCGCTCTATCCGTTGAACTCGTTGATGCTCCATGGCCTCGTGTACGCGCGCCACGCGAAGAAGCTGGACAGCGATCCGCACCGCGACTTCGAGGACGAGATCCACGCCTACTTCGGAAGCGGCACGCAACTTCAGGAGATGTACGTCACGCCGACGCTCAACGACGCGCAATGGGACACGCTCGCCGAGGCGGCGCGCTGGTCGCGTCGGAACGCGCAAACGCTGGTGGACTCCCACTGGCTGGGCGGCGACCCGAAGAAGCTCGAGGTGTACGGCTGGGGCTCGTGGTCGCCGGGGAAGGGAATCGTGACGCTCCGCAATCCGAGCGAGAAGCAGCTGCATTTCGGACTGGATGTGGGGCACGCGTTCGAGCTTCCTGATGGTGCGCCGCGGCAATACATCGCGCGCCGTCCGTGGCTCCGCGATCGCGGCCGTGGTCCTATCGCGCTCGCCGCTGGCAAGGAGCATGACGTGCTGCTCGCGCCATTCGAGGTAATGACGCTGGAGATGGAGGCGGTTCAGTAACGTGCATCCTACATGGCTGGACTGGTCGATCGTCCTCCTCTCGATCGCGATCTCGTTCACACCGGCGATCTATCTCTTCCGGCGCGCGAGTCGCAGCACCACCGAATTCTTCACTTCCGGACGCGCCGCGCCCTGGTGGCTCGTCGGCGCGTCGATGGTCGCGACGACCTTCAGCACCGACACGCCGAATCTGGTGACGAACCTCATTCGCACCGGAGGCGTCGCGAACAACTGGGCGTGGTGGGCATTTCTGCTCACCGGCATGGCGACCGTGTTCTTCTACGCGCGGCTCTGGCGGCGATCGCGCGTTCTCACCGATCTCGAGTTTTACGAGATCCGCTACTCCGGACGACCGGCGTCGTTCGTTCGCGGCTTTCGCGCGCTGTACCTCGGTCTCTTCTTCAACCTCATCATCATGGCGACGGTGAATCTTGCCGCCGTCAAGATCGCGAATGTCGTCCTCGGCTGGTCGATGGTGAAGACGCTGGCGATTGGCACTGTGCTCAACATCGCCTTTGCGGCGACCTCCGGCCTCTGGGGCGTGATGGTCACCGATACGATTCAGTTCGTCTTCGCGATGACCGCATCGATCGCCGCCGCGTACTTCGCGGTAAAGCAGCCCGCCGTTGGGGGCCTGGCGGGGCTCCTCCAGAAGATTCCAGAGCGGACACTGAACGTGCTTCCAGACTTCGGGGACTGGAAGCTCACGGTGTCGCTGCTCGTCATCCCGCTCACCGTGCAGTGGTGGTCCGTCTGGTATCCTGGCGCTGAGCCAGGCGGCGGCAGCTACATCGCGCAGCGGATGCTTGCCGCAAAGAGCGAACGGGATGCCCTGTCGGGCACGCTCTTCTTCAACGTGATGCATTACGCGCTGCGCCCGTGGCCGTGGATCATCGTCGCGCTCAGCTCGATCGTCGTCTTCCCGAATCTCTCCGACATCGCTTCCGCCTTCCCGTACGTCGATCGGCATCTCATCGGTCACGACATCGCGTATTCGGCGATGCTCAAGTTCCTGCCGACGGGATTTCTCGGGTTGATGATCGCGGGCATGCGCTCGGCGTACGAGTCGACGTTGTCCACCCACCTGAACTGGGGAACATCGTACATCGTTCATGACTTCTATCGGCGCTTCGTGCGCCCCGACGCGGCCGAGCGGCATTATGTCTTCGCCGGTCGGGTCGTTACCGGTTTACTCATGCTTGCCGCCGCCGGCGTGACTTTTGTCCTGACGACGGCGCAGCAGAGCTTCAACTTGATAATGTCGATCGGTGCGGGGACGGGGCTCATCTATCTCCTGCGTTGGTTCTGGTGGCGGATCAATGCGTGGAGTGAGATCGCGGCGATGGCGAGCTCGTTCGTCGTATCGATTGCTTTCTTCATCGCCCAGAGGCTCGGCGTCGCCATCGACGCGACGACCGTATTGCTCGTGACCATTGCTGCGACGACGGTGTGCTGGGTCGCGACGCTGTATCTCACGGAGCCGACTGATCCGGCCACGCTCGCCCGCTTCTACGCGCTCGTGCGTCCACCTGGACCGGGCTGGCGCCCAGTTCGGGAGCGCAGTGGGCTCCCGCCGTCTCCCGATTCCCTCGCACAATCCCTTCTCGGGTGGGTGCTCGGCTGCACCTTCGTCTACGCGGCCCTTTTCGGATCCGGAAGTCTCTTGTACCGACGCTGGGCTCCGGCGATCATCTGGATCGTGCTGTTTGTCGGCAGCGGCGCGGGCCTCGTTAGGTTGCTGGCGAAGCTGTGGTCCAGGGAGCGCTCGGATGCGGCCAGCGTGATGTCGCCTCCGACCAAAGCCGTGATTCTGGCCCGCGGGCTCGGGAAGCGCATGCGCGCCGCCGACGAGGACGCCGCGCTCAGTCGCGAACAGGCCGCCGTCGCCGACACGGGTCTCAAGGCGATGATCGCGATCGATCGCCCTTTCCTCGACTATGTCCTCTCGGCGCTCGCTGATGCCGGCTTCACTGAGGCATGCCTCGTCGTCGGGCCGGAGCACGGCGTCGTTCGGGATTACTACGAGCAGAACGCGCCGAACCGAGTGCGTCTCCATTTTGCCATCCAGGAGAAACCACTGGGTACCGCCGATGCCGTTCTCGCGGCATCCGCGTTCATCGGCGACGACGCGTTCGTCGTCCTGAACTCCGACAACTACTACCCCGTGGAGGTGTTGCGAGAGCTGCGAACACAGAGCGAAGCCGCACTTCCCGCTTTCGAGCGCGAGACGCTCGTGCGGGAGAGCAACATCCGGGCTGAGCGCCTCACTCGTTATGCGCTGCTCGACGTCGGCCCCGATGGCTATGTGCGACGGATCGTCGAGAAACCCGACGACGCAGCGGCGCGCTCCTTCGCGGCCGATGCGCCGGTGAGCATGAATGTCTGGCTGCTGCCGCCGTCGATCCTCGAGGCGTGCCGTCGC
Source organism: Gemmatimonadaceae bacterium (assembly GCA_036493735.1). Lineage (GTDB taxonomy): Bacteria > Gemmatimonadota > Gemmatimonadetes > Gemmatimonadales > Gemmatimonadaceae > AG2. The sequence goes on from DASXPH010000141.1 coordinate 221,791, forward strand.
GTGCCGCCGTCGCCGCGCGGCGAGGTCGAGCTGCCGAACGCGGTACAGTGGGCCATCGAGCACCTCGGCCTGCGCGTGCGCGCGCTGCCCGTGCGCGCGGGCGTGCTCGATCTCTCGCACCGCGGCGATATCCCTGTCGTCGCCGAGCGTCTCCGCGGGACGCCGGTTCGACTCTGACCGTCGGCACGTGACGTCGGAGTCGCTCTTCGCGCGCGCTCGCGGCGCGCTCGGCGCGTCAGGCGCGACCGCCCTGTGCTGGCGGGTGCCCGGCCGCATCGAGTTCCTTGGCAAGCACACCGATTACGCCGGTGGTCCCAGCCTCCTCTGCGCGATCGAACGCGGCTTCGCCATCGCGGCGGTGCCGAGAGCGGATACCCGCGTCACGATCATCGACGCGACCACGGGCGATCGCGCGGAGACAGAGCTCTCACCGCAGCTGGCCGTTAGGCGCCGCCATTGGGCGAATTACCCATTCACCGTCTGCCGGCGCGTCGCGCGAAATTTTCCCGGTCGTCTTCATGGGTTGGAGCTCGCGTTCGCGAGCGATCTGCCCTCGGCGTCAGGCCTGTCGAGCTCCAGCGCGCTGATCGTCGGAACGTTCCTCGCGCTGTCTCAGGTGAACGATCTCGGGGCGCGCGACGAGTATCGGAGCGCGATACACAATGACGGCGAGCTGGCGGGGTATCTCGGCGCGATCGAGAATGGCGGGAACTTTGGGCCACTCGCGGGCGACCGCGGAGTGGGGACTCAGGGTGGGAGCGAGGACCACACGGCGATATTGTGCGCGCGTGTTGATGCACTCGTGCACTACTCGTTCGCGCCGATCCGGTTCGAGCGAGCGCTGTCGCTACCTAACGACGCCGTATTTGTCGTTGCATCGAGCGGTGTGCGCGCGGCAAAGACGGGAAACGCCCGAGCGCAATACAACCGCGCCTCGGCGCTCGCCGCGGAAGCGCTCGAGACATGGCGCGCCCGGACTGGCAGCGCCGCGGCGAGCCTCGCGGAGGCGTTGGAGAGTGCGGGGGGCATCGAGCAGCTGCGAGATGCGCTACGCGACCGAACCGAGCTTCTCGACCGCGTGGAGCAGTTCGCGGTGGAGTCACGGATAGTGCGCGCGGCTGGCGACGCACTTGCCCGCGGCGATCTGGAAGCCCTCGGGACGCTCGTCGACGAATCCCAGCGTGCCGCCGAGCAGCTGCTCGGCAATCAGCTTCCGGAGACCATCGCGCTGGCTCGGAGCGCGCGTGAGCTCGGCGCGATCGCCGCGTCGGCGTTCGGTGCCGGGTTCGGCGGCAGCGTGTATGCGCTCGTTCGATTGACCGAGGCGGAGGCGTTTCGGAACCGGTGGTCGGAGGACTATCGTCGCACGTTTCCAATGCGGGCGCGGAGCGCCAGATTCTTCGTGACGCGGGCTGGTGAGCGAGCGAGTCGTCGAGAGTAATTGCTCATGGATCCAGCCGAAGTGTTTCTGTCCTACGAGGCCGTGGTCGATCGATTGGAGGATGCCGCCAGGCGGCTTGCCGGAGCGTCGGTCCTCCACCGCGAGGGACTCGTCATCCTGCGATTGGGAGCAGCGTCAACGTCGGGCGATAACGACAGGCGACCCGAAGTCTGGCTGCAGGGAGGGCTCCACGCCTGTGAATGGATTGGACCTGCCGTTGTCCTTCGGTTGATGGACGAGCTCGTTCGGAGCAGCGAGCTACGCGGTCGCGCCACATGGTATCTGCTGCCCGTCGTGGATGCGCACGGATACCAACGAAGCTGGGCGGGGGAGCGCTTTCTCAAGACGACGGAGAACGGAGAGAACGCGAATCTGAATTTCCCGTCTCGGTGGGGCGTGGCGCCGCCGCTCTTGCGTCGATTGCTTGGGAGAAGGCTTCGACGGTGGATGGGCCCGCACCCAGGCAGCGCTGCGTGCGTGAAGAGCCTGATTACTGAACTGAAAAGTCTCAACAACCTTCAGCTCTTCCTTGACTTTCACGGCTTCGGGCGCTTGTGGCTTTATCCGTGGTGCTACTCGACGGTCCCGAGCCCGCATCGCACTGAACACAAAGCGGCCAGCGAGACCGCCGTTCGAGCCGCCAACAGGGTCGCAGGCGGCTCCGGATATCGAGCCCAAGCCGCCGCGCGTACCGAGGTGCCGATGGGCGGGAGCTGTATCGACTTTGTGTATGACGAGATCGGTTGCATCCACAGCTACGCGATCGAGCTGCCGCCGTCGCTGCCATCGGGAGGCGTGCTAGGGGCAACGCTGCTGGGAACTCTCAGAGGAGATCCAAAGCGATGGTGGAGGGAGGGAATGGATCCCGACCCTCAGGTCGGGAGCCAGGCCGGTGACGAGATGGCGGCAGCGCTGTCGGCGCTGATGACTCACCTGTTCGGAAAGGCGACAACTGCATAAGAGCGGGGAAGTCCCTAACGGCGCGAAGTCCCTAACGGCGCGAAGTCCCTAACGACGCGAAATCCCTAACGGCGCGAAGTCCCGAAGAGCGCGACGTCCCAAACCGCGCGACGTCCCGAAGTGCGTCGTTCGGAACTCCGCGCCGTTTGGGGCGTCGCGCCCTATGGGACCTCGCGCCGTTTGGGACCTTGCGCCGTTCGGGACTTCGCGCCGTTAGGCATCTCGCGCGGTTTGGCCTTCTACACCGTCTGCATCTGCGTGGTGTACGCGAGCCAGGCGTGGTACTGCGGCAGGCGGCCATGGACGGCGTCGAAGTACGACTGCTGAATGCGAAGCGTAATCGGTCCCGGCTTGCCAGCTCCCACCGGACGGCCGTCCACTTCGGTGATCGGCGTGACCTCGATCGCCGTCCCGGTGAAGAATGCCTCATCGGCGCCGGCGACGTCGTCGAGCGTGAGTGAGCGGACGTCGACAGGGAGGCCGAGGTCGGATGCGATCTTGAGGACGCTGTCGCGTGTGATGCCGAGGACGATGGAGGCATCGGCGTCGTTGGTGATGACGCGCCCGTCCTTCACGAGAAAGAGGTTGGCGCCGGATCCTTCGGCAAACTCGCCCCTGTAGTTTAGCAAAAGCGCATCATCGAAGCCACGCCGGTTCGCGTCCTGTACAGCACGCACCGAGTTGGTGTAGTGGCCGCATGCTTTGACGGAGGGCGGGAGTGACGCGGCGTCGATGCGGCGCACGCTCGAGACGGTGACGCGGAGACCGCGCTCCGGGCCGCCCTGGGTGTACGGCCTGCCGGGGACGGCGATGATGGCGACGGAAACTGGGCACCCCTTCGGCAAGACGTTGAAGCTGTGCGAGTCGAAGAACGCGAGTGGGCGGAGGTACGCGTTGTCGAGCGAATTCGCTCGGATGACGTCGAGGGAGGCGGCGCAGAGCTGATCGAAGGAGTAACTCCACTCGATGTCGTAGTACGACGCCGACGCGGCGAATCGACGCATGTGCGCATCGAGGCGGAAGATCGCCGGGCCAGCGTCGGTGTCGTAGCAGCGCATTCCCTCGAAGACGCCCGAGCCATATTGCAGCGCGTGCGCACTCACATGAATGCGGGCGTCGTCCCAGCGTGTCAGTTCACCGTTGAACCAGATGAGGTCGGACTTGGTAAAGGGAGGCATGAGCGGGCTCGGGGCGGTGTGGGTTTGTGTGATGAAGGTGCATCTTCCACTAGGATCGCGCCACGAGTGGAGTGTAACCGAGATGTTGATAGCAGGCGATTGCCGGCCTGAAAGGCCGGCCCTCGCCTGCTATCAACATCTCACATACAGGCCACCAGAGCACGACCGCTACTTCTTTCCGACCATGAATTCACATCGCGCTCCCACGAACGGCCTCCGCCGCGAGCGAATGCGGGCGTCTCCGCGCTTCGACGGCCGGGTGTTTCGCAATACCTTTCCGGTTTCGACAGGGCTCAAGGCTGGAGTCGAGCGTCCGACGATGCGCGAGTTTCTCTGTCCCGATGACGAGCGCGTGCCATCGACGCCGCTGCCGCTCGTCGACCCAGTCGCGTTCTGGTCCAGACCTCCAGCGTCGGGCCTTCGCGTCACCTGGCTCGGACATTCGACTTTGCTCATCGAGATCGATGGGGTACGCGTTCTCACCGATCCGGTCTGGAGTGACCGAGCCTCACCGCTCCCCTTTGCTGGCCCGAAGCGATTTCATCCTCCTCCGGCGGCGCTCGCGGCGCTGCCACCGCTCGACGCGGTGATCTTGTCGCACGACCACTACGACCATCTCGATAGCACGACTATCCGCCAGTTGGCCAGAACGCGCGGCACCACGCCGTTCATCACGTCGCTCGGTGTCGGCGAGCGGCTCGAACGCTGGGGTATCTCCTCGAAGCGCATAACCGAACTGGATTGGTGGGAGACGACGGAGATAAAGGGCCTAACGATTACCGCCGCGCCGGCGCAGCATTTCTCCGGGCGAGGGATACGTGACCGCAACACGACGCTCTGGTCGTCGTTCCACCTGGGCGGCGCGCAACACTCCTTCTTCTTCGGCGCGGATACCGGCCTCACGCCGGAATACTCTGACATCGCGCGGCGACTCGGCCCATTCGACATGGTCGCGCTGGAGATCGGCGCGTATCACCCCTCGTGGGGCGACATCCACATGGGTCCCGTCAACGCACTGAAGGCGTATGAGCTGCTGGGAAGTGGGACTTTTCTGCCGATTCACTGGGGGACGTTCAATCTCGCGATTCACCCCTGGAGTGAGCCGGCGGAGACCCTGTATCGACTCGGGACCGCTGTGCCATTGATCATGCCGCGGCTCGGCGCGCCCACCGAACCGAGCCAGTCGAATGGCGTGGATCCCTGGTGGCGCACCGTTGCGAGTGCTGCTCCGGAGCCGCTCGCCGAGTCGGACGCTCCGGAGAATATGGTGCCGGTGGAGCGCATGATGGACTGAGAGAACTCTGCGCCCTTCGCCACTCTCGCGGCGAGACGGTAGCGAGTATGAAGCACCGACCATACAATCGAGAGCCATGACCAAACGTCGATACGGGGATGAGGAAGCACGCGAGATATTCAGTCTCGCGACGACTGGCGAGACGCGCGATCGGTCGCTGCCTGCCGATTCCGGAGGCATGACACTCGATGAGCTCCAGCGCATCGGTCAGGAGGCGGGCATCGAACCAGCGCGAGTCGCGGAGGCCGCGGCGACACTCGACGCCCGCGGGAGGGCGGCGCCCCTGCGGCGATCCTTCGGGCTGCCGGTCGGGGTGTCACGGGTGGTCGATCTACCGCGAGCCCCAACGGATCGGGAGTGGGAGCAACTGATTTCTGAATTCAGGACCACCTTTGAGACGCAGGGCCAGGCGACGACGTCCGGCGGGATGCGCCAATGGTCACAGGGCAACCTCCATATCTCCGTCGAGCCTAACGAGCGTGGTGAACAGCTCCGCCTGAGTACACTCAAGGAGGACGGCATCGCCCTCAACGGACTCGGGAGCGTGCTGGCCGGAATGTCGGCGCTCTTCGGTGCCGTGGTCGCTGCCGCTGGCAAGCCGGAGAAGGCGTTAGTGATCCTCGCCATGTTCGGCGGCATGTCGCTGTTCGCATTCGGTGCCAACCTCGTTCGCTTGCCCCGGTGGGCTCGCCTGCGCGAGCGACAGATGGAAGCGATTGCCGAACACGCGGTGAAGCTGCTCTCGAAACCGTAGGACAATTCCACAACCGTCGTCCACCGGCAACAGCAGCGTGCGCATCGCAACCTGGAATTGCTATCGCGGCCGCTGCCTCGAGCGCACGGCACAATTGGCGCCCTTCAGTCCGGACATCGCGGTGATTCAGGAGTGCGCGCAACCCGAGCCCCCAATTGATGGTCACAGCGTCGCATGGTTCGGCGACAATCCGGCGCATGGTGTTGCTGTCGTCGCCAGACCTCCCTTCAAGGTCAGACACGGGCCAGTGAACCCGGTGCTGGATCACACGGCATTTCCTGCGGTGATCACCGGGCCGGTGTCGTTTCACGTTCTCGCGATCTGGGCACTCCCCCGTCCGAGCTATGTGCGCGCCGTCCTGCATGCACTCGAGGTATACGCTGACTTTCTACTGAGCGCCCCCTCGGTGGTCGTTGGTGATTTCAACTGCTTTCCTGAATGGCGCGGCAAGGCGCCCTCGAAGGCACACATCGAGCTCGCTCGACGGCTGCGCGATGACTTTTCACTCATCAGCTCCTATCACGCCGCTCCTGCCTACGAGCCATTAATGTCGGCAGCCCCGACGTATTTCTTTCGATGGGAGGAGAATCGGCCGTTTCACATTGATTACTGCTTTGTCCCGACGAGTTGGCGAACGGCGATTCGATCCGTTCACGTCGCCCAGTTTGATGAGCCGGAGTGGCGAAGTGATCACCGGCCGGTGCTCGTGGATCTCGATCTCCCAGTCAGCGCCGTCGAAACTCCGACGACCGAAACTATCCCCGTGCTGACTCAGACACGCGACCAGTGAAAGTCATACTCCCCGGTGGGACTGGGCAGGTCGGCGCCATTCTGGCACGTGCGTTTCACTCTGCCGGTCACGAGGTCGTCGTCCTCAGTCGCCAGCCTAACGTTGCACCGTGGCGAACCGCAGCGTGGGACGCGCGAACGCTCGGCGCCTGGACCGCAGAGGTGGATGGCGCAGACGTCGTGATCAATTTGGCTGGGCGCAGCGTCAATTGCCGATACACGCCCGACAACCGACGGGCAATTCTCGAGTCTCGCGTCCACTCGACGCGCGCGGTCGGCGAGGCCATCGCGAACGCACGAAGGCCACCGAGCCTCTGGCTTCAGATGAGTACCGCGACCATCTACGCGCACCGCTACGACGCGCCAAACGACGAAGCAACCGGCCTGATGGGCGGCGCCGAGCGTGATGCACCGGACACATGGCGCTTCAGCATCGATGTGGCCCACGCGTGGGAGACGGCCGTCGCCGAAAGCGCGACGCCGCACACGCGGAGAGTCCTGTTACGCGCGGCGATGGTGATGAGCCCTGACCGCGGCGGCGTCTTCGATACGCTTCTTCGCCTCGTTCGCTTTGGGATCGGCGGCGCGGCCGCTGGCGGACGGCAGTACATCTCATGGATCCATCACCTCGACTTCGTGCGTGCGGTCTTCTGGCTGATCGCCCACCCGAACCTCGACGGCCCGGTAAATCTCGCGGCGCCGCAGCCGCTGCCGAATAAAGAGTTCATGCGCGCGCTACGCGTTGCGCGGGGCGCGCCCTTCGGCTTACCGGCGGCCGAGTGGATGCTGAAGCTCGGCGCGTTGATCCTGCGCTCGGAGACTGAGCTGGTGCTCAAGAGCCGACGGGTCATTCCGGGGCGGCTCCTGGACTCGGGGTTTGCATTCGAATTTCCGGACTGGCCGCGGGCCGCACGCGAGCTGTGTGACGCATGGCGCGAGGGACCGGACTCCACTGCTTGATGCTTCGGGTTATCGCGGCATAACATCTCACGCAGAAAGGAATGGTCGAGCGGTACAATGAGCTGGCGAAGAAGGACCTTCAGCGGTGGCCATACAAAGCCGTCAAATGATGTCTTCCGCGAGAGAGGATTCCCTTGGCCGCACGAGCACCAAGACTCTGTATCGCCCGGTCGGTGAAAAGGAGCTCGAGCTGATCGCGGAGAGCGGGTGGCGTGCTTTTCCTCCTCGGCTGCCCCATCAACCGTTTTTCTATCCGGTCTTCACTGAGTCCTATGCGATTCAGATCGCGCGTGATTGGAATACGAAGGACGAGGCCTCGTTAGGCATGTGATTAGTCTTCGGCCCGTGGCCCTTACCGACGCGCCAGCGGTCGCTGCGGCCGTCAATGCATCGGCGGACGAGTTGCGCCGATGGATGGCCTGGTATCGTGACGACTACGACGTGCAGGCGGCCAGACGCTGGATAGAAGACGCGCTCGCCAACGCCGAATCCGGAACGGGCGTTGAGTTTGCGATTTCGGATGGTGAACACGGCCTCGTCGGCGTCCTCGGAATTGAAGGCATGAATGAGCATACCGGACGCGCGATGATCGGCTATTGGCTCGCAACACCGGCAGCGGGTCGAGGCGTTGGCCGGCAGGCGATCGCACTCGCGCTGACGTGGGCCCGCACGCAGCCCGGGCTGCGTGTAGTTTGGGCTGTGGTGGCCGACGCCAATCTGGCCAGCCGGCGAGTGCTCGAGGTCAACCAGTTCCAACTTGTCGGTGAGCGGGCTATCGATGAACGCGGTGATGTTGCGCTTCTCTACGAGCTGAAGCTTCACGCGCCGCGGTCGGATAAGGCCAAGCCTAACGTGTGAGCCATGAGTTGCTGTTGCCTCGCCGACTATCAATCTGATCGTGCCTGTTGGCCCCTCCGGCAATAGCCGAAACACGCCGATCGATGCCAATCGACATTCGACGAGAGAATGCGGATGCGCTCACGGTGTATGCGTCAATCCCGAACGCTTTCGAGGTCCGAGAGGTCATCGATCTCGCGGCACTCGACCTCGGTGTCGCATCGTTGCCCGTTCGAGCGGTGACACCGCGCATCAAGGACTATGACGCGCTACCGCACAACGATCCCGCAAGCTGGTTAGCCCGCCGCCGCATTTTCGACTGGGTCTTTCTTCTCGCCAACGCCGAGGGTCGGACGATCGCTGGAGCCGTCGTCATAACGGAGGAGAGCGAAGTCATCGCACTCGGCGGTCGCCCTCGTAACGCGCTACTCTGGGATTTGCGGGTGGCACCTGCGTGGAGGCGGCGTGGACTCGGCCGGGCGCTCCTTCGTGAAGCCGAGGTGACGGCTCGTGAGGCAGGCGCGCAAGCGCTCGATGTCGAGACCCAGGACACCAATGTGCCGCCGTGCCGCCTGTACGCATCGTGCGGATTCAGCCTCGCCGACGTCCATATCCACGGCTATCGTTCTCTGACTGACGAGGCCAAACTCCTGTGGACCAAGACGCTACCTTGAAACGCGCCGTCGCCTAACGAATCATCAACGGGAGGAGCTGATGGTCATTCGGCCACGTACGACCCGCGCGCAACGCGCCCTGGAGCTCGCCGAACAGGCTGCTGAGGGCCTGGGCGACGAATTCCTCGGCACGGAGCACCTGTTGCTGGGGCTTCTCGCGGAGCGCACCGGACCGGCCGCCCAGATCCTATCGTCCCTCGGCGTCCGCGACGAGGACGTGCGCTCGCTGGTCGCGCAAATGCGTTCACCGGGCAACGCGACCTGACGAGATACGGCGGTGACTTAGAACCCAGCGCTGCGGTTTTGCGGAGTGGAGGTCTGACATGAAGCAATTAAAACCGCTGACTGGGATGTGCGCGGCCGCCCTGCTGATCGCTTGCGCCGCTAGCGCGAGCGCGCCGGCCGGAGTGCGGATCCTGACTGCCGATGCAACCCTTGGCCCGAATCCGGGCGAGTCAGCGACCGTTCGGTTTACGCTCGTCAACGAAGGGCCGAGCACGGTGCTGGTCCCGCGCTGCGGCGACAATCCTACCGTCGCTGTCGAGCGTTGGCAGACGCGCAATTGGGCGGAGTACGCGAGCGGCCTATGCTTAGCCTACCTGCGGATGGACCCGATGGTGCTGGCGCCCGGGGCATCGTTGGAAGGCCGCGTAGCCATCGCCGAGGCAGGGGAGTATCGACTCGTCCTGATAGCGGTTGGTTCAGATCTGACGGCGACCTCCGCGCCACTCACGATCCGTCAACTCGTCGTGACTGCTCTTGGCTCAGCTCGGACGCCGGCGCCCATCGCGGTCCGCTGATCCCGTCGCTCCCCGCTGATCCACCACTACCTCTACGCTGTTGAAGCGCGATCCTCGCGCGCCTTGGACTTCGCCTTAGAGCGTTCGCGCGCCGCGAGTCGGCGCTTGGACGGACGTCCCATACGCGCGCCTACTCGGTTGCAAGTCTCCCAGCCGTTTCGGTAATCCTCCCTATAGTTCTTGAGTGATCGCAACACCAAATCGAGCTCGTTGATGGTATCGCGCGCGACGGCGAGCTCACGCGTCAACTCCCGATTGGAGCGGCCAAGTAGGTCACGCGACTCCTGCACCGTGTCGGCCTGTTCACGGAGAGCACGCGCATCCTGCCGCAACGTTTCCAGGCAGTTGCGCGGATACTTGGCCTTGATGAGAACATTCAAATGCGGCGTTAGGGCCTCTGCCATGCGTTCCGCTGCGTCCGCAATCTCTGCCACTGGGGCGTTCTTGTGTGGCACCTTTAGTGCAGGCAGAAGTTCGGCGTAGTCGCGGCCGAGCTTTCGTCCACGTCGCGATAGGGGTAGCAGTTGTTGCTCCCGAAACCTGTTTTTCGTGAAACGTGGCCTGCGTCGCCCCGAGTCGGCGTGGAACTTGGCTTTGTGATTTTCCTCGGTCAGCTCGATGACTCGGTCGTGATGGACAAGCAACTCCTCTTTGAGATGCTGCGCCCGCGCGTTCGGGAAGTCGGTCTTCCGAAGGAACCTCGCAATACCTTTGAGAGTCTGGGTCTGTCGATGTACGCGCTCTCTCATGGGAGTGGCTGACAGGGATGGAGGGTGGGAGATGTGGTAACAGACATCGTCCGTGAAGGATTCTGCGTAAGTCGCCGAGGACGGCGGGTGTCAGATGGGGTGTTGGACGTGTTGTTTGAAGCTTTGGGCGTGGCGGGCCGCTATCGGATCGTGTGCAGCGGGGGAAGGCACGTTGCGCGGCGAAGTCCCGCCGTGAGCAACCGTGAAAGGCGCCGACTGCGCGAGGGGCGCGGCGTGGGCAGGGGAGACTGGTGAGTGGCGACAGCGGCACTGGGCGTGCATAACGGTGGCCTCATCGTGTAGCCTCGAGGTTCCGAGCGTCGCTATGATGTACACAGCGTCGCGCTCGGGGCAAGAGGGGTGGTTCCGCAAGGTCGCACGCTGGCTCGTGAGGCGTGGCGCGTGGCGGTGAAGGCGCGATGGGTCCGCGCCGGAGGGCGCGACGTGTTGGAGTGAGGGACCGAGGTAGCTCGCCAAGCATCGCGAGTGTCGCCGCGAGTCGAGGGCGTGGACGCGCGGGAGTCGAGGCGGACGGTAGATGTGAGCGCCGTGATGCCCCGTGTTCGCAGGCGGCAGCATGAAGGCCCGCGCGTGAGTCGCGAAGCTCCGCGCGTGGCGATGCATGCTCACTGCGTGAGCAATCGAGCTCCCAAATAAAATGTCACACGCTCGCGAGGCATGTCGACCGTCGGGATTCAAAACCACACCGCGTCGAACTGCTAATCGTCGCTCGTGGCGCGATTCCCATAATAAGGAAAGCAGAACTCGCACTCGCCGTGCTCATTGTGGCGAATGGCGATGTTGTTCTGCCGGCATTCGGTCGGAAATAACGCGCTCGTCCCGCAAATCAGCGTCTCGGCCGAGGCAATCACCTGGCAGCGAGTGATATTCTGCCATCCGCCGAGGCGAATGTCCTCGTCACAAATGCGAAAGTTCGTGAGCCGCCAGAAAAGTCGCCCTCGTCGTCGCAATAGTGCGCCGCGAGCCCGTAATAGTCTGCCGGCAATCTCTGGAAGTCGTTGATCTACTCACTATAATCGTTCACTGCCTCGGCGAAAACGCGCGCGCGCCACTGATACTGCACACGAATGAGCGAATGTGCACATCGGTGAAGCGAAAATTCACGATGCTGAGCGATTTGTCCGAGCGATTCCGGTGGAACTGGCGCAGGCGAGCGCTCAATCGTGATAATCTCGAGTATTGTCCGTCCCTTGTTGCCGATAGTTCGAGAAACCGCCTCATTTGTGCCTCGAGATGCGAGCATAGTGCGCGGAGTCTCTGTCGTTGTCGTCGTGCGCAGCCGCTGATGCATCAGTCTTCTACTCATCGAGAGCATGCGAGTCCTCTCCCTGTTCGTCATCATTGCTGCGCTGGCCTGTTCGCGACGCGCGACCCGTGGTACAAAGCTCGATGCCCCACGCGAGCGCATCACTGACAGCGTCGTGCTCGAGCGAACGCGCTGTTTTGGCCTCTGTCCTGCCTACCGAGTGCGCGTCGGTCGCGGGGGAGAAGTCGCATTCGTCTCGCACAACCCCGGTGAGGAGCGACTCACTGCTCTCGACAGCGTCGCTGCATGGGTTGTCGACTCGCTGACGCTCGATGCTACCCGGATGGACTTCTTTGCTCTTCCGGATAGCATTGTCCCCGGTTCGCCGCTCTGTCCGCAGGTAGCGACCGATCATCCGACGATCACGATCGGAGTTTTTGGTCGCTCGACGAAGCAAGTCGTCTACTATACCGGTTGTTACCTGCGCGGAAATCTTGGTCGAGCATCATCGCTCGAAGCTCTCGGTCAACTTGCCGCGCGCATCGATACGTTGACGGGAACGAATCGTTGGATTCACCCGGGTCGATCTCGGTGAGCGAGCCATCTGAGCCAATCGTGCGCAAGTTTGATTGGACCCGCCGAACGCGGCATCTTCGAGGGCACTTGCTCACCTCTTTCACGAGAGACCATGACTCGACTCTTCTCGATCTGCGCTCTGTCACTCTCGATTGCTTTCGCATCGGGCCGGCTCGCTTCGGCCCAGACGACAGCCGCCTTCGATGTCCCAGCGATCGTCCGCTCGGGCCTCGATTCACTCAAGGCGGGTGGCTTCGACGCCGCAATCCGAGTCTGGATGAAGGGATCACCTGTCGAGCAGTCGACGACTATCGACCGGGTGCGCGGCAGTCTGCAGCCCGTACTCGAACTGTACGGCAGTTACGTCGGCTATGACATCCTCGGCGTCGTGCGGGTCGGGGCGCATGTCCGACGCACCTACGTGGTCATGCTTCTCGCCCGCGGGCCGGTCTACGCGTATTTCGACTGCTACGAGACGACGTCTGGCTGGGTGATTCCCGCGTTTCTGATCAACGCGCAGCCGCAGGCCATTCTTCCGCCAGAGATGCTCCGTCCAGCGACTACGTCGTGATGCCGAGGATGCGTCCGGCGAACGGTCTCTACCCGACGGCGCAACCATCGACTTTACCGTCTACCGTAGCGAACGCGACGAATGAGGTTGGGGTCGTGAGGATCACCCCTCTAGCATTTCTCGCGGAAGTGTGAGTAACTGGACCTCATGCAAAACCTCTTCGATCGGTTGCCGAGGAACGTGCTGGAAGACGTGTTCTGGGCGTTTCGCGGAAATCGATTCGATGACCACGCCGAGTTCACGACACAGGTTCGGGAGTACCAGCGTCGCATCCGGGGCGAAGACAGCTGGCGTCCAGACGAAACCGTCATGCCGGCGCCGCGTGTTCGGGTCGAGTACTTCGGCATCGCGAGCGCCGATGACGACGAGTATCAGGACTTTACCCTCGACCTGGTCGCTGATGACGGCCGGGCTTTCACCGCCGGGGAGCTGTTGCTCAAGCTGCATAACGAGGTCGTCGAGCGGCTCCGTGACACGGACCACCAGTATTTTGAGGGACTGGAGCTTCAGCGGTCACGCGGACCTCAGGACATGCCGGTGTACCGGATGGCCCAGGGCAGCTGAGGAGGGCGGGTATGGTAACGACGTTCGCAGCGCCTAACGACTCACCGCCGGGAACTCGCGACCGCTCCCTGATGGAAATGCACGTGGAGGCGCTCTACACGCATGACGCGAGCGGCAGCATCGTGCTGGTGCGCGAGCCCAACGGCGCACCGGCTCCTCGATTCTTCCTCGGGCGCGTCAACGACGGGTCATGCGTACGTCGCTACCGCAATGACGTCGACGACGCGCTTCGTCGCGCGCTGGAGGCGGCTTCGGCGAGCGGCGGCATGCTCGATGAGCCCTCGCTCGACGCCGAGCATCGTGCGGCCGCTGAGCTGGCGCGGTATGCGGCGGTCCTCGACCGATTCGAGGCTGTTCGGAGCAAGTCGGCCGGTCCGGCATTCTGTTTTCCGGAGAGCCCGCCGCCGACTTACGCAGCCCCCGATCACGCCGTCGTGCTCGTGACCGAGGCCAATGTTGAGCTTCTGCAACCATTCTTGCCGGCGTGGACGCCCGACGCAGAGCTCTCGCGGCCACTTCTGGGGCTTGTGGTCGACGGCGCGGCGGTCTCCGTGTGCGGCAGCGTGCGCATCACGCCGCGCGCGCACGAGGCGGGCGTGGACACGGCGCCGGCATTCCGCGGTCGAGGGTACGCCGCTCGCGTGGTCGCCGCATGGGCGCGAGCGGTGCGCTCGTTAGGCGCCGAGCCGCTGTACAGCGCGGGATGGCACAACGCCGCGTCGCGCGCCGTCGCGCGGAAGCTGGGTCTGTTGCAGTTCGGCAGCGACCTGCACCTGACGTGAGCCCGCGCGATGACGGTTGCACCTAACGAGGCAGTCGCACCATGGCAAAGGAGCTCATCACCATCGACGTACGAACGCGTGCGGCCTGGCGGCAATGGCTTGCGAAGAACCACGCGGCGAGCCCCGGCATCTGGCTCCTTCGCCTGAAGCGGCACACCGGTGTCGAGTCGATGTCCAACGAGGAGCTCGCGTGCGAGGCGCTCTGCTTCGGTTGGATCGACAGCCTCGTGAAGCGCGTCGACGACAACTGCTACGCGATCAAGGTCACGCCGCGCAAACCGACGAGCAACTGGTCGGACATCAACCGCAAACGCTGGAAGCAACTCGAGGCGGCTGGCCTGCTCGCCGCGCCTGGGCTTGCCGCCGCTCCGACGAGCAACAGCTATGCGCCTCGCCCGCACGTCCCCGAGTTGCCGGCGTACATTGCCAACGCATTCAAGTCGAACCGCAAGGCCTGGGAATATTTTCAGGCGCTCGCACCAAGACAGCGGCGTGATTTCGTCGTCTGGATTCACACCGCCAAGAAAGATGAAACGCGCGAGAAACGTATTCGCGAGTCGATCGAGCTGCTCGCGGCGGGGAAGAAGCTCGGCCTGAAGTGAATGAGCGCCTGAGTGATGCTCATCGCGCACTCTCCTCGCGCGCTCGCTCTGCCTGCTCGAGCCACTCCGCCATCTTCTCGTCCTTCTTACCGTACAACGCCCAGCCCCGCGCCGTGCTGTTCCAACGGTAATCCGTGATCGTGAGGTCGATCCCCCGGTCGATGAGGTATTGCATCGATTCGTAGTTGTTCTCGAAGACGAGATGGTGCAGGATGCTCGCCGGCTCGTGCGAGTTCCAGTTGGTATTGATGTCCGCGCCGTGCTCGAGAAGGAAGTCGGCGACATCGAAATGGCGATTGATGACCGCAAAGGCGAACGCGGTGTCGAGCACCTGCTGCGCCGTCGGCGGGTTCCAGTGAAGCTGCTCCCGCGCGTGAGCATCGTTGTACGGATAGTGATCCTCGAGATCGCCGAGCGCCGGCGTGCCGGATTCGTCGAACCACTCCCTTACCCGCGACAGATTCCCCATCCCCGCTGCATGTGGCAGATCGTCCGGCACGGGCCAGATGCGCGTGAGCAGCGGCAGGAGATTGGCGTGAGCATACGTTAATGCGAACTCGATTGCCTGTGACGGTGGCCGCGGCTGGCGTCGTAGCAGGGCGGGGCTCAGGTCGAGCAGCGCGACGATGAATTCCTCGCGATCCTTCAGCGTTGCCGTTTCGATGACACGATTCTGAAGCCACACGTAGTCGTTGCCCAGCAGCCAGTGCTCACGCTGAAGGACGCGGTTGAACGTGGCGAGGTCGCCCTGGTCGAGCGCGTGCAGGACCTCGCCCACGATGAACGCCTTCCATGGGCCGAGCGCCGTTGCGCGCTCGCCGTCCAGCGGCGAGTCCTCGATGAGGAATTTGACGAACGCGCTGCGCCCCGGACCTTCATCGACGCGTTCGCCAAGGTCGGGGTCGAGGGTGATCGATCGCTCGAGCAGCAGTGAGGCGACCGACGCGTGCTCGAATCGGCACGCAGTGATGAATGCTTCTTCGACCTTCGCGAGATCGTTTGCGTTCTCGTGGAGAGCCTGCTGAACCTCGTCAGGATCGCCGAGTGCCGCCGCAAAGCTCAGCGTTCGCGGAAGCAGTCCCTTGCGCTGAAAGAGGCGCAGGAGGCCCACGGCGCGGGATTGCAGCAGCCCATCGAACACCGCTGGTGCGACGACAGCGTGGGCGTCGATGAGCAGCTCCGCGCTCGCCATACGAGTGAACCATCGTTCCCTCTCCTCGCCGAACGCATCGCCGTAGGCATCCGTTGCGAAGCCAATCAACCCCTTCCGATCATCATCGCCTAACCACGACAGCAACGCCGGGTATTCGGCGAGCAATTCTTCGAGGCGCTCGACGTCATTGTCGTGAATGGCCCGTCGTGCTTGTCTGGCTGCCCAATCGAGGCCGTCGCCAAGGCGTTTGTTCACTTCGGTGATGAGATCCTGCCAGCCCGCGTAGCCGTATTCTCGCGCGATCACGAGCTGCGCGTTGCGCTGCGTCAACGGAGGGGCGACGCGTGGCAGATGCGCGCGCAGACGAGCGACGGCATCCGCATCACCGGCGGCGATGTCGCGGGCGAGCTTCTTGGCCTGTTTGCGAAGGGACTCGACCGACGGGCGAGCGGGGAGCGACTTCATGGCAACCTCCTTTCATGAATCGCCTGTGCCCCGCTGAAGCCAGGCTGAAAGAAGGTGCGAACGCACGCGACCCGGACCAAATCAGGTGGGAATATTCCCTTGCCGCGGGTAGGTGGCGCCCTGTCAGCGCGCTCCCAGCAGTATCGAGTGAGCCTGGGTCGATGTCAACTCTGGTTTCTGAGGCGTTTTTATCGATGCCAGACTGACAAACGGCGCAAAGTCCCAAACGGCGCAAAATTCCATACGGCGCGACGTTCCAAACGGCGACAGGTCCCAAACGACGCCAACTCCCAAACAGCGCATTTCGGCACCTCGCGCATTTCGGGAGTTCGCGCACTTCGGGAGTTCGCGCCCTTCGGGAGTTCGCGCTCTTCGGAACCTCGCGCTCTCAAGGAAGTCCACCTCCCTGGACCCTCCCTTGCAAAGGCTGACGGCGCTCATCCGTCAAAACGCCTCGCCACACGTTCCGTGATCGAAGATCTCTGGTACAAGAATGCCGTCATCTACGCGCTCAACGTCGATTCGTTCATGGACGGGAACGGCGACGGCTGCGGCGACTTCGAAGGCCTGTCCCGTCGCCTCGATTATCTCGAGTCGTTAGGCATCGACGCCATCTGGATCGGACCCTTCCAGACCTCGCCGAATCGCGACGACGGCTACGACATCGCCGACTTCTATTCCGTCGACAAGCGCTTCGGCAGCAACGGCGACTACGTCGAGTTCATGAACCGCGCGAAGAGCAAGGGCATCCGCGTGCTCATCGATCTCGTCGTCAACCACACATCAGATAAGCACGAGTGGTTCGAGCAGTCACGCAGCGACCCCGCGTCGCCACGGCGCGATTGGTACGTCTGGTCGAAGCAGCGGCCGAAGAACTGGAAGCAGGGAATGGTCTTTCCCGGCGTGCAGAAATCGACCTGGACGCGCGACGCCGAAGCCCGCGAGTACTACTACCACCGCTTCTACGATTTCCAGCCGGATCTCAACATGGACAACGACGACGTCCGCACGGAGGTCCGGCGCATCATGGGCTTCTGGTTGGAGCTCGGCGTCTCCGGCTTCCGCGTGGACGCCGTGCCGTTCGTCATCGAGGGCTCACCGAACGCGAGCGGCCGCAAACCGCCGTTGCATTTCGAGTACCTCGAGCAGATGCGCAGCTTTCTCCAGTGGCGCACCTCCGGCGCGATCATGCTCGGCGAGGCCAACGTCCTCCCGCCCGAGCATCTG
This sequence comes from Gemmatimonadaceae bacterium, assembly GCA_036493735.1. GTDB lineage: Bacteria > Gemmatimonadota > Gemmatimonadetes > Gemmatimonadales > Gemmatimonadaceae > AG2. The sequence continues at coordinate 239,434 of DASXPH010000141.1, forward strand.
AAATACTTCGGCCACGACGGGACGGGGATTCACATGATGTTCAACTTCTATGTGAATCAGCATCTCTTCTATGCCCTCGCGTCGGAGGACACCGGACCACTCAAGGCCGCGCTCCGCGCCACCAAGCAGCTGCCACCCTCCGCGCAGTGGGTGCACTTTCTCCGCAATCACGACGAGCTGGACCTGGGGCGCCTGACGAAGGAGCAGCGCGAGCTCGTCTTCAGCAAGTTTGGACCGGAGAAATCGATGCAGCTGTACGACCGGGGCATCCGCCGGCGCCTTGCGCCGATGCTCGGCGAGCGCACGCACCTCGAGCTGGCGTACAGCGTGATGTTCTCGTTGCCGGGCACGCCGGTCGTCCGATATGGCGACGAGATCGGGATGGGCGACGATTTGCGCCTCAAGGAGCGCGACTGCGCACGCACGCCGATGCAGTGGTCGGGCGACAAGAATGGTGGTTTCACGAGTGCTGAACGCTCCGCACGGCCAGTCATCGACGATGGGCCGTACGGCTGCGCCGAGGTAAACGTCGAGAAGCAGCGGCGCGACCCGAACTCGCTGCTCAACTGGACAGTGAGCATGATTCGCGTGCGCAAGGAGTGCCCCGAGATCGGTTGGGGCACCTGGAAGATCGTTGCCACGCGCTCGAAGAGCGTCCTGGCGATCTGCTACGAGTGGCGCGGCAACTCGGTCGTCGTGCTCCACAACTTCTCGGCCCGCCCGCAGGAGGCGCACTTCAAGCTCGATCACCCGGAGGGACGACTGCTGAGCAATTTGCTAGTGAACGAGGAAGTCCACGCCGACGACAAGGGCGTGCACAAGATTGCGCTGGAGTCGTACGGCTATCGCTGGTTCCGGATCGGGGGGCTCGGATACGCGTTAAACGTACGGCGGGACAGCGGGGCAGGGGTGAACTGGTAGGGGGGCGCTTCTTGAGGACTAGCGACCTGGCGGCGAAGATGGTGACATGAATTCTCCCGACCCCTCGCGGCGCGACTTCCTCGCCATGTCCGCCTTCACCCTGCTTGGCGCCGCCGGTATCGCGCGCGGCACCCCCGACATGTCGAGCGACGACCAACTCCTCTACGTCGGCAGCTACACCGAAGACAAGCGCACCGACGGCATATACCTCGTGCGAATGAACACGCGCACTGGCGGGTTGCCTCTCGTCGGCTCGACCAACGCCGGGCCCAATCCATCGTTTCTCGCCATCCATCCGAACGGTCGCGTGCTCTACGCGGTGAACGAGGTCGCCGAGCATAACGAGCAGCGCGGCGGCGCCGTCGGCGCATTCGCGATCGATGACCAGACAGGGCAGCTCAGCCGCATCAACGAGCAGTCCACTCAGGGCGCTGGTCCATGTTATGTGAGCGTCGACCCCAGTGGCCGCGTCGTGCTCGTTGCCAACTACGATGCCGGGAGCGTCGCTCTCCTTCCAATTCACGCCGACGGTTCAATCGGCGCGGCGACGCGCGTCGATCAGCATGAGGGTTCGGGGCCAGATAAGGAACGTCAGGCAGGGCCGCATGCCCACAGCATCGTGGCGGATCCGTCCGGCCACTTCGCGTTAGGCGCTGACCTCGGCACCGATCGCGTGCTCGTCTACCGCCTCGATGGCGCAGCACAGACGCTGGAACACCTGGCGAGCAACGATGCTCGGCTCCGCCCGGGCTCGGGCCCACGGCACATCGCCTTTCACCCCAAGTTGCCGCTGGTGTTCGTGGCCAACGAGCTCGGCTCCACGTTGACGACACTCCGCTTCGACACCCAGCGGGGCGCGCTCGAGCTTCTGTCGACGCAGTCGACACTTCCCGCGGGGTGGAAGGGCGCGAGCTATGTCGCCGACGTCCACGTCGACTCGTTAGGCCGATCGATCTACGTCTCCAATCGTGGCCACAACAGCATCGCCGTGTTCTCCGCCTCGCCGGAAAATGGCGTGCTGACACTCACGCAACTCGTGCCCACCGGCGGCGACTGGCCGCGCAACTTCAGCCTCGACCCCACGGAGCGCTGGCTGCTCGTCGCCAATCAGAATTCCGGCTCGATCGTCGTGTTCACGCGAGACCCTGAAAGTGGTCGCCTCACCGCCACGCCGCATCGATTGGCCGTGCCGAGCCCGGTCTGTCTCCGCTTTCGTGCGTAGCCGATCGGCAAACGCGATGCCTGCGCCGAGCACCGACCACCGACCACCGATCACCCGTTAGAGTGCGCGACGTCGCCCCTCGAGAAACTCGCGCTCGACTGCATTGTCCGTCCGCGCGATCGCCAGCTCGTACGCCTCATCGGCCTCAGGGTCGCGTCCCACCCGGCGGAGCAGATCGGCGCGGACAGCGTGGTACACAGAGTACTCATCGAGCGAGATTCCTTCGACGATGGTCAGCGCTCGGTCGGCGCCCTCGACCTCGGCGACGGCGACGGCTCGATTGAGCTCGACGATTGGACTTGCCCCGAACACGAGCAGCTGATCGTACAGCGCGAGAATCTGCCGCCAATCCGTATCGTTCGCTGTTGCGGCGTCGGTATGCACCGCCTGAATGGCCGCTTGCACTTGATACGGGCCCGGGCGATTGGTCGCCAGGCACAGCCTAACGATTGCGTGCCCTTCCGCGATCAGGCTACGATTCCACTGCTGGCGATCCTGGTCCGGGAGGAGTACGAGATCGCCGTCCGATGTCGTCCGCGTGGCGCGACGCGACTCGACGAGCAGCATCAATGCGAGCAGTCCCAGTACCTCCGGCTCGTGAGGCATGAGCGCAACGAGCTGCCGCCCGAGCCGTATGGCCTCGCGAGCAAGATCGTCGCGTGCGAGCTGCGCACCACTGCTGGCGCGATAGCCTTCGTTGAAGATGAGATAGATCACCGCGAGCACCGATCGCAGCCGTTCCGGCAGCTCCGCCGGCGACGGCACACGATACGGAATGCGCGCGTCGCGGATCTTCCCCTTCGCGCGCACCAGCCGCTGCGCCATCGTCGCCTCCGGAACGAGAAACGCCCGCGCGATCTCCGGCGTCGTCAGGCCTCCGATCAAGCGGAGGGTCAGCGCGACCCGCGCCGCGGGTGCGAGCGCCGGGTGGCAGCAGGTGAAGATGAGACGCAGTCCATCATCCTGCACACCTTCCTCCTCGTCAAATGCAACTATAGTCGTCTCACTGAATTCTGCTTTACTAAAGAGCTGCACCGACTGCGCATGGCGATCATCGCGGCTCGACTCGCGCCGCATGCGATCGATCGCGCGATTCCGCGCCGTCGTGATGATCCAGCCCGCTGGACTCGGCGGCACGCCGCTCTCCGTCCACCGCTCGAGTGCCGCGACGAACGCGTCCTGCACGGCCTCCTCAGCGACATCGATGTCGCGGAATTGGCGAATGAGCACGGCGACGGCGCGACCGTGCTCTTCGCGAAAGACGCGCTCGATTTCGTCCCGGCTCTCCGCCACGCCCGGTCAGCTTCTCACGTTATGGAAAGGTCGCACCTCGATCGGGAGTGTTGTCGCGCGGGCGATCTTCGACGCCCAGCCGAGCGCGGCATCGAGATCCGGCGCGCTGATGATCGTGAACCCCCCAAGATATTCTTTCCCTTCGGCAAACGGGCCATCGGTGATGAGCACTTCGCCATCCTTGACGCGCGCCACCGTCGCCGTGCTTGGCGAGTGCAGTCCACCGGAGAATACCCACGCGCCGGCGGCCTTCATCTCCCGGTTCACCTCGTCGAGATCGCGCATGATTCGCTCGAGCGTTTCGCGCGGCGGAATCGGGCCTTCGGGCTGGTACACACTGAGCAGGTACTGGGTCATGCGGCCTTCTCCGCGACCTCGGTCGGTTGATATCGGGTAATGACGACGCCCTTCGTCGTCGTGCGGGAATCGAGGAGACGAAGCGTGGCGAGTTGTCCGTCGCTCGGGAAGAGCCGCTGGCCTCCGCCGAGCAGCAGCGGGTTGATCGTGAGCATCAACTCATCGACGAGTCGGCAGCGCAGGAGCGACTGGAGCAGCATGCCGCTGCCGAGGACGATGATGTCCTTTCCCGGTTGCCGTCGCAGCTCCGCGACCTGCTCCTCCGCATTGCCCTTCAGCAGCTGCGAGTTCATCCATGGGAGTGGCTCGGTGGCCGTGCGCGACGCGACGTACTTGAGCGTGTTGTTCAGCACGGGCGTGAATGGATTGTCGGTCCGCTTCGGCCAGACCTGATAGAAGTCCTCGTAGGTTCGGCGGCCGAGAAGGATCGAGCCCGTGTTGCCCATGCTCTCGCCAACGGCTTTCATCATCACTTCATCGCTGTAAGCCGCGCCCCAGCCACCGTGGGCGAAGCCGCCGCGGGTGTCTTCGGCCGGCCGGCCGGGGGCCTGCATGACGCCATCGAGGCTGAGATGGACGAACGCGACGATCTTGCTCATATGCTCTGCTCCGTTCAGTGTAGTCACCTCCTACACGAACTGGGCTGGCCGAAATCGACAGCGGCCGACTGGGGGCTTCTGCCCGGTTCGTGACGAGTGGAACTACACACCAGGTCGCATCATATTCCGCTTATGACACCCACGAGAGGTGCCGTCGTACTCGCGTCGCTCCTTGCGGCCAATATTTGGCCCATACGGACCAGCCAACCCATCCCCGTGAAGGCACCGAGGTCAGACACTGCCAGCGACCGGTACGCCGGTAATGAGCGCATGACCGAGCCGCGCGTGACCAGGGCGCCGTTCGGCCGCTTGCCGGATGGGACGGTCATCGATGGCTACACCATTCGCAACGCGCGCGGCGTCACGATGCACGTCATCACGTACGGCGGCATCATCACCGCGCTGCGCGTCCCCGATCGCGCCGGGAAGCTCGACGACATCGTGCTCGGCTTCGATTCGCTCCCCGGATACCTGAAAGACCCGCCGTACTTCGGCGCGATCGTCGGGCGCTACGCGAATCGCATCGCGAAGGGACGCTTCGCCCTCGACGGCAAGACGTATCAACTGCCGGTGAACAATGGGCAGAACTCGTTGCATGGCGGCACACGGGGTCTGGACAAGGTCGTCTGGGACGCGAAGCCGTTCGAGCACGACAAGTCGGCCGGCGTCGTGCTCACCCACGTGAGTCCCGACGGCGACCAGGGCTACCCCGGCACGCTGTCGCTGCGTGTTACTTATACGCTCAACGATGCCGACGAGCTCGCGGTGGAATATCACGCGACGACGGATAAGGCGACGCCGATCAATCTGTCGCAGCACAGCTACTTCAATCTCACCGGTGCCCAGCGCGACGTGCTCGGACATGTCGTGCAGATTCAGGCCAGCCGCTACACGCCGGTGGACACGACGTTGATTCCGACGGGCGACCTTCCGTCGGTCGCCGGGACGCCATTCGATTTCCGGACACCGACGGCGATCGGCGCCCGTATCACGGTGCCTAACGAGCAGTTGAAGATCGCGGGCGGGTACGATCACAACTGGGTGCTCGACGGCAAGGGAATGCGCCACGTGGCGCGCGTCGTCGAACCGACAACGGGTCGTACGATCGATATCGCCACGGATCAGCCGGGCGTCCAGTTCTATTCGGGCAACTTCCTCGACGGCACAATCACGGGAAAGGGTGGTCACGTCTACGGCCATCGTTTCGGCTTCTGCATGGAGACGCAGCATTTTCCGGATTCGCCGAATCACGCCTCGTTCCCGTCCACGATTCTGCATCCGGGGAGGGCATTCGAGTCGCGGACGGTGTTCAGATTCGGCGTCGTACGTTGAGCACGCAAAAAGGCAGGCCGCTGATACCACTGACACGGCCCTGAAACCACTGACGTTTTCCGTGCGCAGGGATAGCTCCGCGCTCCGGTGATGATTCTTGGAAATGCCTCAGGAGGTATCGTTGGTGGTAGAAGCGCCGAGGAGGTTGTCAGTGGTTTCAGGGGCCGCCCGCAGGGCGGCAGTGGTATCAGCGGCCAGCCGTTTCGTTCGCAAGATGCGGTTGAGAAAAGTGACGGCAGTAATCGCCAGCGTGATATTGGCTGCGTCCGTCGCCGGTGCGCAGACGGGATCAGTACCCGAGGCCCGGCTCGCCGCGCGCCAATGGTTCCGCGACGCGAAGTTCGGGATGTTCATCCATTGGGGCGTCTACAGCCAGCTCGGGCAGGGCGAATGGGTGATGCAGAACCGCGGCATCCCCGTCCGCAACTACGAGTGGCTCGCTTCGAGCTTCAATCCAACGAAGTTCGACGCACACGCCTGGGTGACGCTCGCCAGGAGTGCTGGTGTTCGATACATCACGATCACGAGCCGCCACCACGACGGCTTCTCGATGTTCGCGACCAAAGCGACGCGCTACAACATCGTCGACTGGACGCCATTCGCGCGCGACCCGCTGAAGGAGCTCGCGGATGAATGCCGGCGGCAGGGCATCAAGCTCTTTTTCTACTACTCTCAACTCGACTGGCATCATCCCGACTACTGGCCACGCGGCACCACGGGGAACGCGACCGGTCGTGAAGACTCCGGTGACTGGAATCGGTATCTGGATTTCATGGACCGCCAGCTCACCGAGCTGCTGACGAATTACGGGCCGATCGGCGGCATCTGGTTCGACGGCATGTGGGACAAGCCCAACGCGGATTGGCGGCTCGACAAGACGTACACGCTGATCCATTCCCTTCAGCCGGCGGCGCTCATCGTTCCGAATCATCATCGCGCGCCGCTCCCCGGTGAAGACGTCCAGACGTTCGAGCAGGACTTGCCGGGCGCGAACAGCGCTGGGTTCAATACGACGGAGATCGGCTCTCTGCCCCTCGAGACGTCGCTGACGATGAACGAGTCGTGGGGATTCAACATCACCGACCGGAAGTTCAAGTCGGTGCCGGAGCTCATCAACTATCTCGTGCGCGCCGCGGGTCGAGACGCGAACCTCCTCCTGAACATCGGACCACGGGCCGATGGTACGATCCAGCCCGAAGCCATCGAGCGGCTGCAGGCGTTAGGCGGTTGGCTCGGGAAGTACGGGACGTCGATCTACGGCACGCGCGAAGGCCCGATCGCGCCGCGCGCGTGGGGCGTCACCACTCAGCGCGGCGACACCGTCTTCGTGCACGTCCTCGATTGGCCCGACCATGCGCTCTCCATTCCTGGCGTCGGCGCTCGCGTCCAGCAGGCGCGAATGCTCGGCACGGGCGCGCGGGTGGACTTCGCGCAGACAGACGACGCGATCACCCTCACCTTGCCGCCAGCCATGCTTAACGAGCCGGATCGGGTGGTGGTGCTCGAAACCAGTCGCCGACCGACATCGGACCGTCACCGATAAGGGGAAGCCGTCGAAAGCGTGTCCTAACGAACGTAGTGGTACGCGCAGTGCGTCAGGGACTGCCGTAATGTGAGGCGCCACGCGAATGCGCCACGCGACACGCGCCACCCGCACCCTTCAGCGTTGACCGCACGACTCAACTACCTCATCCAGCTGCTGCTGCCCGTATACGACAACTCGGGCAGCCAGTTTCCCCTCGCGCACTACAGCGCCGTCCGCGACGAGCTCACCGACCGCTTTGGCGGCCTCACGGCGTATACCCGAGCGCCGGCGCAGGGGCTCTGGCAGGAACCGGCAGGCACGCCGCGGCGCGATGACATCATCGTCTACGAGGTGATGACGGCAAACCTCGATCGAACCTGGTGGGCGGAGTATCGGCGCACCCTCGAGCGCCGCTTCGACCAGCAGGAGCTGGTAGTTCGGAGTCAGGAGTTCGAGCGCCTCTGAACGGGGCCAGGGGCTAGCGGCTAGGGGCTAGGGACTAGGGGTTAGGGATTAGGGCCTGGCCACGAAGGTTGGTTCTTGACGGGTGTGTCGTCCCGTTAACACCGTGTGAATCGAATGGCGCCCCCAAGAACCACGAATCGACTCCAACGCATCGTCGCTCGCTGGGATCGCGTTGCGACTACTCCGTCCCCGTGCCTACCGTCAGTCGCAGGCGTGTCCTCGACGTAATCGCGGCGGCTCTCTCGCTCAGCGCACTGGTCTGGTCATGCTGGCCTGACAGCGACCATTTTCGCCCGGTAACCGCTGCGCCGCCGGCCTCTGCGCGCACCGCGATCGGATGCTGGCGGTTCGAAAAGGGGGCGAAGCACCTGGACGATCGCGTGCCGAACGGCTCGGTCGTCGAATTGGATAGCCTGAAACACCGCTGGACCGAGCGATACACCTTGCGCGTACTGCCCCTCGAGTCCGTGGACGCGCGATCAGTGCGCGTGTCAGGCTGGGGAATCGACGCCAGCGACGATAAGCAGATACTCATGTTCATCGGTGATGGCTTTACCGGCATTTCGTTGCGTCTTCAGCTCGGAGATAGTGCGTTGTCCGGGACAGCCCGGGGGTATGCCGACAAGCCCAGCTTCTCGTTCCGGCATTCGGTCCGCGCGCGGCGGGTCGTGTGCCCGATCGGCTCCGCGAGCGGATAACACGCGGCGACTCTCAGGTGTCTATCCGCCGACAGATGAAGGAGTGATGGGTCCATGAGCCGCCTCACCAACCGCTGCATTCGCGTCGTTGCACTCCTGTTGTCCACAGCTCAGTTGCTGGTGGCGCAATCCACAGCGGCTCGCCCACAGGGACGCGTCCGTGACACGTCCATGAGCGGCAAGCTCACGCCACTCACCCTCTTCGATTCGTCGTATCGGCGGGAGCGACGCATCTGGATCTACACGCCGGCGGCCTACGACGCGCGGGCGGCGATGGCGTATCCACTGATCGTCGCCTTCGATGGCGCCGACTATCAGGACACGATCCCCCTCCCGCGTATTCTCGACACACTGGCCGCCACGCGGCGCGGACCCGCATTCGTCGCTGTCCTCATCGACAACTCGTCAGGCGCGGAGCGCATCGCTGACCTCGGCAACGCGCACAGGATGGTGACCTTCCTCGGCCAGCAACTCATGCCGTATGTGCGGGCGCACTGGCGCGTGACGACGGATCCGCATCGCGTGATCATCACTGGATCCAGCGCTGGCGGCCTGGCGGCTTCGTTCGTTGCAATCGAACGGCCAGACCTCTTCGGGAATGTGCTATCGCAGAGTGGCGCGTTCTGGCGCGGCGCCGAAGCGTCGAACGACGCGCCATACGAGTTTCTCGCGACGCACGTTGCCGCGTTGCCGAAGCGCGACGTCACCTTCCTGCTCGACGTCGGCGCGCTCGAGGACCACGCCACGCTCGGCGGCTCGGGCCCGAACTTCCGCGACGCGACGCGGCGTTTCCGCGCTGCGCTGCTCGCGAAGGGTTACGCGGTGAATTACACGGAGGTGCCCGGCGGCCAGCACGCCCCGCAGTTCTGGACGCCGCGATTGGCGCCGGACATCGTGACGCTGACGTCACGCTGGTAGCGCGCCTCATCGATTGTATAATCGGCTCGTCCCACTCCTGAACGTTTTATCATCGTTTCCCTTCATCCGAAGATTCCGCTGGGGTATCGTCATCACGCTGCAACCTGACCTTGCTCCGGAGATGTGATCATGGCCGTGTCAGCGCCGGCGATCGCCGCGAAAACGAAGCTCGATTACGGCTCGCTCGCGAGCAAAGTTCTCGTCGCGACCGCGGTCGTGGCGCTCCTCGACGGTCTGTTCGCTGTCGGCGTTTTCGCCTGGATCCTCCGTGCGACCACGGCGGCGCGGATCTTCCAGGGCATCGCCGCCGCAGTGCTCGGACGCGCGGATGCTCTCGCTGGAGGTCCGCGAACGGCCCTCCTGGGCCTGGCAATTCACATTCTCGTGGCTCTCACATGGACCGCGGTATGGGCGCTCGCCTATTCGCGGAGTGCCACGATCCGTCTACTCGTGCGTAGCACGGCCGCCGCGGTGACTGCCGGAGCTCTGTATGGCGTTTTCGTCCACCTAACGATGCAGCTAGCGGTGTTGCCACTGACGGCCGCGGGTAGAGGTGCGCTGGTCGGGCGAAGCAGCCTCCTCGTGTTGCTGGCCCATCTCATCGTCGTTGGCCCACCGATCGTGCTCATCGTACGCCGACCGGTGGCAGACTCATAACTTGTTCACCAACCGCTCGATCTGACGCGCGTGACGCGTCAGATGCACGGCGTGGATGCGGAAGCCGTCGCCAAGGTTCATCTTCGGTGCCCACGACGGCAGCGCCGGCGAAGCGATACGGACCGCGCGCCAGTCGTACGGCTGCGCGTCATCCATCGCCTGGAGAAAGCGGAGCTCGCCGTCGTTGAGGGCCTGGACGACGCCGTTGCGCGGCGCAGCTCCGGGACGGAACGCGGGCGGCCCTCGCTTGATGGGCTTCGGATTGCTGAGCGACTTGGCAATCATGCCACCGACGAATGACGACTTCCATTCGCGCGTCGCGGCGCCAGCGTCCTGGGGCGTGCGGCTGAGCAGTTGCAGCACCGGCTTTTCGTAGAGGTCGTTCGATTTGCACAGATGCTCGAGCACCTGGCCGACGCTCCAGCCGTTAGGCTCGGGATGCTCGTTCAGCCGCGCGGCGTCGATGGGCCGGACCATGGCCATGATGCGCTCGCGCGAGGCGACGAGCTCCGTCCGCAACTGCTGATACAGTTCTCGCTGAATCTGGCGCATACCAAGTGCGGCTCCTCCGAGAGTCACCTTCATCTTAGCAAGCGCTAATACCGATCGCGATCCCTCGCGACGAGAATCGAGATCGAGATTCAGATTGACTGCACGCACACTCCTTACTCGCTGCGAAGCGCTACTGTCGGGTCGACGTGGGCCGCTCGGTGCGCCGGGATGACGCAGGCGGCGACGACGGCAATCAGCAACGTCGCCAGCACGCCGCCGAGCACCAGCGGATTGAACGCTCCGGCGCCGAAGGTGAGATCGGGAACGTCAGGCACCGAAATCAATGATCGGAGAAAGAAGCAGAGCGCGACGGCGCCGACGGCGCCAGCCGCTGCCCCCCAAGCGACGGGCCGCAAAGTCTTCCGCGCGACGAGCGCGACGACTTGCATGGGCCGGGCCCCGATCGCCATGTGCACGCCAATCTCGCGCGTGCGGCGCGTCACGATCTGGGCAATGAGCCCGTACACGCCAACCGACGCCAACACGAGTCCCGCCAGCGCGAGCACGAGCGCCAACGCCGCCGGCGCTTCGGCCATCAGCCGCTGAACCGCCATCGGTCCGGCCTGGAGCGTCACGATGTGCGTCCGGCCGTTGAGCAAAGGTGAAACGCCGGCGATCGCGACGCGCACGGCATTCGTCGCGCTCGCGGGAGTGCCGCGCGTGCGGAGGAGAAAGGCGCCGAAATTGCCATCGAATGCGCGTGGGTAGTACGCCGACGCGCCATTCAGTCGCGACAGAAAATTGCTGCGAATGTCCCGGACGACGCCGATCACTGAGTAGCTCTTCGTCGTATCCGGTCCGGTCAGGACGTCGTTCACCGGCAGGCTCCGGCCGATGGCGTCACCGTTAGGCCAGCGCTCTCGCGCCAGCGACTCGCTCACCAGCATCACCGGCGCGTTGGACTCGACCTCCTGTCGCGTGAACGCCCGTCCGCGGAGAATAGCCATGCCCATGACGTCGAAGTAGCTCGCCGAAACGTCGTCGAGAGAGATCGTCACCGAGCCGTTATGCGTCGTCACCCGGCGCAAATGCGTCCCGGCGAATGGCACCCGCGCCGACCAGGCCACGCTCCGTACTTCCGGCAGCTCGGCCAGACGCCGCGCGATGGCCTCGCGCCGAACGGCGCGCGCCGCGCCGATGAGGTCATCGTCCACGTAGGCGACGAGCATATGGTCGGCGTCGAAGCCAGGATCGATCTCCTGCGCGAGGCGAAGGCCGCCGAGCAGCATGCCCGCGGCCGTGAGCAGGACGAGCGAGCTCGCCACCTGAATGCCGAGCAGCAGGTTGCGCTTTCCCCAGAGTCCGGCGCCGCCGGTGGCTGTCGAACCCTGGCGAAGCACCGTATTCACGTCGCCGCGTGCCGCGCGAAGGGCCGGCCACAGGCCCACGCCAAGGCCGATTGCCAGCGACAACAGGGCGGCGTAGGCGGTGACGCGCCAGTCGACATCGATATCGAGGAAGATGCCGGCCAGCCCGCCAGTGACCGACGTCATCGTCGTCGTGAGCCAGTCGCGTAGCCAGACCGCGATGCTGTGCGACGCCAGCACACCTAACGAGCCGCCGATGAAGGCGAGCAGCACACTCTCGCTCGCCAGTTGCCGCGCGACGCGCGAGCGGCGGGCGCCGAGGGCGAGCCGGACCGTCACCTCGCGCTCGCGCGCCGCGTTTCGCGCGGCGAAGAGGTTGGCGAGGTTCACCGCCGCGATCGCAAGAATGAGGGCGAGCGCCACCATGAACGCCCCGCTCACCTGCTGCAGCACCTCGAACTCGCCGCTGTCCGTCTGAAAGAAGGTGGCGTGCTTGGCCGCGAGCGGGATCGGCTTGCCGACACTGTCCGGAAGGGCCCGGGAGAAAGCGGTGAGCTCCGCTCCGACCTGGGTGAGCGTGGCGTTCGGAGCCACTCGCGCCAGCAGCTCCCAGTGCGGCCGGCTATCGTGCCGCCAGTCGGCGTTAGGCATCGTGGCCGCGAGGGTGGCGAGGGGAAGCCAAAGATCGGGCGCGACGGCTGGCAGCCCGGTGCCGGCGAACTTGGGCGGCGCAATTCCGACGATCGTCAGCTCCGCGTCGCCGATGCGCATGCGCTTGCCGACGACGTGGGGATCGGCCCCGAGGGCGCGCGTCCAGAAGCCATGATCGAGCACGACGGCGCCATCGTCGGTGGCGTCGAACCAGCGGCCGAACGCCGCGGGCACCCCGAGCCCCAGGGCAAAGTCAGGTGAAACGAATCGGGCGTTGACGAAGCGAATGTCGTCGGTGGCGTGCCCGGGAAGCACCGCGGCGAGAGTCTGTGGCTGGGTCGTCGTGACGACGGACTGGATGGTATGCGCGTCGCGCCGGAGCACTTCATACGCCGTGAACGGCAGGAGCTCGGCGGCGAAGGCGCGTCGATCCTGGGTGACGCGAATGACGTTCGCCGCATCGCGGACCGGCAGCGGTTTGAGAACGATCGCGTCGTAGAAGATGAACGCCGTCGCGTTGATGGCGACGCCGAGCGCGATGGTCAGGCACGCGACGAGCGCGAAGCCCGGTGTGCGGCGCAGTTGGCGCGCGACATAGCGCAGGTCTTGCAGGGTGCCGTCGAGCCAGTGCCATCCCCAGGCATCGCGTGACGCGTCGGCGATGCGCGAGCGATTCCCGAAGCGTCGACGCGCCGCCGTGGCGGCGTCGGATGCCGTGAGGCCGCGCTGCCGGAGCTCGGCTGCGCGCAGCTCGAGGTGCAGCGCCATCTCGTCGCGCAGTTCGTGTTCGACGCGGCGTCGCCGAAAGGGATAACTGAGCCGGAGCCAGAGCTCGCGCGGAGTCATGGGCACCCTCGTCAGGCAGGTTGGAGAATGAATGCGATCGCGCGCGCCACGCGTTGATACGAGGCGATCTCGCGCTCGAGCTGACGCTTCCCGGCTGCGGTGAGGCGATAATACCGCGCGCGCCGGTTCTCGGGAGTCTTGCTCCATTCGCCGGCAATCCAGCCTTTGACGAGCATTCGCTGGAGGGCAGGGTAGAGCGAGCCTTCCTCGACCTGCAGCACGTCCCGCGAGCTGCGCTGGATGGCGTCGGCGATCTCGAAGCCGTGCAACTCTCGCGCGGCCGCGGTGGAGATGGTCTTGAGGATGAGCATGTCGAGCGTGCCGGGGGGAATCGGCTCCCGCTCGACGGCGGCGAGGGTTGACATAGAGAGTCTATGTTATGGCATAGAGAATCTATGTCAATGGGTGATTGACGAACCGTCTTGCATTTGGGATTTCTTGCCGCCTGGCGGGTATGTCCTGATCTTTACCGCGGAGGGCGCGGAGTGCACGGAGGGACGCGGAGGGCCGACCGTCATCCCGAGCTCAGCGAGGGATCTGATCTTGGTCTTACGGGATTCGAATCGCGACGATATTGGCCAGCGGGACCCGGATCACCACACACCAGTTGGTTTCGGGGCGCCGCAGCTGACTGAAGCCGTTCACAAGCAATCCTGGCTGTGGTGATCGGAGTCCTAACCGCTACCGAGCGATCGGGACTCAATCCGGGTAATCCGCGATCAATGGCCTGCACCGTCGTAATTCAAGCGGACGGAGAACAAGCAGATCCCTCGTCGTGTCGCTGGCGCGCCCCTCCTCTGGATGACAAATGCCCTCCTCCGCGTCCCTCCGTGCACTCCGCGGCCTCCGCGGTGAAAGCTAGAGTGGCTCGCCTGCCTCCACAGCCTGACGGGCGCCCACCACAAGCAACAGACCACCGATCAACAAAATCCCCACCGGCACGATGCCGAACGACCCACGCAGACCATACGCGGCGCCGAGGATGCCGGTGAGCCAGGGAACGATCATGCCGCCCACGAGCGAGATCGCCATCATCAGACCGATCGCCGTTCCCGAGAGCGCGGAGTGGCGACCGGCGACGATGCCCAGCACGATCGGGAAGGTGGCCGAGAAGCCCGCTCCGAGGCAGAAGACCGCGACTGCCGCGAGCGCAGGGCTGTGCGTCGCGATCAGAAGAAACGAGCCCGCCAGCGCAACCGTTAGGCAGCCAGCGAGCAGCCGCAACGGGTTCATCGCGCGCAGTAGCACGCTGAGCACCACTCGGCCCAACGTCATACCCAACCAGTAGAGCGTCAGGTATATCAGCGCGCTCCGATCCCCACTGAAGAGCTCTTCCTTCGCGTAGGTCGTCGTCCAGCCGCCGACGGTGATCTCGTTCCCACTCTCGAGAAAGAGCATCACGCCAAACGTCAACAACACGGGATCGCGAAGCAATCGACTCACCCCGGCGCGCGAGATGCCCTGCGCCTGCTTCGGCGCGGGGAAGGGCGTCATCGCGGTCGCAACCAGCGGGACGAGCACCGTCGCGCCCACCGCGGCGAGAATCGTCGTATGCGAGAAAACCCCGAGCAGCAGGCCTAACGTGAGCGGCAGACCAACGGCGCCGACGCCGAAGAACACCTGCAACCGGGCGACCGCGGCCATGCGATCCTCCACGCTGATGTCCGCGACCAGCGCGTTCGTCCCGCCATTGATGATCCCTCCGCCGAATCCGCTGAGCAGCACCGAGACCCGCAGCACCGTCATCGAGGGCGCGAAGGCGATTCCCTCGAGCCCAACGATGACGATCGCCGTCGCGACGAGGAGCATCTCCTTGTAGCCCCAGCGATCGACGACGGGGCCGAACACGAGTGATCCGACGACGATTCCGAAGGTGTTGAGGAGCAGCAGCGATCCCGCCGACGCCTTGCCGATGCCGAATTGCTCGATCACCCTTGGGAGCACGGCGCCGAGAGTGGTCATCACGATGCCGAACGTCAGAAGGCCGAGACAGGCGATGACGAAGAGCGCGCGACGATTGGTCATGACCGAATGACGCGATGATACATCCGACAAAGCTAGCGCCACTGCCATTCACCTGGCCGTACGAGCTCGTGTTCTGGCTGGTGTTCCTCTGGGCGTTCTACCCGGAATTTCGGATTCTGCGCGAAGCGAATCGTTCGCTGCGACAGGCGCCGGCGGGCACCGGCGATCCATCGTATCGCCCTCTGCTCGTGGGCCAACGGATTGTGCTCTTCCTCGCCGTCGTGGTCGCGGTGTATGTCCCGCAGTTGACGATACGCTTCTTTCGTCCAGAGATTTTTGCGGTTGGGCTAGTGATCATCGTCGCCGGCAGCCTGCTGCGCCGCCACTGCTTCCGAATGCTCGGCAGAGACTTCCGTGGCGCGGTGACCGTGCGTGAGGACCAGCCCGTCGTCGAGCGGGGCGCGTATCGATACCTGCGTCATCCATCGTACGCCGCCGCGCTGCTCCTCCACACCGGCGTCGCCCTCGCGTTCACCAACTGGGCCACACTCGTCGTCGTCCTGCTCGGCGCGCCGCCGCTCTTCGTCTACCGCATTCGCGTCGAGGAGCACGCGCTCGCGACCGGCATTGGCGAGCCATACCGCGCGTACATGGCACGCACGAAGAGGCTCGTTCCGGGGCTGTGGTAAATCTAGAACGCAGGACTTCTGCACAGATGGCGGTGGCGCAGCCGGGGGAGGATCGCGAGGTCGCAGAACCAATTCAGGGGCGAGGCGTCAGGGCCTCGCCCCTCTTAATGCCGATTCCGGTCCCGATCTCCATTCGGTGCAATAGCCGAAGCGCGCATCGCTTCGATGCGTTGTCCGCGGAGCTCGCGAACGATCTTGGTCGGTGCGCCCGCCGCATTCCCACTCGGCCGCTCGAACCGCCACGTTGCTCCATTTTCCAGATCGAAGAACGAGTCCGTTCCCTGGGGCAGGAGACGGAACTGGGTGACGTCGTTCGAGGTGGTCAGCCACAGATTGTCGCCACGACGGTTCACCCAGACCTTCACCGTGTCGCGCCCTCGCGTCACGTAGTACGTGCCCGGGAGCGAATCCAGCGACGACGACGGTACGGTCGCGAGCGTCTTCTCGATCCGCGCCGAAGTCGTTAGGCCGTACTCGGCGCCGAACGCGCGCTCGATCTCCTGCAGCAGCCCTCCGCTCACCCCATTCGTCATGATGACGATCCCGCGGCGCTGCACCGGCCACATCACGAGATCGGCGACGAAGCCCTCGTCCCGGCCGCCGTGGGTGAAGACGAGTGAGTCGCCGGTGCCCTGCAACTCGACGCCCAGTCCCCAGTGACTCTGCACCGCCGCGAAGTCGGATGGGACATCGACCTGCGGCGTGAGCATCTGCTTGACCATCGCCGGCGAGAGCGGACCGCCCTTCCCGCCGTGGTACGCGCGGATGAGCGAGATCGCCCAGCGACCGAGGTCGGATGGCGTCGTCCACAATCCAGCCGCCGCCATCTCCGGATAGACGTGATAACCGCCCTGGACGACGGTGTCCGGGCGCTCGTGCCCCGAGGACGTGAAGCTGGCGAAGGGCGGCGGCGGCGGATTTTCATAGGTGCTGTGGGTCATGCCGGCCGGCTGCAGCACCAAACGACGCATCAGCGCCGGGAACGACTCGCCGGTAATGTCCGTCGCCGCGAGTTGAGCGATTGTTATACCTCCGCCAGAGTACCGCCACCGCGCGCCGGGAAAGGTGTCATTGCGAACTGCCGGCGTGTTGGCCGGCTTCTCGCCATTGAGAACTTGCGCAACGGTCGGGATTGGCGTGCCCAGGGTGTAACCCGGAAATCCCCAGACGGTGAGGCCGGCGCTGTGGCTGAGGATGCGGCGGAAGGTGACCTTCTGGTCGCGTGTGAAGGCGCTTTCGGGAAGGTGCCACGATCGGAGGTACACGTTGACGTCCTGGTCGAGATCCACCTTGCCCTGCTCGACGAGCTTCAGGAAGCCCGTCGCGAACACCGGCTTACTGATCGACCCGGCGAGAAAGAGCGTGGAGGTATCCACCGCTTGCGTCCCACCGAACTGCCGGACACCGAAGCCCCGCGCCCAGACCACGCGGTCGCCGTCGACGACGGCGATGCTCACCCCCGGTACGTGGTAAAACCGCATTCGATCCAGAATCTCGAACGAGGTGTCACGTCCGCCAATCATACGCACCGCCGGCCGCAAGCCGTGCTCGATGCGTGACGGATCGGGCTTGGTTCCCTGAGCGTGGACCGCGCAGGCGGCACCAAGCGTCAGCGTCGCGCCAAGGATGGTCCGCTGAAAATGATGCAGATCGATTCTCACGAGTCGATGGATTGAGTGGCGGAGAGAGTGTGTGGTAACTGAAGCTGCCTGAGACGAAACACGATACGCGACAGCGCACGCGAGCGCCATTACGTGTATGTTGTTGCGGTGATTTCACTCCGTGAAGGCATTCCTCAATGAGCGCTGCCTGCCCTGTATTTGGAGTCGTCATCCGCCTCGACCCGACACCGGGCATCCAGCTCGAGGCTGTGCTGCGCGCCCTGCGCACGGAGCTTCTGCAGTCGCGCGGACTCGTGGCCACGATTCTCGATGCGCGTGCCGGCGAGATGGTGATTACCGGCGACGGATTTCAGGCCAGCGACACGGATCGCACGGCGATCGTCGCTTGGTTGAGTGAACAGCCCGAGGTCGACCGATACGACGTGAGCCAGCTCGGCGACGTTGGCCATGCCGCGTGAGGCGCGGCCAACCGTCCGTATGATGAGCGTTCGCTAATCGTTCAGCGGACGTCCGTTCCGATCGGCGACTGGATGATGCGGATCGGATTGTAGTGGATGCCGATCGTATACCGCAGAGCCGTCAGCCCGAAGTGCATGTTCGTTGGTGTGGTCTCGAAGTCTTCCGCGCGCAGTCGCGTGTGCAGCAATGAGGCACCCGAGAAGATCGACCAGCGTGCTGTGAGCGAATACTCCGCTCCCGCGCCCGCCGATGCACCGAAGCCGGTGCTGTAGCGCACGACGGTGCGGCCGGGAATCGTCGGATCGATGATGCCGTCGCCGTACATCGCGAGCCGCCGATCGTACGCGGAGAGGTACGCGACCCGCAAGTCGGCATACGGGAAGAGCCGATGCTCCGCCCACTGTGGATGAAAGCGCGTCCCCAGCTCGGCGGTATTCGTGATGGCCGGGCCGCCGATGAACGAGGACGTCATGTCCATCGTCGCCGAGATGTTGCGCGTGAGCAAATAGTCGGCGCGCGTCCCCGTGCCGAGCGTCATGAAGGAAGGCATTGCCTTCCCGCCGGCGAGCCCCGGCGACGAGATGTAGCTCACGAGCGGATAGCTCTCGAAGGAGAGACGCCAACGCTTGTACGCCAGCTCTCTGGCAACGGGACCTGGCTGCGGCGGCAGCTCTCGGTCGACCCCTCCGCCGCGCCTGCCGATGGGGAGTGGAATGCGTTGCGCGCTGAGAGCAGCGGGCAGCGCTAGCGTAACGATCGCGACGACGGCACGAATCCGCATAACGACCTCACCGAATCGCCCTGCGTGCTTACGAGAATACTTCTCGTCCCCATACAGTCTGATGAGCGCCGCGAGGATTGGCAACGCCCGTCATTCTTTTGCCAGCTTTGTCCGCTTGGCCTCGGAGTGGACTTCCTGCGCTTCCTTCTTCTTTTCCACGTGGCGATCCTGCTCCACGCGGGCGGTCTGGGCGGCAGCGATCTTCTTGTCGTACTCGGTCTTGGGCTCCGGCGCGACCTCGCCTGTTCCCTTGGCGATCTCGGCGTTCAGCTCGCCGCCCGCGAGGACCACAGCCATCGAGTAATACATCCACGTCAGCAGGAGCAGCACCGCGCCGATGGTCCCGTACGCCTTGTTGAACGTCGTGAAGTGGATGACGTACTCGCGAAAGAGCGTCGTCGCGATGACCCAGAGGGCCGCCGCGATGACGGCGCCGACGAGAATCTGCGACTTGTGCTGCGGGAAATCCGGCAGGATGTAGTACATCAGCCAGAAGGCGAGCACGAGAAAGCCGAACGCGAGTGGATACTGGAGGATCATCCATCCCCACTTCGTTAGGCCGCCGAGACGGGTGAAGTGCGCGACGGAGTCGACAATATTCGGACCGGCCATCATGACGGCGGCGGCAATGGTCAACAGTCCGCCGGCGACGACGACCATGCCCAGCTGGATGAGCCGTTGCTTCCACCACGGGCGCCGATCGTTCTTCACGTGATACGCGATGTTCAGCGCGCCCATCAGTGAGCCGAAGATGTTCGACGCGGAGTACGCGGTGAGCACCGCGCCGATGGAGATGAGGCCAGGTGCATTGGGCGCGAAGACGACGTCCCGCGCGACAGCCGCCAACATCGAGTACGCGGCCGGCGGTACCGTACCGGCCAGCTGATTGAGAATCCAGTTGAAGGATTGCTGCTTGTTGCCGACGAGCGAGAGCAGCGGAGCGGCGAACAGCATCAGCGGGAAGATCGAGAAGAAGAAGTTGTACGCGACAGCGGCGGCGATCGTGAGGATGTTGTCCGCCCAGATCGCCTTCCCGACTTCCTTCAGCAGATGCCCGACGTGATATCCCTTGATGACCATGACAGAACGGCCACGAGCAATCAGCAGGCCACGCGCGTGACTACCGGGACATCACGCTCGGGCCCTGCGCGCGACGCTGCTCCGCCGGGCGCTTTCCATCCTGCTCCTCCACGCGCCCGAGGTTGAAGGCCGCGTTGACGAGCGCGATGTGCGAGAACGCCTGCGGAAAATTCCCGAGCTGTCGCTTCGTGCGCGGGTCGTACTCCTCCGCCAACAGCCCAACATCGTTTCGCAGCGACAGCAGTCGCTCGAACAGTCGCCGTGCCTCCTGCAAGCGGCCCTGTAGCACGTAGTTGTCGGCCAACCAGAAGCTGCAGGCGAGGAATGCGCCTTCGCCAGCCGGCAACCCGTCGTCCGTCGCTTGACTGTCGTAGCGCAGCACGAGACCATCGACTATGAGATGCTTCTCGATCTGCTCCACCGTGCTCCGCACGCGCGGATCATCGGGCGGAAGGAAGCCGACGACGGGTATCATCAGCGCGCTCGCGTCGAGCAGCTTCGAGCCATATGCCTGAACGAACGCGCCGACCTGAGGATCGAATCCCTTCTCGCACACCTCGGCGTGGATCTGGTCGCGCAGCGCCCGCCACTGCTCGACGACGCCATCGCGCCCGAAGTCCTCGGCGCTCTTGATGGCCCGATCGACGGCCACCCACGCCATAACCTTGGAGTACGTGAAGTGCTGCGGGCCACCGCGCACCTCCCACATTCCCTGGTCGGGTTGCTCCCAGACCGTGGCGAGGTGCTTGATGAGTGCTTTCTGAAGCCCCCACCAGTCGAGGCTGCGCGATACCCCGCCCTTCCGGCCCTGATGGAGCGCGTCCATGACCTCACCATAGACGTCCAGCTGCAGCTGGCCGTACGCCGCGTTCCCGACGCGTACCGGTTTCGAATTCTCGAAACCCGGCAGCCACTCGATCTCATTCTCGCGTAGCACGCGCTCGCCACCGAGGCCGTACATGATCTGCATCTGCGACGGGCTACCCGCCGCCGCGCGGAGGAGCCAGTCACGCCACGCGCTCGCCTCCTCGAAGTAGCCGGCGTCCATGAGGGCGAGCAGGGTGAACGTCGCGTCGCGCAACCAGCAGTAGCGATAATCCCAATTGCGCTGGCCGCCAATCTGCTCCGGCAGCGATGTGGTCGGGGCGGCGACGATCCCGCCCGTCGGGCGGTACGTCAGCGCCTTGAGGGTGATGAGCGACCGATCGACAGCCTCTTCCCAGTCGCCGCGATACTTGTTCCGTCCCGACCACTCGCGCCAGAAGCGCTCGGTGTCGTCGAGTGCCTTACGCGGATTCACCGGGGAGCGCGGCGGCAGATGCGAGGGCATGAAAGTCATCACGAACGGCACGAAGTCGCCTTCGTTGACGACGAACTCGCCAACGGTGGTCAGGTCCTTTCCCTCCAACTCGACGGGGGTGTTGATCAGCACCATGTCCGGTCCCGCTACGGCGCGCAGCGCGCCGTTGTCCAGACGTGTGACCCATGGCACGAACGCGCCGTAATAGAAGCGAAGGATCAGCTCCGTGTGCATCTCGACGCGGCCGCGGCGCCCGATGACAATCCGCGCCAGGTCCGACGCGTGGCCCCGCAGGGGCATGAAGTCGATCAGGGTGACCGCGCCCTCTGGGGTCTCGAAGTCGGTCTCCAGAATGAGCGTATGCTCACGATAGCGCCGCCGGACGGTCGGCTGCGGGTGTTTTGGCGCGATCAGCCACCGTCCGTGGTCGCGATCGCCGAGCAGCGCCGCGAAGCATGCGCTCGAGTCGAAGCGCGGCCAGCAGAGCCAGTCGATCGATCCGGTGCGCGAGACGAGTGCCGCCGTCTCGCAGTCACCGATGAGCGCGTAGTCCTCGATCCGGTTGGGCATCGTCAGGCCACGTCCTGAAATTCGAGCACGGTCTTCACATCGTTGGGTCGCCGCTCGAGCGCCTCCTGCCACTGGGCGAGAGGAACGCGCCGCGTCACCAGCTTCTCGAGCCAGCCGCGATCGGCGCGCTTGAGGGCGACCAGCGCCGCCTCGTAATGCCGCCGATTGGCGTTCACGGAGCCGAAGACGACTTCGTTCTCGAGCACGATCGTACGATTGAGCGCGCCAGCGTCGACCATCGTCTGCACTCCCGACGCCGACACGCCGGCCAGGCAGACGATCCCGTTAGGCGCGCTGCGGCCCATCACCTCGATCACGACGTCCGGCGCGCCGGTGCACTCGAGGACGATGTCCGGATCGAGGCCCAGCTTGGCGAGCGGCTCGCTGTGGTACGATCCGCCGATCGCCTGCACGAGCGCCGGCTTGAGTCCCGATGTCGCGCGGTCGACGACGTGCAGCTCGAATCCGCGCTGCGCCGCGAACAGCGCCGCCAACAAGCCAATCGGACCGGCACCCGTGACGAGAACGCAGCGCGGTTGCCAGATGCCGCGTCGTCCGATGCGCTCGGTGTGCTCCCACGCCTTGGCGACGACGCTCGCCGGCTCGAGCAGCACGCCAAGTCGGCCGAGGCTTCGGTCGACCTTCACCGCGTACGCCGGATCGATGCGCCACCATTCTGCGCCGAAGCCGTTGCGCTCCTTGATCCCGTGCTCCGTGTAGCGTCCATTGCGACACATATCCCATTCGCCCGCCGCACAGTTCGGACAGGGCACGGGATCCGGCTGCCGCACGATGCCGACGACGAGGTCACCCCTGTTGAAGCCGCAGTCCGGAGGCGCATCTTCGACGCGACCGAGCGATTCGTGGCCGAGGATGAGTCGCTGCTCGCCATGAGGCGGCGTACCATATTGCCCAGCGACGATCTCGCGGTCGGTGCCGCAGATCCCCAGCGCGACGGCACGCACGAGAATGCGCCCGGAGCGCGGATCAGGCTCCGGCACCTCTTCGAGCTGCAATGAGTTCGGGGTCCTGGGTCGCACCGTCAGCGCACGCATGGGGCTGACTGAACGCAGAGATTGGACCGTTGGGTGGGGCTGGTGGTTGGTGGCGGTGGTTGATGGCTGGTAAACAAGGAGGCCGGCGCTTCGCGGCGGCAGTCCGAATTCACCAGTCACTAGTCACCAGCCACCGATTACGATTTCCTTCGCCCACTAAACGAAACCAGCGTATTGATGATCAGGCGTGACGAAGCGTCGCCGCTCTGCAGGAGCGGCTTCATGATCGTCCAGGAATCGTCGGCGGTGGCAGCCGAAACCGACGTCGGCGTCTGACGCAGCTCGCGAGCTCGCGCTGTCTCGAGGCCGCCCGCGGTGATGAACTCCAGCACGCGACGCAGCTCGTCGGCGTCGAACCATGTGCCGTGATTCGTACACACGTCCACGATCACGCCCGATGCGTGCGCGAAGTTCACCCGATTCATCAGGCTCTTACAGATCGGGCAGGGCGCGTACTGCACGTTTTCCAGATGAACGCGCGGCGGCGGCGGCGCTGCGATCCCGGTACCGACGAGGGGCGCGGGCTTGAGCCGAGCCTGAACAAGATGCTGCAGCGTCTCGGGATCGACCCAGAGGCCGTTACAGGTATCGCAGAGGTACATGTCCGCGCCGCCGAAGCGGACGGCGCGCATCACGCCGCACTTCCTCGGACAGGGCAAGGAATTCGCGTCCCGACTCGCCGGTTGTGAGACGTCGGCGCCGCAGTGCGGGCAGTGCTTGCTGCCGACGAAGACGAGAGCGTAGCACTTCGGGCAGCCGACAGTCGCGAGGCGCGCGTGACAGAACGCGCACTCCGTGGAGTTCGCGGGAATCGCGGCGCCGCAGTCGGGGCAATTGAGGGAGCCAGCGTCCATCGTCAGAAAGATTGATGTCTCAGGACGACGGCCGACTCCCCGGGCAGGTCACTACGTGAGGCGCTTCGGTTCGGGGCGAATGTCGGCCAGGTCGTCGTTGGCCGCCGCCACGCTCGTCGCGGAGACCGGAGCCGGCGGGGGTGTCTTCACCTCTTCACCGATCTCGCTGATACCGCGCTTGAACTCACGAATGCCTTTGCCGATCGAGCCGCCGATCTCGGGAATGCGCTTGCCCCCGAAGATGACAAGGCAAATCAGCAGCAACATCAACAGCTTTTCCGGGCCCAGCTCGAACATGACCGATCTCCAAATGCAGGCTGTACTGCATACTTCACGCGGTGACGAGCCGGCGTGAAGCGGCGCGTGACCTTCTTTGTCATTTCTTGACGGCCCTGCTCGTGAGCGGCAGGCAGCTTTAGAGTGGCCGCACTCTCGAGCGAGACATCTATGGTACCTCTCGGTCGCGCCATCGTTCCGCTGCTGCGCGCGCATGCCGTGCACGCTGCGTCCGCTGTGCTTCTGCTCGGCCTCACGGCGCCAAGTGCCCTGCCTCATCGCCTGACCGCTGCCGGAAGTCGCGCGCGGGTCGACCCGGAGCGGCACAACATCAAGTACGACGGACGATTCACCTTCGCGAGGCTGGTCTACACTACCGGTCCCGGCGGCTACTACTACCGCGGGCTGCCTGCCTGGGCGCACGGCTACAATCTCGCCGAAGAAAACCTGATGAAGATCATGCGCGAGGTGACGATACTCCGGCCGCACATCGAAGAGAGTAACGCGCTCGCGCTCGACGATCCGGAGCTGATGAAATATCCGGTCGCGTACATGACGGAAGCTGGCTTCTGGACGATGCAGGACAAGGAGGCGGCGGCGCTTCGTAAGTATTTGCTCAAGGGTGGCTTCATCATCTTCGACGACTTCCGCGACGACTTCCGGAGCGCCGGCTGGGCGAATTTCAGCATGCAGATGGCGCGCATCCTTCCCGAAGCGCGGGTCGTGGACCTCTCGCCCACCCACCCGATCTTTCACTCCTTTTTCGACATCGACACCTTCGACGACCTGCCCCAGTACTACGACCGCGGCCGGCCGATCTTCCGCGGCATCTTCGAGAACAACGATCCGACGAAGCGGCTGATGGTGATGATCAACTTCAACACGGACGTTTCGAACTACTGGGAGTTCTCGGCGACCGGCTTCGTGCCGGTCGAGGAGTCGAATCAGGGCTACAAGCTTGGCGTGAATTACGTAATGTATGGGTTGATGCATTAGGTGGTCGGTGAACGGTGAACGGTGATCACCGCCCACCGCCCACCGCCATCGCCCATCGCCAAGAGGACTTGTGCTCAATCGCCGCGACTTTCTCGGTAGCTGCGCCGCGCATCTTGCGCTGGCCGCCTCCATCATGCCACCGGAGCTGCGACGCAGCTGGACACGTTCGTCGTTAGGCAGCGTCGTCGCGAACGAGCCGTTCGGAAGCCTCGAGCGCGTCGCCGATGGCGTGTGGGCGCTCATCTCGAATCCGCTCTCGGGCGATCGAACCACCATCTCCAACGGCGGCTTGATCGTCGGCCGCAACGCCGTGCTGGCGCTCGAGGGGTTCAATCAGCCGCAAGGCGCGCAGTGGCTCGCCGGCAAGGCGCGAGAGCTCACTGGCCGCTGGCCGACCCACGTCGCACTCACGCACTACCACGCTGACCACGCCAACGGCATCGCCGGCTATCTCACCGCCTCCGATCATCCGGAGCTGCGTGCCACGACGCGCACGCGCGAGCTCGTCGTCCAGCGCAATCAGCCCGCCGACCCGTCGCGCGTTGCGGCGCTTCAGGACGCGATCGCGATTCGCCCGGATGGTCCGTCTACGATCGACCTCGGTGGCCGCGTCGTGCGCGTCGTGCCGCGCCTCGGCCACACCGAGAGCGACGTCTCCCTCGAGCTCGACGATCCGAGCATCGTCTTTGGCGGGGACCTCTTCTGGAACGCGATGTTCCCGAATTACGTCGACGCGATTCCGACGCAGCTCGCGCAGTCGGTGCGGGCGCTCCGTCGCACCGGAGGCGACACGATCTATGTGCCCGGCCATGGGGCGTTGGGGAAGCAGGCCGAGTACGATCGTTACGTGTCGATGCTCGACGAAGTGGAGCGCGCTGCCCGCGCTGGCTACGCGAAAGGAACACCCGCCGCCGAGGCCGCGGCGTCGTTCGCGCTGCCGGAGTCGTTAGGCACATGGACGCTCTTCAGCAAGGCGTTCTACGAGCGCGCCTTCACGGCGTGGTATCGGGATCTGGGCGCGGCGAAATGAGGGCCACCTCGATTACTCGCTCAGACCGTTGCCACTCAGACCGTTGCCGCTCAGACCGTCGATGGCTCCATGCGGGGCACAGACATCAACTGTTGAAACGCGGAAACGGCCGGACACAGCGCGGATACTTCGCGGATTGCTCCATGTGCCCATTCATCTCCGCTCGCCACGAGCCCGGATTTTTTGACAACAGCACATGCGTCGAGGTCGGCGCGCCGGGCACGGAGCCGTCGTTGACCTGGTGCCGACCGGCGAGTCGAAGCTGATGCGTGTGCCTTTGTCAAAGACTCAGGCTCGTGGTGTGAGGAGCCGTCCCCCGCTGCGGAGCAATCCGCGAAGTGTCCGCGCCGTGTCCGGCCGTTTCCGCGTTTTAAGCAATTGATCCTTCCTTGCGTGGAGCTACCGACGGTCTGAGTGGCCAACGGCCTGAGCGGCCTCGGGAACAACCCCCTAATCCGAGTAGTTAGAGAGTAGATGATGGACGGGAGAGAAATATGCTGGCGACGATGACGCGGGCTGGAGTGGCGGTTGCGGTGGTCCTTTCGGGGGCAGCGCTGCTGAGCGCGCGCGGGCGCGGCGCGCCGGAGCGCGTCACCGCGGTTCCAGCCGCCACTATGGATGAGACTCCGCCGGCCGCGCGCGACGAGACGATCGTGTTCGCGGGCGGATGTTTCTGGGGAGTGCAGGCTGTATTCGAGCACGTGCGCGGCGTAAAGACCGCTGTCTCCGGGTACGCGGGTGGCACGATGCCGAATCCTTCGTACGAGGACGTGTCGTCGGGGGAGACGGGCCACGCCGAGTCGGTGCAGGTGGTCTTCGATCCGTCGACCGTGTCGTTAGGCAAGCTGCTCGAGATCTTCTTCTCGGTCGCTCATGACCCGACGCAGAAGAATCGCCAGGGTCCGGACGTCGGCACGCAGTATCGCTCGGCGGTCTTCTATGTCACGGACGAGCAGCAGAAGGTGACGGCGGCGTACATCCAGCAGCTCGCCGGGGCCAAGACCTTCTCGCGGCCGATCGTCACCGAGGTCGCTCGGCTACGCGCCTTCTATCCCGCCGAGGCGTACCATCAGCACTACGCGATGTTGCACCAGGACAGTCCGTACATCTACACGTACGACCTGCCGAAAGTCGCGGCGCTGAAGGAGCGGTTTCCGACTTTGTATGAGGAGCAGGGAATGCAGTAATGGTGGTTGGTGGTTGGTGACTGGTGAATTCGGATTGGCGGCGCGAAGCGCCGCCTTTCCTTTTTTATACCAACTACCAGCCACCAACCACCAACCACCATTTGTTGGTCTTGCGCCGGGCGCCCTGCCGTCGTATCCTCAATTAACCAAACGGTCAAACCCAATGGTTAAATCATCGCCGCGAGGACGCCGACGCGCCCCGGCGCGCCGAACGAAGGAAACGCCGAGCCCGAGCGCCGAAGAGCGCATCCTCGACGCCGCGCACCGCGTCTTTCTTCGCCATGGATCCGCGGGCGCACGCACCCAGGAGATCGCCGACGAGGCGGGCGTCAACAAGGCGCTCCTCCACTACTACTTTCGCACGAAGGAACGACTCGCCGCCGCGGTCTTCCGTCGCGCCGCGTCGCGGCTCCTGCCCCCGGTGATCGCGACGCTCGGCTCCGACGATGATCTCGAGACCAAAGTCGCGCGCGTCGTCGAGATCGAGCTCGACGTGCTCCTCGCGCATCCGTACCTCCCCGGCTACATCATCGCCGAGCTCACGCATCAGCCGGAGCGCGCCAGACAATTCGTTGCCGCGCTCACCGGGATGTCTATCGACGACCTCGCGCCGCGGGTGCTCGGCACGCTGGCCGAGCAGATCCGCGAGCGCGCGCACGATGGACGCATGCGCCCGATCGCGACCGAGCAATTCCTGCTCAATCTGCTCTCGCTCTGCATCTTCCCATTCGCGGCGCGTCCGATGGTGCAGGCGATTCTCCGTCTCGATGACGACGGCTTCACTCGCTTCATCGCCCGCCGCAAGCGCGAGCTGCCGACCTTCTTCCTCCAGGCGCTCCGCCCATGATCGAGCGTGCCGTCGTTCTCATCATGCTGCCCTTCATGGCAGCTGTCGCGCAATCCGCCGGTCGGCGCGACACGGTGCACCTCGCCGATCTTCAGGAATCGGCTCGGAGGGTGGACCCGCGCACGCAGCAGGTCGCGCTCGAGCGACAGGCGAGCGCGCTCCGGTTGCGCAGCATCGTCGCCGACCGTCTGCCGTCGCTCAACGTGAATGGATACGCGCAGTATCAGTCGGCGGTCACGTTCATTCCGATCAATGTACCGAACGTATCTCTCCCGGTCCCTCCGAAGGACAGGTACGATGGGCAGCTCTACGCGCAGCAGCGACTGATCGACCCAACGCTGGGTCCGCGCGCCAACGTCGAGCGGGCGAGCCTCGCGGCAACGGAAGCGCATGTTCAGACGACGCTCTATTCGCTGCGCGATGAAGTGGACGAAGCGTTCTTCTCCGCCGCGCTCTCGCAGGCGCGGGCGAGTGAGCTCACCGCGGTCATCTCGGACCTGGAGGCGGAGCTGCGCGTCGCCCGAGCGCGCGTGCGCGAGGGCACGGCATTGCCGAGCGAAGCCGCGACAATCGAGGCGGAGCTGCTGCGTCGTCGTCAGGATCAGGCCGATCTCGTCGCGACGCGCGCTTCGTCGCTGGCGGTCCTCGTGTCACTCACCGGCCGCGCAATCGCGCCCACGGACACGCTGGCGCTTCCCGACCTCGGGCCCATCGTGGCGACATCACGCGCGGTGCTGCCCCATGCTCGTCCGGAATACGCGGAGTTTGCACGCACCCGGGAGCAGCTCGCCTCGCAGGAGCAACTCGTCGCCGCCCAGGCCAAGCCGCGCGTCTCCGCCTTCGCGCAGCTCGGGTATGGCAGGCCTGGTCTCAATCTGCTCGCCACGAATTGGAACCCGTACTGGTTGGGTGGCGTGCAGGTCCAGTGGGCGCCCTGGAGCTGGGGCACGAACGAGCGGGATCGTGAAGAGCTCGCGATACAGCAGCAGGTCGTCGGCACGAATGAAGCCGCCTTCACCGCGGCGACGCAGCGCGCTGTCGAGCGTTCGTTGGCCGACATCGATCGCCTAACGGCGTCGCTCGCCACCGACGATACGATCATCGCGCTGCGGGAGCGCATCGAGCGGGAAACGCAGCATCGCTTCGACGAGGCCGTGATCACGGCGTCCGAGTACGTGGATCGGCGAAATGACGTGCTCGCGGCGCGCCTCACGCGGGCGAGCCACGAGGTGGAGCTCGCGCAGGCTCGCGCGCGCTATCTCACGACTATCGGCGTGGAGTTGCCACGATGAGAGGGACATTCTTCGGCTTCGCCCTGTTGATTGCGCTCGGCGCCTGCCGTGACGGAAGTCAGCCCGACGCGTACGGCAATTTCGAGACGACCGAGGTGGTGGTCTCGGCCGAGACGAGTGGTCAGCTGCTGTCGTTCAGGGCCGACGAGGGACAGACGATAGCCGCGGGTGAGCTGGTCGGCGTCGTGGACACGACGCAGCTCACCTTGCAGGAGCGACAGCTCGGGGCCCAGCGGAGCGGCGCCGCGTCGCGGGTAACCGAGGTCGCCCAGCAGCTCGATGCCCTTCGCGTCCAGGAGGAGATCGCGCGTCGCAATTACGAGCGGCTCCAGCGGCTCTTTCGGGAACAGGCAGCGACCGCGCAGCAGCTGGACCAGGCGGAGCGCGATTACAAAGTGCTCACCGAGCAGATTCAGGGCGCCGAGGCGCAACAGCGGAGCGTCGGCGAAGATGTCAAGTCGACGGATGCCCATCTCGCCCAGATCTCTCAGCAGCTCGCGAAGAGCCGCATAACGAATCCGGTGTCGGGGACGGTACTCGCGCGCTACACCGACCGCGGGGAGTTCGTGCAGCCAGGACAACCGCTGTACAAGATCGCCAACCTCGACTCGATGATTCTGCGCGCGTACGTCACGGAGACGCAGCTGTCCCGTGTGCGACTCGGTGCTCCGGTCACGGTCTCGATCGACACCGGAGCGAAGGCGCGCCGCGCGCTCGCGGGCACGGTGAGCTGGGTGTCGCCCCAGGCCGAATTCACGCCGACACCGATCCAGACCCGCGACGAGCGAAAAGATCTCGTGTACGCAGTGAAGGTGCGGGTGCCGAATCCAGGAGGGATCGTGAAGATCGGGATGCCGGCGGACGTGAGGTTCCAGTGAACGCGGTCGCGATAGAGCATCTCGTCAAACGCTTCGAAGCGACCACGGCTCTGGACGACATCAATATCGAAGTGGCGCCGGGAGAACTGTTTGGCTTCATCGGGCCCGATGGGGCAGGGAAGACGACGCTCTTTCGCATACTCGTAACACTGATCTTGCCGGATGCGGGTCGCGCGACAGTTCTTGGCCGCGACGTCACGACGGCGATCTGGGACCTTCGCCGACGCGTCGGGTACATGCCCGGGCGATTCTCGCTCTATCCGGACCTCTCGGTCGAGGAGAACCTGCGCTTCTTCGCGTCCGTCTTCGGTGCCTC
The DNA here is from genome assembly GCA_036493735.1 of Gemmatimonadaceae bacterium. Classification (GTDB taxonomy): domain Bacteria; phylum Gemmatimonadota; class Gemmatimonadetes; order Gemmatimonadales; family Gemmatimonadaceae; genus AG2. Next base: position 269,974 of record DASXPH010000141.1, read on the forward strand.
TGTCGAG
>DASXPH010000142.1:0-107690 GCA_036493735.1 Gemmatimonadaceae bacterium
GGCATCGACGAGCGACTGCAGGCGCATCTCGACGAAGCCGCGCCCATTCATCGGCGAGCTGGCCGCGGCGTCGTAGCAGACATCCTCCATCTTGGCCGCATCGGCGCGCCGCCCCTGCTGCAGATACGCGTAGTGCAGCCAGATGGCGCCGTGCCCGCAGGGCGCCCCCTTCCCCATCCTCGTCGACACCTCGTTCGCCGCAACGACGTCGTCCCACATGCCGAGGGCGATGAAGATGTGCGACGTCATGTGCCGCGCGTGCGCCGCGTCTGGCGCGACCTTCGAGTAGGCCCGCGCCGCGGCGAGTCCCTGCCGCGCGTGCGTGGGATCGTCGTACGAGTGAATGACGTAATGGAGCGCGCCCGGATGATTGGGATGATCGCGCATCACTCGCTCGGCGATCGCCGCCGCTTTCATATAGGTGCTGTCGGTGCGCGGGAAGAGTGACAGCAGCGATAGCGCATAGAAGAGCTGTGCCTCGACGTCATCCTTCTCACGAGCGGCGATGCGCTGCATCGCCAACGAGTACGTGGTGTCTCGGCTCTCCTTTGTCTTTTCAGTCCCGTAGAGCATTTGGAGGGCGTCGAGAAAGGCCTGCTCCCGTGGCGTCGTGCGCACGTTCGGCAACGCCGATGCGCGGGCGAGCACGGCACGTGCCGTGACCGAATCCTGCTCCCGCCAGACGCCGTGGTTGTACGTCATCGCCTCGCCCCAGTACGCCATTGCGAAGCCCGGGTCGACGCGCTGTGCCTCGCGAAAGGCGTTCGCCGCCTCGTCGTACTGGAAATTGTGCAGCAGTGCGATGCCCCGCTGGAACGCCGGCTGTGCCGCGGGGGCGCCGGAGCTCGCGAACGCGACCTCGCCGAATTGGCCGCTCTGCGCACCGCCGCGCTGTGCGAGAACGGTGCCGACGATCAGGAGCGGCCCAATCTTCTTGAAGATCGCGGACGGTAGCATGGATGCCTCGCGGGGGCTGTCTCGCGGGTAACGTGGCCCGCACGGGAGACCATGGCTAGGGGCTATGAGACTGGCGTCGGGTACACTCATTTTCGATTTGCCTTCGGCGGATCCGGGCGATAATTCCCATCGACCGTTGGAGCCTCACACCAACTGGCCGAGTGAGCGCGTTACTGTACTTCTGAAAGAGCGTTCGCGAATGCCACTCCTATTCTCATACGGCACCCTGCGCGATCCAGCGATCCAGCTCGCCGTGTTCGGGCGAACGCCTTCGGGCACCGCGGACCTCCTGATCGGTTATGCCCGAGAGAGTTTCGAGGTACGCGATTCCGCGTTCAGTGCCGTCTACGGATCGCGGCACCTCATTGTGCAGAACACCGGACGCGATGAGGACCGCACTCCCGGGACTGTCCTGGAGCTCACCGACGGGGAATTGACGATGGCCGATGCCTACGAGCCCGCGGGCTACCGCCGCGTCGCCGCGCGCTTCGCGTCAGGACGACAGGGCTGGGTCTATGCCGCCGATGAGCCACCCGAGCGCACGGCCGCTGGACCGTAGCTTAGCACTTACGGCGCTGAAGCCGGCCAATTGCATGCTCCACCTGTGCATTCGGTGGCAACGAAGAGCTCCGAACGAATGAGCCACTCGGTCCCGCGCTTCACCCACTGGGCCGAGTAATCACCGGAAAGGGAAATGTTCGGCGCATTGCGTATCCTGCCGATCCAATGACCACGTTCGTAAGCGAGCGGCCAGCGCGAACTGAGCGTGATCGCATCCGGCGTCCGCGTATAGGTCATCTCGGAGTCGGCGACGAATGCATCGCGGTACGCTTGCCCGCCGGAAAGCGCCACCCCGAGGCCGGCGCGCACCGTGATGTCCTCAGTCCAGCGTTGTGCAATGGCCGTGTAGTCGCGCCGCGCAATGGCCTCGTTCTGCGCTTGACGCGCCGCACGAATCGCCGCGACGTCGTCCGCGCCGCGGCGGGATGAACACGCGATTGGCAACACCGCTGCCAGGGCCAATAATCGATACCAGGACATGTCAACTCTGGGCCGGGAGGAAGGCACGATATTGAGGACTGCCGGCTCCGGTTGCAAGAAGGTTATCGCGCGCCCATGAGTTCGCGACGCGTTACCTGCTCGCGCCGCCGAGCGAGGAGGAGATGCTAAACTTGTACTCTCGGTAATACGGCGGCACTGGCAGCTGAAGTCGATGGCCCAACGGCCCATGCCCGCTCCGCTCGCGAGCCCTTAACCTCCGCTATATCGCGATTATTGCGACCGGAGGAGAGGCATATGTCGACGCACTGGCGATTCGTTTTCGTAGCGTTGATGCTCGCGCCCGCAACGATGTGGGCTCAGCAGAGCGTCGTCATCCCCGCGGGGACGCGCCTCACCGTGCGGCTCAACGAAGAGCTCTCCACCGCGAACCGGCGGAAGGGCTCGGTGTTCAGCACCCGCGTGGAGAAGCCGATCGTGGTTGCCGGCCGCGTCGTCGTTCCGGTTGGCACGCTTGCATACGGCAGAATCCTCGACGTCGAGCGCAACAAGCGAGTGGATCGGCCGAAGCTCGATGGAACGCTCACGTCGCTAATGATTGGCGGCCGCGAGATACCGATCGTCACCGACGTCGTCGGCGCGGAAGGCAAGCGCGGTGGCGGGCTCGTGAAAGTGGGAGCGGGTACGCTCATCGGCGCCATCGCCGGTGCGCCGGTCGCTGGTGCAGCGGTCGGAGCAGGTGTCGCGGCGGTAATGAAGGGGAGCGATCTGGTCATTCCCGCGGGCACGGTCGGCGAGGTCGGGATCAAGAAGGACGTCGTGGTGCGTTAGTCGCGCACTGACAAACTGCGGTTCTGAGTGCGTGACCATCAGAGATAGATGGCGTGCCCGAGTACACCCAGGACGAGAATCGCCAGTACCTCTCGCGTCTCGCTCGTCCACGGTACCGCGATGCGGACGCCTCGAGGACCAAGGACCAGCGACGGTTCGAGGCCATTGCTCGCCCACGTCTGTCGCACGATGCGCTCTGCTTCCCGATTGCGCGAGAGATAGTTGGCGACGACACCGCCCGTGTCACTCGCTACACTGATCGTTATTCCAATGGCGAGCGTGTCCGACACATTCGCCGCTCGCTCCTGACTCGTTATGGGCGACGTCGGGTCGTCATCGTTATTGGCACGCGCATAGTGGCGGATTGCCCACACGCGCGCCGTGGTGTCGACACGAGACCATTCTTCGATGTTGGACGGCAAAGCCCACCCCGCCGCAGCGCCGTTCGCTCGCTCGAGAACTTCTTCGAGCATCGCCTGGCTGGTAGAGACAATGACGACGTTCGGACGCGGGCGGACGATGAACGCGATCCAGTCATCGTGCTCCGAACGCCACCGGAGGCGGAGCGCGTTCGCACCGGCAATCTTCGCCGAGCCATCGCTCGCGGCGCCCAGATCGCGAAGGAATGCATCGATCTTCGGGACGTCGGTGTTCTCGAACACCGTGATATGACACCCCTCATACGGTGCAAGCCCGAGCGCTTGCGGAGCGCGGAAGTGACGCGCGCCTTCGACAGCAAATTGTACACGTGCGTCGCGAAGCCGCTGGAGGATGGGATTCAGCTTGTCGGACGGTAGTGGGCCGGTGGACACCATCTTCGCGAGCACCGGCGCGAGTGGAATCTGCTCGCCCTCTAACGTATCAGCCAATGCGATTGGGCCGTGTGCAACGATCAGCGTCTCGGTGTTGGGCGGCAGCCAGGAAATCACATGCTCGATGCCGAGCTGCCGTTGCGCCTGGGCGAGATGAGCGAGACTCGTCGCTAGAAAGAGAGCTGCTGTCGACGAGCGGATCGAGCGTGTCATCTCACACCTGCATCGAGAGGTGTGCTCAACTTACGCCGGATCGAGAGGACAGCGATACGTCAGGTGACGTACCCGTTTCTCGTCTCTTCAGGAGCTACTGCGTCGCGCGTTGAAATCGAAAGAACGGCGTGGCCGGTTGACCCGAATTACCCCACGTCCCATTCAGCGAGTCGCCATCCGTCGAGAGCGTCGCGTTCATCGTCCGCTGTGTCCCGTACTCGGTCCACTGAAGCGTGACCTGTGGGAGCGCGGCCGTGCCTGCTACCCAGATCGGATCGCTGAGACTTCCGCCGAAATTGGCGGAACCGGTTCGATAGTACCCGACCACGCGCGCGCCAGATTGACTGAGCTCGAGCTGAACCCAGGTATCGATGCTCGGTTGGATCCATTTCCCGGTGAGTGGACCGTCGCCTGGCGGTAGCGGCGCGATGCCTTTATCACCGCGGCAAGCAACGGTGTACAACACGCAAAGGCCAACAAGGGCACGCCGGAGAACGCGACGGATCATACTAGATGGATGTCGCGGTTGTTGCAGTCTCGTGTTCGGCATCGATACCTCTCCGGTGCTTTGCCAAACCGCGCATCGCCCAAGCACGTCACTCCGTGCTAAACTCGTAATTGTGCATCGCCTTCGCTCCGCTCGGCCTATCCTCACGCTCGCCCTCACAGCCTGCGTGCTCCCCCTCAATGTCAAGGAGGCTGGGTCGCCTGCACTCGTCGGCATTGTCCACCACGACGACGGAACGCCGGTGATTGGCGCGCGCGTCGCCATCACCAACGACCAGGGACGCGCTTCGTGCTCACACACGAGCGCGCGCAGCTACACCGACTCCGCGGGCACCTTCCGACTTGCGTCGACGATTTACGTTCAGCGTTGGGTCATGCTCGTGCCTCCGATTGAGAAGTTCTTCAGCTGGTATGGCGTCTGCGCCGGACCCAGTGACTCCCTTCTCGAGCTGACATATGAGGACCTTCTCCCGCTTCACTACAGAGCGGAGGCCCACGCAGCCGATACGCTGACCTGCCTTCAGTGGATGTGGCGAGATCGACCCCGTACGACTTGCACCGGTGCGCACGCTGAGGACAGGGTACAGCGGGGCGGCGGATGGTCTGACGCGCGTGGGTCGGGCTTTTATCGATTGATCGCCGTCAGGCACGGCTCGCCGAGCGCGGAATCCGGCGTCTACGTGCAGTGGGTGCAGCGTAGCAAAACGGGTCCGCCAGAGGTGATCCGCGAGACGATTGGGATCTCGTTGACCCCGGACATTCTCGAGAATCTCGAGGCAAAGTTGTTCGTCGAGTCGTCGGGCGCGGCGTGTGTAGACGTTCGAAGCGTTCGGCAGCCGCCGCACTGGTACAGCCTCGTGGACGAAGTCCATGAGGCAAAGGAGCTCCGCGCGCCGGGCGAGAGCCACAGCGTCATCTCGTGTCCATGAGGCGAACCGGGGTTGCTTGACAGCTTGGCGTGGAGGGGGATACATACAGGACATCTATAAACACAATGTCTATAATGTCCCCGACCTCCGCCCCTCAGCGCAGCGCCGAGCACTTCCTCCCGCTCAAGCCCGATGTGTTCTACGTGCTCTTCGTGCTTCTGCACGGTGAGCGGCATGGCTACGCCATCATGCGCGAGGCCGCCGCGCGCTCCGGCGGACGCGTCGAGCTCCAGGCGGGGGCGCTCTACCGGCTGCTCGCGCGCCTTCTCGAGGATGGACTCGTCGTCGAATCGCAGCGGCGCCCCGCGGCCGACGCCGACGACGAGCGGCGTCGCTACTACAGAGTCACCCCACTCGGCCGTCGCGCGATCGCGGCCGAAGCCGACCGCATGGCGGCCCTCGCCGCGGCGGCCCACGCGGCGCTTCGCGGTGGCCCCGCGCTCGCCTGATGGCCGACTTCAGGATGCCGCCGCTCAACGGCGGCGAGCGGTTTTATCGCGCCCTGCTGCATCTCTACCCGGCGCGATTTCGCCGCGCATTCAAGCAGGATCTGATCGAGACGTTTCGCGACGAGCGTCGCGACGCATCGCAGTCGGGCGTGTCGACAGCCGAGTTCTGGCTCGCGGCCGTGCGCGATGTCCTAACCCATGGAACCGCCGAGCGCATCGCGAGCGTCGCTCGCCTGCTCCGCAGCGGCGGTGATGATGAGGATACTCTAATGTCGGCAGTCTCTGGCTCCCTTCGTCTGGGCGAGCTCCGCGTGGCGCTACGCCGGATTCGGCGCGCGCCGAGCTTCGCCATCACCACGATCGTCGTGCTGGGGCTCGGCGTGGGCGCGACGACCGCGGTCTTCAGCGTCGTGAACGGCGTGCTCCTGCGGCCCCTGCCCTATCGTCAGCCGGATCGGCTCGTCGAGATCAGGCACTCCGTTCAGGTGGCAGGCGTAACGGAGGTCGATCAGTCGGACGCGGGGCTGCTGTACTACCAGCGACATGCGACCGCGTTCGAGGGAACCGGGGGATGGCGCGACCGCGACGTCAATGTCTCACCTCCCGCCGACGACCCTGGGCCAGCATCGCGCGTCTCGGCGGCGATCGTCACGGCGAATCTCTTCGACGTGCTCGGTGTCGCACCGGAGCTGGGTCGCGACTTTCACGCGGGCGAAGATCGGGTGAACGCGCCACCCGTCGTGATGCTCTCGCATCGACTGTGGAAGCAGCTCTTCCGCGGCGATCCAGCGGTGTTGGGTAAGCGGATCATCATCGATGGTGTATCGCGCGAGGTCGTTGGCGTGATGCCGCGCGATTTCGTCTTCGTGCATTCGTCGCCGGACGTGTGGTATCCGGCGCCACTCGACCCGGCGACGGCGGCGGTGACGAGCTTCAACTACCCGAGCATCGGACGACTGCGCGCTGGCGAGACGCCGGTCACGGCGCACGCCGATCTGGAGCGCATTCTCCCGCACATGCTCGATGAGTTCCCGAGCGGCATTCCGCCGGCGATGTGGGAGTCGGCGCATGTGCATGCTGTCGTGATGCCGCTCCGTGACTACCTCGTCGGCGACGTGTCCCGACTGCTCTGGCTCCTGCTCGGAAGCGTCTCGCTCGTGCTCATCATCGCCTGCGCCAATGTGGCGAGTCTGTTCCTCGTGCGCGGCGAGAGCCGGCAGCACGAGCTCGCGGTGCGTGGCGCGCTCGGTTCGGGCACAGCCGGCATGATGACCCAGCCGTTGAGCGAGTCCATCGTTCTCTCCATCGTCGGCGGCGCGTTAGGCGTTCTGCTCGCGGAGATCGGCGTTCGCTTTGCGAGGGCCTCGGGGGGCGAGCTCGGCCTGCCTCGCCTCGAGGAAGTGAGCATCGATGCGCGCGTCGTGCTGTTCGCGCTCGGGGTGAGCGTCTTCTGTGCGGTCGTCGTGAGTCTCATTCCCGTGCTCCGCGCGCGACGCATCCCCGTCGCCATCGTGCTGCGCGAAGCCGGGCGCGGTGGAATGGCTGGTGCGGCGCGCCAACGTCTGCGGAGCGCGCTCGTGGTGGCCCAGGTCGCGCTGGCGCTCATCCTCGTCGCGGCGTCCGGGTTGCTGGCGCGGAGCTTCGCACGCCTCCGCGACGTGCGTCCCGGCTTCGATCCCTCGGGAGTGATCATGGCGCGAATCGTCCTGCCCGTGGCGACCTACAAGAGCTACGCGTCGGTCGTTCAGCTCGACAACTTGCTGCTCGAGCGCGTGCGCGCGGTGCCCGGTGTCCGCTCCGCGGCGTTCGGCGATCTGGCGCCGCTGACGCCGGACGCGAACAGCACCGTCGTGGGCGTCGAGGATCATCCCACGCCGCCTAACGGCATACCACACGTTCACACGGTCGTCACGATCGACGGGCAGTACTTCAAGACGATGAAGATTCCTATGCTCGCGGGGCAAAGCTTCTCTCGAGCCGATGCCGCGCGTCCATCGAGCGAGGCGATCGTCAGCCACGCCTTTGCCGTACGCTACTGGCCACAGGGGAGTCCGATCGGCAAACGCGTGCGGCCCGGTATCGATGGGCCGTGGCTCACTGTCATCGGCGAGGCGGGCGACGTGCATTACGATGCACTCGACAAGCCGCTCTCCGAGGCTGTGTACTTCCCGCTCGCGCTGCCCGATACCTCGGTGAATGGCACTCCTCGTTATGTCACACTCTTCGTCGACGCGAAGGGCCACGAGGCGAGCGTCGCGTTGGCGGTCCGGAACGTGGTGCATTCGATCGATCCGTCGCTGCCGACGTATGATGAGCGTCCTCTCACGGATGTCGTCGTCGCAGCGACGGCGCGGGCGCGGGTCACGCTCACCTTGCTCGCCGTGGCGAGCGCGCTGGCGCTGCTGCTCGGTGCTTTGGGCGTGTACGGCGTGATGGCCTACACCGTGACGCTCCGCCAGCGCGAGATCGGCGTGCGAATGGCGCTCGGCGCCGAGCCGCGCGCGGTGAGCGGGATGATCTCGAGACAGGGAGTCCGCCTCGCGTTCATCGGCGTGACCATCGGCCTTGCCGGCGCCCTCGCGACGACGCGGCTCCTGCGCGGGCTACTATATGAAGTGAGCCCGACGGATCCGCTGGCGCTGGGCGGCACGTGCCTCACGCTCCTGGCGATTGCGGCGCTGGCGAGCTGGATCCCGGCCCGGCGCGCGGCGGCGATCGATCCGCTCGAGGCGCTTCGTCGCGACTGACTCGGGCGGTGGGCGGTGGGCGGTGGGGGGTGGGCGTTGGGCGTTGGGCGTTGGGCGTTGGAAAAAAGCGACAACCAGACGAAATCCTTACACTAGGTCGCTGGCCGTTAGGCAACTCGGGATGCTGGCCAGCGTCGTGAACGTCTCGTCAACCACGCGCCGCGACGAGACGGCCGCCGGCCGCGATAGGCTGGCCATTTAACGCATCGATAATCGTTTCGTCACCGACGGCGACGGCTCGACACATTCCCGACGTCGGTACGCGTGAGGCACATCCGCGTCCCACATCGGTCGTCACACGTCACCATCGGCGTGACGAGATGACACTCTCGCGAGTTTTATCCGCGTCTCATTCACGTCCCACGTTGCGAGCCTGACGAGGGCGCGCGTGAGTCTGTTGATAGAACTCTCAACCGGAATCATCGATGCCGATCCCCGCGTTCGGTAAGGTCGTCACCACTCTCACGGCCGTCGCGATGCTGGCGAGCCACGCGACCCTCGCCCAGGGCCAGCAAGCCACCGTCACCGGACGGGTGACGTCACAGCTATCCAACGAGCCGCTAGTCGACGCGCGTGTCATCGTCGTCGGAACGAGCCTGTTCACGTCGACGAGCCTCGACGGCCGCTACACGATTCGTAACGTACCGAGCGGATCGCTCGAGGTGCGCGTTCTCCGCGTCGGATTTCAGGAGCTCAAGAAGCCCGTGACCGTCGTGCCAGGGCAGACGGCGACGCTCGACTTCGCGATGGCGGACGTGGTCGTTCAGCTCGGTGAGCTCGTCACTACCGCCACCGGCGAACAGCGACGCGTGGAGTTAGGCAACTCCGTGTCGACGGTGAACGCCGGCGCGCTGCCGACGACGGCACCGATCGCCACCGTCGCTGACCTCATCACGGCGCGCACTCCCGGCGTGCAGGTGCTTCCGGGAAACATGACCGGCACCGGAGCGCGCGTCCGCATCCGCGGCACGAGCTCGCTGTCGCTCTCGAATGATCCGATCTATGTGATCGACGGCGTACGCATGACGAGCAACACCAACTCGTCGAGCGTCGACGTCGGCGGCTCCTTCCCCAGTCGCGTGAATGACCTCTCGCCGGAAGAGATCGACAACATCGAGATCGTCAAAGGGCCGTCAGCGGCGACACTGTATGGCACCGACGCCGCGAATGGCGTCATCGTCATCACTACCAAGCGTGGCAGGTCCGGCGCGCCGCACTGGAATCTCTTCACCGAGCAGGGGGCCGTCACCGATCGCAACACGTATCCCACGGCGTACACGCTCTGGGGTCATACACCGGCGAATCCGACCCGCGCCGCCCAGTGCTCCCTCGGCTCGGTCGCCAGCGGTGCCTGCATCAAAGACAGCCTCCAGTCGTTCAGCCTGTTCAAGGATGCGAACACGACGCCCGTCGGCACCGGCTATCGCCAGCAGTATGGGGCGAATCTCTCAGGTGGTACCGAGATCATTCGGTATTTCACATCGGCCGAATGGGAGAACGAGACCGGCGTGCTCAAGATCCCGCGCTTCGACGTCAATCGGCTCAACGCGCAGGGAGTGGACATTCTCGGTGAGTGGATGCATCCGAACGCGCTGCAGAAGACGAGCGTGCGCGCCAACCTCAACGCCACCGTCTCACCGACGCTCGATCTCGCGCTCTCCACTGGCTACATCAAGCACGATCAGCGTCTACCGCAGGCCGACAACAACACGACCGGCATCTGGTCGAGCGCGTACGGCGGTCCCGGTACGCCTAACAACGGCAACACCTCGCTCGGCTTTCCGAAGATGGGTTATCGGGTGTTCACCCCCGGCGACATCTTCCAGGAGACGGTGACGCAGGGCATCAATCGCTTCATCGCAAGCGCCAACGCCAATTGGCGGCCGACGTCGTGGATGCAGAACCGGGCGAACATCGGCACCGACATCACCGATCGCGTCGACACGGATCTCTGCCGCTTCGACAACTGCTCGGATTTCGGATCGAATCGACTCGGCTTCGCCGTCGACAATCGCACCAACCTGCGCAACTTCACCGTCGACCTTGGCAGCACGTCGAGCTTCAATCCCCGCGCGTGGCTCAACTCCAAGACGACGTTGGGCGTCCAGTACGTCAACTATCGCTTCGACGAGAACGAGGCCGCGTCGTCGCAATTGCCGCCGGGCGCACAGACGGTAACCGCCGGCGCGGTTCCCTTCGCCGCCGAGCAAACCAATCTGAGCAAGACGCTGGGTCTCTTCGTCGAGGAAGCGGCCGCGATTCGCGATCGGCTCTTCCTCACCGCGGCCGTCCGCACGGACCAGAACAGTGCCTTCGGCACGAACTTCCAGCGCGTCTACTATCCCAAGGCGAGTCTCTCGTACGTCATCTCCGACGAAGACTACTTCCCCAAGTTCAGCTGGCTCGGTCAGCTGCGACTGCGCGCCGCGTACGGCGCCTCCGGCACGCAGCCCGGTCCCACGGACGCGCTCCGCTTCTTCCTCGCGAGCACGGCCAACGTCGATCGCACCGATTCGCCATCGATCCTCACGAACGCACTCGGCAACGCGGCGCTCAAGCCCGAGCGCGCCACGGAGTTCGAGAGCGGCTTCGATTCTCGCTTCTTCGGCAGCCGAGTGGATCTCGAGGTCACGTACTACAACAAGCTCACGAAGGACGCGCTGATCAATCACGTGCTCGCGCCGTCGACGGGCGCGGGCGTCGATTCACGGTTGGAGAATCTCGGCTCGGTGAAGAATGCCGGCTGGGAGGGGCTCGTGAGCGCGCAGCTGCTCGACCGTCGCAGCCTCGGCATCGACATCACGCTCAACGCCTCGACGAACACCAACAAGCTCGTCACCCTCGGTAGCGGCATCCCGAACATCGTCGGCTCGCTGATACAACAGCGACCCGGCTACCCGCTCAACGGTTGGTGGCAGCGCAAGTACACGTACCAGGACAAGAACGGCGACGGGCTCATTCGCTATAGCACCGACCCAACGGTGAGCGAGGTCGTCGTCGCGGACTCGGCGACCTTCCTCGGCTCGTCGATCCCGAAGTACGAAGCGGGGCTCACGACCGGTTTCGACTTCTTCAACAAGCAGCTGCGACTCACCTCGCTCATCGATTACAAGGGCGGCTTCCTCGGCGACAACGATACGGAGCGGATACGTTGTCAGAACCGCAACAACTGCCGCGGGCTGAGCGATCCGAGCGCGCCGCTGTGGGAGAAGGCGCGGGTCGTCGCGCTGCGCGACACACCAGCGCGCACACAGGCGGGCTTCATCGAGGATGCGTCGTTCCTCCGCTTCCGTGAGCTCGCACTCACGTACACGATGCCGCAATCGTTCGCGCGCCGCTTCCTCAGGGGCCAGAGCAGCACGCTCACTCTTGCCGGCCGCAATCTCGGAAAGATCACGAACTATTCGGGGATCGATCCGGAATCGAACTACGGCCAGAACGACGTCCAGAACGATTTCCAGACAGCGCCCCCATCGACGTATTTCATTCTCCGACTCAACGTTGGCTACTGAGTTATCAACTCATTCAACTCATGTCCAAGACTTCTCTGTCCGTTGCGATCGCCGCGCTGATGCTGCTGGGCTGCGACAGCGTGAAGAACACGCTCCTGGAGACGCAGCACCCTGACCAGATCGATCCGACAAGCCTCGCTTCGGCTGCCGGCGCCGAGGCCCTGCGCGTGGGTACGCTCCAGCGCCTGTCGAACACCACCGCGGGCGACGAGAGCGTCTGGCTGCTTGGCGGACTCCTCACCGACGAGTGGCGCTCGGGTGACACCTTCAACGAGCGCGATCAGACCGATCAACGCAACATCCAGACTTCCAACGCCAACATCGATACGGCGTACGTCAGCCTGCACCGCGCACGCAATTCGGCGATGCTGGCGATTCAGTACTTGAAGAAGTACAAGCCGAAACCGCTGTCGAACATCGGGCAGATGTACGTCGTGAAAGGCTACGCCGAGCTCGAGTCCGCGGAGGACTTCTGCAATGGGCAGCCGTTCAGCAATTCCACTGGCGACGCGATCGCGTTCGGCAGTCCGGTGTCGGCGGCGGAGGCATTCGCGATGGCGAGCGCGGACGCCGACTCGGCGCTGGCCAACGTGAGCCTGAGCGACAACGGAGCCAATGGCGCCGACGGGACGATCGTCACCTACGGCGCGAAGGTGTTGAAGGCACGCGCGCAGCTCGGTCTCGGCAACTACAGCGCGGCCGCCACGGCGGTGGCCGGCGTGCCAACGGATTTCACCTGGCTCGCGACGTTCTCGCTCACCGCGGGTGACAACCAGATCTGGGCGCTCAACAACAGCGCCAAGCGCTGGTCGGTTGGCGACAGCACCGACGCGTCGGGTCAAATCGCGAATGCGATCCCGTTCGTCTCGTCGAACGATCCGCGCGTGCCATCGGCGCAGGTGGATGGCGCCGGCAATCCGGCGGCGGTGTCGTTCGACACGAAGACGCCCTTCTTCGCGCAGCAGATCTGGGGGCGCGACGATCCGGTGGCGATCTTCAGCGGCGTGGACGCGCGGCTCATCGAAGCGGAAGGTTTAGTGAACGCGAATGACTTCGCCGGCGCGACGGCAATCCTCAACGCACTGCGCGCCGCACCGCCAACGTTAGGCTCGAGCGACGGCGTGGACTTCACCCCCGCGCCGATGCCGCCCCTCGCGACGCCGACGACCAAGGATGCGGCGGTGGACCAGCTGTTCCGGGAGAAGGCATTCTGGACGTTCGGCCGCGGCGAGCGGTTAGGCGACCTGCGGCGCCTGGTGCGGCAATACCAGCGCGCGCCGGATGCCGTCTTTCCGACGGGGACGTTCTTCAAGGGTGGGAGCTACGGGAGCGACGTCAATCTGCCGGTTACAGATCCGGAGCTCAACAATCCGAACTTTCATGGGTGTACTGATAGGAAGGCGTAGTCGCGCCAGTGACGGCCCCTCATAATCTTTACCGCGGAGGGACGCGGTAAAGAAATGCCGACCTACACTCGGCGCCCCCTACGTTCGGAACAGGGTAGCTGTACTTGAAGTCGATTATCTGACCGGCAGCGATTTACAATATCCGTAAACGAGCGGCAACAGAATTGCGGCGCTCGCCACGAGATCCTGCCGGAGACGACCAATGCGTGCGTCCGTGCTTTCCCTAGCGCTCCTCGCTTTCGCAGGGAGCGCCATGTACCCCGTTGCGGCACAACAGCAGCCAGCGACCATACCCACAGACCTCGCGCTTGCTCTCCTCGGGAATAGCGCGAGCGTTTACGGCAGTCGCACGCCCAGGATCACTGTTGGGCAAGCCCCGGCGGGCGTGCCGGCGAGCCTTACGGCGGCGGATGGCGGCGTGGTTCTCGGCGGCGTCGAGTTCCCCGAGCGCGCAACGGTGGTCCTGGCCTTCACGTTACCAGCCACTCAGGTCCTCGCGGCGTACGACAAGCAGCTGTTGGCACGCGGCTGGGCGCCGCCGCCACCACCAGCTAACGAGAGGGGCGGCTTCGTGTCCGCGGACTTCTCCTTTCCCGGGGGAAATGTCTACTGCGCCGACAGCGGTGTGGCGATGATCTCGTCCGTGCCTGCGCCCGGAGGCGGGACGTACCTCAGGGTTCAGCACATGCGTAACAAGGATAGGAGTGTCTGCAACCCGCGGCTGTATACGCCGGGCTCTCGCATGCCGCACCTGGCATTTCCGACACTGCGTTCTCCAGTGGGAATGTCCCAAAGGGGCGGTGGCGGTTGTACCGGATCTGACCGCACGGAGATCTCGGCGCACCTCGTCGGTGCCGGTGAACCGCTCGATATCCTCACGCATTACGTGAAGCAGCTGGAGAGCGCCGGCTGGAAGGTGGGTACACCAGTCAGTGCCGATGGTCTGGCAGTCGCCACCACGAGGACCAAGGACAGCGACGGAGTGGATTGGAGTGGCGCTATGACCGTGACCCGCGTGACGTCAGCCGAGGTGGAGGTCACCATCCAGATGATGCGTCCGTCCGAGCGGTAATGAGATCGCGCCACTAAGGGCCTCTCAAGCTTTTACCGCGGAGGGCACGGAGTGCACGGAGGGACGCGAGAGTCATCCCGAGGGATCAAATCGACCGACGGATACGTTGTGTGCCAGGGTAACAGCAGATCCTTCGCTTCGCTCAGGATGACAAAGGCACTCCTCTGCGTCCCTCCGCGGTAAAGAATTAGAGAGCGTGACTTGCGCGAGACCGCCCGGTCCTACATCCGGAATAGATAACTGTACTTGAAGAAGAAATAGTCCGACGTGCGCTGGATCGGCTCGAAGGTGAAGCGACGCGCCGCGTCGGGGAGGCCGGTGCCGGCGTTGCCGTAGCCGACGTACAGCACCGTGCCGGGGCGCGGGGTGTACGAGAACAGGTAATCGCCGCGCAGCGTCCGCGACCTCGTCGCGAGGGAGGGCGCGCCGGCCACGAGCAGCGGATAATCGGTCCGCGTCTCGTCGCGCAGATCGTTCGTCTCGTTGAAATCGTACTCTCCGACGACGCGCAGGAAGATCGACCTCGTGAGTTGATACTCGACCTTGAGCCGCGGGATCACGTTGCGGGCGACGAGCGAATTGTCCGTCCGCCGCCAGAAGTCCTGGTATTGGTACGACCCGTCGAGGCGGACGCGATCGTTAGGCCGCATGCTCAGCGTGAGCGTCGCGAGATTGATGTTCGCCTGTGCCCACTCGTAGAAGTTCTCATCCTGCCCACCGACGTAGAGCAGCGTGGCGTTGAACATCTTCCACTGCGGTGTCGCCAACGTCAGCACATAGTCCCGGTTGAAGATTCGCTGAACGCCGGTAAAAGGCAGCGTATCGCCCGCCGGCGTCAGGATTCGATAATCCGCATACAGCGTCGAATCCCATCCGAACGTCTCCCAATACACGCCAAGGCCAACGCTCCAACCGCCGCGAAAGGCGGCGGTGGCACTGGTATGGAACTTCTTATCCTGGGCGTCGCGACCACTCGTGAAGTGTGAGTACTCCCAGGTGTCGTCATAATTAAGAAGACCAGTGATCGCCTCGAGCGGCGACCCGCGCTTGGCAAACCAGGTGAAGCGCTGTTCGGCGATGCCGTGCACTATGCCGGCGCGCGCGATGAATCCGCTGCCCGCGACGAAGTCGTCGCTGATGCCGTCGAGCAGAAATCGGAAACCGTATTCCTTTCCGTTCCGCAAGAGCGCGCCTGTCCAGAGCGGCGCGTTGCGGACGACGTTCTGCGTCTTGTCGAAGCTTTCCGCGTACTGGAAGATGGCATTGTACGCCCCACCGAACGCGAGTCGTCCGTCGACGTCGGCAACGCGGTTGTAGTCGCCGCCGAGCAGGCGGTCCGTGTAGGCGACGCCAATTCGCGACTGATCGCCGAAGTCGTGCTGAGCGCGCATGACATCGTACACGGCACGCTCGCGCCCATCGGGCGATAACCCTGGGTTATCCGCGGCGGACAGAAAGCCGACCGTTGTGCCGTTCATCTTGCCCGAGAGCTTGAGCGCCGCGTCGGGCTGCTGGATGTCGCGCGTGTAGATGAGCGTATGCGGAACGGCGAACGCTTCCAGGCCTTCTATGAAGAAAGGGCGCTTTTCGGGAAAGAAGAGCGCGCGGCGCGGATCGATCACGAACTGTCCGGCATCGGATTCGACTTCCGCGAAATCCGGATGCGCGGTTCCCGTCATCGTTAGGGTGTTCGTCAGACCCCAGCGCACCGTTCCGCCCAGCTGCGGCGTCTCGGTGCGGTATCCCCAGTTGCCAGTCGTCGACGGTGCGCCGTTCACGTGCTGCGTCACGACGGGATTGACGTCGAGCACCAGGCCCCGGTCGAGACCACTGAGTCCTTCGATCGTGCCCGACTGCGCGAGGAACGACGCATTCGACCGCCTCGCGGGCGCCCAACTGTCCTCGTACCCTGAGTGCTGCGTTTCGCGAACGACGTTCAGGTCCCAAGTCTGCACCGCCGCCGACTGGTACTTGAGACTCTTGAACGGGATGCGAATCTCGACCTCGTAGCCGTACTCGGTGAGCCGTCCCTTCGACTCGAACACGAAGTCCTGGCTCAGATCCGCCGACGCGCGCCCGGCGAGAGTCGGCGTCCAGCTGCCGCGCGCGCCGAATCCGTTTTCGACGAGCATACCGTCCATCTGCACGCCGAGTGGGTTCACCGCGAACACGTACGCCTGCCGCTGGTCGTGAAAGGTTCCGAGCAGCAACTGCACATTGTCGTCAGCCGAGATCTTGTCGCGATCGGCGAGGGTGGCGTGTACCGCGCCATGCGCTTCGAAGGCGCGAATGCCGACATAGAGTGCGGTCGGTGAATACCAGAGCATCACCTGCGTCGAATCGGCCGCGGGGACGCCGTCCTGCGGTGAGAATTGTGAGAACCCGGCCAGGATCGCGGCGGAGTGCCACACGGGTTCGTCCAGCGAGCCGTCGATCCGCACCGAGGTCTCGGTTTCGACGCGCGGGATGTTGACGTGGATCTGATTTTCACGCCCGAGGTACGTCGCTAGCGGCTTGGGCTCAGCGGCGGCGAGGGCGTGACAGAGAACGAGACAGGCGAGCATGCAACATGATGGTCGCCACGAGTCGAGCGCGCAAATGTAAGGAACTGGTCTCGTCGGTTGACGGCGGCTTGCGCCTCAAGACCGGGAATGCGGCTCCTGACTGAACAGAGACGCCATGTCATCGCGCTGGTCAGCCCGTCGCCACGCGCGAAGGCTGATCGTCTCCGCGTTGTCGATGAGACGCTGCACGACCGACAACGCCTGATCAGTGTCGGCGCTGCTCGCGAGAATGCGCGCGCGCACCGCCCGCTCGACCTCCTCGCGGAGCACCGCGAAATCACGGCGGATGCTCGTCTCGGACCACCGCTGCCGGCGGCGGCGAAGACCATGCCGTTCGGCGATCGTGCGCTGGATCTCCGACGCATCCGCGAGCAGCACTGCGGCATCGCCCTCCGACTCCCCGACGATGATGAGCGATTGCGCAACATCGGCGAGGAAGGTGACCGCATGATCCTCGAGCTCGGGCTGGCGGAGCTCCGCCGCTTCGGACGTCTCCAGATCGGATCGGAGACGCGCCGTGTAGCTCTTCACGATCGCATGCACTTCGTCGCGCAGCGCTTCCCCGATCTCGCACAGCCCCCTCACGTGGGTCGTCGACGACGCATCCGTCGCCCGCACGCTCCTTTCCTCGACGCTCTCGCTTTCGGCAGCCGCGGGGAGCCAGAGTGTGAACGTGGATCCCTGGCCTGGCGTGCTCTCGACCGTGATGTCGCCGCCCATGAGTCGCGCGAGGCGGCGACTGATCGAAAGTCCGAGGCCGCTTCCCCCTCTCGTCCGGGTATGACCGCTGTCCACTTGGTGAAAGGCGTCGAAGACCCGCTCCAGATTCGCGTCAGATATTCCGATCCCCGTGTCGCGGACCCGAACGCTTGCCCAGGGGCCCTTGCCATGAAGCTGCGCCCCGGGCGGCGTATCACTCCGGAGGTCGCACTCTACGGTCACGGTTCCGCTGCTCTCGGTGAACTTGACGGCGTTCGAGATCAGGTTCACGAGAATCTGGCGCACCCTCTGTTCGTCGCCGATATACGCGACGCCAGGATCGCCACGCTTGAGGTTGACGAGTCGCACATCCCGCGCGTGTGCCATCCCCTCCGACAGCTCGAGCGCGCCTTCCACGGCGGAGCCTGTACGGAGCGGCTCTCGGACGACCTGCATCTCGGTCGACTCCATCTTCGACAGGTCGAGCACGTCGTTGACGAGTTGCAGCAGATGCTGGCTGCTCCTCGTCAGCCTCGCCAGCAAGGCGCGCTGCTCGTCGGTCACGGGGCCGGCCAGGCCAAGCTCCAGCAGCGAGGTGAACCCCAGAATGGCGTTGATGGGCGTCCGGATCTCGTGACTCATGGTCGCGAGGAACCGGTCCTTTGCCGTCTGCGCCTCTGCGGACCGGGCACGCGCTTCTTCGGCCTCGCCGATTACCTGGGTGAGCCGAGTATTCGCCTCGCGGAGTCTGCCCATCAGGGCCGACTGATCGCGCAGCCGAAACAGCTCGAGGAAGACACCCACTTTCGCGCGCAGGATGTCGGGATCGAGGGGCTTGTACAGCACGTCGACGGCACCCGCCTGGTAGCCGGCGAGCGTCGATCCGCGGTCTTGATCCCTGGCCGTCATGAAGATGATGGGCGTGGCTTGCGAGCGGTCGCGCGAGCGGATCACCCTTGCCGCCTCGAGGCCGTCCATGTCGGAAGGCATCTCCACATCCAGTAGCAGGACAGCGAAGTCTTCCGCCTGCGCTCGGCCGAGCGCGTCTTCCGCTGACGTCGTCGTGACGAGCCGAGCACCCAGCGGCTCGAGCACAGCCGCCACGGCACGTAGGGTGGTCGGGTGATCGTCGACGAGCAGGACGCTGGGCTGGCGACCCGCGGGCAGCGGGCTCTGGTAGATGGTGTTTGCTTCGGTCGAGGTCATTTTCGAATCGT
Organism: Gemmatimonadaceae bacterium; assembly: GCA_036493735.1. GTDB lineage: Bacteria > Gemmatimonadota > Gemmatimonadetes > Gemmatimonadales > Gemmatimonadaceae > AG2. Next base: position 18,915 of record DASXPH010000142.1, read on the forward strand.
CGACTGGGTGCAATCCTCGGACCAAGCGGGACCGTGCGTTTATTTTCGATCCCGCTCTGAAAAAGAAAATGGCCTGCCGATATCGGCAGGCCACTCTCGTACTCTCCATAGCGCAACAGCAGATCCCTCGTCGCTACGCTCCTCGGGATGACAGGCTATGCGCTACGCTCCTCGGGATGACAGGCTACGCGCCACGCTCAACGCACGCCGCGCACCGTAGTCGCCAACGTTCTCACCTTGGCGGCATCGCTCGATCCCTTTGCATCCGAATCGAGTTGCGTCGCGAGCTTGCTCAGCGCTGAACGACGAGCCGCGCCGCTCGCCTTCTCGGCACCGTCCAGCGCCTGACGAGTCGCCGCGACACGATCGGCCGAGAGGCCATTCGACCGCTCCAGCTGATCGACGTACGCCCGCGCGACCGCGAACGACGGCGCCCAGGTGTAGTGCGGCTGGTCCTGCACGTTCAGGTAATCCAGATGCGCCGTCTTCGCGGCGTCGATCTCGTTCTGCGTCAACAACGCGTTAGGCGTCAGCTCGAAGATGTCGAGGCCGCGGGTGATCTCGGAACTCACGATCACGCCGTTGTACCAGTACGCCGACCAGGATCCGCCGAGAACCATCTCATCGGGCTTGAGCGGACCGCGATCGAAGAACGCGATCTCCATCGGATGCTTTGCGTCCGTCCAGTCGAACACCGACACGCCACCCTGATACCACGCCTGCGACATGATGTCGCGGCCCGGCACGGGAATGAGCGAGCCGTTATGCGCGACGCAATTCTCCTGCGGAGTCTGCGGCGCCGAGAGCTTGTAGTAGCTCTCGAAGTGCAGCTTCTTGCTCTGATCGATGCTGAAGATCGCGTCCGAGCCCCACTCGTGCGGATCCGTCGTGCGGCACTTTGGTGCGCCGCCGCCGCCCCACTCGTCGCTGAAGAGAATCTTCGTTCCGTCGTTGTTGAACGTCGCCGAGTGCCAGTACGAGAAGTTCACGTCGTCCACGGCGTCGATGCGCATCGGGCGCACGGGGTCGCGAATGTCGAGCAACAGACCATGCCCCTCGCACGCGCCGCCGGCGAGGCCGATGGACGGGTCGAGCGTGATGTCGTGGCACTGCCGAAACATGATCGGATCGCCTTCCTGCTTCGGGCCTTGCGAGGCGATGATCTTGTCGACGATCCCTTGCAGCGAGACACGCAACGTCGTGCTGTCCTCCGCGGTCGGCGTGCCAGCGGCGTTTCGCGCCTTGACGATGCTGTCGAGCAACGACGTGACGAACCGCGGACTGGCGACCTGCTCCGAGCCAAAGGCCGTGAACACGTAGCCTCCGTTCGCCTTCGCGTCCGCGATTTCCTTCGCCTCTGCGAGGCTGTCCGTCGCCGTCTGGCCGTGGCTCTTGGGCTGCTTCAACCCCTCGAAGATCTTCGCCGAGCCCACGACCGCCGCCTTCTCGGGATGCGCGAGCGGAACCTTGATCACCTCGAGCCGCATCAGCGCCGAGTTGGGATCCTTGTCCGGGGTCGCCTTCGTGCAGCCGGCCAGCTCCTTCGGCGAGCGAAGCGACGCTGAGCCCGAGATGTACACGTAGACGTTGGCCTTGTCCTTGGGATCGACGAGCAGTGAATGGGTGTGCGACCCGCGACAGGTCTGGACGTTGGTGATGTACTTCGGATGATCGATATCGCTGATGTCGAAGATGCGAACGCCGCGGATGCGCTCCGCACTCACCGTGTCCTTGATACCCTCGTCACCGCAGTCCAGTCGGCCGGAGTTCGATTCCGAGGAGACGACAAGGAGGTTCTTGTAGACGGAGACGTCGCTCTGCGACGCCGGGCAGTACTGCGAAGTCCGAAGGGTGGGATGCGACGGATCGGAGATGTCCCAGATCTGGAAGCCATCGAAGCTGCCCTGGATGACGTAGTGCCCGAAGAATGCCAGGTCGGAGTTGATGCTCTTCTGGAACTTCTCGGTGGGCTTCGTGAGCGACGCGAGTTTCATGTTCCACGAAGCCTCGCCTGCGTCATAGACACCGGGCTTGAGACCGACCCGTGGATCCGGCGACGGCGCGCCAGGCGCCGGCACCTGCTGCGCGCCGAGGGGAATGGCAATGGACGTGGCTATCGCCAGTGAGGAGATGAACAATCGATGATTCATAATTGGTAGCTGGTGGTTGGTGGTTGGTGGCTGGATGTCGCGAGAGCCTAACCGCGCCCCGCTTTATTGCGGTGGGGGAGTGATGCCGAGCGCCAGCGAGACGAGCATCCGATGCATGCGGGCGATCTCGGTCCGCTGATCGACATTGATGTCCGTCGCCATCTTGAAGATTGTTTCATCCTGGCCGGCGCCGTACGTGGAGAACAGCTGCTGGACCATATGCACCGCGCCCGTGTGGTGCTGGATCATGTAGGTGAGAAAGAGCCGGTCGAAATCGTCTCCCCGCGCGCGATCGAGCGTGTCGAGCTGCGCGCTCGAGAGCATGCCCGGCATCAGCGAGTCGCCCGCCATGTTCATCCCGGGCATGTCTCGCATCGACGTGTCCCGAGTGAACTGAGGCGTGACCATTGGCTGCCGCCGATCGGCCAGCCATTGCTCCATACGATGGATCTCGTCGAGCTGCGCGTTGATGACGCGGCCGCAGAGTGTCCGCAGCTGAGCGCTCGCGCCGTGGGTCGGCGCCCAATTCGCGATCAGGATCGCCTGCGCGTGGTGATGGATCATTCCCGAAACGAAGGCGATATCCGCGGCGGTATACGGCCGCTTCGCGCTGTCGGCGCGCGCGTCGGCGATTGCCGAGGAATCGGTGTGCACCGGCGGCAGCGTCTGCGCCGCGAGCGGCGACGCAAAGGCGGCGACGAGAAGGGCGCCGAGTGCGATCGCTGGAGGTGGGATGCGGCGCGCGGTAGGGTAGAACATGTCTTTACGGTAGCGGTCGGCCAGGTGTCCGGCTAGCTGGGATCCTCGGCAACGCCGGCGCGCAATCCGAGGGGCCACAACTTTTTGACACCTCTATGTCGCGCTACGTAGTCTCGGCAGGTGCCCTTCGGTCGAACCCGACCAACGCCAGCGTGAGAATCTGCAAACTTCTCGGGCTCTGCGTCCGTCGCCTTGTCCCTGTCATCCCCGCTATCGGCCAGTTCACGGCAGAGTCGGCGCGCGACGGCCATCGGCGCGTGGACTCGGAATGACAGCCGCGGTTCGACGCGTCACGAACCGGGGCTGTCGCGGCGCATTGCGCGCGAGATCGACCCGCCTTCCGCCTCTGCTCGGAACCGGCAAGCGCGCCAAGGCCGCGACGCTGTCGTTGTCGTCGATCGCGATCGGTACATGTGGCGGCGGCAGCTCTCGCAGCGCGCGGGCCGGTGCCTGAACGCTTGCCCGCAGATCGACACCGAAGGTGAAGACGTCATACCCCCACGGGGTGATCGTGTATCCCAGGTCCTCCAGGGAGCCGATCGTCACGAGGCTGAGCGGCATGCGCGTGCCCGGCGGAGAGATGTAGCCGGTCATGAGCTCGGTGTTGAGCACACTCTCACGCCAGTGACTGCCGGCGGTACCGGCGCCGCCGACGTTCTCGACAGGCACCGTATTCCCAACGTACGCGCTGCCGCCGATCGCCGAGAAGCCCTGCCTTGCCGAGATACCGGTGAAGAATGGATCGCCCGTACCGGCGCCGGTCAGCAGATCGAAGCTCTGCCACAGCGATCCGATGCCGAGCACGTGGCCCATCTCGTGGCGGATGACGTCGTCGAGCTGATTGTTCGCCTCGAGCTGGGCGACGTCGGCCGTGTCGAAGTGCATGAAGCCGATGACGGGGAGGCCGTTCGAGTTGCGGGTGTAGCAAGGCGAGGCCGCACCGAGAACGTTGCCCGGGCCGTCGATGGAGTCGAGGCTCACGTAGATGAGCAGATCGTCAACAGTCTCGTTGAGCGGCGGCTCGTTCACCCCGCACGCGTTCGCCGGCAGGGACATCGACATGTCCTTGAGGTCACCGATCACGACATCTCGCCATCGCTCGGCGGCGCGCTGAAACGCGGCCTGCTGCGTCGCGGTTGCCGGCGTGAGGTAGCGAAGGGTGATGTTGAACTGGGAGGTCGGTACCACGCGCGCGTAGACCGGTAGCCAGAGGCCCGGCGCGGCGCTGACGTACACGCTGTCCACCCCTTCCGCGGCGCCCAACGTCCATGCGGCAATGGTGGCGAGGCCCTGTGCGTTAGTAGTTGTTGAACTCTTCGACAACGAGCCGCTCGCGCCGACCGGTAAGAAGCTGACGCTGCCGCCGACCACCGCATTGGAGTACTTGTCGAGCACCCGCACCGCCGGTGAGAGCGGCAGCACGGTACCCACTCGGCCGTACTGGTTCGCGCCCGCGACGAGCAGCATCTGCGCGGGCGGTCCGGCGACGACGGTCACGTTGAAGTCGAGCGTCGCGCTGCTGCCGAGGCTCGCACGCAACGTCTGCGTGCCGGAATGAGTGCCGAGCGTCCACCCACCGACGGACGCAATGCCATTCGCGTCCGACGTGACGCTGCCACCAACAGCGCTGCCGCCGCCGCTCTGCACGCTGAACGCGACGCTCGCTCCGGAGATGGCGTTCCCGTATGCGTCGGTGACACGCACGGACGGTTTGGGAGTCACACTCGTCGCGACGGCCAATGGTCCCGACGGCGAGGACAGCGCCACGAGCGCGCTCGCCGGCGCCGCCTTGGCTGTCGCGGTGAAGATGACTGGAGACGCGACGCCGGTGACGCTCGCCGTGAGTGTGTCGACGCCGGCGACCGAGCCGAGCGTCCATTCAGCCGCGGTTGCGACACCATTCGCGTCCGTTGCCAGGGTGGCGTTGCGTACCGTGCCGCTCTTCGCGCCAACGGTGAAGCTGACACTCACATTCGGAACGGGCTCTCCGCTGGCGGAGAGCACTCGCACGGCCGGCGACGGGCTGACCAGACTTCCCACGGTTGCCGTGATGGTCGTCGACGTCTGGGCAGCGATGCTGGCGGGCGCTGGAGCGAGGGGACTGGACGGATGTTCCTTGTTGCTACAGGCGAAGCTGGCGACGACGGATGCGACGACAATGCTCGTGCTTGCGAGACGCGAGATCGACGGCATGAATTGTTGCACTGGAGAGACGGCCCCGGGGACCACGGTACGAAGACGCGATCCAGGTCAAACCCTGCTGCGGGTACGACTATGAGAGGGGCGTCTGACAATCGTAGACGCGGAAGGAAGCTGTACGTTTCATGCGCTGGGGTCGGCGCCACTCCACGCTCGAATCATGGCCTTCTGCTCGTCGGTCTCGGGCGAGCCGTCCGGGTGATTCGTCAGCTTCTCCCTCGACATCGTGGCGAAGAGACGCGCGACTTCGGCGAGGGCTTCGTCGCCAGTCTGGCCCTGCTCGACGAGATGACAGCCGACCACGGTGCCCGTGCGCCCGACGCCGCCCCAACAATGGACGTACGCCGCCCGGTTGGCCTGCGCGTGTCGCTCGATCTGCGCGAGTATCTCCCGCATGTGCCTAACGGTCGTGACGTTCGCGTCGCGGATCGACATCCGCACGTGTTCCGCGGTGAGCCCTCGCGCGGCGGCTTCTTCCTTCAGGATCGCGTCATACGGAGGCAGCTCGAAATGCTCCGTGAGATCGATGAAAACGCTGATCCCCGCGTCGAGTAAGTGCGCGAGCTTCTCTCGGGTCGATCGAATGTCGACCCCGGCAGGATACTCACCGGCGAGGAGGTGATCGTTGACCCAATAGCTGTTCGGGATTGGAGGCGTACGTGTGGGCATCGGTATGGTGGGCGCGAGGTTCCACACGAATCATAACGGAGCCGCGGAATGGCACGCGCGCCACCATTCATCAGTCGAGCTTTGTCGCCGCGAGGGCGCAGTTGTAGCAGGAGATCGTGAAGGGCGGCGTCGCGCGCTGATCGACCGATAGGTTCGTGTCGCCCAGCCATGGCAGCACGAGCCGGTACTCGCCGAGCAACTGGTCCGACGGCAGCGTGAAGATGAATCCCGCGCTGTCACCAGGTTGCAGCGTGTGCGCCATTGCCGCGCACGCGACACCCGGCGGCGGGGAGCCCGAGACCGAGATCCACGAGCCGTCTTGGAAGGTCTGCAGCGTGACAGGGCAGAAGTTGTAGCTCTGCACCTTGTCAGAAATGTTCCGCACGCCGACGGCGACCCTCGTACCGTAGCTGTACGAGGGCTTGTCGGTCGTGATGCGGAAGGGACCGTGGCCTTGGTTCCCTGTCAGAATGCCGCAGGCGGCACTCGTCAGGCAGACGGCAATGGCGACGAATGGTGTGAGACGCATTGGGTGACTCGGCCGTGGAGACTTCTCCGGTTAACCAGCCCATCAAGTGCGCGCGTCACCGGCCGCTCTCATTCTAGGATAGCAAGCCCGGTTGACGTTCGGTGCGCTCCCAATAGAATGGACAGGTCGCGCGACGTCGAGCGACTCCTTCCCGATTATTAGAGCGTTCTCATAATGCGCCATCCCCTCCTCCACCTCGGCCTCCCCGCCGCACTGCTCGTCGCTTGCGCGCCGCCGGCCCAGCATACCTATATCGCACCCTCCTACCAGACCATCATCAGCACCACGGAGGAGAGTCAGGGCAGTCCGCCGACGCATCTCATCTACGTAGAGAATCGCTCGACGGTGCCGGTGATCATCTTCGCCCTTCGCCTGGAGAATTGCGAGAACGTCAACGTGTCCTGCGGCGTCCACCCGTCGAACATCAAACTGGACGCCGGGCGGCGCGAGGTCGTCGAGCGCATCGGAGCGAAAAACACCAGTCAGGGCTTTGGCTACAACTTCAGCTACAGTTTTCGCGTCGATACGTCCTACGGCACGAAGGTCCTGGGCGCGCTGGCCGAGGCAGGCGACACGTCGGCTCGCGTGAGGCTCGAGGCGCAGCAGCACGCGGACTCGCTCCGCCGCGCCGAGACGGGACCGCACTACAACGACCTCACGCGTGGCGATTTCGCCGTGCTCGCGCCACGCATCGCCTCCATGCGCGCGTACCCGGACTCGCTCGTCCTCACGCCGGGCGAGCATGTGAGTATCGAACGAATTCGTCTCCTGTTGCTCGACAGCACCGGGTCGGTGCTCGGCCAGACCCGGTGGCTGCGTTGGCAGTTGAGCGCGGGTGCTCTCCAGTTCAATCCGCCGAGAGATCTCGTGGCCCGGCGGCCGGGACGAAGCATCATTCGTTTCAGTCTGGCCGAGGACGCGCAGAAGCTCATCCCGACGCCGATCAATAGCGTTGAGTATCCTGTAATCGCCGCCTACGTCATCTCGGCGCACTCACCGACGTTCGAGGGACTCGTGCGCGACGCCGACACGAAGGCGGTGCTCGCCTGCGCCAGCGTTGCGCTCGAGGACAGCGCGGAGAACATCGTCGCGCGGCAGCGGTCGACGGCGGACGGCATATTCTCCCTGCCCGCCCCGCGGCCGGGGACGTATCGCGTTCGCGTCGAGACGCCGGGCTGGGCGCCAGCCTACGGGCCGAGCGAGGTCGCCAAGGCCGACGAGGATCGGCAGCATCAGTACGCGGTCAAGTTCACCGAGCAATTGCTCGGCTACTCCTCCTACGCCATGAACGGCGACGAGATCAAGCACGCGCGTCCAGTCGCCCTCTCGACAACCGCCGCGGGCGCGTCAGGGGCATCAAGAGGCAAGGCGACGAAGAAGTCAGGGGGCGCCGCCAGCGAGAATCTCGCCACCGCGGTAACGCTTGGCGGCTCGGAGAGCATGCCGATTCTTGGCATTGTCGGGCCGGCACCGGTGGGCACGTCTTGGATGCAGTTCGTCGTCGATTCGACCGGTCACGTCGAGCCGGGCTCGATCACGATCCCCGGCGACACGGCCAGCCGGCACCTAACGAGTGTGACGAACATATTACCGCGCGTCCGCTTCTCGCCGGCGCGGGAGGGTGGGCGGCCGGTCTGCGAGTTGTTGCGGATGCAGGTGAACTTCAGCGGTCGATGAGCACGGGCGGAAAGCAAAAGCAGATCCCTCGTCGCTGCGCTCCTCGGGATGACAAGGTGAGGCGCTGTGCGCCTCACCTTGTCTTGTCGCTTGGAAGTCGCAAACGTCAGAGCGTTTGCTCTTGCTCCTCTCGCCTTGTACCCTCTAGCGATTCAGCCAGTAGGACATCTTGACGAGAAACGTATTCGCTGGGTGCAGCGCCATCAGGTTCCGGATGTCGCTCCCGAAATTGGTGAAACCTTCCTGGTTCAGGTAGCCCTGACGACCTTCGTTCCACACCACGAACAGCGTCGAGCCGGGACGGTACTCCCAGCGGAACACCAGGTTCGATTGAAACTCTTTGAAGTTGAAGCCGCCTGGATCGCTCGTCACACTCGGATCGTCGAACGGCGCGAAGCGGGCGTCGTAGCTCTCCGCGCGCGGCGTCGACGAGAGCTGCCGAACGTTGGTGTACGCCCCCTTGCTCACGAACGGCTGCATGTACGCCTGCAGCGACATGGCCGGCGTGAAGGTGTAGTTCAATCGTAGCGTCGCCGCGGTCGTCGTTTGATCCAGACGGGCGAAGGTGTAGTGCGGGCCCAGGGCGTCGGAGTAGAAGCCGTACCACTGATAGTCGTTGATGTTCGGGCTGTAGTTGAGCGACACCGACCCGCTGAATCGGCCGCCGGTCTTGTAGTCGATCTCGGGGCTCACGTTCCACTGACGATTCTTGCCGTTGCCGACGTTGTAGACGTTGAGGCCAATGTACGGGACGATCGACCGCCGGTCGTCGCCGTTGATGAAGATCCACGGCGCATAGTAGCTGTCCTGTCGGATCGCCGGCCCGCCGCGCGCGCTGCGATCGTCGTACGTCGTGCCGAGCTGGCCGACGGTGGTTCCGAAGTGCAGCCCCCAGTTGTTCCTCAGCACGATCTGAAAGTTCGTATTGTACGCCGCCTCGAGCGGCAGACCGCTCGTCGTCCAGTACTGCCACCAGTTGTTGTTCCACTGGAAGCGCTGATAGAACCAGTGCACGTTGCGGTCGAAGTAGCCGACCCAGGTATTCCACGACGTCTGGTCGGCGCGGCGCAGGTAGCCCAGATCGTTGATCTCGAAGCCCGCCGACCGGCGCTGATACGCAGACTCGAACATGAGGTGCTGACCGCCGACCTTGGCGAAGTGCAGCTCCTCGGCGTCGCCGCCTAACGCGGTGCGGTTGGAGTCGAGCGGCAGATTGGCGTCGGGCCGCTGGTAGTAGTGCACGGCATCCGTCTCGAGCGCCTGCATCGCGAGCGTGCTTCCCTGCACCCGGCTCTGATCGAGCTGACCGGAAATCTCGTAGCTGTTGTGATAGAAGCGATGCCGGAAATCGACGGCGCCGACATACGCGCTGTTTGGGAGATACGGCGCGGACCAGCTGTCGTTCTGCCGGTCGACGGCGGTGAGCATGCCACCGAAGGTCGTGTTGCCGCCGCGCAGGTCCTGCGTCACCCGCGCGACCGCGAAGTTGGTGCGTGGCTCGAAGGTCGTGTCGCCGGGGCTCTCGTAGCGCTGGGTCACCGCGTCGAGCACGCCGACGAAGGTGCCGCTCGTCAGGCGACCGGTGAGCTTGGCGGCGCCGAGGATGGTCGTCGGGGGCTGCGGGACGCTGTCGCCGTAGGTGCCGGCGAGCTGCGGGGTCCGACCAATGCGCCTACTATAGTATAGGCCTTCGTTGGAGCAGTTGACGTTCGAGCAGTTGACGTTGAACTGGAACTGCCCGCGGCCGGCGACGAAGAAGGGACGGAGCTCGTTGAAGAAAGTCTCGTACGTCGTGAGGTTGAGGACCGCGGGATCGGCCTCGACCTGGCCGAAGTCGGGATTGATCGTCGCGTCGAGCGTCATGTTCGACGCGACGCGATACTTGATATCTCCGCCGACGGACGCGCTCGAGTTGTTCGTGAACTGATTGTTGCTGGCGATCGTCGATGCGCGCTTGGTGACGACGTACGGAATCGCCTCGAGGCGACGTGGGACCTCGAGTCCTTCGAGTCCCTCGAGGGTGCCGAGCTGGGAGAGCATGTCCGGCTTGGACTGGCTGAACGCGGGCCAGCTCATGCGCTCGTTGTAGCGATAGATGTCGCGATCGATCGTGAACCCGAAGTCGTGACGGTGTCCCTTCCCGTACCGCAACTGCGATAATGGTATCCTGAACTCGGCGGTCCAGCCTAACGAGTCGATTCTCGTCGCGACGTCCCAGACCGCGTCCCAGGCGAAGTCCTCGTTGCCGCCGTTCGAGATTTGCCCATCGAGCTTGACGCCGGCGGGATTGACGCCGAACTCGTAGCCGGTGCGCCGGTCGTGATACGAGTCGAGGAAGAGCCAGATCTTGTCCGACGCCGTGAAGGTGTCGCGACGTTCGAGAACGCTAAAGATGCTATCGGGGTGCGGATCGAAGGCGCGCACAAATACGTAGAGGTTCGACGCGTCGTACGCGACCCTGGCTTCGGTACGAAAGCGCGGCGTCTTGCCTTCGGTCGGCTGCCACTGCGTGAAGTCCGAGATTGCCGGCGCCTCGCGCCACACGTCGTCGTCATCCCGGCCGTCAATGACGGGCGCCCGCCGCGCGCGAATGGCGATGGCGGCAGTCCTCGCCGTATCCGGATGGACTCGTGTGTGTCCACTCGGAGTGACAAACATCAGAGCTGCGAGTGGGATGAGACTGAGCATTCAGGGCTGACCGGTTGTCCTGATGGGTTGGACAATCATACCAGGAGAAAGGTCAGAAAAGTTTCGAGCTCAGTCAGGAAATGGAGGAGCTTGTCAGCTCCTCATGACAGGCGCGCTACAAATTCCCCCAGTTCGTATACGGCACCGGTTTGGTGAACGGCGGGCCGACCTGGATGACGATGTCGGCGTGTGCCGTGAGGGGAATCTTGGCGGGGTCGCCGGCGTACGGCTGGCCATTGAGCCAGACCTTCATCGATTCACCTTTACTAATCTTTGCCGTCGCCGCCTGTTTTCGGGTGAGCGGCTGTTGCCACACGGCGAAGAAGTCGCCAAGGGTGAAGGAGCGGTCCATCGGCGCCTCGACGTGGATGATGCCGTCGGGGGTGTGCGTGTGCAGCCAGTAGATGCAGCGCGTCGACGCGGGGATGCCGATGAACGCCGGGATTGCGGTCGGCTTGCCGTGATCGATGATCGCCAGGTGTTGGTGGATGTGAATGCGCTGGCCTTCCTGCGCGTCGCAGGAGATGCCCCTGATCATCTGGCCGTAGGCTTGCGCGGCCGCGGGTGACGCGGCGCCGAGGAGGAGAAGGACGGTTATCGGACGAAACATGGTCATGAAGTCAGGAATGGGGTTGGTCGTTATGTGGTGGAGGTGACGATCTCGCGCGGACCGCCAGGCGATTCGTGGCTGGTTGAATCTATTTTCGCGTCAGCGCCATCGCGCAGTCCACCAGGCATGCATAACAAACACTTCATTCCCCCTGACCGTAATTGCATACAGGAGGGTATGCAGTTCGCCACGCGCTTGCAGAGGGGGGCAGCATGTCTCGCATCACGACCGCCAGTGTCCGATTGCTCATGATCGTCTCGCTCGTTACCGCCAGAGCGAACGCCCAACAACAACCTGGTAGCACCGACCGCGCGCCGATTCCACGGCAGGTGCTCGACGCGCGCACCGTCTTCATCGGGAATGGCGGCGGTCAGAGCTTCGGTGCCGAGAGCTACTACAGTCGGACCAAGTACGATGGCGGTCCGAACCGCGTCTACGATGAGTTCTACACCGCCGTGAAAGACTGGGGACACTACGACATCGTCGGGTCGACCGACGCGGCAGACGTGGCGCTCGTCATCAGATTCTCGAGCCCGATCGTCGATGCCGAATCCAGTGGCGCCGCGGACAATAGGTCGACCAATCCGGTCTATGACCCGCAGCTCAATCTATCGATCAACGATCCGCATACTGGCTTACCGCTGTGGACGATCACGGAACACATCGAGCCGGGTGACCATCGCGCGGATGACAATCGCCACTTCGACGAAGCAATCGGCCGGGTCGTCAATGATCTGCGACGTCTCATCCTCACGCCGGAGCTCGCACTCTCGCAGAGCGACGAGCCGCCGCCGGGCGCGCGACATATCGCCGAGGTTCACCGGCGCCAGATGGATGCCGGAATCGGACTGGTGTTAGGCAGCGCGATCGGCGCCGTGCTCACGGCACACACGGCGAACTACCATTGTGCACCATTTCCGACGTATCCTCCCGACCTGAACGCTCCACTGCCGCGGGTCGATCTGGCTTGCGACGAGCGTCAGAGCTCGCAGCGGCTGAAGAATGAAATCGTCGGTTCGATCGGCGGGGCAATCATCGGCAGTCTGGTCGGCTGGGTCTTTCCGGTGAGCTTCTAACGGGCAGCGCGGGCCGTCTCGATCGCCGCCGCCTCGCCCGCGGCGGCGGTCTCCGGCGCCGAGATCGCGAGCGGACGACCTGTCTCGAGGAGCGACTTGAGGCTCGCCAACGCTTTCGGCCAGCCGCCGGAGATGCCCTGGAGCACGCCCGACCCTTCGCGGAGATCGTCGTGCACGACGGTGAGCTTGACCTCGGCGCCTAACGACTCAATGTCGAACGTCACCGTCGAGTAGCCTTCGGCACGGAGCGCGTCGTCGAGCTCGACGCGCCAGGTGAACACAAGGTGGCGCGGCGGGTCGGCCTCGAGGACGATGCCGCTGTCGGAGAGCTTGCCGTCTCGTCCCCAGTAGCGCACCGGCGCGCCGACGGCCCAGCTGCTCTCGACGCGCCGGCCGAACATATAGCGTTCCGTGAACTCGGCGCTCGTCAACGCCTGCCAGAGCCGCTCGGCCGTGGTCGCGATATACGTCACATAGACGAAGCTCGGCCTAGTCATCGGACGCCTCCCGTTCCTCGAGTGCGCGTTTCAAGTCTGCTAATACCGCGACGCGCGTCTTCTCGTACTCCGCGATCCAGCGCCGGGCGATCTCATGGATCGGCGCGGGATTGAGGTAGTGCAGCTTTTCGCGGCCGCGCCAGATCGTGACGACGAGGCTCGCCTCCTCGAGCACCGCGAGGTGCTTCGTGACGGCTTGCCGCGACATATCGAGCTGGGCGGCCAGCTCGCCGAGGGTCTGCCCGTTGCGCGCGCGCAAACGATCGAGCAGGAGTCGGCGGCTGGCGTCCGCGAGCGCCTTGAAGACGTCGTCCATCCACGGGATATAATGCAACTTTTTGGTTGCATGTCAAGAGTTGGCTGTCGAACGCCGTCCGTCTGGCGAGCCCGCTCTAGTTAGGCTACAATACCGACGCTCGACCCACCTACCGGAGACCTGCTCATGGACCGCAGACACTTCGTCGTCTCGTCCGCGCTAGGCACTGCGGCTCTCGCCAGCAAGAAGACGCTTCCCATCGCGGAGAACGCAGCCGCCGCGGCCGCAGCAACGAACGCCGGGACGCGTAAAATTCTCATCGCGGGCGGCAACTACGGCACGTCGTTCATTCGCTATATGGCGCAGTTGACGGGCAAGTCGCGACCGAGGCTCCTCTATCTCCCGACGGCGTCGGCGGACAGTCCTGCCGGGAGCATCGGCTGGTTCCGGAACTGTGCGCCAGTCGAATGCGAGCCGTTCGTGCAGGAGAGCTTCATCGCCAGCTCGCGCCAGGACAAAGGATGGGACGAAGTGCTACTGTCGATGGATGGCATCGTCGCGTCGGGCGGCAACACGCTCAACCAGCAGGCGATCTGGAAGGCGCAGGGCATCGACCAGGTGTTGCGGCAGGCGTGGGACCGCGGCATTGTGCTCGGCGGCGCGAGCGCTGGCTCGTTATGCTGGTTCGAGGAAGGGACGACGGACTCGCGTCCCAAGGAGCTGACAACGGTCCAGTGCCTCGGCTTCCTCAAGGGCAGCCATTCGCCGCACTACGACCGCGAGCCGCTCCGTCGGCCACTTTATCAAAAGCTCATCAGCTCCGGCCAGATGAAGCCCGGCTACGCGTGCGACAACGACGCCGGGATCTACTTCGAGGACAATGAGGTGAAGCGCGTCGTGTCGACGCACCCGGAGGCGAAGGTGTACTACGTGAGTATGGTTGGCGGAAAGATCAACGAGAAGGTGTTGGAGCCGGAGAAGATCGCGTAGCGGTAGTCAGTGGTCAGAATCGATACGCGATCAGTTCCCTCGGGCTCGCGAGGATGTAGACGCGTCCCTCTGCCTCGTCGATCACGTAGCGATTTTTTCCGCCCAACGGGACACGTCCTTCGTCCTTGCCCGTGTCCTTGTTCACACGCACGACGCCGGGAACGAGCTCGCCCGTGCTGTCCGGCACTGGGGTCACGATGTACGTGTAGCGCTGCATCTCGACCGTGCGGCGATAGCGCGTATCGACGTTAATATTGACGCCAGGGAAGAAGAGTCCCGGACGGGTGCTGGGCGAGCCGCTGTTCGCGATCGAGTACATCGCGATGTTGGCGGCGAGATTGAGGGCGCCGAGTCCGAAGCGGGCGAGCTTGCTCGCCTGGGGCGCGGGGAGATAGGTGTGGTAGCGCACGAGGCCGGCGCTGTCGATCATGAGCACGTTCTGACTCGAGAGCAGCACGAACCCGGCGGGTCGCGACTCGAGCAGGAGCGGGCGCTCGTCGCCCTTGAAATCGTAATTGGCGACCTCGCGCGACGCGCCATTGCCTAACGCCACACCCATCAAGCGCTCGTGCGTCGTGAAGCCCTGGGCGACCATGGCCACGAACACCGAGTCATTGCGCGCGACGAAGGGCGTCGCCTGAGCCAGGTCGCCGTAGCTATCGGGCCATACGGGGGCTCCGGTCTTCGGATCGAGCAGCTCGAGTACGTGCCGCTTGACGAAGCCGCCATCGCGCGGACCGATCTCTGTGCGTACGACCAGCCCTTTCGGCAGGAGCTCCATCTGCGCGACGTGGGCCTTGTACTCACGTGGGTTGCTCCAGATCGCCGCACCGGTGGCGAGGTCGATCGCCGCCAGCCGGTTCTCGTACGGGACATAGAGCACACCATTCGCGACGAGCATCGGCGCGTAACCGCCGGTGCGAGTGGGCGGCGTCTTGCCAGCGAGCGAGGTCGCGCGCCAGAGCACGGCCCCGGAATTGACGTTCAGCGCGACCGGACCGTCTTCGCTGATCCACAGCACGATGACGCTGTCGCGGTCGACGATTGGAGGAAGATTGGCCTCGATCGTCGGCAGCTTGCGTCCGCCGCAGCACTCGAGCTCCGCCGTGTGCACCTGGCGCTGGATCGCGTCTGTAGAATGCCACTTCACGCGCCCCGTCTCGATGTCGACCGCCGCGAGGACGGGCGACTCGTTAGGTTGCACGATGTACTCCAGGGCGAGCTGCTTCTCGGGGAGGAGGAGCGGTCCGCGCGACGTGCCGAGCGTCGGCGACGGATTGTGCCACTTCCACGCGCCGGTCTGGAGGTCGACGACGCCGGCACCGTCGTCGCCGAGGACCCAGAGCGAGGGCGTCATCGGGATGGGCACCTCCCATTTCGGCGCGAAGCCAGCGGAATCCGTGATGGTCCACGTCGGCTTGCCCGTCTCGGGATCGATGCTCGTTATGTTCCTGCCGCTGACGACGAGGACGTTGCCGAGGGACGTCTGGGTGAAGTAGTAGACGTCGGTGTCGGCGGCGAACCGCCAGAGGGGATGCTGCTGTTGGGCGCCGGCGCGCGCGACGAGAGCGACCGACAATGCGGCGGCGGCAAAGATGCGACGCGATGGCATAAGGCCCTCCAGGAAGGTTCTTACCACGCTATTCCGTAGTCCTCACCGTTGTTGCTCGACGCGCCCCACATGGTATGGTGCTTCGTATCGAACATGATGGCATTGATCGGGCCCGACGTGCTATCGCCGACCTGCAGCGTGTAACCCATCGCCTGGAGCGCCGAGCGGATCTCCATTGGCGTCGTGTTCGAGATGAGCATTCGCCCAGGGCGATTCTCGTGCGCGCCGAATGACGATCGCATCTGGTAGCTGTTGATGTTCGGCGCCTCGACCGCCTGTTGCGGCGTCATTCCCCACTCCACGATATCGAGGAAGAACTGCAGCAAATTCTGATCTTGTGAATCACCACCCTGCACGGAAAAGCAGAGGAACGGTGCGCCGTCCTTCATTGCGAGCGTCGGCGTCAGCGTGACGCGCGGATGCTTTCCCGGCTCGATGACATTGAATGGGCCGTCCTTGGCTTCCGTGACAAAGCTCTGCGCCCGCTGGCTCAATCCGATTCCGGTGCGGCCCGCGATCACCGCCGGCACCCAACCACCGCTCGGCGTCACGCTCACGACCCAACCGGACGAATCAGCGGCCTCGATCGACGTGGTGCCACTATAGAATGATTGTAAGAACGCCTCGTCGGATTGCGGCACATCTTGTTGGCCGCTTCGCTTCGCCGTGTCTCCAGTCTGGGTGGACCAGTCAGCCAGCAGCCTCGCAAATGGGTTGCTCCCGTTCTGATATGGGTACGGATCCCCGGGCTTGATGTTCGGGTCGTTCCTGTTCCAGTCTATCGTTGCATAACGAGCCTTGGCGTACTCCTTCGACAGAAGGCCTTTCGCGGGCGACTCGGGCGGGAAGTACGGATCGCCGTAATAGAAGTCACGATCAGCGAAGGCGAGACTCATTGCCTGATACAGCGCGTGCATGTACTTCGCCGAGTTGAAGCCCATCGACTTGAGGTCGGCGTTCTCGAGGATGTTGAGCGCCTGGAGCATCGCCGGGCCCTGCTGCCAGAAGGGAAGCTTGTAGACGGTGATGCCCTTGTACGTCGTCGAGACCGGCTCCTCGATGTGAACTTTCCAGTTTGCTAAATCGGCGAGCGTGAAGAGGCCGCCGTCCTCCTGAACGCCGCGCACGATCTCGCGGGCGATATCTCCCTTATAGAATCGATCGTAGGCCGCGTAGATCGCCTGTTTGCGGCTCTTCCCTTGCTTGCGTGCCTGTTGCTCGGCATTGACCAGCTTCCGCCAGGTTGCGGCCAGGTCCTTCTGGACGAAGACCTCGCCCGGTTCAGGCGCTTCCTTCGGCTGCCCCTGGTGAGTGAGCATGATCGACGGCGAGTACTTCCACTTCTTGATCCAGTCCTTGTCGTGCTCGATGGTGTTGACGAGCTGCGTCTCGATTGGATAGCCGTCTGCCATCTGGATCGCTGGCGCGAGGACGTCGGCGAGCGACATCGTGCCGTACTCGGCAAGCATGACCATCAGCCCACCTGGGGTGCCAGGCGTCACCGCGGCGAGTGGACCGTACTCCGGCGGGTATTTGTAACCCTTGGAATGATAGAATTCGGCCGTCGCGCCACTCGGCGCGACGCCTAACGCGTTTATGCCGATGACCTTTTTCGTGTGTGGATTGTAGATCAGCGCCTGCGTCTCGCCGCCACAGGAGAGCGTGTCCCACATCGTGCACCCGGCTGCGAGCATTGCCGCCGCCGCGTCGACGGCGTTCCCGCCTTTCGCGAAGATCAACGCGCCCGCGGTCGCCGAGAGCGGCTTGCCCGTGATTGCGAGCCAGTGCTCGGCGTGGAGCGGCGGTTTCTGGGTGCGACGCGGGAGCGGCGTCGTTGTCTGCGCCGGAAGGACGCTAGCGCAGAGCAGGAGGAGAAGCGTCAGGCGAGTGCGCATGGGAGAGGATGGCCGACTGTCGATTTTCAAGCGCCACGAGAGAGGGACTTCTCGTTGTTCAAGGTAGTCTGCGTCAGCTGCGACGCCCTGCTCGCGAGCCCTTCGACTACCGATCGCGTCTTTCGCCGCCAGCGCTCGGCGACGCCATGCCAGAGAGCGCGGGCGCTCACCACGGTTCCGGCGATCGCCGAGGCGGCAACGATGGCGCTCGCGACGACGGCGTTGTTGGTGACGTTGATCGCGATGGCGACGCCACCTAGCGCTGACAGCAGTCCGATAGCGACACTGCCGCTGGCAATGGCGACCGCCTGATCGATGCGCTCGGTGGTGAGGGCAATGCGGGTGCCGCCGGTGCGGGAGCCGATGGTGAGGATCGCCGCGCCTAACGCCGATCGCGCGCGCCACTCGACACCGTCGAATACCTGATGGACCTCGCCATGCAGTCCAAGCTCGGAGCGCGCCCGGTCGAGCAGGTCGCCGATGTCGTTAGGCGAGAGCACCGCAGGGACGCTCCGCTCCTCGTGGAACCGGGTCGGCGCACCGAGCCAGCCGATGCGCGGGACCGGCCGTTCGAGTTCGGCCGCGGCCTCGGCGACGAATGCGGGTTCGATGCCCGCTTCGGAGGCGATCTCCTGAATCTGGGCGAGCGAGCGCTGGACGCCTGGCCCGTCGGAGCCTTCCTGCAGCTCGGCGGCGCGCTTGAGGATGAGCGCCATCTCCTTTTCCGAGTAGTCGTCGGAGGGAGGCATGGAGGGAATATGTGTGGCGGATTGTTTAGATGGCAACGAGAGAGAGAGCGCGCGCTGAGCCCAACGCAGTTCTCGTCAGGCTTCGGGCTGCTGCTGCTCGCTCTTCTCGCTCAAGGCTTCCCTATCGCGCCGCATCCGTCGACGGAGCGAGACGGCTTCCTTGGCCGCTTCCGCAACGATGGCGAGAGTTTCCTCGATCTTGATCAGCTCGCCCGTGTCGATCTCCTTCACGGAGGGCGAACTGCAGACTTGATCGAGAGAACGCTCTATCGCGTCCTCTATCTTCTCGAGCTGAGGACGAAGAGGTCGGGATGGGTCGACGGACACGTGGGCCTCCGGATTCTCGAGGACCAGGCGGGCAATGGATGTGCCTAGAAGGGCGAGCCCAGCCGAGAGCAATTCGCCGAGCTCACCCCTATTCGTCGACCTGCACCGAGCGAGATAACCCAATCACATGCCAGAAGATGTCCCGCACCTTCTCATCGTTGAGCCCTGCATCTCGAGCCATCCCCGCCGCGCGGCGAATGACTTCCGCCTCCCGAGCCGGATCCAGCGTCGGCAGCCCCGCGCCCCTCTTTGCGACACCGATCTCCTTGCTCACCGCCACCCGTCGCGCCAGGAGCGCAATCAACTCACGGTCGAGCGACTCGATCTCGTGCCGGTAGCGGTGCAGCGTCTGGAGCGCCGCCTCAGCGCTCTGAGGAGAATGATCAGCGGTCATGCGGCTGCTCCGGTGGCGCTGCCGGAGGTCGCGCCTAACGAGCGCCCCGCCGCCTCGGCGAAGGCGCCGAGTCGCGTCATGAGCGAGCGGAATCCTTCGAAGGAGAGCGATTGGTCGCCGTCGGACAGCGCGTTCGCCGGATCGGGGTGCACTTCGACGATCAATCCATCCGCGCCAGCGGCGATCGCGGCGAAGGAGAGCGGCGCGACGAGGTCGGCGACGCCGCCGGCGTGACTCGGGTCGACAATCACCGGCAGGTGCGTCTCGCGCTTGAGCACCGGCACCGCCGCGACGTCGAGGGTGTTACGCGTCGCCTGCTCGAAGGTGCGAATGCCGCGCTCGCAGAGCACGACGTCACGATTCCCCTGGGCCATGATGTACTCGGCGGCCATCAGTAACTCTTTGATCGTCGCCGAGAGACCACGTTTGAGTAAAACAGGGCGTTTGACGCGTCCGAGCTCGGACAGCAGAGAAAAGTTCTGCATGTTGCGGGCACCGACCTGCAGCATGTCGGCGTGCTCGGCGACGGCGTCGATCTGGCGCGGGTCCATGACCTCGGTGACGACGGGCATGCCGGTCGACCGCCTAACGTCGGCGAGCATCTTGAGCGCGGTCGAGCCGAGTCCCTGGAAGGCGTAGGGTGATGTGCGCGGCTTGAATGCGCCGCCGCGGAGCATGACGCCGCCGGCGTCGCGCACGGCCTCGGCGCTCTCGCGCAGCATCTCGGGTCCCTCGACGGAGCACGGCCCGCCGATGACGGCGATCGCCCTTCCGCCGAACGCCGCGACGCGTCCCGGCCGCGAGGGATCGTCGCCGACGCGCACCACCGACGGTGCCGCGGCGAACTCGCGCGAGGCGAGCTTGTACGGCTTGGTCACCGGGAGGACGTCCTCGACGCCGGGCATCGACCGGAGCGGCACTTCGGCGAGGAGAGATTCGTCGCCGATGCAACCGATGATGGTGCGCTCGACGCCGCGCGACAGATGGGTGCGCATGCCATGCTGCTCGATGCGCTCGCGAATGGAATCGAGCTCGGCGTCGGTGATGTTGGCGCGGGTGATGATGATCACGGCGGTTGTCGATGGACGGTGGTCGGTGACAAAGAAAAGCGGCCCGGGGGTCCGGGCCGCTTGGAGTTTCCTGTGTGCTAATCGACTGCTTCAGTCGCGCGCACGCCCCCAGCTACGGCCCGTGGTCGGGGTCGCATAGTAGTAATAGTAGGCGTAGTTGCGCGCGGTGGACGTCGGCATGGATAGAGAATACTACAGTGACACGAGGGGCGTCAAGAAGACGGTATCGTTAATCTCCACTCAGCGCCCTCCGCGTCCCGCGACCCACGTGCCGCCGAGAGCTTTATAGAGTTGCACCGCAGCTTTGAGCTCTGCGAGCTGCGCCTGACTCGAGGCGAGTTCCGCGCCGAAGAGACTGCGCTGCGCGTCGAGGAGGTCGAGATAACTCGACAACCCCGCTTCATAGCGCACAGTCGCCAATTCCAGAGCTTGTCGCAGCGCGTTCGCTTGCGTCGCCTGGGCAACGGCTTCGTCTCGCGCCGTGCGCACGCCGACGAGCGCGTCGTCCGCCTCGCGGACGGCGTTGAGCGCGACCGATTCGTACGAAGCACGCGCCTGCACGGCGCGGGCACGCGCCGCCGATGACAGGCTGGCAAGGCGCGAGTGGTCGAACAGGGGGAACGACACGCCGACCAGCGCTTGATACACGCGGGTCTGGTTGCCGAAGACGTTGCTTGGCATTCCGGCCTGGCTGCCAGTCGAGCCGACGATGCTGAGCGTCGGCCAGCGCGCGGCGTCGGCGACACCGATGCGCGCGACTGACGCGGCGTATGAACGCTCGGCCTGCACGACGTCGGGGCGACGCGTCAGCAGCGACGCAGGAATCGAGTCGGGAACGACGAGCGTCGAGACGGCGGCGCCGAGGTTGGTGCCGCGCGGGATCGCGACCGGCGCTTCGCCGAGGAGCACGTTCAGGTTGTGCTCCGTCTGCGCTCGGGCGCGCTGCGCCTGGGCCACGGTGACTGCCGGCTGCGCGACCTGCGCCTCGAACTGCTTCACGTCGAGCTCCGACGTGAGGCCGTGCGCGAAGCGCTGACGCGCGATGTCGAGCGTCGCCTTCCGCGTGCTCAGCGTTCGCTCGGCGATGGCGAGTTCCTGATCGAGCTCGAGAAGCTGCAGATACCCGGACGCGACGTCGCTCACGAGCGAAAGCGCCGTCGCGCGCTCGCCGGCTTGCTGCGCGCCGAGGTCGGCGCGCGCCGCCTGCACGTCGTTGCGAATGCGGCCCCAGAAGTCGAGCTCCCACGCGACGTCGGCGGTGACGCGCGCGGCACGATAGCCGACCGGCGGGAAAGCGCCTAACGCGATCTGGTTGGTGCTCTCGCTCCCGTTGATCGCGAGCGACGGCAACTGTGGCGCGCGGGCGAGGCCGACGTCGGCGCGGTACTCGTTGATCCGGGCGACAGCGCGCTGGAGGTCGCGATTCTGCCGCAGTGCGATGTCGATGAGCGAAACGAGCGTCGTGTCGTGGACGATGTCGAGCCACGCCGCCGCGGTCACCGCGTTCGTGTCGAGGGCCGGGCGCGGGGCGATGTGGGTGTCTTCGGGATTGCTGTCGCGCGCCCGTTCGACGGCGAGGGAGTCGAAAAAGTGTTGTGAGGAGTCACTCATCTTCCCCGCGCCAACGCGTTCCGATGGGGCGATGACGGTCTCGGGGTGGTACTTGGGGCCCATCGAGCAGGCAGCAAGCGTCGTGGCAACGAGCAGCCGCGCGAACAGCAGATCCTTCGTCGCTGCGCGCCTCAGGATGACACCGCTAGTCATGCGCGCTCCGTGGCGACGACAGGCGTCGACTCGCGATCGGTAACTGGCGCGCCGAAGCCAGCAACGACGCCTTTCGACTTGCGTCCCCCCCGCCCCTCGGCCACGCCGCGGATGACGCGGAAGAAGAGCGGAATGAAGAAGATCCCGATCGAGGTTGCGAACAGCATTCCGGCGAAGACGCCGGTGCCGATCGAGTGGCGACTCGCGGCGCCGGCGCCGGAGGCGATCATCAGAGGGAGTACGCCGAGAATGAAGGCGAAGGATGTCATCAGGATGGGACGTAATCTCTCACGGGCGGCTTCGATTGCCGCCTCGCGAATGCCGAGGCCCTGATCCCTGAGATGCGTCGCGAATTCGACGATGAGGATCGCGTTCTTTGCCGCGAGTCCGACGACCGTGATGAGACCGACCTGGAAGTAGATATCGTTAGGCTGGCCGCGCAGCCAGATGCCTAGCAGCGCGCCGAGCACGCCGAACGGTACTCCGAGCAGCACGGCGAACGGCACCGACCAACTCTCGAACTGCGCCGCGAGCACGAGGAACACCATGATGAGCCCGAGGACGAACACGAGGAATGCGGCGCCGCTCGATGCGCGCTCCTGAAACGACTGGCCCGAGTACGAGACGCCGAGTCCCTCCGACGCGAACTGGTTCTTGATCAACTCGTCCACCTGGGACAGCAGCTCACCGCTCGAGTGACCCTGCTTCGGTGGTCCGGTGAATTGAGTGGACGTAAAACCGTTGAAGCGGGTGATGACGGTCGGCGCGCTGCGGAAGCTCGTCGAGGTGAGCGCGGAGATCGGCACCATCTGATTGTTCGTGCCGCGCACGTACAGTCGCCCGACGTCGCTCGGCGACTGCCGATACTGCTGCTCGGCGTTGGCCTGCACGCGGTAGGTCTTGCCAAAGAGATTGAAGTCGTTGATGTAAAGCGACGAAAGAAAAGCCTGAAGCGTAGAAAAGAGGTCGGTCAGGTTCACGCCGCGCGCCTTGGCCGCTGTACGGTCGACCGTCACGAAGACTTGCGGGACGCTGGCGCGAAACGTCGAGTTGAGTCCACCACTCGCCGGCAGCTGATTCACCGCCTGACGAAAGTCGTTGACGTGCTGCGCAAACTGCCGTATGTCCTGCCCATTGCGATTCTGCAGGTTCAGCTCGACGCCGGCGGTGACGCCGAGGCCAGGCACTTCAGGAAGATTGAAACCGAATGCGTTGGCATCGCGCATGGCGAACAGCTTGCCGTTGATGCGTGCGGCAATCGAGTCGAGCGCGTCGTGCTTCGAACGCTCCTCCCACGGCTTCAGGTTGAGAAAGACCGTCGCGCCATTGGTCGCGTTCGACTGCGTGAGCAGATCGAGGCCGACGAGGGCAGTGATGTTCTGCACCGCCGGCTCGGCGCGAAGAATCTTCTCGACGTTCTGAACGACAGCGACCGTCCGCTGCAGCGACGCCGCATCCGGCAGCTGGATCGACATCGCCATGTAGCCTTTGTCTTCCGTGGGGAGGAACGCCGTCGGGATCTTCTTCCAGAGGAAGCCGGCGAGGAGGATCAACACGGCAAAGGCGCCGAGCCATGCCGACGGTCGGCCGAGCACCGAATCGACGGCTCCCACGTAACGAGTGGTGCCGCGCGCGAAGACGCGATTGAACCAGCCGAAGAATCCCGTCGTGTGCGCCTCGTTCGATTCCGTGAGCAGCAACGCGCAGAGCGCGGGCGTCAACGTGAGCGCAACGAGTCCCGACAACACGACCGCGATGACGATCGTCATCGCGAACTGCTTGAAGAAGGCGCCGGTGACGCCGCCGATGAAGGCAACGGGCACGAACACCGAGCAGAGCACGAGCACGATTGCGACGAGGGCGCTGCCGACCTGCCGAATGGCGTGGTCGGCGGCGAGCCGCGGTGAGAGCTTCTCCGTCGCCATGATGCGTTCGACGTTCTCGATGACGACAATAGCGTCGTCGACGACGATGCCGATGGCGAGCACGAGGCCGAACAACGTGAGGACGTTGATCGACATGCCGAACGCGAGCAGACCTAGGAAGGTACCGATGACGCTGACCGGGACGGCGAGCATTGGGATGACCGTCGCGCGCCAGCTCTGCAGGAAGAGGAAGACGACGAGCGTGACGAGGATCATCGCCTCGACGAGCGTGATCGCCACTTCCTTGATCGACGCGCTGACGAATGGCGTCGTGTCGAATGGCAGGTCGGCGGTGATCCCTTGCGGGAAGCTCGTCTGCAGCTCGATCAGGCGCTTCTGCACGGCTTCCTTCACCGCCAGTGCATTGGCACCGGGGCGTGTGTAGAGCAGCGCGAAGGCCGTCGGCACCCCGTTGAGACGTCCCTGAAGGTCGTAGCTACGCGCGCCGAGCTCGGCATGTCCGATGTCGGAGAGCCTAACGATCGAGCCGTCCGGACGCGCGCGGATGACTATGTCATCGAACTCTTTTGGTGTCGTGAGGCGTCCGAGTGTCGTGATCGGGAGCGTCAACTGCGTGCCAGGTGGTGATGGCTCCGCTCCCAGACGCCCTGCTGGATTCGTCGCGTTCTGCTCGCGAACCGCTGCCGCGACGTCGGTGACGGTGATGCCGAGCTGCGCCATCTTGTCCGGGTCGAGCTCCAGCAGCATCGCAAAGTCGCGCGCCGGGAATGGCGTCGCGTCGCCGACCCCCGGCACGCGCTTGACCTCGTCGAGGACGTTGAGCTTCAAGAAATTCGCGAGATACGTGGCGTCATACCGCGGGTCGCTCGAGCGTAACGCCATGACGGCGAGAATGTCGGTGTTCGCCTTGAGAATCGTGATGCCATTCGTGCGCACCGCCTCCGGCAACTGCGGCTCGGCGAGCTTCACCGCGTTCTGCACGTCGACGGCCGCCAGATCCTGATTGCGCGAGACGTCGAAGGTGACGGTGATGTTCGTCGAGCCGTCGCTGGAATTGGACGACGAGTAGTAGAGCATCCCCTGCAAGCCGGCGAGCTGCTCCTCGATCGGCGCCGCGACGGCTTGCGCGGCATCTTCGGACGACGCGCCCGGATAATTCGCCTGGATGCGCACCGCCGGGGGCGAGATCTGCGGATATCGCGCGATCGGCAGCAGACGAATGGCGAACAGGCCGAGGAGGGTGATCACGATCGAGATCACCGCCGCGAGCACCGGGCGGCGGATGAAGAAGTACTTCGCTTCGTCAGCTTCGCCATGCCCGTTAGGCGAATAGATCGTACCGCTCACGACTTCACCTTGCCCTTGCTGGCCGCGGAGTCGATCGGCATAGGCCTAACGACGCGCCCGGGCGCGACCTTCTGGATGCCGTCGACGACGACTCGATCTCCGGCAACGAGACCGGAATCGATGAGCCAGAGACTGCCACTCCACTGCCCCGTGGCGACGTCGCGCGCGACGACGGTGTCACCCGCGCCAACAACGTACACGAACTGGCGGCCGAGTCCCTGCTGCACCGCGCGTTGGGGAACGGCGAGCGCGCTCGAGCGCGCGAAGCCCTCGAGGCGCACGCGCACGAACTGACCCGACAGCAATCGATGATCACCGTTCGTGAACTCGGCGCGGAATTCCTGAGTGCCGCTCGCCGAGTCGAGCGATGGCGACATGAAGTTGATGTGTCCAACACGGGGAAGGAGGGAGCCGTCAGGTAGTACGGCGCGGACGTTGATTCCGTTTGTTCGCGCCGTCCCATTGGCCACGTCCATCGCGCCCTGAGTGAGCAGCGCGCGCGCTTGCGGCTCCTGCTGCCACGCGAGCAGTTGCTGCGACGAGGGATGGAAGGTGACGTAGATCGGATCGAGCTCATCGATGGTCGTGAGCAGATCGGCGGGGCCGGTGACTCGGGCGCCGAGCTCCAGACGCGCGCGTCCGACCTGGCCCGCGATCTCGGCGCGAATCACCGTGTCATCGAGGTCCTTCTTCGCGACGTCGACGGCGGCCTGCGCGGACTCGAGCTCGGAGCGCGCGTTGTCGACGTCCTGTTGCGCGACGGCGTGTCGCGGCACCAAAGGCTCGAGGCGGGCGAGCGTGCGCTTCGCGTTGTCGAGCCGCGCGACGGCACTGCGATACGCCGCCTCGTACTTCACCTGGTCCAGTCTGTACAGGATCTGTCCCTTCTGGACGAAGGTGCCTTCAGTGAATGGCCGTTCGGTGACGATGCCTTCGACGCGCGATCGGACCTCGACGCGCCGGTACGGCGACACCTGTCCGACGAACTCGTAGGCTTCGGGAATGCTCGCCGGCGCAACGGTGACGATACCGACTTGCGCGGGTGGCGGAGTGAACGGTTTCGCTGGTTTACTGCACGCGGCCGCGACGCCGATGACGAGAATGACGAATGCGGACCGCGCTGGGAGGCTGGTCATGCGAGGGGTGACGCAAGGGGATGAGGGTGTGGTGCGCCAATGTAATGTGGCGCGTGGGGCAACCCCGGTGAAGACTCCGAGTCCCGACTGCAGGTCCCTCAGACGGGAAGGTTTCTTTGGACCGCGGAGGGCGGAGTGCACGGAGGGACGCGGAGGGCGCGAAGTGGCCCTCCGCGGTCCACAAACGAGAACTTGAATTACCGGGATGCTCACGAGACCAGATAGGTCACGAATGGCCGGTCATTACCGCCCAGTCAATTTATGAATCGCTAAACAGTGACTTAACGCACATCGGTCAATTGGAGCACTTTTGCCGAGGAGAGAGTCCGCTCGTCACCCAGAGAGCAAGTTCCTTCGTACCCTCACTCCCCCACCCGAGGGCGACTCAATGTTCGAAGCGTTCGCGGAACTCTTTCCCGCTAATTGGCGCCCGGCGATTCTGGTGCTCACCGCGCCGTTCCGCTGGTTGGCAACATGGCAAGGCATGATGTTGCGATGGATCTTCGGCCACGAGCAGACCATCGGCTTCATCGCCGGTGAAGCGTTGCTGATCATTCCAATACTGCTCATCTGCGCCGGCACGTGGACCAGCGCGGCGTCGCTCTACACGGTGCCCTTCCGTTCTGGGCGCGGCCGGTTTTTCACCCTGCTTCTCATGACGTGGTGGGACGCGGGTCGCTGCATTCTGTTCTTCTATACTGGGATGGTCCGCGTCGTCGTCGCTTTTGTGGGCTGGATCATCGGGTCGGTGCGCTTCGGGCTCCGCATGATCAAGAGCCTGATCATCGGCATCGTCCGGTCGCCGATCACGCTGATCCAGAACTCGTCGCGCGCCTATTTCGAGGCGGGCGGGATGCCGTGGGTCGCGTTCCTGATTCTGATGCTGTGGTCGGCGGTGGAAGCGACGATCTTCACCTTCACGCTGACGCCGACGCTCAAAGAGGTGTTCGACAGCCTAACGGGTCAGGACGTGAGCGGGCGCGTCATGCAGCCACTGCTCTGGCTCTTCCTGTTCATGTTGGTCGCCGGCAGCTTCGCGTGCGTGCACGTGATGACGGAGTCGATCAAGGCCAAGAAGATCGGCAACATCGTCTCGATGTTCATCGTCGAGAGCGCGGTGATGTTCTTCGAAGTAATGTTCCTCTACCGCGAGCTGATCGACGCGATCACGCCGTGGATCGCGCAGCAGTCCGGCGGCACCGTGCAGTTGGGCATCGGCGCGACGATCGCGCTGGCGTCGTTCGGCTGGATGGGCGTGCGCGGCATGACCTGGTTCCTCTTCGGCCGCTTCGGCACGCCGGCACTGATCGCGATCCTGTCGCGCCAGAACCCCGAGCGCAGTCACGCGCCGGCGGTGAAGCATCACGACGCGCCAGAGTTGTGGCGCGCGCCGATCGAAGCACTCAAGAGTGAGACGAAGTGGTTCCATCAGGAGGCGCAGCGGATGTTCGAGCTGCTGTCGCTCCCGGTGCTTCAGCTCTTTGCGTCCGCCGTCAACTTCGCCGTTGTGGTGGTGCAGTCGCGTCCAATGTTCATGCTGCCATTCAAGTCGCTCGACGACGTTCTCCACGCGACGCCTGGCGCGTCGGGCAAGCCGGAGCTGTCTGGCCGGCACCGTGGTATGCGTACGCCGCACGATCCAATGCCGAGGGTAGCATGATGAATAGCAGATTCCTCGCTGCGCTCGGAATGACGGTGGGCCTTGCCGCCTGCGGCGCGCCGCCGCAGGAGGGCGGGTCGAGCATTCCTCGGTCGACGCTCGTCATTGGCATCGACGTCAGCGGATCGTTCGGCAAGAGTTACGAGAGCTCGATCGACTTCACCGCGAATTATCTCTACGCTCATCTTCACGGGCTCGGCGGCCTCAAGCAGCCGACGGCGGTGTTCGTGGGCGCGATCGGCGGCGAGCGGCCGCAGGAGACGAAGTCGTTTCAGCCGATCGAGACGTTCCAGAACATGAGCGTTCCCGAGATCGCGAAGTACCTGCGCAAGGAATACCCGAATCGCGACGGGCTCACGGACTTCAATCCCTTCTTCAGCCGCGTCGCGACGCTGGTGACGCGGCAGAATCTCGTGCTCGCCCCACTCAATGTCGTGCTGGTCACCGACGGCATTCCCGACACACCGGCGGCGAAGAACGACAGCCTCGGCAAATACAAGAAGATCGACGTGAGCAAGCTCGAATATCTATCGAAGAATGTCACGGTGCGCGTGCTCTACCCGCGGCCGACGATTGCGGTTCGTTGGGAAAAGCAGGTCCCGCGACACCGCGTGCGGATGTGGACGGTGGACGACGAAGTGATGGACACGTGGAAGAAGCACTACCACGCCGGCCAGCCGCCCACGGAGCAGGCGGAGCTCTGGGAGTGGATCGCGCACAACGTCGACTTCCGGGTGAGAAGTATCTAACTGCCGGTCATCCCGAACGAAGCGAGGGATCTGCTTTTGCGACCAGCGCGAAAGCAGATCCCTCGTCGCTTCGCTCCTCGGGATGACAACTACGTCAATGCGATCGTCGACTGAAACGTGGGCGGCCTACGCGCCTTGCTCGCCTGCTCGTAGGCATAAGCAAGCTTCAATATCGTTGGCTCACTCCACGCGCGACCAACGAACGACAAGGCTACCGGCAAACCCTGGACAAGCCCCATGGGCACCGTGATGTGCGGATAGCCAGCGACGGCGGCCGGCTGCGTAAAACTGCCGCCGCTGCCGCAGTCGCCGTTCACCAGATCGATCGACCACACCGGCCCCTGCGTCGGCGCGATCAGCGCGTCGAGGCGATGCTTGGTCATCACGGCATCGATCCCTTCATTGCGTGACATCTGCACACACTTCGCTCGCGCCTTCTTGTACTTCGGATCCGTGAGCGGCCCCTTCTTCTGCGCCATCTCGAAGATCTCCTGGCCGAAGTAGGGCATCTCCCGCGATGCA
The DNA here is from genome assembly GCA_036493735.1 of Gemmatimonadaceae bacterium. Taxonomy (GTDB): domain Bacteria; phylum Gemmatimonadota; class Gemmatimonadetes; order Gemmatimonadales; family Gemmatimonadaceae; genus AG2. The sequence goes on from DASXPH010000142.1 coordinate 48,126, forward strand.
TTCTCCTCGTTGAAGCGGATGATGTCGGCGAGCGTCTTGTACGGCGCGCTCGGACCTAACGAGTCGAGGTATGCATTGAGATCCGCCTTGAGCTCGTACAGCAGCACGTCGAACTCGGCATCGCCAAACTTGTTCGCCGTCGGGATGTTCGCCGGATCGACGATCGTCGCACCGGACTGCTTGAGGACGTCGATCGCCTGCTCGACGAGCTTGTCCGTCTTCGGGCTGTAGCCCATGTACGCCTCGCGCGCGACGCCGATCCGCGCGCCCTTGAGGCCATTCGCGTCGAGAAAGCGGCTGTAGTCGGTGTACGATTTCCCCGCGCTCGGCTTTGTCGCGTCATCGCGCGGATCGACGCCCGTCAGCGCGCCAAGCACGAGCGCGGCGTCGCGGACACTGCGCGCCATCGGGCCGGCCGTGTCCTGCGAGTGCGAGATCGGAATGATGCCCGATCGTCCGACGAGACCGACCGTCGGCTTGATGCCTACGAGCCCGCACGCTGCGCTCGGCGACGTCACCGAGCCATCGGTCTCCGATCCAATCGCCGCCGCGCAGTAGCTGGCCGCGACCGCGCCTCCCGATCCGGCGCTCGAGCCGGAGGTGTTGCGGTCGAGCGCGTACGGATTCCGGCACTGCCCGCCCCGGCCGCTCCAGCCGCTCGTCGAATGCGTCGACCGGATGTTCGCCCACTCGCTGAGATTAGTCTTACCTAATATCACGGCGCCCGCCGCGCGCAGCCGGTCGGCGACCCACGAATCGCGCAGCGGAATCGAATTCTCGAGTGCCAGCGACCCCGCCGACGTGTGCATCCGATCCGCGGTGTCGATGTTGTCCTTGACGAGGATCGGTATGCCGTGCAGCGGCCCGCGCGTCTTCCCTGCCTTGCGCTCCCCGTCCAACTGGTCGGCGATCATGAGCGCATCAGGGTTGATCTCGAGCACGTGATTGAGCGTCGGTCCCTGTTTGTCGAGTGACGCGATCCGCGCCTGGTACTGCTCGACGAGCGACCGCGCCGTGTACTTCCCCGACGCAAGGCCGTCCTGAAGGTCGCTGATCGCCAGATCATCGAGCGGACCAGTTGGCGGCGGCACGCGCCGCGACGGCGCAGGAGCCGTCAGTGCTAACGACTCGCGATGTCGATCGACCTTAGTGAGTGCGCCGGCAGCAACCGCCGCCGACACGCCGACAAACGCGCGACGCGAGAGTGTCTCGTCTGACATGATGGAGTTGGAGTGAGGTTGGGTTCATGAATATGAAACCACAGAGATGCGGGCGCGAGCGAACAGCAGATCCCTCGCTTCGCTCGGGATGACAGTGGGGGTCCTCGCCGAGCCCCAAGGCGCCGGATCACCGAGCAAGTGGATCCATCGCCCTGAATGCCCGCCGCAACTGCTCATCCGTCAACGACGGCAACTGCGTCAACACCGGCTGGCGCGGGTCGAAGCCGGAAATCTCGGCGGCGTGCGCGCGCATCCAACGAATCAATCCGTACATCACGCGAGCGTTCGCGCGGCCGTGCGGGGTTGCGTCACCGATGTTGGGATGGATGATCGACGACATCACGATCTTCGGACGCGCGGCGAAGGCGATCTCCGACAGCTTCGCGCGGAACTCGCGCTCCTCCGGCGTGAACGCGCCGAGTTGGTCGTCGATGGCGTGGCGTCCTTCGTGGGCGATGATCGAGCTCTCGCGAATGAGCTGCGAGGCGACGCGGATGAACTCGCGACCGATGAGCGAGTCGGGGACGCCGGTGCGACGCAGCGAATCGAGCAGCGCGTCGCGTCCGTCGCGCCGGAGGCGTCCCACGACGCCAGGCAGATACGCGATCGAATCCGATCGCGCGATGGCAAGATCGAGAATGCTGTCGCTCACGATGCTGGCCTGCTCGTGCGTGCGACGCGCCGGGTCGCCGCTCACCCAGAGGTTGAGCGCGTGCTCGACGAATACCGGACGGACCTGCACGATGGTGTCGCGCCGCTGCCAGCCGCCGTGACCGCCGGCATCGTCCCACGCCCAGCTCTGGAGTCCATTCGTGACGATGCCGTCGATGACGAGGAAGGTGACGCGCGCGCTGTGACCGTACTGCGTCACGACGCGCCGCTCCTCGCCGACGACGTGGCCCATGTGCATGTCGTAGTAGCCGCCGGTGATGCCGAGCTGGAAGACGGTGCCAAAGCGCCGCGCGAGCTCCGCATCAGCTCCGGCGGGATAGAATTCCGGCGGCGCACCCCGCCAGCTCAGGTGAGGCCAGAGCTCGCGCTCTGCGTGGATGTACGCGCGCGTGAGCTCGTCCGGCGGTGCGCCACCGACGAGGGCGCGCCGGTAGTAGTCGTCCGCTGTTTGCTGCATGTGACGGCAATACCGCGCGTATTCGATCACCTGGCTGCCTAACGGCGCGACGAGCGCCGCGGCATCGTACAGTCGAGCGCGGCCGAGCGCGGCGGCGAGTCGGCTTCGTAGGGCCGGCGGCATGCCGTCGCCTCGCCACGCCGGCAGATTGGCTCTGAGCTCGGCCAGCGCCGACGGCAGCTGGCTGCGCGTCTGCGTGCCACCGGCATCGACGAGGTAATACGAATCGACACCGATCACGGCATCAGCGCCGTCGCCGGCAATCAGCGCCGTGAGCAGGAGTTGCTGCGCCTCGTCGACGCGGCCGCGCATACCGCGAACAAGCTGTCGCAACCTAACGAGGGCCCTGGCCACGCTCGCGCTGTCGAGACGCTCCGCGCCGCTCGCGCCGTCGAGCCGGGCCGCGAGCGCCGCTTCGGTGATCGCGCGTCCCATCTGCAGAACCGCTGCGCGATGAACGATGTCGTCCGTCGCCGCATGCATCGCGGTGCTCGAGAGCGCGAACGATTGGCGATACCGCCCTTCGGCGATGGCGAGTCGCGCCATCTCGACGAGGGTCGCCGCGGTGTCGTGCTGGGTGGCGAGGGCGTTCCCGAAGTGCGCTCGCGCGCGGCCATCGTCCTTGTAGAATCGCCAGGCGATGACGCCGAGCATCCGCTCCGCGGCCGCGCGCCGGGCGACGCTCGTATCGCGCGCCGCTTCGCCGAACGCGCTCACCGCCTTCGCGATCTCCTCCCGCTGCAGCGCCGACTCACCCTGCAACACGAGGGAGACGCGCTCGCGCGAGTATTGCGCGCGGAGCGCCGCGGGAACGAGGAGAAGAAGGAGTGGAAGGCGCAATAGCGAGTGAGGTAGGTCTTTCTCTACCCTAACTCCCGGATGCGCGCCGCGGGAGGCGGGGCTACTTCAATCTCTCCGCCAGCTTCGCTTCCTCTCCCACTTCCATCTTGTATACGTGCTCCGGGCCGGGAAAGCGCCGCGCGCGGACATCGGCGGCGTAACGCGTGACGGCATCGATCATCGCCGGCTTGAGCTCAGCGTACCGTTTGACGTAGCGCGGCACGTGCGCGTCGTACAGACCGACCAGATCATGAAACACTAACACCTGGCCGTCGGTGTCCGGGCCGGCGCCGATACCGATCACCGGCACGCGAACGTGTCGTGTCAACTCCCGTCCAACGGGCGCCGGCGTCGCTTCGGCGACGATCGCGAAGCAACCGGCCACGTCGAGTGCGTTCGCGTCGAGCAGGATCTCCATCGCGCCCTCAGCGGTCCGGCCGTGGACGCGGAAGCCCTCGCGATCGCCGGTGTGCTGCGGCGTCAGCCCCACGTGACCCATGACCGGGATGCCAGCGTCGATCACGGCACGCGCGCGATCGACCGTCGAGCCGCCTCCTTCCATCTTCACGGCGTCGCAGCCGGCATCGGCGAAGCAGCGCGCGGTGGCCACGGCCTGTTCATCAGAGCTCTCGTAACTTCCAAAGGGCAGATCTCCGATGACAAGGGAAGCGGGCGCGCCGCGCCGCGCGGCACGGGTAAGCATCAGCATCTCGTCGATCGTGACGAGCCGGGTCGTCTCATAGCCCAGCACGACCATCGACGCCGAATCGCCGACGAGCACGAGGTCGACCCCTGCCCGCTCCGCCACCTGCGCGGTCGCGAAGTCATAGGCGGTGACCATCACGATCGGATCGGCGCCGGCGCGCAGCTTCCGCGCGCGGATAGCATCGATTGTCAGGCTACTCCCGGGCTTCGTCACGGCGCGTGAACGAGCTGGTTGTCGATGAGTCGCACTCCGCCCACGCGTGCCGCGACAGCGAGGAGTATCTCGCCGGACAGCGAGCGCATCATGCTGAGTGACTCCGCCGAGACGACGGCGAAGTACTCCGGCTCGACGCGAAAGCCCTTCATCGCCTCTCGTCCCTCGCGCTCGACCTTCGCCGGATCGCGCTCGCCACGCGCGACTGCCGCCGCGGCAGCGTCGAGCCCGTGCTTGAGGGCCAGCGCCTGCGCACGCGCGGTGGCCGACAGCCGCACATTCCGACTCGACATCGCCAGGCCGTCGACTTCGCGCACCGTCGGGCAGACTTCGAGGCGAAGCGGGAAGTTCAGGTCGCGCACCATTCGGCGGATGACGAGAGCCTGCTGCGCGTCCTTCTGGCCGAAGTAGGCCACGGTCGGCTGAACGATGTTGAACAACTTTGCAACGACGGTCGCGACGCCGCGGAAATGCCCGGCGCCGCGCGACTCCCCTTCGAGTGGCTCGCTGACTCTGTCGACGCTGACCGCGGTCGACGCGTCGTGCACGTACATCTCGGTCGCGGAAGGCGCGAAGAGGAAATCGACGCCCGCGCTCTGCGCCATCGCCGCGTCGCGCGTCTCGTCGCGGGGATAGGCCTCGAGGTCGGCCGGATCATTGAACTGCGTTGGGTTCACGAAGAGTGAGACGACGACCACATCGCACGCTTCCCGCGCGCGGCGCATCAGCGACAGATGCCCCTCGTGGAAATAGCCCATCGTCGGCACGAGCCCGATACGCGCTGCCTCGCCCCGGCGCGGCTCGAGCGCGCTCCGTAGCTCGTCGATCGCGCGGACGATGCGCATCACTCGTTACGCGCGAGCGCGCGGGTCGCCGTCGTGAGCGCGTCCCAGAGTGGCAGCAGTTCGGGCGCGCGTTGAGCGATGGCGGCCTGTTGTCGATTCGTCGTCGTGAGATCGCCGCGAACGATTGGACCGGTGAGCGCCTGACGAGCGCCCAGGCGTCCCCAGTTCTCGGCGGCGGCCCGCACCAGGGGCAGAAGTAGCTCCCGCTCGACCCCGACGATCGCCGCCAATCGTTCGGCCGCACCCTCGAGGGTCACGAGATAGTTCGAGGCGAGGGACGCGGCTGCGTGATAAAGGTCGCGATCCGCGTCCTTCAGCTCGAAAGGCTTCATCCGCAAACGTTTGGCGAGCTGGATCGCTACCCCTCGCGCTCGCTCGGTGCTGCCGGCGACGGCGCATCCGGCGCCCGCGAACGACACCGAAACGTTGTTTGCGACGGTCATCAATGGATGGATCGAGAAGGCTTCGTGGGGAGACAACGGAGCCAGCGTGGACGCGCCGGAGCAATGGCCGACGAGCTTTCCGGGCGCGATCGACCGTGCGGCCTCGGCAATCGCCGAGTCGGGGACGCAAAGCAGCACGATTCCAGCATCTTTTCCATCCGCTCCTCGCCCAAGTGGACCAATCACAGGCAGATCGGCGCCCCGCATTGCCAGCGACAGGGCTCGGCCGAGCCGGCCATCTCCGACGATTGCTATACCCGGGTCCGTCACGGAGTCCATGCGGGGAAGATAGCGGCACAGGGCTCGGCGCCGTGACGCCGGAACGAATCGCCGAGGTTGAGGGAACCGGGAGCAGCGCCATAGGTTATGAGGCGGTGCGCCCCGCATCGCGCATCCCAGTACCTCCCTACCCGCATCCCCTCGGCTGTGCTGAAGCGTCTTCTGCTTTCACCCTTCATCGTCGCGCTCGCCGCGATCTCGCTGCGCGCGCAAAACCCACCCACGCCGGCCGCAGCGTCGTCGGGCTTCGCCACCATTCGCGGATCGGTTCTCGACAGCCTCCACGACGCGCTCGTGAAAGGGGCGCTGGTTCGCGTGGACAACGGGATCCGCGAAGCGTTCACCGATTCCACCGGCGCATATCGGATCGACAGCGTGCCGGCTGGCATGCACCGGCTCGTTGTGATGCATCCGCTGCTCGACACCCTGGGTATCTCGCTAGTGACGCCGCCCATGACCCTGAACGCCGGCGAGACGCGGATATTCGAGGTCGCCGTTCCGTCCGCCGAGACGCTGGTGTCACTCCTGTGTACCGCTGCGCGACGCAGCCTCGGGCCGGCGGCGCTGGTCGGTTTCGTTCGCGACGCCGACACGGACTCCGCCGCAAAGGGAGCAAAGGTGTCGCTCCTCTACTACGAGTCGGATCCACTGGGCTTGAAGAAGTCGGCGCGCGTGCGAGAGGCGCAGATCGGGCCGGACGGGCGTTTTCGGATCTGCGGACTGCCGGCGACGATGAGTGGCAAGCTGCAGGTCTTCCGCGGGGGCGTGCAGACGGGCGAGGTGCCCGTGGAGCTTGGCGGCCAGTCGGGGTCACAGCTGCTGGCGATGCGCAGCATGAGCATTTCCTCAACATCGACGGTCGTCACGGCCCCGCCAACCGACACCGGTGGCAAGGCCGTCACGACGGTCAAGGGCCGGGCTCGTGTCTCGGGTCGTGTGCTCAACAAGTACGGCCAGCCGGTCGCCGGCGCGCGGGTCGAGCTACAGAACACCGGCGCGGCGACCAAGACGCGCGCCAATGGTGAGTTCACCCTCGACAGTCTGCCGTCGGGCACCCAGACGCTCGAGGTCCGACAGCTCGGCTTTTCGCCGACGGAGGTGCCGGTGGAGCTCTCGATGGGGACGCCGCAGAGCGTGACGGTGAAGATGGCGGAGTATGTCCCAGTTCTGAGCACTATGCGTGTGACGGCGCAGCGCGAGCGCGGGCTGAACGACGTCGGCTTCGCCGATCGCAAGAAGACCGGCATGGGCTACTATCTGGACGCGGATCAGCTCAAGATGCGCCAGACGACGCAGTTCAGTGACATGCTGCGCACGGTGCCGGGTATTCGCGTTCAGCCCGCCGGCGACGGCAGTGGCGCAAACGTGATCACGAGCTCGCGCGATGCAATGGGCGGCTGCGTCACCTTCGTCGTGGACGGCGCTCCCTGGCAGCAGATGACGCCCGGCGATCTGGACACATACGTCCGGCCGGAGGAGGTCGCTGCCCTCGAGGTCTACAACGGCGCGACGACGCCTCCGCAGTTCCAGATGGGCGGGCAGACGTCGTGCACGACGGTCGTGATATGGACGGAGCGGAGGATCAGCAGAAAGAAATCCGATCAGTAAGTACTTTTTGATAGAGGGCAGGTGGTTCAAACAAGGAAGGCCGACGGTCAAAGCCGTCGGCCTTCGTTTGTTTTCACCCTCTACCCTCAGCCCTCTACCCGCTTCAGTCTTCGTTCTGCTCTCGCGCCTCGATCTCGGCGTCCGTCACCTCGTTGATCTCATCGAGGTTCTCGCCGTGTTGGTCGACAACGCGTTGGCGTTCTTCGGTCTGCCCCTTTTCCGTGTTGGCGATGTTCGCGCCGGCAAAGCTGCGGCCGTGCATGATATCCTGGCCACGCGTGTTTGACTGCTGCGCGTCGTCGGGCTCGCCCTGTCGCCGCGTCTGCTGATCATCGTTCGTTCGTTCACGATCGCTCATGTCTCCATCTCCCTGAATGGTCTCATCACTCACCGGCAGCAACTGTTCCATAGGTGCACGACGTCGTGGCGCGTAGCCTGCTCAGTCAGCCAAGAGTGGAATCGACGAACGCAAAACCGAATACCGGCGAGAATCGGCCGTGGTGGAGACAGCGATGGCTGACCATCGCCGCCGGCTATTCGTTGTCCTTTCTCGTGGGGATGGCGTTCGCCGATTGGGGCAAAGATCTCGGCGGTTGGTACAACGGGACTCATTGGGAGCGAGCCATCATCATCTGGACGCACGATCACGCGCCCCCAGGATGGCTCGACCGAATCTTCCTGTACACGCCCTGGCTCGGAACAAACATCACGCTCATTCCTGGCGTCCTGCTCGGAGTTTGGTGGCTCTGGGCTCGTATGAAGCGACCGCACGTGGCGATGCGGCTGCTCATCGTTCAGTTCGGCAGCTACGTCCTGAATCCAGCGCTGAAGGCGCTTTACGGACGGCCCCGTCCGAATCTCTATCCGCTCCGTGGTTGGTATGGCTGGTCGTCGTATCCCAGTGGGCACGCCATCGCCAGCATCGCCGTACTCTTCACCGTCGCGGCCATCCTGCACCGTGAACGCGGTTGGCACTGGATGTACTGGGTGCTGGTTCCAGTCTCGCTCATGAGCATCTATTCGCGGATATACCTCGGCGTGCACTGGCCGATCGACGTGATCGGGGGCGCGGTTGTGGGGATCGTCTGGCTGATCATGACGTCGATTGCTTTCCGCGAGGACGCGGCGCGGGGACACCGTCATCACGGCAACGATCAACGAGATTGGCGAGCGCCCGAGACGGCGGCGTCGCGCGGCTGACCGCGGCCGCATTTTTGACATTGATGTCGGCCTAACGAGGAATCAGCTGCGCGGCAACTCAGGAAGCGTCCAGGATTTCCCGAACCCGCGACGCATCGACGTTCCCGCCACTCAGCACCGCCACGACGTGCCGTCCCTCGATGGGCAGCTTCCCTGAGAGCACGGCTGCTGTTGCCGCGGCGCCGCCGCCCTCGGCGAGCAGCTTCGCGCTGAAGAGAATCTCGCGCATCGCGGTTGCGATCTCGTCATCGGTGACGAGCACCACGTCGTCGACGTATCTCTTCACAATCGGGTATGTCATGTCGCCCGCCATGGGCGCGGCCAGGCCGTCGGCAATCGTCTTCACCGAGTCGAGCCTAACGGGATGTCCTTCGTCGAGACTCTTCCGCATCACCGCCGCGCCCGTTGGCTCGACCCCAAAGACGCGAATGTCGGGACGCTGCTCCTTGATGGCGATCGCGATGCCGGCAATCAGTCCGCCGCCACCGATCGGGACGATGACGTCGTCCACACGGTCGAGCTGCTCGAGGATCTCCAGGCCAACAGTACCCTGGCCAGCAATGATCGCTGGGTCGTCGAACGGATGCACAAGCGTGAGCGAACGCTCGGCCGCGAGCTCGTGCGCCCTGGCGAATGACTCGATGCTGTTCACGCCGTGCAGCACGACTTCCGCGCCGTAGCCGCGGCTCGCGTCGACCTTCGCGCGTGAGGCAGCCGCGGGCATGACGACGGTGCAGCGCACGCCGGCGTCGCGTGCCGCCCATGCGAGCGCCTGCGCGTGATTGCCCGCGGAGACGGTGACGACACCGCGCTTCCTCGCCGCGTCGTCGAGCTGCGCCATCTTGTTGAGCGCGCCGCGCACCTTGAACGAGCCGGTCTTTTGTAACGATTCGCACTTGTGGTAGAGCGTCGCACCAACGCGCGCGCCGAGTCGCGTGGCAGAGAGGAGCGGCGTGAGGTGGATGCGGTCGGCGATGCGCTCGCGCGCGGAGCGAAGGTCGGAGATCGTGGGCAAGAGCTGGGTGGTGGCCGGTGACGGTGAACGGTGAGGGTGAACGGGTGGAAAAGGAATGCCGGCGTGCAGCGCCGGCTAGTCCGATTTCACCGACCACCGATCACCGGCCGCCGTCACCACTGACCGCCCTCGCGCGTCCCATATCGTATGGCCAATCTCCCGCGCCCCGGTTGCCTCGTCCGTTCGTCGCTCTCCCTGCTCGGCGTGCTCTTTGTGCCGCTGGGTATCTGGTTTCTTCGTGACGGAAAGCACCGATACTGGACTCAAAGCACAGCCCTATTCGTCGGCGCCCTGGTGTGCTTCTATTTTGCCTTCCGGCGGGACAGCTGGTTGATGACAGCGCTCGATGGGCTCGACGGGTAGCTTCCGCGGCCGAGGCCGCGACATTTCTGATCGGAGCTTCGTCATGCGTGAGAGTTTACTCATCACTATCCTATTCCTGCTGCCGGCAACGGCGGCTGCGCAGTGGACGCCTGCATCATCGGGGAGCGACGCCGAGTTTCGCGGACTGAGCACGGCCGGCCCCAGCGTCGTCTGGGTAAGTGGCACGCGCGGACGATACGCGCGCAGCATCGATGCCGGCCGGAGCTGGAAGGTGGACAGCGTCGCCGGTGGGTCCGCGCTGGACTTCCGCGCCGTTCAAGCGCTCGACGCGCGGCGCGCGTGGCTGATGAGCTCCGGGGATGCCGACAAGGGACAGGCGCGGATCTATCGCACGACTGACGCCGGCGCGCACTGGACACTCGTTTACACCACGCAGCAGAAGGGTGTCTTCCTCGACGCAATCGCCTTCTGGGACGCGCAGCACGGCATCGCGATGAGCGATCCCGTGGACGGCCGCTTCTTCTTGCTGACGACGAATGACGGCGGAGGCAGCTGGACGCGCATTCCGCCCGAGCACCTGCCGGCGGCGCTGCCGGGCGAGGCGGCCTTCGCGGCAAGCGGAACGTGCCTAACGCTTGCGGGGGACAACGACGTCTGGATCGGGACTGGCGGCGCCTCGACCGCGCGCGTCTACCATTCCCCCGACCGCGGCCGCACGTGGACCGTCGCCGAGACGCCGATCCACGCCGGCAGCGCGTCGTCGGGCATATTCTCCGTCGCCTTTCGTGATGGCCGGCGCGGTGTTGCCGTGGGCGGCGACTATCAGATGGTGCGCGGCGGCCTGCCCAACGTCGCGCTGACGGACGACGGCGGCCACACGTGGCGGACCGCGAAGGGCCCGCTCCCAATCGGCTATCTCTCGAGCGTCACGTTCGTCCCCGGCAGCTCGAGCCTCGTCGCGGTCGGGCTGGCAGGAACTGCCTTCTCTCCGGACGGCGGTGAGACGTGGCGGATGGTGGACAGCCTTCCCTATAACTCGGTGAAGTTCGCGAGTCCGAATGCGGGATGGGCGGCTGGACCCAAGGGGCACATTGCCTGGTGGAGTGGACTGGTGGGGTTAAGGATTACTAAACGTTGAGTCCCCTCACAACCATCCAGATCACAACGGTGGCGGCCACGCCGGCGAGTATCGACTGCCACCATACGGTGAATGCCTGGCGCTTCGCCTGACGTTTCTCCTCCGGTGTCATCTCGCCGGGCGGTTCGCGCTCGCCGAGCGCGGCCAGCACCACTCACGTCCGTTCGTGCGCCTGAAAGTAGCCTAACGCGGCCATCGTGAATGGCACGGCCAGGAGTGCGTACCAGTCCTGTCGCGCGTGCATGATGATGAGCCCAATGGCTGCGGCAAGGGCGATGGCGAACCATGCGACGCCTCCGACGAGCCGCCGGCGGCGGCCGCGAGCGTCGATGTTCTGCACACGTGATTCGTTAGGCACCGTCTAGCCTCTCCCCTGCCGCTTCGGTCGCGGCGACGATTCGCCACACTCCGCCAGCACCTGGCGCGGCGTAGCAGCCATGGGGTACAAATCCCGCGCCGAGCGGGCGGCGGCGCGGGCGCGGTCGCAGCGCCCGTTGTTGAGATAGCTCTCGGCCAGCCTCAGGTGGATCCGATAGCTGCCTGGGTCGAACAGGGAGGCGCGCTCGAGTGCTGATTGACGCGAGCTCGCCGTCACCGTTGCCATCGCCGCGATCTGGAGCGCGCTGCGGCCAATGGCAATCACGCCGAGCGCGAACACCACGACTGGCGCCCACTGTCGCACGCCGGTCGTCAACGACAGCCGCGATGCGGACGCCGCCACGGGCTCGGCGTAGACGCCGAGAAGGACCCACACGAAGAGCGTTGGCGGGGCGAGCAGGAGCACCGCGTCAAACGCGCCGACGACGAGCGTCACGATCACCGTCGACGCGAGTGCGAACGCGCCCAGCACGGACTCGCTTCCGCGCGCAACGCGTGCATGCCAGACAGCGAGTGCGAGAAACGCGACGAAGGTCAACGCGAGTAGTGCCGTGGCCAGCGCGCCGCGCTCGGCGGCAAAAGCGACCCAATCACTGCTCGGCCAGGGATTCGACGTCATTCCATCGTCCGCGCTCGAGATCGACGCATCGTTGCGCGACGCATAACGAGGATACGCGACGGACCAGTTGCCCGGACCCACGCCGAGGAGTGGATGGGAGACGGTCATGCGCAGCGAGTTCGTGTACTGCACGAGTCGCCCGCGGCCGCTTCCTTCCTGATAGTTCACCATCCCGCGCACCGACTCGAGATAGGGCGAGTCGCTCTTCCACTCCAGGGTGTTCGGCAACGCTAGCGCGAGCACCGCGCCGATGATTGTCACGACGGCGAGCACGACGAATCGGCGCGACGTCTCGCGGCCGCTCCATCGATCGCGAGAGAGCCAGGCGGCAATCGCCACCGGGACGCCCGCCGCGAGCAACGCCAGCCATGCGGCGCGGCTGCGTGACAGGACCTCGGCGGCGGCGATGATGCCGAGCAGAATAGAGGCGTAGAAGGTCCCGATGGCCCGGCGCGTCGTCAGGCCGCAGTAGACGACAGTCGGCGCAACGATCGCACCCAGGTGCGCCATGAAGTTGCGATTGCCGAAGGTGCCCCCCGGCGAACGGTTGAGGCTGAAGTATTCGGTCGTGACGCCATACGCCTGCAACAGCGACGTCACCGCGCCAACCGCGCCGGCGGTGGCGAGCATCCAGAGCAGCGGGCGACCGAGACCGTCGCGTCGCAGGACGCGGCCAACCCAGAAGAGCGCCGCACCCGAAAACGAGATCGCGAGAGCGCGCGTCGACAACCATCTATTCTCGGCGAGTACGGCAGAGACGGTACTGACCGCGAGATAGGCGATGAGCAACCAGTCGACGCGAGCGAGCGAGAGGCGGCCGCGCGGGATGAGACAGCACAGCGCCGCACCGGCCGCGGCAATGTACAGGGCGAGCTCCTTGGGAACGAAGTAGCGATCGAGGTCGAACGCCTTGAAGGGCAGCGCGGCGAGCACGACGGCGAGCGCGCCCGCCTGCACCAGGAGCAGCGCCACGCGGTCGGCGCGTGGAGGCGAGATAGAGGAGTTCGGCGGCATGCAGGTGGAGAAACAAAGACATGCCAGTGAAAGGCGCCAGCTTTTCGAGCAGGGTTCTTGGTGGCGGCGCCTGCCCAGCCGAGAGCGGTCGGCGCCTCAGCTGGGCTGGGGTTCAGACCGCTGTCTGGGCTGCCTCCCCCCTCGTCCGTTCGTATGCGTCCCGAACCGCGTCGTGGACCTCGGCCCAGGAGCAATTCGATTCGCCCCGAGCCTGCTCCCACCCCCGCTCCAGATCCTGATCGATCTCCTCGTCCCAAGCGCGACCACCGTACGTGAACGCTGCTTCGTGGCCGTACTTGTAGGCTGGCTGGTAGTACTCGTAGGCACGGTCGGCCTGGGTGTACGGTTTTCCGCCGTAGTTGTCTCGCCAGTAGAGATCCTGGTCGCCCCAGTTGACCGTGCGTACGCGTCCGGTGGTGCCCGCGTCGACGCCGGGATTGCCCGCGGCTATGTCGGCCGCGCTGCGCTTGTCGAAGTCAGCCATGTCATCGCTCCGTGGATTGCTCTGGCTGGCGTCGGTGCAAAGCCCGAGCCTGTCGCGGTCTCGACGGGAACCTATCTTTCCCCCTCCCCTTCTCTTCGTACCGTATATGAATCGTCGCGATTGGCTTCAGCTCACCGTCGGCGGCGTGGCCAGCACGCTGCTGACAAGCCGCGCTTTCGCCGCGCCGCACGCGACGCACCTCACGGTGTACAAAAGTGCCACCTGTGGCTGCTGCGCGAACTGGGTGGACTACATGAAGCGAAGTGGCTTCGAGGTCGACGCACACGACGTCGGCGACGACATGCTGAACCAGGTGAAGGCGACGGCCGGCGTTCCGGCTGCCCTTCGTAGCTGTCACGTCGCGCTCGCCGGGGGCTACGCCTTCGAGGGGCATGTACCGGCTGATCTCGTGAAGAAGGTGCTCGCCGAGAAGCCGAAAGCGCTCGGCCTCGCCGTGCCGGGCATGCCCGCGGGCTCGCCAGGGATGGAGATGGGTGGCCGGAAGGATCCCTACGACGTCATGGCCTTCGACCGATCTGGGAAGAGTTGGGTCTTCGCGAAGAGATGAGAAAGGCGGGCCGAAGAGAGCGTTAGACAGGGCGCGATCTTCCCATCCTCCCCGGGGTATCTGGTTTACACAACCTTATCAGGCGCGCCGTTTGCTGCGGTCGCGTTCGATGCTTGCTTTCGCCCGTGCCTGTCGCGCACCACCGGCGGCACGCACGGACTTGTTATTTAGTACTCACTCAACACGTACCTTCAATGCCATTTCTGTCACGAGCTCACGTCGCGGGCGCGCTGATCACCGCGGTCATCGCGGCCACGTCGGCGAGGGCGCAGGCCGCGTCCGGCACACGCGCCGCGCCGCCGCGGCCCTCTTTCGATAGCACCGGCGTCGGCGACACTTCGATGTTCGCGCCGCTCAACCTGCCGCCTGGAAACACGTACCGGAGCGGCTCCGGCGCGCCCGGTCCCAAGTACTGGCAGCAGCGGGCCGACTACGACCTCAAAGCCACCCTCGACACCGCCACGAAATCGCTGCGTGGCGAGATGACGATCCGCTACACGAACAACTCGCCGGACACTCTTCATTTCTTGTGGTTCCAGGTCGAGCAGAACGCCTTTAAAGCCAACTCGCTGAATTCGTACGTCTTTCCTGCCGAATCACGTTTTGGCGCGCGCAACTTCGAGGGCGGCGACGTCATCGATCGATTCGAAGAAGTGACGGCAGGCGGCAAGGGTGCGGCTCGCGCGCTGAAGCTGCGCAACGAAGGCACGGTCATGAAGGCGGATCTGGCCGAGGCCCTCGCGCCGGGAGCCACGGCGACGATCACTGCCGTGTGGCATTTCAATATCCCCGAACATGGCGCTGACCGCATGGGACGGGACGGCGCGCTGTACGAGCTCGCGCAGTGGTATCCGCGCGTGAACGTCTACGACGACGTGCGCGGCTGGAACACGGAGCCGTACCTCGGCCAGGGCGAGTTCTATCTCGAATATGGCAACTTCAACCTCGAAGTGACCGTTCCCGCCGGCTACATCGTGGCGGCGACGGGCACGCTCCAGAATCCGCACGACGTGCTCACGCCGGCAGAAATCTCCCGTCTTGCGCAGGCGTCGAAATCGGAGACGCCGGTGCACATCGTCACCCAGCAGGACCTAACGAGTGGCTCGGCGCGTTCGCGGAAGACCGGCACGATGACGTGGCACTTCACGGCGAAGAACGTGCGTGACGTGGTGTTCGCGGCGTCGCCGGATTATTTGTGGGATGCGTCGAGCTACAAAGGATCGCTGGCTCAGGCCTTCTATCGGCCGAGCGCCGTCGATCCATGGAAGGACGCGGCGGACATGTCGCGCATGTCGATCCAGGAGTACTCGGAACGCTGGTTCCCGTATCCCTATCCGCAGATCACCGCGGTCGAAGGCCCCATCAGCGGCATGGAATACCCGATGGTCGCGATGGAGGCGAAGAGCTCCGACAAGTACGACCTGTACAACGTCGTGACGCACGAGATCGGACACATGTGGTTCCCGATGATCGTCGGCTCCAACGAGCGCATGCACATGTGGCAAGACGAGGGTTTCAACACCTTCATCAATACCTTCTCCGAAGCGCGCCGATATCCCGAGAAGGGCGATCAGATGGCGCGGGCCGGGCAGGAGCGCGATCTCGTGACACAGTACATGCAGCACAACGTGGACGAGCCGCTGGAGATCAACCCCGACCGCATCAACCCGCAGTTGTTGGGCGAGAATGCGTACGTGAAGACGAGCGTCGCACTGCAGCAGCTGCGACAAGAAATTCTTGGCCCCGAGGCGTTCGACGACGCGTTCAGAACTTATGTCCAGCGCTGGGCGTTCAGGCATCCGACGCCAGTGGACTTCTTCCGCACGATGGAAGACGTGAGTGGGAGACGGCTCGATTGGTACTTCCGCGAGTGGTTCCTCGAGAATCCACACTTCGATCAGGCGATCGACTCGGTCGTCACGCAGCAGAAGGGCGACACGCTGATGGTCGGGGTGCTCTACGGCAATCATGCGCGGGGCGTGGAGCCGATCCGTGCTCGCTTCACCTTCGCCGACGGGTCGACGCAGGACTTCAACTATCCGGCGGAAGTGTGGAGCACGAACACGCGCTGGTACGCCCGCGAGTACGCGTTCGGGGGCAAGAAGCTTTCGAAGATCGAGCTCGATCCGGAGCACCGTCTCGTGGACGTCGACCGGTCGAACAATGTGTGGCCCGGGTCGGCGGCGAAAGCGACGCCTTAGTCGGTGATCGGTGATCAGTAGGTTCGGACGGCCGGCGAGCTTCCCTCGCCGGCTTCCTTTTTCCACCCTTCACCGACCGCCAGTCACCGACCACCGCCGAGGCATCGGTCCTCGATCTCGTGCTTCGCTACCCGGGGATCGTTGATCGTCTTGTAGAAGTCGTCGAAGTATTCGAGCGTCTCCTTCACGCGATCACCCTTGATGAGCTGGCCTAACGAGTCTCGATAGAGTGCATAGATGGAGTCGCGCTTGGCGTTGAACAGCGCGTATGCCGGCGGGTAGCTCTCGAGCGGCACGCAGTAGCCGCGATAGAGACGGTCGCGCACGCGATGGATCGGAAGTCGCGGATCGACCGTGGCGTAGCGAGTATTCACCGCGCCCGAGAAATCGAAGTCGTAAGCGACCGGCACGTAGCCCAGCTGCGTGTCGATGACCTCGACGTTGTGCAGCCCGTTTACCGACCAGTCGGTGTTGCCGATGAAGTACTGGAAGAGGGCGAACAGGGCATCGGCATTCGGCTCGAGGTCGGAGGGCCCGGCGCCCTTCTGCTTCACGAGCACACCGCCAACCCGATACGCGACCGCCGCCGGCTCCTCCTCGAGGAACGCCCAGCGCCGCGCGATGACCTTGCCGCTGCCGCTGTCGGCGTACGTGACACGCGCGAGCCGAACACGGTTGCTGTACTGCGTGAGCAAGTTATAAATGCGATAGAGCTGGAACTCCTGCAGGATGTACTGCTCGTACTCATCATTGTCGCGGCAGTGCATCACGAGCTTCGGTTTGTCCAGCTTCGCGAACTCGGTTTGCTTCACCGTGCTCTTCACGAAGTCGAGCCGGAGGGGCGGCAGGTCGCACTGATTCAGTCGCCAGATGCCGCGCGTCCTCACCTTGAGTGGCAGCTCGATGTTTCCTTCGGCCGAGTCGGCGACGGTGAGGGAGGCCCATCGCCAGGGCGCGTCCTCCTTCCGGTCGTGACGCAGCCGGTCGAAGTTCGCTGTCAGCGTGAAAGCGACCGGCGTTTCGCCGGTGAAGATCTTCGCCGCTTCGTGGGGGGCAAGCTCGACCTGCGCGGGCAACTCTTTGTCCTTTTTCTTGCCCTGTTGCTTGGTCTGCGCGGACAGAGTCGCGGTCAACGCGAAGCTGGCGGTGAGTACGACGAAAGAGTAGCGCAACATCTGGGACCTCACTTGCCGGACGGCGAGGCGGGCTTCGAGACGCGACAGAAAGTTCAATCGACAGCAAGCCGTCGGGCTGTCCCCCGGGCTCTCCAATAATGCCGTTTTGCGTTGGACGACGCGAGATCGTCTTCCTTGAGACGAATTGCCCCTCATGCGACCCCTTCGCCGACTGCTCGCGCGCTCGCTGCTCTTTCTGTTTCTGCCACTGCTCTCGTGCGGCAATCCCACGCCGTCGCCGAAAGCGGTGACCGAGGCGTTGGGGCGCTCGCAATTCACCGATCCGAAGACCGTCGAGATTCCGCGGCGCATCGAGGCACGCACGCCAGCGTCATTTGGTGGCGGCGCGCTCGACGACAAGCAGCTCGCGACACTGGACCCAGTCGTCGCGATCCTGCACGCCAACAAGGTCGTGGAGATCCAGGATGCCTACGGTCCCGAAGGCGCAACGGGCGGTTACATGCACGTCATCAATGTGTCGCCGTCGACCGGCAGCTCGCCCGACCTGTTCATCGAATCAGATGGTCCGGTGCAGGACGCTATGTGGGGGAAGGTCAGGAAAACGCCGGGCTGGCATGTGACGCTCGGGCGACGCGAGGTGCTGAAAGTGTGGCAGGTGATCGACTCGAGCTCACCGATGGCCGACAAGCTTTCGCCCGGCTACGTGCTCGCCAGCTTCGATTTTCATTGGATACCCACCGATATCGGGAAGCTCTTCGACCAGGGCTCCTTCGATTTCGACGACCTGTCGCGCGACCTGCAGTTGGCGACCATCAACGCCGGCGACCTGGATACCCGAGCGACCTATGCGGGCCGTGCCTGGCTCACCCGCGACAAGAACGGCGCCTGGAAGGTCACGCTCTTCGATTGTCGCCGCTGCTCGACTCAATCATGATGCTGAAAGCTTCGCGATGGTCTCTGGTCCTTGACGGGTGCTCGGTAGCGGCCCGCTCGCTCGGGATGACGGGCGTGGCTGTCACGCCCATCCTCGTCCTTGCTCTCGCTGCCTGCAGCCGCGCACCGCTGGCGAACGACAAAGCCGCCGCCGTGCTTCAGAGCGCGGCGGAGTTCAAGGCCGGCAAGGTTGTCTACCTGCCGCGAGTGCTCGCCATTCCCGCGGAGGGCATCGGGAGCAGTGCCGCGAGCCGCGAGGGGGAGGCGCTCAACATCATTCAGATCGCCTCCGTGGACCCGGTCGTTGCCGTGTTGCGCGCGCGCGGTCGCGTCGGCATCGAGGACTTCGTGAGCGCGGTGGAGGGCTCCATTGTCATTCCAGTCCCGAAGACCGACAGCGCATCCGACACGACCGCGGCGAAGAGGGACACGACCCCAAAAACGGCACTCGACTCCGCGCGTGTCGCGCGGATCGTCGATTCGATCCTGAAGGCTGGCGGCGATACCGCGAAGCCGAAGCCAAAGCCGAAGCCGATCAGTCTGAACGAGACGCATACGAGTCCGCCGCCGGTGCCGCCCCTCGCGCAAGCCTGGGTGCACACGCTGCGCATGACGCCTCGCCCGGAGCTCCAGACCAGCGAGCTGACGCCAGACGACGGGGACGATAATCCCGAGTCGCCGCGCGTCACGTATCCCACGAAGCCGGTCGCCCGCACTCCTGGCTGGGTGTTACTGGTCGCCACGCACGAGTTCATGCGCGTTCTCGGGGTGGCAGCATACACGCCGTCGCGCACCGAAGCGCCGGGCGAGGCCCGCGTCGACTTTCTCTGGCGCTGGCATCCGACGAAGCCCGGCGCGCTGTTCGACACCGAGAGCGCGGAGTTCCAGTCGCTCCCTGGGGAAGTGCAGCAGGCCGCGCTCAACGGCACCGTCACGCTCGACGCGACGACCATTCACTGGGCACGCGCGACGCTCGCGCGCGACGGCGCCGCGTGGAAGGTCACGAGCGTCAACTGGGCCTACGGCGACGACAAACCACACGATCGCTGGTAGCCGGAGCCTCCGCCCATGCCACTGGAACGACGCGCGCCATGCCTAACGACCGCCGTCCTCGGCGGCGCCCTGCTTCTCTCCGGCTGCCTCTCGAAGCCGATCACGAACAGGGAGGCCGGATCGATCATCAGCGCCTCGGGCGCGTTTACGCGGCCGAAGTTCGCGCACATTCCGCGGCTCCTCACCTTTCAGAGTTACTCGACGTCGGCTTACGGTCAGGAGGGACTGCTCTCGATCACCGATCTCGCCAAGGTCGACCCGACGCTCGCAATCCTGAAGCTCGAGCGGGTCGTCTCGGTGAGCGAGAGCATCTACGGACCGGGACGCGGCGCGATGCACCAGCTCGTCGTCACTCCCTCCGGAATCGATAGCACAACGCTCATGGCTGACGAGAGCCCCCGCTCAGGCGCATTCGATCAGCAGGAGGAGCTCGACGCCCAGGAGGAGCGACGCGTGGGTGCGACGATGGTGAGCTACAATTCGTTCAAGAAGGAGATCGGCTGGCGCGTCGCGATCGGCACGCGCGAGTTCATCCAGGTGGATCAGATCCACAATTGGCGCGACGCGAACGAGAACATTCCCGTGAACCAGCTCGCCGTCGACTTCACCTGGCACTGGATGCCTAACGATGTGGGCGATGCGTTCGACTCCAGGAGCGCGACGTTCCACTCCTTCCCCGACGAGGTGCAGACCGCGGCCGCGAGCTGGGGCGTGCGGATGAACACCGAGGTGCCGATGCGCAGCCGCGCCTATCTGCAGCGCGAGGGTAAGCAATGGCAGCTCGTGGTCATTCAATGGAATTACGGACGCGGCAATCCGCGTTAGGCCTCGCGGCAGCGCTGCTGCTGTGTGGCGCCGCGGCGTGCAGCGTCTCCGAGGGCCGTGAGATCGCCATCGGGCGCGCGAACGCCGAACAGATCGACGCCAAGATGCCGCTCGTCACCGACTCCGTCGTCACGGCATACGTGCAGGCCCTCGGGACTCGTCTCGCCAGCCGGACAAGCCGCGCCGAGCTTCCCTGGCGCTTCGCCGTCGTCGACACGAAGGAGGTCAATGCGTTCGCGCTCCCTGGCGGCTTCGTTTATGTGAATCGTGGGCTCATCGAGCACACCGAGCACATGGACGAACTCGCGGGCGTGCTCGGGCACGAGATCGGACACGTCGTGCGGCGTCACTCGGTGCAGCAGCTCGAGCGTAGCGGCGGCAGTCGGCTTCTGATCGCCTTCCTCTGCGGCCTAACGAGCATCTGCGACAGCCGCACGGCACGTGTCGCGATAGACCTGAGCGGCGCGGCGTGGCTGGCGCGGTACAGCCGCGCCGCGGAGGCCGAGGCCGACTCTGAAGCGGTGGCGAATACGGTGCGCGCCGGGATCAGCCCGGAGGGCGTTCCAGCCATGTTTCAAGCGTTGCTCTCGATGCGGCAGCGCGAGCCGGGGCTCGTCCAGACCTTTTTCGGCTCGCACCCGGTCGAGGAAGCTCGCATCGCGGAGACGCAGCAACTCGTCGATCGCGTCGATCCCGCAATTCGACAAGGGCTGGCTCGGGACGATGCGGAATTTCAGGCGATGAAAATAAGACTGGGGCGCGGGGCGCTGGACGCGGGGCGCGAGGAGCGATGAGCCGCGAGTAGTCAGCGCGTCCCACTTCTCGCACCCCGCGCCCCGCTTCGTGCTCTACTCACCTGTCCATGGTTCAGTAACGCGACCAGAACCACACCTCCGACGATGTTGCCGAGGATGGCCGGGATCTCGAAGCTGAAGATCATCTGCAACCACGGCGCGTCGCCCACGGCGGCGCGATAGAACGCCTCGACGGCGCCGGCGATCGAGTGCCGAAACCCGAAGGCGGCGATCGGTGCAGTCGCGAGCCACACGAGAATGATCTGCGCCGTAGTGTCACGCGTCGCGGCGATGAGCCACGCCATCAAGGCGATGAGCCACCCCGCCCAGATGCCCTTGTAGAACACGAGCTGCGCGCCGCCTTCGGTCGAGACGCGCGAGGCGTCGAGTAGTGGGCCGATCAGCTTGGGCTCGACCACCTGCGTGTGCGCGAGCACCTCGGCGAACAACAGCGCGCCAACGAGATTCAGTGGAAGCACAATTCCCCAGAGCCGCAGCAGCCGCCGAAGCGTTTCGCCGTCGCGCTTCTCCAGCAGTGGGATCACCGGCTCGAGGGTGTTCTCGGTGAAGAGCTGATGCCGCGCGTGAACGACGTAGACGAAGCCTAACGGGTACCCAATCGCTGTCGCGAGCCGGTGTAGCGGCTCGGGCACGAGCGACGTCAGGAATCCAACCGTCAGAAAGCTGAAGCCCAGAAGCAGTCCCGAAGCGAGCGCGGACCAGATGAGCTCCGCCGCCGGGCGGTCCAGCTCCTCCTCGGCCGCCTCGCTGACGTTCTCGTGAATCTCCTCCGCCGAGAAGCGCGTCCCGACTTGCGGACCGCTGTTCTCGGTCGCCGGCTGCGTGTCTCGCGGCTCTTCCTCCGTTCCCGCCATCGATCATCCCACTCGCATCGCTGGAGCCGGCGGCTGGTGAAAAAAACGTACCCGTCAGGCGTTAGGGAGCGCGGTTCGTCGCTCGGGAATCTGGGTCACTCCACCAGAGATGATGAAAGCCATCACCTCGGCGCTCTCGGCAGCGAGCGGAGAGACCTGTGTCGCCGGCACGACGATGAGTTGGCCAGCGAAGCCGTAGGATTGCGGGACGTACACGGTGACGTGATCGGCCAGGCCAATGAAGGAGAGCGACTCCTGGGTGAGAAAACCGAGCACGCGTATGCCGCTTTGCGGCATCGGTGCGACGAGGACGGGCTTGTCGAAGCGCCGCTTCTCGCCGACGAACGCGTTGAGGAGATCGCGCGTCGATCCGTAGAGCAGACGAACGAACGGCAACCGTTCGAGCGTCGCTTCGACCGCGGTGAGCAGTCCACGCGTAATGAGGTTCGACGCGAGGAAGCCGATGAGCGTAATCAGAACGATCGTGAGGACGAATCCGACGCCCGGCACGGGGAACCCGAGCCAGTTGTCGACGCTCGTGAAGATCGCGAGGCAAACGTAGATGGTCACCGCCAACGGCGCGACGACGATCACGCCGCGAAAGAAATAGTTGAGCAGACGGGACATTGCCGTGGAGTTGGATGTGGAGAGATAGGGCGCCGCTCGCGCCTGCTTTCAACATCAGCGTGGCCCTGCCTTTGCGCCATCGGGACGACTGTCACTAACCGTCACGAGCCATGGCAGACCGAGACTTGAAAGCTACGCCAGACCGCGACCGCAGCAGCGGCGAGTCGGTGAACGACGAGATCATTCCCGGGCGCCACGGAAGGCACGGCGGCAGCCTCGAGTCGGAGGGCTCACCGCAGGAGCCGACTCCCAAGTCGAACGAGCAGCCCAAGAACGACGGTGTCGACAAGAACAAGCACTAAAGGCGCACCGCGCGCGCGCACCGCTCGCCCGGCGAAGAAAGTCGTCGCGACGGGTTCGGCGGCGGACTTCATTCCGCCGAATCCGACACTGCCCAAACTGCGCGCGGCGGCGATGAATTGCCGCGGGTGTGTTCTCTGGACGCGCGGTACGCAAACGGTCTTCGGCGAGGGGCCAAAGACGGCGCGCGTGATACTCGTCGGCGAGCAGCCGGGTGACCAGGAGGATCGCGCCGGCCATCCCTTCGTCGGGCCGTCCGGCAAGCTGCTCGACCGCGCCCTCGAGGAGGCAGGCATCGACCGTGGCGACGTGTATGTCACAAACGCGGTGAAGCACTTCAAGTGGGAGCGCGGCGAGAAGAGCGCGCGTCGCATCCACAAGAAGCCTAACGACGCCGAGGTCCGGGCGTGTCATCCCTGGCTCGCGGAGGAAATTCGGCTCGTCCGTCCGGAAGTCATCGTGTGCCTCGGCGCCACGGCGGCGCAGTCGATCATGGGCAAGAGTTTTCGCGTGACGAAGGAGCGCGGCCGCGCGGTGAAGGCCCCCGACGGAACGACCGTCATCGCGACGGTCCACCCCTCGTCGGTGCTGCGCGCGCCGGATCCGGCGGCGCGGGCCGAGGCGGAGCGCGAGTTTCTCGCCGACATGAAGAAGGTGGCGCGACGTCTCGTGTGAACGGCTAGCGCCTACTTGACCATGCTCGCATCTTCGGGGAATGCACGACGCCTCCATCACCCATCTGAAGCGTGTCGATCCGGTGCTTGCCGCCGTGATCGATCGCGTCGGCCCTTGCCGGCTCGAGCCGCGGAGCGAGGGCACGCACTTCGACGCACTCGTTAGGTCGATCGTCTACCAACAGCTATCGGGTAAGGCCGCGGGGACCATCCACGCCCGAGTGCGCGGGCTGTATGGCGACCGCCCTCCGACGCCTGCCGAGCTGCTCGCGACGTCCGACGAAACGCTCCGCGGGGCCGGGCTGTCACGGCAAAAACTCTCGTATCTCAAGGATCTCGCCGAGAAGGTCGAATCTGGCGTCGTCCCGCTCGATGCCGACACGATCGATCACCTCGGCAACGATGAGATCATCGAGCGGCTCGTGAAGGTGAAAGGCATCGGCCGCTGGACGGTTCACATGTTCCTCATCTTCCGACTCGGCCGGCCCGACGTGCTGCCGGAGCTCGATCTCGGAATCCAGAATGCGATTCGTCGGGCGTATCGTCTGCGGAAGCAGCCCGGCCCGAAGGACGTGCTGCGGATCGGGCAGAAGTGGGCGCCGCACGCGAGCGTCGCGAGCTGGTATCTCTGGCGTTCGCTGGAAGACACGCGCAGTACGCAGGCTGCGCCGAAGTCGCGGAGGACACCCAAGGCAGCGCCAAAAGCGCGCAAGCGGCGGACGAGCCCAGCAGCCAAGCGCCCAGCACGTCGGTCGACCAGTGCTCGCGGACGTAAACGCGGTTGACACCGATGGCGAGCGGCAGGCCGACCGCGAGCGCGAGCGCCTGACGGGACGTTAGTATCTGCTCATCGCGGAGGACGCGTGCCGCGACGATGGCGAGTGTCGTGAGTCCGGTAGTATGGCCGCTAGGGAACGTGCTTTCCGATTTTGGCTCGCGGCCGGGCGGGCGCGGTGGCCGGGGACGATGGAAGATCAGTCGCGCTGCGCGCACGACGAGCCAGCCACCGACGGCCGCGCCCGCGATGGCCGGACCACCGCGTCGGCCGAGTCGCCGAGCGAGAGCGAGTGCCGCCGGGATGTAGCAGCCGGGAAGACCGAAGATCTCGAGCGGCCGTTGCGCCAGTTCGATGCGCCGATCGTAGTGGCGGCCTGCCCAGTCGTAGAGCGCCTGGTCCAGCGGCGTCGGCTCGTCGAGCGAAGCAACGGCGCAGAATGCACCGAGCGCCGCGAGAGAGGCGCGGAGGGGCGCTGGGGCGGGCCGCACGATCCGCGGAGCCGCTCGTCGAGAGGTCTGCATGCTCGCGCGGAGTTGCACGACGCGTGCTATTGTCCGTGTTATGACCAGCATCGATCATGGCACGACCGCCTCGATTCCGACCGAGATCGGCGATCCAATCAACGCGCGCATTCTCGCCGTCTCCGAGGATCGCATCGCCGGCTTTCTCGTCGATCCGTTCGATGAAATAGCGCGCCTCGCGGATGTTCCCGTGGATATTGTGGTGGAGCGACTCCGCGCCATGCTTGCCGCGGGCACGATCCGCCGCATTCGACAGACGTTGATGGCGACGAATCTCGCGCCGGGCGCTCTCGTGGCGTGGAAGGTTCCCGTGGAGTCCCTCGACGCCGCCTTTGATTTCCTGTGGCGCGAAGATCCCTTCTCGGGACACATCGTCATTCGCTCCACCGACAACTCGACGGCGGGCTCGGCCTATCGGTTGTGGACGACGCTGAAGGTACCGCAGGGATTCACAATGAAAGCGCACTGCGATCTGCTCGCGGATCGCATCGGGGCGGAGATGTATCGCGCGATGCCTGCCAAGAAGCTCTTCGCGCTCGGCGTCGGCCATGTACGTCGAAAGGGGATGGAGCCCGGGTCCAAGAGCGATGAGCCGGGAACGGTCATCGACACGAACATCGTCGACCTCTCGCATCGCGAATGGAGGGTGCTCGAGGCACTCAAGCGCGAGCTGACGGTGGATGAAGTGCGTGCCGACTTGTGGCACGAGCGCGCGCGCGAGGCCGGCGAGCGCTTCGAGGATTTCGTGCGCGTCGCGGGGGAGTTGAGCGCGCGGAAAGTGATCGGACGCTTCTCGACGTTCCTCGAGCACGTGAAGCCGTCGGCCGCGGGTACGCGCGTGACGCGGTACAACGCCCTCTTTCACTGGCGCGTGCCGGAAGGCCGCGAGATCGAAGCCGGTCGCGAGGCGGGGCGTCACCACATCCTGACGCACTGCTACTGGCGTGAGGGCGGGCCGGAATTCGCAAATGTGAACATCATGGCGGTTGCCCACGGCACCGACAAGGCGACAGTGCTCGCGCACAAGGCGGCAATCGACGAGCATCTCGCGAGCATCGGAATGCCGGTGTCGTACACGAACGTGTTCTGGGGTGGACGAAGCGAGATCAAGCCATCGGAGATTTCGCCGACAGCGTATGAGAAGTGGTGGGGGGAAATGACTGGTCGGTCGTGAGAAGAAGCGAGCCGAAGACTGCCAGCCAAGAAGGGCGAGCCGAAGGGGGCGAGTCGAAAGGGACGTTAGAAAGGCGGAGCAAGAACGGTGAGCTAAGAAGAGCGGAAGGGATTGCGTGAGGTCGATGCATTGCTCGCTAAACTGCCGCGCGGCATCCATCACTCTGAGAACTTCTTTGTCTGACATGCGCCGACTGCACATCGGCGCGACGCGGAAACCGGAACCATTCGAACGCGCCTGGCAGCGTTTTCGCGCCGTGCTCGGCCTCGCCGTTCTCGGCTCGCCGTCTTCGGTTCGCCGTTCTCGGCTCGCAGTTTTCCGCACCCCGCTCGGCCGTTAAAGCATGGTGCGTCCATTCATCGTTCGAGGCAGGGATGGGAACGGTTCCTGCACGAGCCGAGCGAACGCTTCCGTTTTTCTCATTTCGTGAGCGTTTCTGTACGCTGGCGGACGTTTCAGGAGACCGCATGCTTGCACGCGGACGTACTCGATGTGCTCACCATTGTTGGCGAGGCATTGTTGCGATCGCAGTTGTCACCACGCTCCTCGCGAGCTGCAAGGGCGACCGCGAGAGAGAGCCCACTCGACTCGCGCTCGTCGCCCGCACCGGTCCGGCGACGACGGGTGGCGACACGGCAGCTCGATTCACCGACGACGGACAGTGGGTTCGTCCGGGTAAAGATTTCCAGGGAACCCGGTTCAGCGGTCTCACGGAAATCAACAATCAGAATGTGCACAACCTGCGCGCCGTGGCCACGTTTTCGTTGGGCACGACGCGCGGCGTCGAAGCGGCGCCGATCGTGTCGGGCACGACGATGTACATCGTCACGCCGTTTCCGAATTTCGTCTACGCGCTCGACCTCACACAGCCCGGGCTGCCGACCAAGTGGACGTACAAGCCGCGGCCGGTGAATGCGTCGCAGGGCGTCGCGTGCTGCGATGTCGTCAATCGCGGACTCGTCGTCGACAATGGGAAGGTGATCTTCAACACGCTCGACGGACGCACCATCGCGCTCGACGCCGCGACGGGCAAGGAGCTGTGGATCACGCAGGTGGGCAACATCAACATCGGCGAGTCGGTGACGATGGCGCCGCTCGTCGTCAAGGGACGGGTCATCGTCGGCGTCAGCGGCGGCGAGTTCGGCATCCGGGGCTGGCTGAAGGGTCTCGATGAGAATTCTGGTAATGTCGCCTGGACCGCGTACCACACGGGCCCCGATAAGGATGTTCTCATCGGACCGAACTTCAAGCCCTTCTACAAGAGCGACACCGCCAAGGATCTCGGCGTGAGCAGCTGGCCACCCGATCAATGGAAGATTGGCGGCGCCGGTGTCTGGGGGTGGGTAACGTACGACCCGGAGCTCGATCTCATTTATTACGGCACGTCGAATCCCGGGCCGTGGAACCCGGAGATTCGCCCCGGCGACAACAAGTGGAGCACGACGGTGTTCGCGCGTCGCCCCGAGACCGGTGAAGCCATCTGGGCGTATCAGGTCTCGCCGCACGACCAGCATGATTACGACGCCGTCAACGAGAACATTCTCGTCGACATGCCGTGGAAGGGACAACAGCGAAAGCTCATTCTGCGCCCCGATCGCAACGGATACTTCTACATCATCGATAGGCAGACGGGCGAGGTCCTATCGGCGGAGCCGTACGGCTTCATCAATACGACGACTGGTGTCGACCTGAAGACCGGCCGTCTGCAATACAATCCGGAGAAGGCGACGCGCACGGGCGAAACCGTTCTTTATAGCTGCCCGGCCGCACCGGGGGCAAAGGATTGGCAGCCCGCGGCGTTTTCGCCGCGGACGGGCCTCGTCTACATCCCGCATCAGAACCTGTGCATGGACGAGGAGGGGGTCGAGCCTAACTACATCGCCGGCACGCCCTACGTTGGTACGAACGTGAAGATGTACGCCGGCCCCGGGGGCCACCGCGGTCTGTTCGACGCGTGGGATCCGGTCGGCCAGCACATCGTCTGGAGCATCAAGGAGGATCTGCCGGTGTGGAGCGGCGCGCTCGTCACCGCCGGCGACGTCGCGTTCTATGGCACGATGGATGGTTGGTTCAAAGCGGTCGATGCACGTACCGGCAAGGAGTTATGGAAGTTTAAAACTGGCTCCGGCATCATCAGCCAACCGATGACGTACAGCTACAACGGCAAGCAGTACATCGCGGTCCTCTCCGGGGTCGGCGGTTGGTCCGGCGCGATCGTCGCCGCGGGGCTCGACGCGCGTGACTCGAGCGCGGCGCTCGGTTTCGTCAACGCGATGAAGGACCTGCCGAAGAAGTCGACGAAGGGAGGGATGTTGTATGTCTTCGCGCTTTGAGCGTGGCGCGTGGCGCGTGAGGCGTGACGCGACACGCACCACGCGTCACGCACTGCTGCTTCTCACGCTCACCGCGTGCGAGCGGGAGAATCGTCGCTTCTCGGAGAATCCGCCGACTGCCGCGCCGACGGCGAGTGCGCTCGTCGTCAGCCAGCTGCAGCCCGGACCGGCGGTGGTCGAGCCGAAGATCGAAGCGCCGTATGACGATAACGCCTGGGCCGTATCCGAAGGCAAGGCGCTTTTCAATGCAATGAATTGCTCGGGCTGCCACTTCCAGGGCGGCGGTGGCATCGGCCCGGCGCTCATGGATGAGGAATGGATCTACGGCAGCGATCCGCAGCAGATCTTCGCGTCGATTGCCGAGGGCCGGCCTAACGGGATGCCGGCGTGGAAATACAAGCTCGGCACGCAGCAGATCTGGGAGTTGGTGAGCTACGTGCGGTCGTTGAGCTCCCTCAATCCGAAGGGCGCGCGCGGCGGCCGCGACGATCATATGATGGTGAAGCCACCCGAGGCGTCGACGCCGCAGACGAAGCCGAAGATGGCGAGCACCCCGCCGGGGGACGACTAGCGTGGCGCGTGGTGCGTTGAGGGTGCCGCGTCTCCGGCGTGCATCGATGGGCGTCGCGAGCAGCATCATGGGAAGCGCTCTGGCCAGCTGCTCGGGGCCGCAGAACGTTCTCGACCCGGCAGGTCCGCCGAATCGGAGCATCAACCATCTCTTTTGGGCGATGCTCGTCGTGGCAGCGATCATCTGGGCGGCTGTGGTGGTCGCGGCATTGTGGGCCGCGCTGTCGCGCCGCCGCCGCACACGCGAGGATCTCGAGCCGATCGTCGATGTTCCTAACGAGGAGCAACGGCGGCACGTCGGGATCGTGACCGGTCTCGTGGGGGCAACGGTGGTCACACTGCTCATTTTCCTCGTGTACGACTTCACCGTCGGCCGCGCCCTCGCGGAGCGGCCGAGTCGTTCGCTGACGATCGAGGTGATCGGCCATCAGTGGTGGTGGGAGGTGCACTACATCGATCCCGATCCGAGCAAGCTGCTCGTGGACGCGAACGAGTTGCACATCCCCGCCGGCGAGCCGGTGCAGGTGAAGCTCAAGTCGCAGGACGTCATTCACAGCTTCTGGGTGCCGAACATCATCGGCAAGCGCGATCTGATCCCCGGCTACACGTCGTCGCTCTTTCTGCACGCCGACAAGCCTGGCGTGTATCGCGCGCAGTGCGCCGAGTTCTGCGGCCTGGAGCACGCGAAGATGGCGCTGCCCGTGATCGTGCACTCGCGCGCCGACTTCGCGGCGTGGCTGGCGGAAGCGCGGTCGCCGGCGGCGGAGCCTAACGACTCGAGCGCGAAGGAGGGAAAGAAGGTGTTTCTCGCCGGAGCCTGCTCCTCCTGTCATGCGCTCACGGGCGTCGAGGCCTACGGGACGATCGGCCCCAACCTGACGCACATCGCCAGCCGCAGGACGATTGCCGCCGGCACGCTGCCCAATACGCGCGGCAACCTCGGTGGCTGGATCGTCGATCCACAGTCGATCAAGCCCGGCGCTCGCATGCCGTCCAATCAGTTGGCGGCAAAGGATCTCCGCAATCTGATCGATTATCTCGAAACGCTCAAATGACGAACCCCGCGCGCCGACTGCCTCCGAACGAAAGCGCCGTCACCGACCCGGGGACGCTGCCCGACGCGACTCCACAGACGCTCGATGAGGATCTGCTCATCGCCGAAGCGCGCCAGCTCGAGATCACCTGGCGCGATCCCGCGGGCCTCTGGGGCTGGCTGACGACCGTCGACCACAAGGTGATCGCCCGGCGGTACATCATCACGGCGTTCCTGATGTTCATCGCCGGTGGCCTCGAAGCGGGGATGATGCGCCTGCAGCTCGCGCGTCCGGAGAATACGTTCCTGGGCCCCGATCGTTATAACCAGATCTTCACGACGCACGGCACGACGATGATGTTCCTCTTTGCCGTGCCGATCATGACGGCGATGGGACTGTACTTCGTCCCGCTGATGGTTGGCGCGCGGAGCATCGCGTTCCCGCGGCTGAATGCGTTCGGGTACTACACGTATCTGATGGGCGTGGTGTTCATGTACGTCTCGCTCTTCATCAATATGGCCCCGGACGCCGGATGGACGTCCTACGTGCCGCTGGCGGGACCGGAGTACTCGCCGGGTCATCGCATCGACGTGTGGGCGCAGCTCGTGACGTTCACCGAGATCGCCGCGCTCGCGGCCGCGGTGAACATCATCGTCACGACGTTCAAGATGCGCGCGCCGGGGATGTCGCTGAATCGCATTCCGTTGTTCGTGTGGGCGCAGCTCGTCGTGGCGTTCATGATCGTCTTCGCGATGCCGGCGGTCGCGATCGGGAGCACGCTGCAACTGGCATCGGACCGCGCGATCGCAACGCACTGGTTCAATCCGGCAGAGGGCGGCGATGTGCTGCTCTGGCAGCACGTCTTCTGGTTCTTCGGGCACCCCGAGGTCTATATCATCTTCCTGCCCGCCCTCGGTTTTATCACGCCGATTATCGAAACATTCTGTCGACGCCGCGTCTTTGGCTACACGGCAATCGTGCTGTCGAACATCACGACCGGATTCTTTGCCTTCGGTCTATGGGTCCATCACATGTTCGCGACGCCGATTCCCGAGCTGGGGCAGAGCCTGTTCACCGCCGCGAGCATGGTGATCGCAATCCCGACCGGCGTACAGATCTTCTGCTGGCTCGTGACGATGTTCTCGGGACGCCCGCGCCTCACGACGGCGATGATCTTCCTCCTTGGCTTTTTCATCACGTTCGTCAATGGCGGCCTCACCGGCGTCATGCTCGCGTCGGTGGGGTTCGACAAGCAGGTGCATGACACCTTCTTCGTCGTCGCACACTTCCACTACGTGCTCCTCGGCGGCGCAGTCATCCCCCTGTTCGCGGCATTCTATTTCTGGTTCCCGAAAGTTACGGGGCGCCTGATGAACGAGACGTTAGGCAAGTGGCAAGCGTGGCTATTCATCATTGGGGTGAATATCACGTTCTTTCCGATGCACATTCTTGGCTTGAACGGGATGCCGCGAAGGATCTACACATACCTCAGCGAGACCGGCTGGGGCCCGCTCAACGCGCTGGTGAGCGCTGGCGCGGTCGTCATCGTCGTCAGCGTCGCGATCTTCATCGTCAATGCGGCGATGAGCTGGCGCGGCGGAGCCCTGGCGGGCGCGAACCCGTGGGACTCGTACGGCCTCGAGTGGGCAACGCTGTCCCCGGCGCCCAATTATAACTTTCTCAATACACCCGTCGTGCTCGGTCGGCATCCGCTGTGGGACACAGGGAGCCCGCTCCCGGTGGTTACCGGTCTCCGCTCCGATCGGCGCGAAGTGCTCGTCACGACGACGTTCGACGCCCAGCCCGATCACAAGCACAAACATCCCCACGCGTCCATCTGGCCGCTGGTGATGGCGTTCGTGATGGTCGAGCTGTGGATCGGGTCGATCTTCACGCCCTGGGCCGTCCTTGGCGGTGTCGGCCTGACACTGCTTGTCATGCTGGGATGGGGGTGGGAATCGTCGATGGAGAGCGACGTCGAACGGGTCGCGACCGAGGGACGCATCGTGGAGGCAGCATGACCGCGCCAGGCCCGACGCCGCAGGAATCGTTAGGTAGCGTGCGCGAGCTGCCGACCGTGACGTTCGGCCACCGCAGCCTGATGTGGTGGGGCACGCTCGGTTTCATGACGATCGAAGGATGGTCGCTCGCGCTCATCGCCGCGATGTACTTCTACATTCGGCAGAATTTCCTCACCTGGCCTCCGATTACGGTTCCGCTCCCGTCGCTCACGATTCCCACGATCAATCTCGTGGTCATGCTCGTGAGCGTCGTGCCCGCATGGCTTGCCGACCGGGCGGCCCGACGTCTCGACCTTGGGGCGGTCAAGCTCTGGCTGCTGATTTCGACGCTGATCTCGCTGGCGATCCCAATTCTCCGGTGGTACGAGCTGTGGGCGCTCAACGTGCGATGGGATAGCAATGCCTACGGTAGCGCGGCGTGGCTTCTCGTCGGGAGTCACGCCGCGCTGCTGGTGCTCGACGTTGCCGACACAGTCGGATTGACGCTCTTCTATTGGTTCAAGCGGATGCCGATCAAAGCGATGAGCGACACGTCGGACAACTCCTTCTACTGGTACTTCATGGTAGGGATCTGGGTGCCGGTCTACCTCATCGTTTACGTGGGACCGTATGTCTTCTGACGCGCGTCCCCACATCGCGCCCGATGATCGGGCGCGATTCACCCGCTGGCCGGGGCTGCTCACCCTCACGCTCGGTATCGTTGTAGGGCCCGTAGCGATGCTCGTGAACGAGGAGCTCATCTACGTCACGAACATGTGGGCGTGCGGTACGGGAAAGCAGCTGGCGATGCACATCGTGCCGCTGATCTGCCTGCTGGCAACGCTTGGCGCCGGATTCCTCGCCTGGGCCGACTGGGTACGCGTCGGCCGTGGTGTCGAGGACGAAGCGGCGACGATCGTTTCGCGTTCGCGCTTCCTCGCCCTGTCAGGAATGGCGATCAGCGCGCTGTCGGCGCTGCTCATCCTCGCGCAGTGGCTGTCGATCTTCGTCTTCGGCGCGTGCATGCGCGGCTAACGAACATGATCCTCTTGCACGCTGGCGCCGATACCGGCTCGCTCTGGACCGATTGGGACTGGGAGCTCGGCATCGTCATTCCCCTCGCCGCATCGGCATGGCTGTACGTCCGCGGCTTGCGTCTGCTCTGGGACGAGCACGTCGGCCGAGGTATTCGCGTGTGGGAAGCGTCGTGCTTTGCTGCCGGGTGGTTCACGACGGCACTGGCGCTTCTGTCGCCGCTGCACGCTTTATCGGAGCAGCTGTTCGTCGCGCACATGGTGCAGCACGAGCTGCTCATGGTAGTCGCCGCTCCACTGCTCGTGGTCGGGCAGCCGCTGGTGCCGATGCTCTGGGCACTGCCGTCGAATGCGCGCCGGACCGTCGGTCGGCTGACGCGTCGTCGAACGTTGCGGAGCACGTGGCGATTTTTGAGTCTTCCACTCGTAGCGTTCGTTCTGCACGGCGCCGCGATCTGGATCTGGCATGCGCCGGCGCTCTATCAGGCGACGTTGACCAGCGATTTCGTGCACGCGCTGCAGCATCTCAGCTTCTTCGGTACGGCGCTCCTCTTCTGGTGGACGGTCATTCACGCGCACGCGCCCGGTGGCCGGGCGCGTGCCGTTAGCTTCGGCGCGGCGGTGCTGCTGCTGTTCGGGACCGCATTGCACTCCGGAGCGTTAGGCGCGCTGCTCACCTTCTCGCGTACGCTCTGGTATCCAGCCTACGGCTCGGCGGCGCGGGCGTGGGGGCTCACTCCATTCGAGGATCAGCAGCTCGCCGGGCTGGTAATGTGGATACCGGCGACATTTGCCTATCTCGTCGCCGCACTCTTCTTGTTCGCCGGTTGGCTGCGCGCGTCGGAGGAGCGGGTGCATGAACGCGAGCTCGCACGCGAGCACGAACGTGCGCAGCGTGCGAAGGGCAACACATGGCTGTGATCGCGCGTCGCGTCCGCGTTGTGGCACTCGCGGCTCTGGCGGTGGCCGTTGGCGCGTGCACGCACGGCGACGCCGATGCCCGAGCACTCACCAACGGCGGCGACGCCACCCGAGGAAGGGAATTGATGCGCACCTACGGTTGCGCCTCCTGCCACACGATTCCGCGCGTGTCGGGAGCGGAAACGACGGTGGGGCCGAGTCTGGCGGGGGAAGCAACGCACGCCTACATCGCCGGTGTCACGCCCAATACACCAGAGAACATGATCAGTTGGATCATGAATCCGCCGGCAATAGACGATAAGACGGCAATGCCCAATCTTCACGTCAGCGCGACCGACGCGCGCGACATCGCCGCGTTCATCTACACGCTCCAGTAGGCCGCCACCGGTGAAGCGCCTGTTGAGTGTCGCGCTCGGCATCGTAACCAGCATCGGCGGCTTTCTCGAGATCGGTTCGATCACGACGGCTGCGCAGGCCGGCGCCGATTACCGGTATCAGCTCATCTGGGCCGTGCTGCTCGGCGCGATCTGCATTGCGCTGCTCATCGAGATGTCGGGACGCTTTGCGGCGGTCAGCAAGCATACGATAGCCGACGCGGTCCGCGAGCGGTTCGGCGTGCACTTCTTTCTCGTTCCGCTGTTCCTGCTCTGTTTCGTCTCGATACTGGTGCTCGCAGCGGAGATTGGCGGCGTGGCGGTCGCCATCGAGATGATCACGGGCATCCATTTCCCCGTCTGGGCGCTGCCCGTCGGGCTGCTGGCGTGGGGACTCCTGTGGTATGGCACGTTCAGCATCATTGAAAATGGCATTACGCTGCTCGGCCTGATCACGATCGCGTTCCTTATTGCTGCGCTACAGCTCGGACCTGACTGGCACGCCCTCGTTGCCGGCATCGCCCCGTCGCTTCCCGCCAAGCAGCCTTCGCACTACT
Source organism: Gemmatimonadaceae bacterium (assembly GCA_036493735.1). Lineage (GTDB taxonomy): Bacteria > Gemmatimonadota > Gemmatimonadetes > Gemmatimonadales > Gemmatimonadaceae > AG2. Next base: position 82,863 of record DASXPH010000142.1, read on the forward strand.
GGTTCATCGCCGTCAGCATTCTGGGCGCGTCAGTCTCGCCATATCTGTTCTACTTCTATTCGGCGGGTGCGATCGAGGAGGAGTGGGATGAGAGCTATCTCGGTTCGAATCGCCTCGTCGCGGGCGCGGGCATGGGATTCGGCGGCTTTCTCAACGTCGCTGTGCTGGTCGTCGCCGCGCTCGTGCTCGCGCCTCGCGGCATCAGCGTCGACAAGTATCAACAGCTGCCGCTCTTACTCTCCTCGCCCTGGGGACGCATCGGCCTGGGCGTCTTCGCGCTGTCACTGTTCGTCACCTGCATCGGCGCGACGACCGAGATCGCGCTCGCACTTGCCTATCAGATCGCGCAGGGCTTCGGCTGGAACTGGGGCGAAGACCTCGAGCCGAGTGGTGACGCGCGGTTCAGCCTTACCTATACCATCGTGCTTCTTCTCGCGACGCTGCTCGTCGCCATCGGCATCGATCCCCTGAAGCTTACGACCCTGTCGATGGCGCTCACCGCGGCGTCGTTGCCCGTCGCGATCATTCCCTTCCTCGTGCTCATGAACGATCGCCGCTACCTCGGCGAGCACACGAACGGCTGGTTGGGCAATCTCTCGATCCTGGTCGTGTGCGTGCTCGCCAGCGTCGTGGCGATCGTCTCCATTCCGCTCGAGATCGGCGGAGGCTCGTGATGCGCGTTCATCTCGTCCGTGACGTACTCGACAAACAGCTCCTCGACATCAGCGGCCAGAACGCGGGAAAGGTAGACGGCATCGTGCTGGAGACGCGTCCGGGTGCGCTGATGGTCGTCCGCTACATCGAGGTGGGGCCGATAACGCTCGCGAGACGCATCAACCGGCGGCTCGGCGATTGGGTTGCGCAGCTCGACGCGCGTTTCGGTGAGGGGCGAGGGGTGGCGATCAGATTCCCCTTTGCGCGCGTCCAGCTCGAGTCACCGTCGCTGCGGATCGACGTGAGCGCCGCCTCGACGCCGATCATGGCGTTCGAGCGATGGCTACGTCGCGTCGTCGTCAGGCACATTCCCTGGTCATGAGCGCGCGCGCCGCCGCGTCGGCACCGGCTACGCTCGGCGAGCCGTCGCGGGAGATTCATCTCGAGTCACTGCTCGGCAAACGCGTTCACGATACGGCCGGTCACTCGTTAGGGCGGATCGAGGAGATCATCGCCGAGCAGCGCGGCGTCGATTGGGTCGTCGTCGAGGTACTGGCTGGACCGGGGGCGATGGTCGCGCGTCTTCTCGAGATCTCTGCACTCCTGCCCTTCGCCGGCCTGCTGCAGCGTTCGGTATCGAGGCATCGCATCGGGTGGCATCAGCTCGATCTCAGCGACCCCGACCATCCGCGCACAACCGTTAGGCATGATGAGATCGAGCATTTAGCGTCCGGTTCGTCGTGAGGCACTGATCAGGCGGACTGGTACGCACTCTGCCTTAAAATTCCGGCAAACATCAATCCTCACGACAACGACCACGCATCAACGCGACGACCTCGACAGTCGCTTACTCGTTCAGTACGGCATCAGCCGGGCGCTCGCCGAGTCGAAGACCGTCGAGGATGCCCTGGTGCGCGTGCTTGGCGAATTGGGTGCCCAGCTCGGGTGGCAGTTTGGCGCGTTCTGGCTGATCGACGAGTCCCGCGAGCAGCTGCGTTGCGCGGCAACCTGGCGATCGGGACCGTACGTCGAATTCGAGGAAATCACGCGCACGAAAGCATTCACGCGCGATCAGGGCATCCCGGGCAGGGTGTGGGCCACGGGCGAGCCCGTCTGGATGTCGGACGTTCGCGATGCTGACCGGCCACCGCGCCAGAATATCGCGAGGCGCACCGGTCTGCACGGCTTATTCGCGTTCCCCGTGTACGGCGTTGCTCGCGACGAAGAGGGTGAGGTGTCGACGCGGCGGTTTGGCGACGCGAGCGGGGGCATGACCGTCATCGGCGTCGTCGAGCTGTACAGCGAGAGCGAGCAGCCGCTCGATGAGCACATGCTGAACGCCGCGTCGAGCATGGGCTTCCAGCTCGGCGTCTTCCTCGAGAGCCGCCGTGCTCATGACGCCGAGGCAAGGGAGCGCGCTCGCAACGCGGCCGTCGTCGAGACGGCGCTCGATTGCATCGTCACCATCGATCACGAAGGACGGATTCTGGAGTGGAATCCGGCGGCGGAGAGAACATTCGGGCACGCGCGGGCCGACGTCCTCGGTCACCAACTCGCGGAGACGATCATACCGCCGCAGTACCGCGACGCGCACTATCGGGGCTTCGCGCGCTATCTAAAGACGGGAGAGGCTCGCATTCTCGGCCGACGCATCGAAGTGGAGGGGATGCGCGCCGACGGCAGCTTCTTTCCGTGCGAGCTCGCTGTCACGCAAGTGCCGGTTCCAGGGCCGCCAGTCTTCACGGCCTATCTTCGCGACCTCACGGAGCAGCGCCGGCTCCGCGCAACGCAGGAGCTCTTGCTGCGCGCGAGCGGCGTGCTGCTGTCGTACATCGACACGGAACGAATGCTGTGCGATCTGAGCAGCGTCGTCGTGCCCGCCTTCGCCGATTGGTACACCGTAGACGTCGTCGACAAGGATCGGACGATCCGGCGCCTCGAGACGAAGCATCGCGATCCCGCCAAGGTCGGCTACGCGAAGGACTTGGCGGCTCGTTATGCAAACCGGCCCGAATCGTCGTATGGCGCGCGGGCGGCGATTCGTACGGGGCAGAGCCAGCTGGTGACGAACGTGACGGATGGTGTACTCCGGGGCATTGCGCAGGACGCGGAGCACATGCAATTACTCCGCGCTCTGGGCCTGCGGTCGTTCATCGCCACCCCGTTGCGGGGCCGCGATACCATTCTCGGCGCGATCACATTCGTCAGCGCGGAATCAGGACGCCGGTACGATGCTTACGACCTGGAAGTTGCGGAGGAGCTGGCGACCCGGGCCTCGCAGGCGATGGACAACGGGCGGCTGTTTGCCGATGTCGAGGAGGCGCGCGAGCAACTCGAGCAGCAGGCAGCGGAGCTCGAGCAACAGGCGGCGGAGCTGGAATCCACGACGTCAGATCTCGAGAGCTCCAACGCGAAACTGAGGTCGGCAAACGAGACGCTCGCGGCGCGCACCAGGGAAGCCGAGCGTGCCCGCGGCGAGGCTGAGACGGCGCGCCATGAAGCCGATGAGGCCAATCGGGCCAAGAGCGAGTTCCTCGCAGCGATGAGCCACGAACTGCGCACCCCGTTGAACGCGATCATTGGCTATGCGCAACTGCTCGAGGTGGGGGTCCACGGATCGGTGAGCGGCGAGCAGTTGGCGGATCTCGGCCGCATTCAGCGCAGCGCGCAGCACCTGCTCGGTCTGATTACGGATATCTTGAACTTTGCGAAGCTCGAGAGCGGACGCGTCCAGTACGAGATCGAATCGACGCACCTCGACGAGGTGCTTGCATCGGTCGAGGAATTGATCGCGCCACTCGCCGCGGCGAAGCGGATCCAGTACAGTCTGCGCATCGACTGCAAGAGCGATCGCGTCTGCGCCGATTCGGAGAAGCTGCGACAGATCCTCATCAACCTTCTGTCGAACGCCATCCGCTACACGGAGCCGGACGGCCAGGTGATTGTCAGCTGCGATGCGGATGATCAGCATGTGATGATCAACGTCCGCGATACCGGGGTCGGGATCCCCGCTGATAAGCTCGAGGCGATCTTCGAGCCGTTCGTACAGGTGAGCCGAGCCTACGCCGGCCAGCGTCAGGGGACTGGGCTGGGGTTGTCGATCAGTCGTGACCTGGCGCAAGGCATGGGGGGCGAGCTCACTGTCAGGAGTGAGATTGGAAAGGGGTCAGTCTTCACGGTGCGGCTTCGGAAGGCCTGAGGCGATCGAGCGTCACTCTGAACAAATCAGGTCTAGTTCCAGACCTATCGGGCGTCACACGGGAAGAATCGGTCGCCCCTCGACATGATTCGGGCATCCGTCGAGAGAGTTCGAGGGCTCATCAAAAGGATTCAAGCGGCGCTCAACGCGATTCAAGCCTCGCGCTAGCCGATTCACGCGTCTCTCTCAAGGATTCACGCGCACCCAAAAACGAATCACATGGCGCTCAAAACGAGTTGGGCGGCGCTCAAAACGAGTTGGGCGGCGCTCAAAACGAATCACGCCGCGCTCGAAAAAAGTCGAGCGCGACTCTACACGAGTCGAACCTGACTCGGGGCGCCCTTCACGCGCCGTGACCCGATGTCGACGAGCTCTCGGCGCGAGTCGATCTTCAGTGATGGCGAGTCGAACGTCGCTGGACGCGAGTCGAGAACGAATGGGGCCGTCCTTCGGCGAGCCCGTTGCTCTTGTCGATGTCGAATGAACAGCAATCGAGGAAGCCTGAAACAGAATCGGGGACGTGTGAATGAGAATCGGGGACGTCTGAATGAGAATCGAAGACGTCTGAACGGCGTTCGAATTCATCTGGACGGCGTTCGAATTCGTGTCGACGATTCACCTCGCCCGATTGCCATCCCATCTATACACCCGACCTCCCTTCATCACGAATACCACCCTCCTCAAAGCCGTGATATCCGTCGTCGGGTCTCCCTCTACCGCGATGAGATCCGCCTGGTAGCCTGACGCGATCGTTCCGATTTGCGTCCCCATGCCCAACGCCTGAGCGCCGAGCGAGGTGGCCGAGATGATGGCGTCCATGGGCGGCTGGCCGCCGTCCTGCACGCGACAGATGAGGTCTTCGACATTCCGGCCGTGCGCGCCCGCGACCGCGTCGGTCCCCCAAACGATCTTGAGACCGGGTGTCGCTCGTGCGCGCCTGAACGCCGCCACCGCGAGCGGGATTGCCTTCTCCATTGCCGCGAAGCCGGCCTCGGTGTAATTGCCGATCCCCTCGTACTTCGCGCGATTCTCGAGGTAATTACGGAACACTAAACCGCATTGCGGGTCGAAGTACGTGCCGCGCTCGGCCATGAGACGGAGCACCTCCTCCGTCGCGAAGACGCCGTGCTCGATCTGGGTGCAGCCGGCGAGCGTCGCGGCCTTCATGCTTTCGGCGCTGTGCGCGTGGACGAGCGTGCGTAGCCCCTGTGCCTTTGCCTCGCCGCAGATCGCGTCGAGCTGTTCCTGAGTCAAGGTCGGCGCGCCGCCATCGCGGATACTCTTCGAGGCGAAGATCTTGATGAAGTCCGCACCCTGTGCCTTTCGCTGGCGGACGATCTCGCGCAGGCTGTCTGGAGTGAGGCGCGAATTCGTGATCGGCTCGAGCGAGGTGAGAATGCGCGGGCCGGGTGTCGGCCCGATCGCGATGAAGTCGCGGAGATCCTTGTCCTCCGGCGATCCCGGACTCTGAATGGTCGTCACACCCGACGTCAGCGTCGCGAAAGCATTCCCCGTCATCGCGAGCATCGACTGCACCGGCGTGTCGCCGTCGTTAGGAGTGTGATAGCGGCCGGCGCGGTTGAAGTACCAGCTCAGATGCGCGTGGCCGTCGATCAATCCCGGGAGCACGGTGTACTTACTCAGATCGTACGTCACGGCCGATGTCGCAGCACGATCGACGCGTCGGATCGTGCCCTGCTCGACGACGATCGTCGCGTTGGTTGTCACGCCGCCGCGACCATCCACCATTCGTCCGGCTCGGATCGTCACCGGCGATTGAGCCGCGAGCGCGACTGGCATGGAGAGCATCGTCAGGATGAGAGCTCGATTGGCGTGCATGGGTGCTTGTACATTGAAAGGTCTTACCATTGAGCGGTCTTGGCGGCAGCGCCTCGTGAACCATGAACGTACCCCTCGAGGCCCGATTCGTCGAACATGTAGTCGAGTTCCAGACATGACTATCAATACATCCTTTCGCACGCTCGGTTTACTCCTTGGCTTGGCCGTCTCTCCACCCGCGTCAGTATCCGCGCAATTCACCGCGACGGAGTACACCCAGCGCCGGACGGCGCTCCTCGGACAGGTGCCGGAGTCATTCATCGTTGCGTTAGGCGCGCACGAGCCGGCGCAGGACTACCTCGCCTTCTATCAGGCGCCGGCCTTCAACTATCTCACCGGCTTTCTCGAGCCCGACGCCGCGCTCGTGATGACGAAGTCCCGGAGTGGCGTCACCACCACGCTCTTCGTCGAGCCACGCATCCCGGCCCGCGAAGTTTGGGTGGGCGCGCGGCTTGGCATTGCCGGCGCACAGCAGCGTACGGGGATTCCGGCGCGTGGGATCGATGATCTGGCGAAAGTCATCGATTCCCTCGCCGCGACCGGTCTGCCGATGTACGTCGTTGGAGATTTCGGCGGGGACGAAAGCGGCGACCACTCCACCCTCTCGCCCGATCAACAGTTCGTGGCGGCAATCCGGCGCGAGCACCCGGCACTCGTCATCAAGGACGCGACGCCGAGCGTGAGACAACAGCGCGGCACGAAGTCCGCCGGCGAGCTCGAGCTGATTCATCAATCGGCCGAAATCACGGCGCGTGCCGAGCGGGCGGCCATGCAAGCGCTCGCGCCCGGCATGAATGAGTTCGAGATCCAGGCGCTCGTGGAATACGTCTTCCGGCGCAATGGCGCGGAACGCCCGTCGTTCGCGTCGATCATCGGCTCCGGACCGAACGCGACGACGCTGCACTACAACGCCGACGACCGGTTCATCGAGAAGGGCGATGTCGTCGTCATGGACATCGGCGCGTCGTACAAGGGCTATGCGTCCGACGTGACGCGCACAATTCCCGCAAACGGCACGTACTCGCCCGAACAGCGCGCGATCTACGAGCTGGTTCGTGACGCACAGGCCGCGGGCGAGCGTCAAGCGAAACTCGGCGTGCCCTCGCACCTGATGTCCGACTCGGCAATCGCTGTCCTCGCCACTGGCCTAACGACGCTCGGCCTCATTGAAGGCGCGAACGCGACCTACGATTGTGATTTCGGCGGCCAGACGGCGCAGTGTCCTCAGTACGAGTTGTACTACATGCATGGTCTCGGCCACGGCATCGGCCTCGAGGTCCACGACCCCGAGCAGTTCGATTACACACTGCGCATCGAGCCGGGAAGCGCCTTCACGATCGAGCCGGGGGTTTACGTCCGCGCCAACCTGCTGGACGTGCTCCCGGCGACGCCGCGCAACCGAGCGCTCGCCGCCAGGCTGCGGCCGAGAGTCGAGCAATATCGCAACATCGGCGTGCGCATCGAGGACGACTACATCGCCACGGCGAGCGGGGTCGAATGGATCTCTCGCGCCCCTCGCGAGCTCGCCGAGATCGAAGCGATCATGAAGTCTCCTCGCTCCACGACGGTCCCTCGCGATTCAGAGCTCGTCGAGCGGTACAGGAAACCGTGATCGATGGGCGATGGGCGGCTCGCCTTTCTTAGCGCTACGCACCGTAAACCTCGAACAGCCCTGCTGCCCCCATTCCGCCGCCGACACACATCGTCACCAGACCAACGCCACCGCCGCGCGCGCCGAGCTCGTGAATGAGCTGCGTCGTCAATTTCGATCCCGTCGCGCCTAACGGATGTCCGAGCGCGATCGCGCCACCGTTCACATTGACGCGGTCTTCCGGCATGCACAGCTCGCGGACGACGGCCACCACCTGCGCCGCGAACGCTTCGTTGAACTCGATCAGGTCGATATCCTTGATCGACATCCTCGCCCGCTTCAGCGCCTTCGGCACCGCCTTGATCGGCCCGACGCCCATGATATCGGGCTCGACGCCCGCGGTCGCGAATGTGATGAAGCGCGCGAGCGGCTTGATGCCTAGATCCTTGGCCCGCTGCCGGCTCATCAGCACCAGCGCCGCCGCGCCATCGGAGTAGGGGCTCGAGTTCCCCGCCGTCACGGTGCCCTTGACCTTGAACGCCGGTTTCAACTTTGCTAATCCCTCGAGCGTCGTGTCGGTGCGGGGCAGCTCGTCCCGGTTGAACTGGGACGTGCACCCCTCTTTGCGCGCGCCCTCCCAGGTTGTCTTCGGCACGGGAATCGCCGCGATCTGCGTGCCGAAGGCGTTCCGCTCCCAGGCCCGGGCTGCCTTCTGCTGGCTGCCGAGCGCCCATTTGTCCTGATCTTCGCGCGTCACGTGCCACCGTTCCGCCACTCGCTCAGCGGTGAAGCCCATACCGATGTACGACTCGGTGAGCTCGGGCGCGAGCCGTGTGTGATAACCGGACATCGGCACCTGGCTCATCATCTCGACGCCACCGGCAATCACCGTGTCCGCCATGTCGGTCATGATCTCCTGCGCCGCGAGCGCGATGGTCTGCAGCCCCGAGGAGCAAAACCGATTGATCGTCGCCGAGGGCACCTCGACGGGAAGTCCCGCGCGCAACGACGACAATCGCGCGACGTTCAACCCCTGCGACGCTTCCGGCATCGCGCAGCCCCAGAAGATGTCGTCGATCGTTGTCGGATCGACGCCAGCCTGCTGCACCGCCGCGCGCATCACCCACGCCGACAGCTCGGCCGGGTGCACGTCCGCGAGCGCGCCGTCCCTCTTTCCCTTGCCGACCGCCGACCGCACGGCGGAGACGATGACGGCTTCCTTTAATTCAGACATGTGATCCTTCCTGTGGTCGGTGAACGGTGGTCGGAAGCTCTCAGATACGAGTTCACCGATCACCGCTCACCGTTCACCGTTTCAGTTTCTCAAAGGCTTTCCGGTCTTGAGCATATGCTCAATCCGCTCCTGCGTCTCCTTCGTCCCGAGCAGCCGCAGGAACGCGTCCCGCTCCAGGTCGAGGATGTCCTGCTCCGACACTTCGCGACGACCCCCGTCGCCACCGGTGAGCACATATGCGATCTCGTGCGCCAGCCGCACCTCGTAGTCGGTGATCTGCCCTGCTTCCCGCATCGCGAAGGCCGCGTAATGCAGATTCCCCAACCCTTCGCGCCCGAGTGCCACGATCTTACGGGGAGCCGGAGGCACGTAGTCGGGCGCGAGATCGAGCACGCGCTCCTTGGCGTCGGCCAGCAGCTGATCGCGATTCATCGTTATACGATCCGCCTCGCGCAGGAAGCCGAACTTCCGTGCTTCGAGCGCGCTGGTGCTCGTCGCGGCCATCGCGATCAGCTTGAACGCCCGCTTCACGGCCTCGAACGGGTCCGCCTCATCGTAGGGCGCGAGCTCCGACGTGAAGCGGAAGAGCAGCTCCTTCGTGCCGCCGCCGGCGGGCAGCAGCCCGACGCCAACCTCGACCAGTCCCATGTACAACTCAGCGTGTGCCTGCACCCGGTCCGCGTGCAGCGCGAACTCGCAGCCACCGCCTAACGTCAATCCGAACGGCGCAACGACAACCGGGAAGGGCGCCTCGCGCAGGCTCATCGAGCACGACTGAAAGAACTCCACCGCCGCCTCGAGCTCCTTCCACTTCTTGTCTTTCACCATCCTCATCACCCAACCGAGATCCGCGCCGGCGGTGAACGTGCGCGGGTCGTCGTTCCCGATCACGAGCCCCGTCAGGCCGTCACGGCGAATGCGCGCCAGCGACTCCTGCAGCATGTTGAGCACACCCTCGCCCAGCGTGTTCAACTTGCTCGTAAACTCGAGCACGGCGACGCCATCTCCCGCGTCCACCAGACTTGCGTCCGCTGACGTCTCGAGGAGCCGCCGCCAACGCTTTTGTGACGCGAGATGGATCGTCCCCGGGAGCTCCGGAAGGGGACCGTAGCCACCGTCGTTCGTGAGGAAACGCTGCTCGTCCCCAGCGCGGCGATAGAAACACCCCTCGACCTTCTCCAACATATTCGGCGTGTCCAGCCCCAGACCCGAGAAGCCGCTTTTCAGGAAATCCATTCCGAGCAGGTCCATCTGCTTGAATGGTCCGACGTCCCATGCATATCCCCATTCCATCGCGCGATCGACGCTCACGAGATCGTATGCGATGATCGGCGTCTTCTCGAGTACATAGTGGGAAAAGCGGAGCAGATACTCGCGCGCGAACTCGCCGTACTTTCCCTCGAGCTCGCGAATTGCCGCGAATCGCTCCGCCAGCGGCAGGTTGGTGACACGCTCCAACTCGTCGTTCTCGGGCTTCTGCTGGGGACCATACTCGAGCGTTTTCCAATCGAGGGTCTCGATGGCCTTTCCGACTCGACGATAGAACCCGGCGCCCGTCTTCTCGCCCGCGCGCCCCGACTGTACGAGTTGCTTCACCCAGGCCGGCATGGCGAACCCTTCGCGGGTGGCCTGGCTCAACTCCTCCGTGACATGAAGGAGAACGTCGATCCCGGTGAGATCGCCCGTTCTGAACGTCGCCGACTTGGCGCGCGCGAGAATCGGACCGGTGAGGACGTCGACTTCGTCGATCGTGAAGTTGTACTGCTCCATCATCTGGAGCGCGAGCACCATTCCGAATACGCCGAGGCGGTTCGCGACGAACCCCGGGACATCCTTGGCGAGTACGATGCCCTTGCCGAGCACACGCTCGCTTACGCGACGCGCGGCGTCGAGTGCCTCACGACTCGTGTCCGGCGTCGGAATGATCTCGAGCAGATGCAGGTAGCGTGGCGGATTGAAGAAGTGCATCCCGACGAAGTTCGAGCGGAATTCTGCCGTGCGTCCTTCGGTGAGGACCTTCATCGGGATGCCCGACGTGTTCGTGGCGACGATGACGTCCTTGCGGATGAGCGGCTCGAGGCGCGCGTACAGGTCTCGCTTGGGCGCGACCTGTTCGATGATGGCTTCGATGATCAGGTCACACGACGCGAGCAGGTCGAGATTGTCGGCGGTGTTGCCGATCTGAATCAGCGACGCGCGATCGGGATCCATGAACGCCGCCGGCCGTGCTTTCTTCGCCCGGTCGAGTCCTTGCCTAACGACCGAATCGCGATCCTTGTCCGGCCCCGGCACGTCGAGCAAGACCACCGGCACCCCCGCCGATGCCGCCAGCGCCGCGATCCCACTTCCCATCGTTCCCGCCCCAACCACGCCCAACTTGGTGACGCGCATTTGCCCCTCGCTCTCCCGAGCCTCTGTTCGTTCCTAAAATTACCAATGCCGCTAAGGCGAGGGCGCCTAGCCCAGCTCCCATCGTCAGAAGGGGTCTCCCGGCGGCGCCGGCAGCGCCCTGGTCAGGTTCGGCAGTTTTCGCTCCTCGATCCACTTCCCAAAGTCCGTCGCGATCGAAAGCCAGTGCGCTCGATCCTCCTCGCTGCGCGTCGCCTGCTTCGACCATGCCACCGCACTCGGCCGTAGCTCGACGATCTTGAGCTCGGCCATCGCGCGTACCTCGGGCGACGCTTCGGAATCGGCCGCGGTCAGCAACAACCGATCAGCCACCGAGCGCTGCGCCACCCGTTCCACAGCCGCGAGTTTCGGGCTCGACGGCATCGGCGCCCGCCATGTCGCGCCCACGAGCGCGTCGATGACGGCGCCTAACGTTAAGGTCGAGCCATGGGCCGCGAATTGGACGAGACGTGCGGCTCGATCGCGTTGCAGGACGCCGTCGACGATCATCTGCGCCAGTGTCCGAGCCGCGCCGAGCTCGTCGAAAGCCGGCCGTGTTCGACTGCCGAACAGCTCCACCGGCGGTGTCACATTGCTCGCGCCCGGGGCGAGCAGGGTCACGACGGTGTCGGGGATCGCGAGCTCCGCCGGCTTGAGCGCTTCGAGCAGGAGCATCAGCGCTGCACGCTGCTGGGCGCTACTGATCGGACGCGTCGCCTGCTGTTGATCGCCGCGTACCGCGTTCGCGTACTCCATTCCTCCAATCGTCTTCGTCAGGCTGCTGATCGCAAAGCGGTGCATGAAGTACACGGGAGCGAATCGCTCCTGCAGCAACGTGATCGGATCGCCGACGCGAATGTTCCGCTCCCCGAATCGGGATATCGCTACACGACGAACGGCCATCTGGTTCTCGAGGAACGTCAGCGCACTCTCGCGATCGTCCCACAGATTCACGCGAGGGTCGGAGCCGTACTCGGGTCGTGCATCCGCGTCGGAGAGAAAGAGATAGCCGCGCTTCAATCCGTCGTTCACGATCGCGCGCAGCGAATCGGCTTCGCTCGCCGGCGGAAAGATTCCGTATCCCCAATGGATTGCCCAGACATCGTATGGTCCGGGGCCGATGCCGTACGCCTGACTGAGATCGATTTCGCCGTTGGGTTTCAGCGACACGCGCGGCGGTGGATAGTCCATCACCGATGCCCGCTCGTAGCTCGACGCGATGTAGTTGTGCGCCAGGCCTAACGTGTGGCCCACCTCGTGCGCGCTCACCTGCCTAACGCGCGCGAGCACGAACGCCGTGTCGGCGGCCGCGGCGTCCGCGCCCATGAGTCCCGCGTACAAGTTGTAGTCGGTCCGCGCGCGGTGCGAATCCAGCCGCGCCATTCCCTTGATCATCTCGCCCGTCCGCGGATCGGTGACGGCGCCGCCGACCGACCACCCTCGCTCGTTTCGATTCTCCCACTGCACGACGTTGTACCGCGCATCCATCGGATCCACACGCTCCGGCAACAGCTCCACCTTGAATCCGCCGCGGAGTCCCGCGCGATCGAACGCCTGCTCCCACCAGCGTACGCCCTCGAGCGTGGCCGTACGCAGCGGCTCGGGAATACCGCGATCGACGTAGTAGACGATCGGGTTCTTGATGGATGAGTTGGGGTCGGCGGGATTCACGCGCTCCAAGCGATGTCGCGCGATCCACCGCACCTGCAGCGGACGCTGGATGGGCTGCGCGTAATCGTTGAACGCGATCCCGAAGTAGCCGACTCGGGGATCCCACGCCCTCGGCTCGTATTCGTCGTTAGGCAGCGCCAGGAGCGACAGATGCTGGCGCAACGTCAACGCGTGCCCGTCAGGTACGATGCGGTCCACGATCGAGCCGGGGGAGCCATTAGTGGTGAACGTGAGCGCGACGTCGATCTCCGTATTCTGCGGAAACGCCTTCGTGTACGGCCGGTAGATCGATGAACGATCGCGCGCGACCGCGTACGTGCCTTGCCGGCTCGACGCCAGCGTCTCGGTGACGCGGTTCCAGTCGCGTGTAACGAGATCGCCCGCATCGACGAGCAAGCGACCGTTTTCGACCGCGACGATCGGTAGCGAAACGACGGTGCTCGGGGGAAATGCTTCCCGCACGGTGCGTTGATGCGCCGCGTTGTCCAACGCAGAGCTTCGATACGCCCAATTCTCGAACACGACGAGCACGCGCTCGCCGTCGCGGTCGAATCGAACGACGTGAGCCGTCCCATCCGAGCCTCGGTCAATCCCGATCGGGTTGGAGCCCAGACCCGTAGCCTGCGTGACCACGAAGAGCGCACGAGTCGAGTCGTGCGGCAGCTCCATCAATATTTTCCCCTGACGTGAGTCGAGGAATAAGGGTATGAACCCCTCGAACTTGTCATATCCTGTCGTGCGAGCACTGATAGACGTCCCGACCGGTGCAGGTGGCTGACCCGGAGGGGTTCCCTGCGCGCGCGCGGCCGTCTTTACACTGGCCAGAAGGAGCACAGTCGTGGCGAACGCCACGGCGCGCTCGCCTGTCACACGGCGGTAAACGGCATTCATGAATGAGCCTGGATCGAAAAGGTGTCGGCGAGTATCTCCAGAGGTCGGTGATCTCGCAAGCACATCGCGAATCGGCAACATCCTTCGGTGGAGAATGGTAAGATTCTCGCAAGGCTCATCATCGTGCCGCGGCCCGTCTCGGCCGTCCACCTGAACTGATCACACGCATGCTCCAGTTTCGTCGAATCCTCATTCTCATGGTCGCCGTCACGGCGTCGTGCGCCAGCGGGCCGGAGATCCGCAAGCTGGGCGACTATGGCGTGGTGACTCCCACGTTCACGACGCCGCAGAACGAGAAGACGCCGACGCAGATGACGGTCAATCTCAGTCAGCCGTCGTACGTCACGGCACTGTTCGTCGTTCCCGGACGCGGCAGCGTCATCGTTTATCCAACGGATAGCGCGATGGAGACTCACCTGGCCGCCGGCTCGCATACGATCCCCGTGCACTTCGCCGAAGCGGCATTCAGCCGGGACAGCCAGCTCGCGGCAATTCGACGGGGCATGCCGCCGGGCGGCGTCCGTCGTAATCCGCCGCCGATCGTTCGAACGGACACTGCGCGCGCCAGAGGCGACACGTCGCGCTTCGGCCTCGGCAACTCGAGCCCTGGGGCCAGTCCGATCGGCTACCTCCTACTCGTCGCCTCGCCGTCGCAGATCTCTTATCCGACTCTCCGGCGTCGCATCAACGGGATCACGATTCCGATCGATGACGACGAGGCTCTGAGCACGGTGATGAAGCTCGTGAAATCCGCCGTGCCCGAAGGCGGAAATGTCTCGGGATATGCGAAGGAGCTCGACAGAGGGTAGCGGGTTGTGGGTGGAGGGTGGAGGGTGGCCGAAAATGAAATAGGCCGACGGCAAAGCCCTCGGCCTTCCTTTTTCCAGGCCGCTACCCACAACCCGCTACCTCTACCCTTTGCCCTCCACCCCTTTCAGGATTCCATGCCGGATCCGTAGCGCTTTCGGCGTGGCTTTGGGATCGGCGTCGAGAACCACGTCGCCGGGGGCGAAGCGGAGCTTGCCATTGAGCGTCGTCACGACGCCGGCACGTCGCACCTGGATCGAGATCGGCGAGCTCTCCGCTGCGGCGCCGAACTTCGTGCGGAAGTGCTCGCCGAACTGCTCGTCGGTCACTGGAATGTCGCCGACCACGAGCAAGTAATCACCTTCTTTGACGCCAGCCGCCGAGGCGGAGCTGTTGTCCTCGACGCGCGTCACGAGAACTCCGCCTGAATCGGCGACGGTGTAAACGCCTAGCCGCGGCGCGTTCGGTCGCGTCGCCCGCATACCCGCCAGCGGCAGCACGCGATCCCACGGGTAGGCTTCGCGTCCCTCGATGTATCGCGTGGCGAAGTCGGTGAACGACTTGCCACCCGCCGCCTTGCTCACCGCGCTCCACCAATCGCCGGCCGTGAATCCCCGCCGGTCGCGCTTGTAGACCGTCGTATAGAGCTCTCTCATCACGTCGTCGAGCGACTGGCGATTGTCGGTCGCATCGCGAATCATGATGTCGAGCATGAATCCGGCGAGGGAGCCCTTCGGGTAGTAGGTGTACTGCGTCCCGTCCACCGGATGGATCCATGTGTCGATCGAGGCATCGTCGAGCGAAACCGGGCGCGTGTCCTCGACCTCCCGTATCTTCGCTGCCGTCGCCGCGTAGAATCCCGCATCGTCGATCACTCCGCCGCGCACCTCGGCCAGGTCAGCGTAGTAGTCGGTGATCCCTTCGCTCACCCACAACCAGGCCGTCGGCTGTGCGTGCTCGTACACGTACGGCCACATGTCCGCGGGACGCAGCCGCTTCACGTTCCACGAGTGAAAGATCTCATGGGCGTAGAGCGAGGGCTGGAACTGGCTCCCGATCGCCGCCGGCGTCACGACATCCACGTGCGAGCTCTGGTGCTCGAGACCACTTGCGCCCTGATACGTCGAATCGGCGATCTGCATCACCGTGTAATTCTCCCAGGGCGCCTCGCCGAACACCGCGACTTCCGCTGGAATCACACGCTTGAGCTGATCCCAAGCCGTTAAGCGGCCGACGCCGCTCACGCTGCCCTGCGGATATGTCACGTAGCGCACCCATTTCCCGGATATCTGGGCACTGTCGATGTCGAATCGGCCCACGAAGAACGGCATGTCGACGAGATCATGGTAATTGCTGGCGCCGTAGCTGTTCGGCCCCGTCGTGTGCATTCCGGTCGCGACGCGCCACCCCGGCTCGGTGTGCACGGTGACGCCCGCGGGAAAGTCCAGCGAGCGTCCTTCGGGATAGAGAAAGACGTTCGTCCCGTTGAACAGGAGAAAGTCGCGCCGCGTCCACGCCATGGCGTTGTCGAGGGTATCCGCGACGTACGCGAAGCTGACCATGACGTTCTTCGCTCCGGCGGGCTCGATGCGCCAGCTGTCGTAGTCCTGCTTGTTCCACGAGAGCGATTTGCCGTCACCCGTCGCGCCGAAGTCGACCACCGATCGAGCAAAGTTGCTGATCTCGTATGCACCCGGCGTCCACTCGGGCAAAGACAGCAGCAGCGGTCCCGTGCCGACGATAGCGAAGCTCATCGCGACTTTCGTCACGCGCTGCGCCGCCGTTGTGCGATCGAAGGTGACCTCGTAGCGAACGTCGCGCACTTCCGCTGACGCACCGCTCCGCGATTCCGGCGCTCGCGCCTGCGCGCCAATCGAGGAGACCAGCCGGAGCGTCGCCAACGTCAATGCCACTCGTACGACAACCCGAATACGCAGCATGAGTCTCCGGTGTGCGATTGTGGTGCGTAGCAGGGTGCAAGCTAGCGTTCCATCGGAAGGCGGGGCGCGCGCATGCCACATCCCGCTTCTCGGTGTGCAAGTTCCAGCGCGATGAACGTCTCCTCGGATGGGTCGAGAGCATCCGCTTCTCCGCGTTCCGAGCCGCGCAACTCGACCTCGGTATCGGGGCGCTCGCGTCATCGAGGATTCGATGTGCACCAACATCCGCTTCCCTGCCCCGGCACTGGCATTGGCGATCATCCTGACACTCGGCGCATGTGATAAGTCGTCGCCCAATGACGAAACGGTGACGATGGCGCGGCCCGGATCCCGGACGACGCCGGCACGCCTGGCTGACCAGAAGGCCGCCGTGCGTGTTGCGGCTCCGGAAGTGGCCAACTCCACGATTGGCGTCGTGAGCAGGGCCGCGTTCGCCGACGCGGTAAGTCCAAACGCTGCGAACGCCGACGAGGAAGCACAGCCGGCCCCTCAAGTCCCTACCGCGACCCCGCAGGACGTAACTCCCGGTGCCATGCTCGTTCGGACCGGACAGGCCTCGCTCCAGGTTGATTCACTGGATGTCGGTCTCGCGCGCGTGCGCGACGTGGCGCGCCGCACGAACGCGATCATCGCTAATACGTCAATGGAAGGGGGCCACGACCAGACGCGGGCCGCGACGCTCGAGTTGCGCATTCTCTCCGCGAGATTCGACGAAGCCGTGAACGGCTTGTCGCCGATCGGCAAGGTGGAGTCGGTGAACGTCACGGTGGAGGACGTCGGCGAGGAGTACGTGGACGTCGCGGCCCGGGTCGCGAACGCCCGTCGCCTCGAGCAGCGACTCGTGGAGCTGCTCGCGAACCGCACCGGCAAGCTGTCCGATGTTCTTCGCGTCGAGCGCGAGCTTGCGCGCGTCCGTGAGGAGATCGAGCGCTACGAGGGACGGATACGCTATCTGCGAAGCCGCGCGTCCGTCAGCACCCTGAGCGTCTCCCTCCACGAGCCACTCCCGATCGTCGCCGACCGTCCCGGCACTCATCCCATGCGCGACGCGTTCGTTCAGGCGTGGCGGAACGTCATCGGCTTCACCGCTGGGACGATCGCGGCGCTCGGCGTGATAATACCGTTAGGTGTGGTTATTGGAATTCTCATTTTCGTCGGTCGGCGCTGGCTCCCGACCCGTGCACTCGGCCTCACCAAGACCACGAGCACGTGATCCGCATAGCGCCAAACGGCGACAGCACACATATTGACGCTGACCTCCGTCAGCGAGGCCGGAAGGCTGGATGCCGATGTGTGGGCCTCCGTGAGACCGAGAGCCGTTTGCTTCTGAACGGATTGGCCTTTGGGCGGATAGATGATCTCCGGATCGCCAGTGCCGAGCCATTGGCGGTCCCTTCTGGTGCCGCGCGATACGCCGGACGCGCGCGCACGCCAATTGCCCCATTGGGAGCGGCGACGCCTGGCTCGTAAGGCGCGCCAGCGGAGGGTTCCATGTTTACCTCGTGCCCACGGACGGCGGCGTTGCTTCATTGCGTCCGGCGTTGTGTTCCCGTGCTGCTGCTATCAGCCGCCGCATGGTCGGCGTCCGCGCAGTCCGTGGGTGCGATTTCCGGAACCATCAAGGATTCCACAGGGACACCGATACCGGGCGTCGAAGTCGTTCTCTTGCAGCTGAAGGGTTTCGCCCGATCGGATAGCCTCGGCGTCTTTCGGCTCGCGGGTGTTCCGGCCGGCAACCGGCAGCTTCACTTTCGACGTCTTGGCTTCGCCCCAAAGTCGATCGACGCCACGGTCGCCGCAGGCCAGGACCTCGCGCTTTCCGTTGTTCTCGAGGCGTCCGCGACCGAGATCGAGGGTGTCACGGTCGAGGAGCTGACGCATCGCCGGCAGATGCTCAGCGACTTCTACGATCGCAGCTCGCGAGGGTTCGGGCATTTCGTTACCCGAGAGCAGATCGAGCAGCGAAACCCGATGAACCTGAGCGACATGATGCGGATGATTCCGGGCGCCCGACTCACGCCGATCCGTGGAACCGGTTACTCCGCCCTCCGCTTCAGCCGCGCGCAAATGGGCAATCGGGACTGTCCCCCGCAGTATTGGGTGGACGGGGTCAAGGCGTGGAACCTTAATATTGACGATATCGTCCCTCAGGACGTCGAGGGTATCGAGGTTTACTCCGGCGCCTCGACCGTGCCGCCGCAATTCAATACCAAAGAGGGGACGACGATCTGCGGCGTTGTCCTGATCTGGACGCGAATTCCGGGAACATAGGCGACGCCGGAACGCAAGCGTATATTCCATTTCACTCATGGTCCCACCCATTGCCGGTCTCGGCCCTTCGGAAGAGATGGCAAGCCGGCACGACTGGCTTACCCCGGAACGCCTCGCGCATGTGCGCGCGGTGCTGCTCGGGCTGACGCTGTTCGTCGGCCTGGTCGTGTGGATCTTCCACACGTTGGGACCGGCAACGGTGCGCGCTCCAAACTTCATTTTCAAGCTGCGCGGCGTCGGTGTGCTCACCTGGCTCTATGCGCTGATCCAGATGGTCGACATGCGGTTCTACAACAGCCGCTTCGCCAAACGGCGTCGTGCGCAGCTCCGCATTCCCGAGAGCCTCAACGGCTGGCTCCTCGGGCAGATGGTCGCCTGGTTCGGTATTGTCTACTATGGCCTCACCGAAGACCTCCGGTGGTACATCGCCGGCCTCGTCATCTTCGCGCTGAGCTTCTGGGCCTTTCCGGTTCGCGAGCACAGCGAGGCGAACCGACGTGTCCGCTAGATGACTCAGTGACTCTCGTTCGTTAGCCTAGTCGTTCACAGCGGTTCCCATCGAACGGCGACCCCTATTCGTGGGCCTCGCTCGGCATTTGCGGCAGCCATCGGCCTCGAGCCGAATAGCTTCCGCTCGCTTTGCGTTTCCGATGCTTGCTACGTTTCGTCCGCTGCCATAATTGTAACCGCCGACGCCGGTTGATCCGCTTTACACCTTGTTGAACGAGCATGTTGAACTCGTCCTCGATCACCTTCCTCAAGCGCTTGCTCGACACCCCGGGGCCATCCGGATACGAAGCGGCTGCCGGCCGCATCTGGCGCGAGGAAGCAGCACGCTTCACGAAGCATGTCAGTACGGACGTCGCCGGCAACTGCATGGCGGAGGTGAATCCCGGCGGAACTCCCACGATCATGCTCGACGGCCATCTCGATGAGATCGGTCTCATCGTGCAGTACATCGACGATGACGGGTTCATCTACATCTCGCCCATCGGTGGCTGGGATCCGCAAGTTCTCGTCGGGCAGCGCGTTCGCTTTCTCGCGAAGTCCGGCGACGTCGTGGGAGTTGTCGGCAAGAAGCCGATTCACCTGATGAAGAACAGCGATCGCGAGCACGCGTCGAAGATCACGGATCTGTGGGTGGATGTCGGCGCCGCGAATCGCGCCGAGGTGGAAGAGCAGCTGTCGATCGGTGACGCCGGCGTCATCGATTCCAAGAGCGTCGATTTTCCGAACGGCCGTCTCGTCTCCCGCTCCATCGACAACCGCATTGGCGCGTTCGTGGTGCTCGAGGCACTGCGTCGTTATGCCGAGAATCCGGGGCCGGCGCGCGTTGTCGCCGCGGCGACGGTGCAAGAGGAGATTGCGTGGCACGGTGGTGGCGCGCTCGTCTGCGCGCACTGCATCAATCCTCAGATGGCGATCGTCGTCGACGTCACGTTCGCGACCGACCATCCGAACCTGGAAAAGAAAGAGCTCGGGGAGCACAAGATGGGCTCCGGCC
Source organism: Gemmatimonadaceae bacterium (assembly GCA_036493735.1). Classification (GTDB taxonomy): domain Bacteria; phylum Gemmatimonadota; class Gemmatimonadetes; order Gemmatimonadales; family Gemmatimonadaceae; genus AG2. The sequence goes on from DASXPH010000142.1 coordinate 102,852, forward strand.
CCGTCATCAGCCGCGGCGCGCTGATCTCACCGGTGGTGTTCGACCTCATTCGCGAGACGGCGAAGACGAAGAAGATACCACATTCGATTCACGCCGTCGGTCGGGACACGTCGACGAACGCGGACGCGATTCACATCGCTCGCGAGGGCGTCGCGACGGCGCTCGTTTCGGTGCCGAACCGGTACATGCACTCGCCTAACGAGATGATCAGCCTCGAAGACGTCGACAAAGCCGCGACGTTGATCGCCGAGGCGTGTCGCACCGTCGGACCGAAGACGGATTTTACAGCTCGATAAACTCGCTGGGCAAGCTCGGTTTGACGCCTCTCCGCTCAGCTCTGCCGAGACGCGTGCAGGTACGCTCGCGCGGCCGCCTCGCGCACCTCGCGCTCCTTGTCCTCGCGCAGCACCGCGATGGCGGCGATCGCCGCTGCGGTACGTGCCTCCGCCAACGCCTGGATCGCGGCGATACGGAAGGCGCTTGGCTTTCGTTCGAGGAGCCGTCGCTTCGGCTCGGCGGCACGAATCAGCTGCTCCACGGCCGCTGGAGTCGCGATCTTGCCTAACGCTCCCAACAGCGCCAACTGAACTTCGGTGTCCGGCTCGTCCTCGAGCACGGTGCGAAGCTGCGCCGTGCTCCGCTCGTCGCGACGTGACGCAAGCGCCATCGCCGCGTGGGCGCGCGTCTTCGGCGAATCCGCTTGGAGCATCTCGCAGACGGCTCGGAACCCAGCGGTCGTTCCAAGATTGATCAGCGCGTTCGCGGCCGACTTGCGCACCCGCTCGTCGGCATGCTCGAGGAGCAGCAGTAGCGCGGGTTCGGCCGATTGAACCTTCATCTCGCCTAACAAGTCCGTCGCGTTCCGAACCACGAACCATCGCGTGTCGCCGAGCATGTGGACGAGCGTCGGCACGCCCGTCTGCAGGCGCGGCAGGACGTCCAGATACACGTGCCGATCGGACGCCGACGACTCCTCCGTCAACAATTCGATGACCGCGTCCGCGCCCTCCGCGCCCGCCCGCGCGAGCACCGACTCGATGTCGGTCGCGAGATCCCGCTTTCGGGGCAGCAGCTGCGCGATGCCCCGGAGGAGCGCCGGCCGAAGCAGGCGTCGCAGCATCATCGTGCACGCCTGCTTTCGGCCCTCAGGGGCACCATTCGTCTCGCGCCGCACGAGTCCGATGCACACTGACGCCAGCACGTGGGTCCGCCCATCGCGCGAGGCGTGCTCGGCGAGCGTCCCGAGCTCGTCGAGCACCTGGCTTTCCTCGTTAGGCATCGTCGACCGATCGAACGCCGTGAACAGCGACTCCGTGTCTTCCTTCGAGAGCTGCACGGCACGGAACTGCGTCCACATCTCCCGGTTCTCCACCAGCTGCATGCCCTTATGCGGCGTCGCTCCGACACCCATTGCCGGTGTCGCTCGCATCACGCGTCCCGGGAGTGGGGTCGGTTCGGCCAGCTTGGGATCCAGCTTCGGTCCCAGCGACTGGTCCTCGAACGCGAACCTCACCGAGCCCGCCTTTAGCCCATCGAGTTGCTGCTTCGCATGGACTCCCTTGTCGCGCTTGCCTTGCGTGGACAGAATCCGCGCGCTTCCCAGGAGGTCCGCCGGCGGTGACGCCGCCGCGATCTCGATGACCATCACGCCATGCGCCATCATCTGCCCACCGAGCTCCGGACCGGCCGCCAGTGTGTCGGGAAGCCCCTTTCCGTTGGCGAAAACGCGGCTTCCACGGCGCGCGATCGTCACTGCCCCCTGCCCGATCACCGCGATGGCAGCGCGCAACGCGTCCTTCTGCTCCTCGACGTTTCGTGGATCATTGAGGAGGAGCCAAACGAGTCGTGCGTACTGGCAGGCAAAAACGATCGCAGGATTCACAGAATGACGACGACTGGCGGTGGGCCTGGGCGCTCGCTGACTTAACTGGAGACGCCCTGAGCCGCAGGCCGTCACGGCTTGCGGAGCAGTACCAGTTCCCATTGCCGGCGCGTAACTTCGCAGCACGTCCACACGCATCGGAGCCTGATGATCAAGTCGTTCAAACGCGCCTGGCTTGGCCAGTCGCGACCTTCCGGTGCGGTCGGACTGTCGGTCCTGTGGCTCGCGGTCAGCCTGGTTGCCTGTGCGACGGCCCCGGCCCGTCCCGATCTCGCCGGTAGCACGGGCTCCTTCACTCGCAATCGCGCCGATGCGCGGGCGATCTACTCGGACATCGCGTACCTGGCAAGCGACCCGCTCGAGGGCCGAGGCACGGGTACGCCTGGCAACGACAGCGCTGCCGCATTCATCGCAAGGCGCTTTGGCATGCTGGGTCTGCAGAAGCTCGACAGCTCATTCGAGCAGCACTTCGTCGCCCACCCACTCGCCGCGCATAACGAGACGCCGGCGGAGCTTCCAACGCAGAATGTCGTCGGGTTCCTGCCGGGCAGCGATCCACGGCTGCGCGGCGAGTACGTCGTCGTCGGTGCGCACTTCGATCATCTCGGTCGCTCCTCGATCGGAGCGCTCGATCTCGACCGCAAGAACGTGATCCGTCGCGGCGCCGACGATAACGCGTCTGGCACCGCCGCCGTCCTTGAGCTCGCCCGATTATTCTCCATCTCACCGGCAAAACGTTCCCTGCTCTTCGTCACCTTCAGCGGTGAGGAGTTGGGATTGCTCGGCTCCGAGTATTTCGTCGCCAACAGTCCGCTGCCGCTCGACAGCTCCGTGGTCATGGTGAACTTCGACATGGTCGGGCGCCTTCGAGACGACAAGCTCATCGTGTATGGCGTGGCAACGGCGACGGAGCTGTCCGTCCTTCTCGACAGCGCGAACGCTTCGGCGAGCAGCGCACTCCCACCGGCACAGCCGCTGTGGCGTACGCCGTTGCGCATCACCGCACTCGGCGACGGCTACGGGCCGTCGGATCACAGCTCGTTTTATTCGCGGAAGATTCCCGTCCTTCACTTCTTCACGGATCTGCACGAGGACTATCACAGCGCGGGCGACGTCGTGAGCAAGATCAACGCGACGGGTGAGGCACACGTCGTGGATATCGCCGAGCGTGTGATTCGCTCGATCGCCGATCGCTCATCCCGGCTCACTTTCGTGCGCAGCGCGGCCCCACCGGCAGTCGCCAGCTCGCGGCGGGGATCGGAGGTCTATCTCGGCTCCATCCCTGACATGAGCAACGGCGCGGGACGTGGGCTGCGCCTAACGGGCGTGCGCGCCGGCAGCCCCGCCGAGCAGGCAGGCATCGTCGCCGGTGACGTCATCGTGGAATTCGGAGGCCGCCCCGTGAAGGACCTGTACGACTTCAGCGATGCATTGTACTCGCACCGTCCGGGCGACAGCGTGTCGGTCGTCGTCGTGCGGAACGGCGACCGCAAGCAGTTCACGGTGCGGCTGACCAAACGTGGTTGATATGCCACGATCGATCGCCGGGCGAGTAGCAACGGGAGCGCGTGCACCACGGACGCGTTAGCGTCCCGGCCCGCGAATCTTCGCGATGCTCCATGTCTGGACCAGCGCTCGCTACACATTCCCGTTACCGGCAGCGCACCGGTTCCCGATTTCGAAGTACGCGCGCCTGCGTGAGGAAGTTCTAACCAGGCGAATCGTGCCACCGCAGGCATTGCACGAGCCGGAGCGCGCGAGCCGCGACGACCTGCAGCTCGTGCACACCGCCGACTACGTCGACCGATTTCTGAGCGGGGAGCTTTCCGCGCAGGAGCTGCGCCGCCTCGGCTTTCCATGGTCATCGGCGCTCGTCGAGCGATCGCTGCGTGCGGTCGGAGGCACGTGTGAAGCCGCGGCCGCGGCCCTGGAGCACGGTGTCGCGATGAATCTCGCTGGGGGAACGCACCACGCGTTCGCCGATCATGGCGAGGGATTCTGCGTCTTCAATGACGTCGCGATCGCCACTCGCTCGCTGCAACGCGCCGGACGTGTGCAGCGCGTCGCGATCGTCGATCTCGACGTGCATCAAGGGAACGGCACGAATGCGATCTTCGCCGGTGATGAGCATGTTTTCACCTTCAGCATGCATGGCGGCCGCAACTATCCGTTTCACAAGGTTCCTGGCTCGCTCGACATCGAGTTGAACGACGGCACCGGTGACGAGGAGTACCTTGCCAAGCTCGCGGACGCGCTCCCGGGCGTTCTCGCCCGATCCGGTCCGGATCTCGTCGTCTATCTCGCCGGCGCCGATGCCCACGAGGGGGACGCACTCGGACGTCTCGCGCTGACCTTCGAGGGTCTCGCGCGGCGGGACGCGTTCGTCATGGACCTCTGCCGCGAGGTCGGTCTGCCCATCGTCATCACCATTGCCGGCGGATACGGACGGAATCTCGAAGACACCGTGCGCATTCACCTCGAAACGGCGCGCATCGCCAGCGCCTACACCGGCTCTTCCGTCATCTCGAGCCGCGCCTAACGAGAAACTCCGACTCGACAGTTTGCCGACGCGGCAAGTCAGAGTGGGTCGCATTCTGCAACCCACCTCGCAATCCGCACCGTAGTTGCCGCTGGTCAATATGACCGTGCTCTGGATATGTGCTTAGCCACCAATGTGTTTGCATGGGAGCCTGAATGGGTCCAGCCGTTGCCTCTGTTCTCTCTCGGTCGCGCCGGACCTCCAACTCGGCGCTGTTCGTGAATCAGAGATCATTTCTATGGAGAGCTCCCTTATGTCCACCATGCTGCGTGCTCGGAAGGGCTTTACGCTCATCGAGCTGCTGATCGTGGTCGTCATCATCGGCATCTTGGCCGCGATCGCGATCCCGAAGTTCGCCAACACCAAGTCGAAGGCGTACGTGACGGCGATGAAGTCCGACCTTCGCAACCTCGTGACG
>DASXPH010000143.1:0-7110 GCA_036493735.1 Gemmatimonadaceae bacterium
CCGGGCCTAGGCCGCCGACGAGCGCGGTATCAGAGAGATCTGCAGATCCATACCCAGAGCCTCGGCGACTTTCTGCAAAGTCAGGAGGGTTGGATTGGTGTCCGGCGCTTCGAGGAGGGAGATCTGTTGGCGGCTCACTCCGGTGAGCTTCGCGAGCTCTCCCTGCGAGAGGCCGCGCGCATGGCGTGCCCAGCGCAAAGTCAGGCGGAGAGCCAGGGCCGGATCGATTGTCACGCGACGGCGCTCCTCACGCGATTTTCCGCGTCGAGCATCGCGCGCGGAGGGCAAAGGCGGAAGATCTCCTGTGACGAGATGCGTCTCGAGCCAGCCCTCGAGGGCCTCACGGGCAACACTGTCGATCTCGTCGCGGCGCTCAGCGAAGGTTTGGCAGCCGGGACAATCCGGGAATGTGATCACCGTTCGGCGACCGTCTCTCCTCAGTTGCGCAATGTATTCCATCTGGACATCTCCTCCCTCAGCGAAGCCGCACTCCTGATTGTCGCTCGATGCTTTTCAACGTGCCGATCGGGAAATCCTTTGCCGGATGCTTTACCGTGACGATGCCCGCTCTGGTCGCATGCTTGAAGTGGTGATGCGAACCCTTGACGCGGACGAGTCGCCACCCGGCAGCCTCGAGGCGGCGGATTACGTCACGGGAATCCAACGATCGAGTCTCGGGCGACAAGAGAAGCTTAGCAAGTCATAGCTTGTCGTCAAGCTATGACTTGCCAAGGCTGGGATCGGCGTTCGTGGATTATCTGATCCCGGCGCCCGAATGGGGGACCAAATCCTTTCGGCTCGATCGTGCCTTGGAGCGACAGTTGGCCACCCTGGCCAAGCGCCTCGGCCGGTCCCGGAGCGATATTGCTCGTGACGCCCTGCGCCGGCAGCTCGCGATTCTCCAGTTCGAGGAGGCCCGACGCTCCATCATGCCATTCGCGGAGGCCCGCGGCTATCTCACCGATAACGATGTGTTCCGCGACGTGTCGTGAGGGTCTGTCCCGACACGAATGTCCTAGTCGCTGCTATTGCGACACGTCCCTTTCCGATTCTTCCCAAGCCATCGAAGCCGAGCGACGTGCATCCGCGATCCAGGTGATCGATGGATGCTCTTCCTTCCCGGCGTGAGTTCTGGGAATTGCTCCGGCAGCCGCCAGTTGCGGGCTAGCCCTGGTTCGTCGCCATCGCCACGCGGCGCGACAGGCCGTTTGAGGAGGGGGGTGACAGTACTGTCAAAATCGTTTCGTTAACTCTCGCATTCGCGAGTCAATGAACGAGTTGTGGCAACGCTGCCACCCCGTGCTGCTATGATCTATATGAGCGCTCCACAGACTGGGCCTGAACTCGACTCACGCCTAACGGGCAATCAAATGATCCAGTCAGCACTCGAATGGCGAGGGCCGGAGCCGCCGCGGTTACGCGCCACGGTCTAGGGTCGATCACCGCGACGCTTGGCAGCGCGTGCCGTGCTGCCGACGGGTTGCCGCGTGCGAGCAGCGACTGCATCGCGAAATTGTCGTACGCGCACGACACATCACGGTTCTCGATGCGTCAAACGCGTTGCGATGTCGTGAGTTTCCTTTGAAGTGGGCTCGGCGCGGCTGATGCGTATGCCGGAGCGTGCTCGATTGTTTGAGAGAGCGAAGGGGAGGGGGGACCGAGGCGGGCGTGGTGGAATCGAGGTGGATCTCACCAGGAGTGAGCCATGGCAAAACGAGTGATGGATGTCGTGACTGCGGCGGGCGTTCTGGTCTTCGTGATCCTCACGCTGCAGATAGGTCTTCGGCTCATGGCCTTCAATAAATAGAGTCGCGCGCCTCTCCATCGTTGTCGCCGAAACGTCTCTAATCGAACGCGCGACGCAGCGCGTACTGGAAGCCTGGCAATACCGCGCCGCCATCCAGCCGGTCGGCATCGGTGAGAAGCGCCATAAACTCGTGTCGTGCGACGTTCGGGATCGATCACCGAACCGGCGGCCTCTCGCACAATGAGCTCTCCGCGGACAAGCTCCCGGCGCGCCGCGGGGCCACGCAGACGGAGCAGTTCCTCGGCGCTCATCCAACGATGCTTTGCGGCCGGCATTGGACATCGACCTCAGAGGCCCGCAAAAACATCTTTCAGTAAGATCTCAACATCGACCGCGAACTCTGGCAGGCGCCAGTGGAGCACGTCGCGCACGATCGTACCCGAGCCACGCGTGAGCGATACTTCCACCTCTTTCTTCCATCGATCGACGAGCCATACCTCCTGCACGCCGAGGGCGATATACGCGTCGCGCTTGAACTCGCGATCATAGATGCGGGATGAGCGGCTCAACACCTCCACTGCAAGCCAATGGTCGTCGATATCTTCCCACTTCGCGTCGATAGGGTAGCGGTCAGGTTGGACAAGGATGTCCGGTTGCAGCTGCGTCTTTGGAGGCACTCTTATGGCGCCAGGTCCGAGCACCTGTCCCTTGCCAGGGATTGCTACCGCCTGCGCGAGTCGTAATTGCAGCCGACTGACGATGATCTGATGGGCGCGCGAGGGTGCCGGAGTCACAAGCAGTACTCCGTCCAGCAACTCGTAACGGCTCCCGTCGTTGGGGAACCGTTCGAGATCGGCAATGGTGTACCGCGGGACGCTGATTGCCATGGCCATACACTACCGCCTCCGCTACGGACCTGTCCACTCGGCATGGACAGATAGTGGCGTGCGGTACGGCAGGCCCACGTATCAGATCATTCCCGAGCGAAGCAGCGGGTGGTCGGTATCGGTGAAGGCTAAGGACAGATCACGCCGTCGGCTCCGACCCGGCGGCTCTACGTGCCGAAATCGATGCGGAGAAGGAATTCGCGAGGGATAGGGAGCCGGGCGAACTCCCGCCGAGGCAGAAGCCACGGCTGACCGGAGCTGACTTCCGGGTCGCTGCCGCCGTAGGGAGTGAACGTGATGAGATTCCTGCCGGCCAACGTGACCTCGGCCCGCCCGCCAACGTGATGAGCGTACGCGCCGGCGACGACCCAGTGCACTGCCAACTCGCGCAACTTGAGAAACGAGCCGTCTTCGACAAAACCCATCACCGGCAAACCGGATGCTTTCAGCGCCGCGCCAGCAGCGGCCTGCTCCGAGAGCGGCGCCGATGGATCCTGCATGCCTCGGCAGTTTCGATACGCGATGCATCGGTACTCGCCCATCTCATCGGTCATAGCATAGCCATGTTCGTAGTCGGCGAGCGCGGTGATCGTCAGGCCTTTCGGGAGATGCAGCGACGTGCCCAAGCCTGTCTGGAGTGTCGGTAGTGGCGAGCCGACGTCGGTCGGGGTGCCGAGATGTACTTCGGAAGTATCGATGATCCCGTCGTGATTCGCGTCCGCGAACGTATAGGGGATCGCCCAGGGGACGTCGAGCGGTTTTCCAGTCTCCAGGTGTCCGAGAGCCAGCGACGATGCTTGCGTACCGGGCACCTGCGTCACGCGATTTCTCAGCGTCGCGACGGAAAGCGAAGCGTCCCAACCGAAAGCGTGCGCGCGCACCAGGGCGACTTGTAGCAGCCCCTCGACGCCACGATTCTCGATCGTGCCGCGCGACAGGTCCACGCGACCGTTAGGCATGATGACGAGACTGGACCCCATCACGTCGGTGGCACGCGAACGAAAGCCGGTGAGCGACAGGCGACTTCGTTCTCCGAAGCTGGCATCGACACCTGCTTCGATCTCCTTCGTTCGCTCGAACTCGAGCTTTGCGTAGTCCTGGCCAGAGCTCGGGAGCTGTGGAAAGACGCCGGCATCCGGAGTGGCGCCGGGCGCTTCCGCATACGCCGCTCGCAACCGGAGCTCGGATAAGGCGCTTCGGTGAAGCGCGATCGGCATGGAGACATTGGCGCCGGGAAACCACTCCCCTCGCGAAGCGCCGAAAAGTGATCGCGTGAACCGCTGGAGCGAGACGTCGAAAGTGAGTAACGGTGGCAACTCCACACTCTGAAGCAGGAACGCCGAGCTCGATCGCGATGCAACAGCTGTTGAAAGAAAGCTCACGAGACCAGGTCCGCCGCTGGTCAACGCAGTCACATATCGCGCGACACGCCGTTCCAGCCCGACGGTAGTCGTGCCTCGCGCGATACCCGTTCGATACGTCGCGGATGTCTGCAGCGCCGAAGTCGTCAGCTCGTTCGTACTCTTCTCGTGTTGATCGACGATGAACTGTGTACCGGGCGGTGCGAAATCATCGATGCTCCACCGTTCCATCACGCGATCGCGGCCAGTCGTTCCGGACGCCGTGAGCCAGGAGAGCGGGTGCCATCGGAGTGTGATGCCGCCGGTCACGTGGCTCAACCAGCGATCGGGATAGACGTCGCCAAGCGGAAAACCATCGATGTGGCGGTAGCCGTGGTTCGCGTCGTTTTCGGCGAATCCTGTCAGGGCGTTGGAGATGACGTCCGAGTTGACCAGGTATCCGCCGTCCATTCCCATTCGCGCGTTGTCGTGCAGGTAGCTGCCGGCGACGTCCGCCGTGAGTCCACCTGGCAGCTCGCGGGTGAGATTCGTACGGAGACCAAGCCGGGACGACGCATCGCGCGGCAGAACGCCCTCGCGGTCGCGTCCCGTGACGCTGGCGTAGAGACCGGTGCCTAACGCGATGCCCCGGAGGCCGAGGTGTCCGAGCGCGGCGTGACCGACGTGAAAAGGGCTCGCCTGTAGTTGGCTGGAAACTCGTCGCGGGCCAGCTCGGAGGATGCGGTGACGCGTCCGATGAGATGAAGCGCACCCTGGTCGCCACGTTTCGTCGTGACCACGATCGCGCCGGCAGGCGCTTCCCCATAGAGGCTTGCCGCCGCGCCAGGCAATACCTCGATGCGCTCGATGTCCTCTGGCGCGATGTCGTCCAGCCGCGATGGCGATACCGCGCCCAGACCGATGAGGTTGTCCGTTTGCGACGCGTCCACGCGGAGACCGTCGACGATCAGCGCCGGCCCACTCGATGAGAGCACGCTCATAGGACCACGGATCATCACCATCGATCCGTCGCTCGCCATTCCGCCCGAGCGGAATACGAGAACGCCAGGCAACTTGGCCTGCAGCAACTCGGATAGCGTCGGTGCGGTCGACCGCGCGATCTGGGCCGAATCGATGAAAAACACGGTCGCTCCCCAGTTCCTCGTCGCAGTCCGCAACAGCGGCGCGACTGGCACCGTGGTGCTGACGATTGACGAGTCGGGACTACCCTGGGCGGCGGCTATCGCTACGGGGCCGGCAAGAAGCGCAACGAGGAGTAAGGAGGCTAAACGATGCATTGCTCTTGTTATGCGTCGCAGCGGTTGAGCGAGGAGTTCCTTAGCTCCCGTTGTTAGCTCCATCCTGGCTGTCATCGCAAGGTGATGGTCACCCGGGTATACGGCCGCGCCGCGCGTCCATATCCCACATTGGAGGCCGCCTCACGCGAGGTCGCACCCTCTGTGTTGAAAAGACGCGATCCACACGGAGGCGTCCCAACGATCATCGAAAGTCTCGAGCCGAGCGTCTCATTCCAGAAGTGGAATGAGGCGGCGCGGCGGTAGATGCCAGGCGTCACGCGGCCAGCAGCAATACGTGCTTCACGGAACTCTCCCGCCGGCGGCATCGGGAACACGATAGGTGATGCGACCATCGGCGTCGAGAAACTCCAGCCGCGGCACGCCGAGGGAGTCCACGAGCATTCGGAGCCGCGTGCGTCCCTGTCTATCACTGAGCTTCACTATGGCATTCTTGAGCGTATCGCGTCCGACATACAGCCGTTCGGCGACACGCGGGTCATCGGCAGAGCCGTCGTTCAGCTTGCGCAGCGCCGCGGTCTTGGCGGCCCCCTCTGGCAGCTTGCCTAACGAATCCCGCTGCGCCGCCCAATCGTGGATGTTGACGTTGTGGCGATCATTGATCTGAATCCCGACACGCCGCTTGCCGTTGCGATCGACGTATTGGATGACGAATACCTGGTCCTGATTGAATTGATCGAAGGACAGATGCCCCAGCGCGGTGTAGCCCGTGTCACCGAGCTGCTTGCCGCCGTAAGTCAGACCTCCATCCTCCGTGCCCTCGTCGTTGAAGAAGATCAGGCCGGCCCGCGGCCGCGCCGTGCCTGAATAGAGAAACGGCTTTCCCTTATAGAGAGGGCCCTGCGACCGCGCGCTGCTCGAAAGCACGAGCCGGTACTTGCCGTCCGGCTCCATGACGTTGACTCGCTCGACGTCGATGACATCGAACTTCGCGTGAGCAGCGCGGATGTCGCCGCGAGCGGCGTCGCCCTGACGCGAGAAAGCCATGACGGAGAGCCCGATGATGACTGTCGACGTCACGACAGCATAGATCTTCAAGAACCGAACGTCGCGTTCGATGCGCGCATCCATGCGGCCTCCTTTCTGGAGTGATGTCAGTAGCTGCTCCACGCCGTTGTGTTCTCGCCGGCGGGCGCGTTTTGTTTGATGAGGGCTGCCATATCGCGGACGATCTCCGCGAACGTTTGAGCGTGCCAGCCGTGCTCCTTCATTGGCCGACCGTAGGTGAACACGCCGTCGACGTGAGGTGAGGTCGTCGACTTGAGGAAGTTCTCGAAGCGATAAACGGCAAGATTGAGATAATAGTCGTCCATGTCGCCGACGATCACGTGGATCTTGCCCTGCAGGTGCGGCCCAATCCTTGACCAGTTCCGCGCGGCATAGTCGGTGAGGTCGTAACCCTGCTGGCGCATGTACTCGGCGACCGACCGGTCGATGGTGCCGGTGAGCTTGTTCCAGAGGGGCTTTGGGTAGCCGTCGCTGCCGACCGGCGCGTACACCGACTCCCATGCCTCGAGTTGATATCCGGAGCGGCCCCTGGTCCCGAGCACCTCCTCGAGCCGGCTCACCTGACGCAGCGTCGTCGCGAGCTGTCCTTCTGTCGTTCGTCGCCAGGGGCGCTCCTGGACCAACCACGGACTGCGCGGCGACTGCGCCACGAACGCGTTCGTATCGTTGTAGATGTCGACGAGGAGATAGCGGTGGAAATCGATCGGGTCGGGCATGGCGTCGTCGTACGGCCCGTTGTTCGCCGAGTTTACGGCATACGAATCATCGAAGTACGGCGTCGGATGGTGGATAGTCACCGCGATGAGACGGGG
>DASXPH010000144.1:0-122745 GCA_036493735.1 Gemmatimonadaceae bacterium
TCCGCTTTTGCTGCACTCGTTCAGCTTAAGCGAAAGCGTGGTCTGCCTCCAAGGAAATCCGTTCCGATTACAGAGAAGTCTGTCCGGCGAGACGTGAAATCTGCTCCGCTGACACTGGAACCTGCTCCACTGACATTCGCAGCCGTTCCATTCGCACCGCGTGTTGTGCCGGAACAGCTGACCGTCGTGCCGCTCACGCGTCGCGGCGACTCGCTTCTTCGACGACGTCGACCGGGAAGCGAATAACTCTACTCGGTAACGAAAAGGGCTGGTCGTCTCACGTCATTTCTCGAACGCCGACTGTTGCACCGGCGCTTCTGACCGGGGCGAACCCGTGCATCTCTCGCGGCGGCGACGTCGGCGAGGAATTTCAGTCCGCGCCGCGTTCGGCGATCGAGTTCAGTCGCTTGTCAACGATGACCGCTCACGCACCGCCCTGTACCGCGACCAGCATCGCCCGTTCCGGGCATGGCTGACAACCATCCCGATGAGTACTCCATCCGTGCCGCCGACCACCACATCTTGACCGGTGACCGCTCACGCCGCGCCCGTCATCATCTCGACGCTCCCACGATGCGCGCGATCCCAACCGGTAGTCGAACAATTCGGCCACGAGCCTGTCGACTTTTTTCGCGAACAAATCTTTTCGACTCGGCAATCGCGCGCCTGGAACGATCGCTACTTGATCCTCATCGCGATCCCCCGCGCGACGACCATCGGACAGGACATCGGATCCGCGAGCGGATGGGTGAGCACGGAGTCGCGCAGGGCCATGGCTTCCGCATGACGTCCTGCTCGCGCCGCGCACAGTCTCCGCAAGCCAGCATCTTCCCTGACAAGCCGCAATTGTCGATCTGAAGTGGCGCTGGGTCGTCCTTATGACCGATTCAACTCCGATTAACCGTTACGAGGCGCGCTCGATCTATCCGCACGCGCGCGCGAAGCTGTGCTTCGGAGCGTTTATCTCCCGATCTCGACGAGAGCAACCATGTTCAGCCCACTCTCCGCCATCACCAGGTCGCCGTTCTTGGTCGGCATCATGTTTCGCACGACGCCTCCGCCGCCGGGTATCGCCCACGTCTGGAACTTCTCCGTCCGCGGATCGAAGCGGACGAGCGCGTTCGGCTTCGTCGCCGACTCGACGTACCAGATCGCGCCGCGAGAGAAGGTGATGGCGTAGGGGCGCGACGCCGGACCGCCCGGCGACGCCCACTCGCGCGCCTCGCCAGTCCTGGGATCGAAGCGGCCGAGATAACCGCGCGAGTAGTCCGAGTACCAGAGCACATCATGATCGTCGATGGCGACTCGCCGCGGTCGAGTGGACTCGTTTGGCAATATGTACTCGTGAATCTCCATCGTCCGTGGATCGATGCGCGCGATCTTGTTGCTGCCGAATTCCACGAAATACGGTACGCCTGTGGAGCTCACGACCATTCCATAGGGATTCGACCGTGGCGTCGGCGACGACACGACCTTGACGTCGGCAGTCTTCGGATCGAGTCGGCCAACCATGTTCGCGCCCTGCACTGTGAACCAGAGCGTCCCCTGCTGGTCGAAGATCGGCGTATGTGGATCGCGCGCACCGGCAGGGAGCGAATACTCACTGACGCGACCTGTCCTCGGGTCCAGCTTCCCGATGTATCCCTTCGAGTTGGCCGTGAACCAGATGTTGCCCTCCTTATCGGTGGTGAGGCCGTGTGGACCGGAAGCGGGCGTCGGCAGGGGAAATTCCTGGATCTTCCCGGTCTTGGTGTCGACGCGCCCGAGCTTGTTCGCGAACATACCGGTGTACCAGAGTGCGCCGTCAGCTGTGGCTAAAGGATCGTGCGGCCGCGATCCCTTCGTCGGCAGCGACCATTCCTGGAACGACGCCTTCGCCGGTCCGGCGATGAGTACCGCCGGCGGCTTTGGTTTCTCGGGGAAGTGCTCGGCCAGATAGTTCGCCACGAGGTCCGCCTGCTCCTTCGGCAACTCGACCATGGTGCCGAAGACGCGTGGCCATTCCTCGCGCGTGTAGCCGTCGTTGACGATGAGGCTGAGGCTGTGACAGCTGGAGCACGTACCCTGGACGATATCCTTTCCGGGGCCGTCGGGAAGAGTTACTGGGGCGCCGCGGCGCCCTTGCGACCAGCCACGCGTCGAGAGGAAGCAGAGCGAGAGCACGACAACGACGAGCGATCCTGAACGATTCGACACGGATCACCTGAAGGCTGGGGTGGAAGGGGGAGCCGTGACGTTCCAGCGGTCCGAGTCCTGCCCTCGAGAGAAGCAGTAACTCGAAGGATGTGGAGATGAAAGAACTCACGCTGAATCCGCCGACACTGGCCTTTGTGGTTGCGACGCGCGCCGCGCTCGCCTTTGGTGTCGGCCTGCTGGCGGCGAAGCGGATTCCGGAGTCGCGACGGCGCCGGGTCGGCAAAGCGCTCGTTGCGGTTGGCGTCCTCAGCACGATACCTGCCGCCCTGGCCGTGATGCGTCGATCCTGACGCGCAGCCATGCCGCGACTCCAGTTCTGGAGGCTCGCCAGCGAAGATATCCGCGCTCTGCTGAGCGTCTCGGATCATCTCGCGCGATCCCGCCTGGAAGCCACGCTGCTCGATCTGGTCTATCTCCGCGTCTCACAGCTCGATCGTTGTGAGGACTGCGTGAATGCTCATGCACAGGACGCGATCGGCCACGGGGTCGCACAAGCGACGCTGGAGAAGCTCGCGACATGGCGTGAGACGCCGTTGTTCACCGACCGCCAGCGCGCGGCGCTGGCGTGGGCCGAAGCGCTAACCGAGGTGTCGAAAGGCGGAGCATCCGACGAGCTTTATCAGGAGGTCTCGAGCCAGTTTTCGGAGGCCGAGCTTGTCGATCTCACCCTCGCAATCGCAATGATGAACGCGTTTACCCGCATAGCGGTCGCCTTCCGTTCGGGCCCACCACCGCGACCCGCATTGAGCCACGCCACCCTCCCCTGATCGGCAAGTCCTCCCCGATGGCGGCGGTCTAGCCCGAACTATTTTATGAGGCAATCATGAGATGATTGCCTCGTCTAGTTCCTGCGCTGCTCACCTTCCCGAACACCGCTGACCCATGTACATCCCGGCAGCGCACGTCGAATCGAACACCGAAACGCTCTTCGCGTTCATGGCCGCCCACCCGTTAGGCGCGCTCGTGACCACGTCGAGCAACGGAGAGCTCGTTGCGACGCACATGCCGTGGGTAATTCACCGGGAGCGCGGCGAGCATGGAGTCCTCGAGGGGCACATCGCCAGGGCCAACTCCGAGCACACCGCCAATCTCGACCTCGCGGCCGATCGACGCTTGCCGGCACTCGTGCTCTTCACCGGGCCGGACGCGTACATCAGCCCAACCTGGTACGCGTCCAAGAGCGAGCACGGCAAGGTGGTGCCGACGTGGAACTACGTCGCCGTCCACGTTTACGGGAAAGTCCGATTCACCTCGGACCCGGAGTTCCTTGCTCGCCACCTCGAGCAGCTCGTGAACACGCGCGAGGGCACGCGCCCGGCGCCATGGGTTGTCAGCGACGCGCCGAGGGATTACATCGAGCGACAGATGCGCGCGATCGTCGGCGTCGAGATAGCCATCGAGCGGATCGAGGGGAAGTGGAAGATGAGTCAGAATCGCCCCGCCCAGGACATCGACGGCGTCGTTAAGAATTTGGAGAATTCGCCGGTCGACAAGGAACGCGCGGTCGCGAAGATTGTCGCCGCGAGGAAGCCGCGCGCTTAGTGCGTTGAGCGTTGAGCGTTGGGCGTTGGGCGTTGGCAAGGATAACAGGAGAAGTGGAGATAAACATGGCATTCACGCCAGGCGCGCTGAAGTTCTTTCGGCAGCTTGCCGCACATAACGACAAGAGTTGGTTCGAGGCGCACCGCCAGGATTACGAACAGGAAGTCCGCGAGCCGATGCAGGAGCTCGTCGAGGAAATGCTCATGCGCTTCCGAGCCTTCGCTCCCGAGATCGGCGGTGATCCGAAGCGCTCGATGTTCCGCATCAATCGCGACGTGCGCTTCTCGAAGGACAAGTCTCCGTACAAGACGCACGCCGCGTGCTGGTTCCATCATCGCGGGGCAAGCCGGCGGGTGGGGAGTGAAGCCAGCGAGGGCAGCGCCGGTTTCTATTTTCATCTCGAGCCGGGCGGCCGATCACTGCTCGGCGCTGGTGTATGGATGCCGCCACGCCCGCAGCTGGGGAAGCTACGCGACTCGATCGCCGAGAAGCCGACGCACTTCGACCGCCTCGCGCGGGGTCTACCGCAACGATTCGGTGGGCTCGACGAATCCGCCATGCTGAAGCGAATGCCGCGTGGTTATGCCGAGGATCACCCAGCAGCCAAATGGCTCCGCTACCAGTCGTTCACGAGCGGACGCTCGCTCAAGGATTCAGATGTTACGAGACCGAAGCTTCCGTCGCTCCTCGCGCGGGAGTACGAGGCGCTACTGCCGCTCGTCCGCTGGATCAATGGCGTGTTTGGTCTCCAGTCTTGATGAAGGTTTCGTCTTGCTCTCGCAATAGCTTGACGCGCGCCACAGACCCTCCCATCGTCAGGTGTCCATCGCCACACAGTCGCCCGCAGACGCGCACTGCGCTTCCGGAGGGTCTTTGATGTCGGAGCGTCACCTCACCCACGTCGGGAAATACGAGGTGGAGTGCGTCATTGGCGAAGGCTCGATGGGCGTCGTGTATCGCGCCGTCGACCCGCTGATCAATCGGCGCGTCGCGATCAAGGTCATGAACGACGCTGTCGCACAGGATGTCTCGCTCCGCGAGCGATTCCTGCGCGAGGCCCAGACCGCGGGATCGCTACAGCACCCCAACGTCGTCACTATATACGACTTCGGGGATGTCGATGATCACCTCTTCATCGCCATGGAGTACGTGGAGGGCGACGACCTCTCCGCTCTGTTGCAGAAGAGTGTTGCGATTCCGATCATCGAAGCTCTCGATCTGATCATCGGCTTGCTCCACGGCCTCGGCTACGCGCACAAACGCGGTATCATCCACCGCGACATCAAGCCCGCCAATATTCGCGTCGATACGGAGGGCAAGGCGCGCCTCATGGATTTCGGCGTCGCCCACCTCGCTTCATCGGACATGACGAGCACGGGGATGCTGCTCGGAACACCCGCGTACATGGCGCCGGAGCAGATCACCGGCGGCTCCGTCATCGCCGAGACAGACATCTTTTCCGTCGGTGCGGTGCTGTATGAGCTCCTCGCGGGCAAGCGGCCGTTCGTCGGCGACACGCTGCAGTCGCTTATGTATTCGATTCTCAACAAATCGCCCGAGTCGCTCGAGGCCATCGTACCTGGTCTGCCGACGGGACTGCACGACATCGTCATGCGGGCGATCAAGAAGGAGCCGGGCGAGCGCTACCACAGTGCGATGGCGATGGCCAACGACCTCGCCGCGATTCGCGACTCGCTCGATCCAGAGGGCAAGCGCACCTCGCTATCGCTCCGCGCGGCGATCGACACCGCACTCGCCCGCGAGACGCGCGCCCGCGACCGACGTCGAATCGGCGTGCAGGTGGCGACCTTCGCGGCCGGTGTCCTGCTCGCGGCAGGCATCTTCGTTGGTGCTCGCGCGCTAATGTCGCGCCCACCTTCTTCGGACGGGCATCGCGCCGTCGGCTCCTCAGTGGCGACGTTGCCGCCCAATCCGGCGGTCGCTCCGGCGAACACTCCGTCGCGCGATACGACAGCGCGCTTAACGAGTCCCGTTCCGGCGGTCGCGCAAGGAGTTCCTGGCCCGCGGGCCAGTCGCCCCACGGGAACGCTCTCCGAATCATCGGCGGGCTCCGTCCCGAAGCCACCGCCGCCGCATCGACAGGACGTCGCGAGCGCGACGCGGCTCGATACCAGTCCTCCGCCACCGCTGCCGGTTGCACGGAGCGCACCTAACGAAACAGCGCTCGCCGTCACGCAACAACAGGCGAACAGTACCGCACCGGCGCGGACAGCCGCGCCCGCGCCGACGCCACCCGCAACGCGCGAGAATGCATCGGAACAGATCGGCACGGTGATCGCCGCCTACGCCCGCGCGCTCGAGACGCTCGACCTCAGCGAAGTGCGACGAGTCTATCCGGCGATCTCGTCACAGCAGCGGAGTGCGTTCTCGGATTTCTTTCGCTCCATTCGCACACTGAAGGCGAATTTCACGGTCGGCAACGTCCAGGTGGACGGCGCGTCGGCCGAAGCGCAGGTCACGGGCACTTTCGACTACGTGACGACGAGCGGCGCCGACGAGCGACGAAACACCAACTTCATCGCCTCGCTGCGCCGCGATCGCGGGGTGTGGGCAATCGCGGCCATACACTGACCGCGCCGGTCCTCGGTGTTTTAAAAAAAAAATATCACCAACCATTCGGGCGCGATGCAGCCGCTATGCCACTCGATCCGCGTCCGAGAACCCTGGGGCTTCCGCGGGAATCTCCCACTCAGATGGACTTTCTCTGTGTTCTCTGTGTTCTCTGTGGTTTCAAATCTGTTGATTGTTACTCTCAGAAAGTGAGCTCCAGCCCCGTGGTGAACACGAGATCCGACCGCATTCCTCCGCGATTCAGCGGGAAAAGCGCGTTCGCCACCATCATCCATCCGGGCCAGAGCACGAAGCGACCGCCGAACGAGCCATTGAACATGTCGTCGCGAATGTTCGGTATCGTCGTCGGATCGATCACCCGATGATACGGTGCGTCGTACACCACGGGGCCGGGAAGCTTCAGCTGTGACTGACCGACCTGCAGCTCGCTGATGATATCACCCGCGAGCGTCACGCGATCGGACACCAGTTGATCGAAGCCCGCCGTCGCGAGGACCGCATCGTTCCACATATGCTGCGAGTTCCGCGCATGGTAGTTGTAGCCGAGGTTCAGATGCGGTGAGAAGCTGTCGAGCCGGCCGGAGATGACCGCGAGCGCGCGAGCCGAGAAGACACCGGAGCCGGTCAGGTCATCGGGACTTCCCGTTCCAAATCGCGCTTCACCGAGGAGCGCGATGCCGCTGTTCTCGCTCTCCTTCAGGCCGAGCTTCATGCGTACGGCGACGTCTCCCAGCCCGAACGCCGAACCGTCGACCGTGCGACTTGCCGAGAGCACAGGGTTGTCGGGCGTCCCTCCGAAAAAGTGCACGGCTGGGGGTGGCCCAAAGGGGATAATCTGCGCGTTGCTCTCCCCGTGAAGCGACGTACGTACCATCGGCACGACCACGCCAAGATCCAAATGATCGAAGACGCCGACTGTCGCGTAGAGTGTCGTTACCGCGACATTCAACGAGAGATTCAGCTGGAAGGGCATGATCTCGTTCTCGAGCGTCGGAACGCCCATCTTCGCGCAATCATCCCCGTACTGCGCGCTGCAGCCCGGAAAGTTCACGTTCTCGTGCGTGAAGATCAGGCTGAGGTTGTCCATCGGCACACCGCGCAGCGACGAGAATTGGAAAGTCGTATGATCGACGCCCACTGCTGCTCGGCCGCGCCCTAACGTTTGCGCGCGCTCGGCGAAGATCGGCCCTGACGACAGCGACGTCTTCACGGGGATGCCGCCCTCGAATCGGAAGCTCACGCCGCCGGAGGTCGTGGCGATAGGTATGTTGCCGATACTCGTCGAGATCGCGCTCGTGATGAAGCCGATGAGGCTTCCATTCTCGGCGACCGCGGACGGCACGAAGTGATCTCCGTGCGCTTGAATGCTCGCCGGATTGTTCGGATCGGCGGAGCCGCCAAGGAAGAGGGGCTCGTCGCTGCCGCCAAAGATGAACAGCTGGGAGATCTTGCTGCGCAGGCTGCCCTGGGCCTGGGCGGCGGCCGAAGAGTGGGGAAGGAGAATGAGACCGCCGACGAGGGACAATGCGACGACACCACTTCGCATACACGACTCCGTGTGCGCGTTCAGGACCGGGTGCGACAACTTCAGGAGCGCAGACCATACATCGCGCCCTGTCGCGGCGCCAGTAGGGCGGCCTCGATATGAATGTTCTAAACGAGCGAGCGTTGGATCGATGCGGCGGCGTCGCGCCCCTCGCGAATGGCCCAGACGATGAGCGACGCTCCGCGCCGCATGTCGCCGGCCGCGAACACGCCGGGAACGCTCGTGCGATGCGCGCTGTCCGTCGTCACGGTGCCTCGCGGCGTGAGGGCGACGTCGAGCTCGCGCAGCAGGCGGCTCGGCACGGGGCCCGCAAACCCGACGGCGATCAGCACGAGATCCGCGCGCATGGTGAACGCCGTTTCCGGCAGCGGTATGGCTCGCGGTGAGCCATCCGCGGCCTCTCGCATCTCGACGCGCACGGCGTGCACGTGGGTCACGCGTCCCTCGTCGCCGGAGAAGCTCGTTGTCGAGATGCTCCAGTCGCGCGCGCAGCCCTCCTCGTGTGCGTGCGAGATCCGCAGCTGCATTGGCCAGAGCGGCCAGGGTGTGGATGCGGCGCGTTCCGCTGGCGGCTCGGCCATCAGCGCGAATTGCTGGACGCTGCGAGCTCCCTGACGCAGCGCCGTTCCCGCGCAATCGACCCCAGTGTCCCCGCCGCCGATGATCACCACGTGTTTGTCGCGCGCATCGATGAGCGTCTGTTCATCGATCGCGTCCCGCATGATACGGCGGTTCTGCTGCGCCAGGAAATCCATCGCTGGGTGGATACCGCCTAACGAACGGCCCGGGAGGTTCAGGTCGCGCGCCGCCTCGGCGCCGCCGGCGAGGCAGATCGCGTGGAAGTCACGTCGCAACTCCTCCACGCCAAGCGTTTCCCCTACATCCACGTTCGTGCGAAAGACGACCCCCTCGCTCGCGAGCTGCCCGAGCCGACTATCCAGCAGCGCTTTTTCCAGCTTGAAGTCGGGAATGCCATAGCGGAGCAAGCCGCCAATGCGATCAGCTTTTTCGAATACGACCACTGTGTGCCCCGCGCGCCGCAGCTGCTGCGCCGCGGCGAGTCCCGCCGGTCCCGAGCCAATCACGGCGACGCGGCGACCCGTCTCGCGTGGTGGTGGCTGTGGAGTCACCCATCCTTCCGCGAAACCCCGATCGGCGATTGCCTGCTCTATCGTCCGTATCGCTACCGGCTGATCGATGAGCGAGAGCACGCACGCCGACTCGCACGGAGCGGGGCACAGCCGGCCCGTGAGCTCCGGGAAATTGTTCGTCGCGTGCAGCTCATCGAACGCGTGGCGCCATCGGCCGCGGCGGACGAGATCGTTCCAGTCCGGGATCACGTTGCGCACCGGGCAGCCGGTATCGCCCTGGCAGAAGGGCACGCCACAATCCATGCAGCGCGCGCCCTGTGCCGCGAGCTCACGCTCGGCCATCGGCGCATAGAACTCGCGCCAGTGCTGCACGCGCGCCGGCGCCGGCTCCCGCGCCGGCGTGGCGCGTCGAAGTGCGAGAAAGCCGCGTGCGTCAGCCATGTCGTGCGCTCTGCTCGCCATGTGTCAGCACCGCCGCACGCTCGCGGGCGAGCGCCTTGCGGTATTCCGTCGGCATCACGAGCACGAACTGGCGCAGCGACTGCTCCCAACGCGAGAGGAGGTGCCGCGCGCGCGGACTTCCGGTGAATCTCGCGTGCCGCTCCAGCAGATGGCGGAGGATGTCCCGTTGCGCCACGTCCGTGACTGGTCCGAGCTCGACGAGATCGCGATTGCAGCGCTGCTCGAAGCCATTGCTCTCGTCGAGGACGAACGCGATGCCACCGCTCATTCCGGCGGCGAAGTTGCGACCAGTGCGGCCGAGCACGACCACGACACCGCCGGTCATGTACTCGCAGCCGTGGCTGCCCACTCCTTCGACGACAGCCATGACTCCGCTGTTGCGCACGGCGAAGCGCTCTCCGGCGAGACCGCCGAAATACGCCTCACCCGACGTGGCGCCGTACAAAACGGTGTTTCCGACAATCACTGTCTCGTCAGGCAGGAAGGAGGAGCCCTTCGGCGCGCGAACGACGAGTCGCGCGCCCGACAACCCCTTGCCGACGTAGTCATTCGCCTCGCCCTCCAGTTCGAGCGAGAGTCCGTGCATCGCGAATGCCCCGAAGCTCTGGCCAGCCGAGCCGACGAAGCGCAGCACGATGGACTCGTCAGGCAGACCATTGCCACCCCAACGCCGGGCGATCTCGCCGGAGAGCATCGCGCCGACGGCGCGATCCGCGGTTCGAATGGGAAGCTTGGCGGTCACGCTCTCACCGCGCTCGAGTGCGGGACGTGCGAGGGCAATCAGATCGCGATCGAGCACGTGTTCCGAGCGTATCGGCTGCGACCGGGTGTGGCGACGCTCCACCGGGCCGCCAGGGTCGAGCACGGGCTCGGCGCGGTGTAGCAGCGCGGAGAGATCCAGCGCGAGCGAATGCTCATCACCGCTGTGTCGTCTCGGACGCAACAGGTCGACGCGACCGATCGCCTCGTCCATCGTGCGGAAGCCGAGCGACGCCAGCAACGCGCGCACCTCTTCGGCGATGAAGAAGAAGTAGTTGATCACATGCTCTGGCCGGCCGCTGAACTTCGCGCGCAACTCAGGGTCCTGGGTGGCGACGCCGACCGGGCAGGTATTGAGGTGGCACTTTCGCATCATGACACAGCCCGCGACGATGAGCGGCGCCGTCGCGAATGCGAATTCGTCCGCTCCGAGGAGGGCGGCGATGACGACGTCGCGCCCGGTCTTGAGCTGGCCATCGGTTTGCAATCGCACGCGACCGCGCAGGCCGTTCAGGACGAGCGTCTGCTGCGTCTCCGCCAGGCCAAGCTCCCAGGGAATGCCCGCGCGCTTGATCGACGAGAGCGGGGAAGCGCCCGTCCCTCCCGAGTCGCCGGAGATGGTGATGAGATCGGCGCGTGCTTTCACGACCCCGGCGGCGACGGTTCCGATCCCCGACTCGGCGACGAGCTTGACCGACACTGTCGCCATCGGGTTTACACTCTTCAGATCATGGATGAGCTGCGCGAGATCTTCGATCGAGTAGATGTCGTGATGCGGCGGCGGAGAGATGAGCGTCACGCCCGCTGTCGCGTGTCGCGTTCGCGCGATCACGTCGTTCACCTTGTCGCCCGGAAGCTGGCCGCCCTCTCCCGGCTTCGCACCCTGCGCGATCTTGATCTGGAGCTCGCGGGCGCTCACGAGATACTCCGTCGTCACGCCGAACCGCGCCGAAGCGACTTGCTTGATGGCGCTGTTCCGCTCGGTGCCAAAGCGCTCGCGCTCCTCGCCGCCTTCACCGGTGTTGCTCCGGCCGCCGATGCGGTTCATTGCGATCGCGAGCGTCTCGTGTGCCTCACGACTGAGTGAGCCGAACGACATGGCGCCAGTCACGAAGCGCTTCACGATCGCCGACGCTGGTTCGACTTCGTCGAGCGGCACCTCGTCGCCCGGCACGAACTCGAGTTGTCCGCGCAGCGTTCGTCCCCTGACCGTCTCCTCGTTCGCGAGGGCGCTGAATTCCGCGAAGGTGGCGACGTTTTCGGAGCGTGTCGCGTGCTGCAGCTTCGCGATCGTGCCTGGATTCCAGGCGTGATGCTCGCCCTGAATGCGATAGTGATATTCGCCGCCTCCATCGAGGCGGAGCGCGTCGAGCGGCGAACAAAAGGCTGTCGCGTGACGGTGCAGGGTGTGCGCCGCGATCGTCTCGAGGCCGACCCCGCCGATCGGCGATGTCGTGCCAGTGAAGTGCCGCGCGACGAGGCTGCGATCGAGACCGATCGCCTCGCAGAGCTGCGCGCCGCAAAAGCTCTGGAGCGTCGAGATCCCCATCTTCGACAGGATCTTGAGCAGCCCCTTGCCAACCGCTTTCACGTAGTTGGCTTCCGCAACCGATGAACCATCATTGGCGGCCAGCTCGCCATTTGCCGCGAGCTCCTCGACCGTGGCGAGGGCAAGGTAGGGATGAATGGCGCTTGCTCCGTAGCCGACGAGGAGGGCGAAATGAGCAACTTCTCTCGCCTCGGCCGTCTCGACGACGAGGCTCACCCGCGCGCGAAGTCCCTCGCGCAACAATGCGTGGTGAACGCTCGCGGTCGCGAGGAGCGTGGGAATCGCCGCCCACTCGTGATCGCACCCGGCGTCGCTGAGAATCAGAATGCCATGGCCGGCGCGGGTCGCGTCGATGGCATCGGCGCACAGTGACTCGACCGCATCAGGCAATGCGGAGGGACCATCGGCGGCACGAAACAACGTCACAATGGTTCGCGCGCGAAGGCCGGGCGACTCGAGTGCACGAATGGCGCGCATCGTCGCCGTCGTGAGCACGGGCTGCTCGAGCCGAAGCTGGTGCGCATGTTCGGGCGTCTCGTCAAGGAGGTTCCCCTGCCCGCCAAGCGGCATCCTCAGCGACATGACGAGCCGCTCGCGGATCGGATCGATCGCCGGATTCGTCACCTGCGCGAAGAGCTGCTTGAAGTACGCGAACAGAAGTTGCGGGCGATCCGAAAGCACCGCGAGCGGCGTGTCGTTTCCCATGGAGCCGACCGGCTCCTCGGCGTGCGCCGCCATCGGCGCGAGCACCATGCGCAACTCCTCGGTGGTGTAGCCGAATGCGCGCTGTCGCCTCACGAGCCACTCTCGATTCGGCGTCTTCGACTCCGGGCCTGGATCGGGCAAGGGAACGCGCTGCTCGGCGATCCAGCGGCGATATGGCCGGAGCGAGGTGAGCTCCTCTTTCAGCTCGGTGTCTTCGATGATGCGTCCCTGCGTCGTGTTGACGAGGAGCATTCGCCCAGGCTGCAATCGGCCCTTGACGCGAATGTTGTCGGCGGAGAAGGGAAGCGCGCCGGCTTCCGACGCCAGCACGACGAGGTCGTCATTCGTTATCACATATCGCGCTGGACGCAGGCCGTTCCGATCGAGTACCGCGCCGATCTGCCGGCCATCGGTGAACGCCATCGCCGCCGGACCGTCCCATGGCTCGAGGAGAGAAGAGTGATACTCGTAGAAGGCGCGACGCTCCGGAGGCATCGTCGCATCCTCTTCCCACGCCTCGGGGATGAGCATCATCATCGCGTGGGCCAGCGGGCGGCCCGCCTGCACGAGCAGCTCCAGCACGTTGTCGAAACACGCCGAATCGCTCTGGTTATCACCCACGACGGGCAGGATTTCCGTGATACTTGCGCCGAAGTGCTCCGAGGTCAGCAGCGATTCGCGGGCGCGCATCCAGGCGAGATTGCCGCGCAGTGTATTGATCTCGCCGTTGTGGCAGACGTAGCGATACGGGTGTGCCAGTGGCCAGGACGGGAAGGTGTTCGTCGAGAAGCGCGAGTGCACCAGCGCGAGAGCCGACGCGAATTCCGGATCCGTGACGTCGCGGTAGAATTGCCTCAGCTGGGCCGGCCGGAGCATGCCCTTGTACACGATGGTGCGTGAGGAGAGGCTCGCGACGTACGTTCCCGCGAGCGAGCCTTCTGCCTGTCGCGTTAGGCGCTCGACGCGCCGGCGGATGATGTACAGCTCGCGCTCGAACGAGGATGCATCGGTGACGTCGAGCTCCAGCGCCAGCGGCGCGATGAATAACTGGCGGATCGCGGGCCGCGCGGCGCGCGCGGTGCTCCCCAGACAGCTCTCGTCCACGGGGACGTCTCGCCACCCGATGACGCGACAGCCGCGGTCGCGCACCACCGACTCGATCGCGTGCTCGGCACGGCGCCGATCCGTCTCGTTAGGTGGAAGGAAGACCACCGCGACGCCGTAGGTACCTGCTTCGGGCAACCTGATCCCGAGGTCTCTACAGGCATGCCACAGGAAGGCGTGCGGAATCTGAAGAAGCATCCCCGCGCCGTCTCCAGTCTCGGCGTCGGCGCCGACGGCACTCCGATGCGACAGGTTCTCGAGCAGGGTGAGCGCGTGGCGAACGATGTCCGCGGAGCGCTCGCCCTTGGCGTGGGCAACGAAGCCGATGCCGCAGCCATCGTGCTCGTACGAGGAGTCGTAGAGCCCTCCACGCCGCCCGCCACTTGCGCCGTCGCCCGCTGGACTGGTCGTCATGCGCCTCCCGCGCCGTGAACAACCTTCTTCCCGCAACGAGCGGCGTCATCGCTTCGCCGCGCTTGTCCTAATGTAAGCCGGCTCCTCTGTCCGGCGAAGAGCCCCGTTATCCGGTACGCAGCATGCGATGTCGGGCCCCATGGCACACCGAGAGTTTCAGGACGAGCGGGGGCAGTTCTGGGAGGTGTGGGACGTCGTGCCGGAGCGGCGCGATCGGCGGACTGGCGTCGATCGCCGAAGGAGCGCTCGGGAGACGTTCGACCGTCGTAAGGCGCGCGTCCTGAGTGCCGCCATCTCCGGCGATTTTGCCAAAGGGTGGCTGGTTTTCTCCACGAAATTCGACCGGCGACGGTACGTCCCGCTGCCCGCGCGCTGGAACGAGGCCACCGAGATCCAGCTCCGGGCCTGGTGTGCGGCCGCGGTGTCGATTCCTCTACCGCGGCGATTGATCGAATAGCGATCCCGCGTGTAACATCCGAGCGACGCGCTGCTCTCCCGGCGGACCCTCCATCAGCGAGCCTCTCCATGTCGCGCTTCGCTCGGCTTCTCGTTCTTGGCTTTCTCGCGTGCGCCGACCCGCACCGCGACACCTCCGACACCAGTACGACGACGCCGCCACCGGTCGTTCAGAACGGGCACGATTGGACGCGCTTCAACTACGACGAGGCGCGCTCGGGCACTTCCAGCGCCGACGTCGGGCTCACCGCCGCCAACATCCCCACCATGCACCGCCAGCAGGTTACGATCGACGGCGTCGTGGACGCGTCGGCGATCTACCTCAACAACATCCAGGTCAACGGCGCGGCCCACGACGTCTTCTTCGTGACCACCGAGTACGGGAAGACGCTCGCGATCGACGCCAACGACGGCTCGGTGCTCTGGCGTTTCACGCCGCCTAACTACAGCAGCTGGTCGGGATCGTCGCGGTTAACGAACGTCACTCCGGTCGCCGATCCCGATCGCAGCGCGGTCTACTCGGCATCGCCGGACGGCAACGTCGAGAAGCTCGCCGTGGGCGACGGCCACGTGATGTGGACGACATCGATCACGACGCGCGCGTCGAGTGAGAAGATCGCGTCTCCACTCAACTACTCGCACGGCCATGTCATCGCGACCACCGGCGGCTACATCGGCGACGCGCCGCCGTATCAGGGACACGTCAGCGTTCTCGACGCGAGCACCGGCCAACTGCTCCACAGTTGGAACTCGTTATGCAGCGACCGCGCGGGACTGATCGATCCGTCCTCCTGCGCGCAGAGCGGATCGGCGATCTGGGGACGTGCCGGCGCGGTGGTCGATGCCAACGGCAACATCTACGTCGCGACCGGCAACGGCCAGTGGGACGGGGCGACGAACTGGGGGGACGCGATCGTCGAGCTGGATCCGCTGGCGACGCGGATGCTCGCCAACTACACGCCAACGAATACCGCGAACCTCGACGCGTCCGACGCCGACCTCGGCTCGACATCGCCGGTGCTGCTCGACGCGACTCACGTGGTGCAGGGAGGAAAGGACGGCGCCCTTCGCGTCGTCGATCTGGCGACGGTCAGTGGAACGACGGCCCACAAGGGCGGGGAGATTCAGAGCGTCGGCAATCCAGGCGGTGGCTCGATGTTCACCGCGCCGGCGGTCTACCATCAGTCGGGCGGTCAAACGTGGGTGTTCGCCGCGACGGGCGGTGGAACGGCGGCCTGGACGTACAGCGCTGGCCGCCTAACGCCAGCGTGGAGCAATGGCAACTCGGGCACGAGCCCCATCGTCGCCGGCGGTCTCCTCTTCGTCTACGATCCTGGCGGTACGCTTCGCGTCTACGATCCCGCCACCGGCAACCCGGTCGCGTCGCTCACCTCCGGCGGCGGACACTGGAACAGCCCGATTGTCGCCGACGGACGGATCGCACTGCCCGAGGGGAGCGCCAACTCGCACTCGTCGACGGGGGTTTTGAATATTTGGAGACTGCCTTGAACGGTGAACGGTGAACGGTGAACGGTGAACGGTGAACGGACCACCGACCACCGGCCCTAGACCCCAGCCCCTGGTCCCGTCTAGCTTGCCGCCGTGGGGTTCACGCGCGCCGAGCGGCGCGATTGCCTTGGCACTCTTCAGGAGATGACGGAGCATGACCACTCGCCTCGAGAAGACCATCAAGCGCGAGCTCGAGCTCGATGGCCGCCTGTACACGGTGCAGATGGGCCCTGAGGGGGTGAAGGTCACCGAGAAAGGGCATCGCAAGGGTCAGGAGCTTTCCTGGCGATCCATCATCAGTGGCGACGCATCGCTGCACCAGAACCTCAACGCATCGATCGACGCGACGAGCGAATAGCGTTGAGCGTTTGGCGCTGAGCGTTATGCGTCTGTAACGAACGAAGCGCTGATATGGTGGCGAGTACTCGACCAAACTCACACCAAATCAACGCTCGGTTCAGATCCGTGCACGCTCCACGCGCCACGCGCCACGCGCAACGCTCAACGCCCGTCGCCCGTCGCCCGTCGCCCGTCCCCCATCGCCCGCAGATCCAGCTCGAGCTGAGGGTCCTCCTCGTCAGGCAAATCCAGATCGAGCTGCACGATTCGCTGCCGATGTTGCAGCATCCGGATCGGCGCCCGCAGGCTGCCCTTGGGCGCATTGACGATCGCGAGCGCTTCGGCGCGCACCTCCCCCGGCAGCTGCATCGCGAGGCCGTGGTCCAGCAGTTCGCGCATGCGCGTCTGATCGCGCCGCATTGCGGCGCGATAGAGCTGGTCGAGGTATTCGAGGAGCAGACTTGCCATCGTACGGGCGCCTTACGAGTCGTTCGCGATACGGCGGTGTTTGCGGGGGCGGCGGCGGTGCACCTCGCTGCGCGCTCGCTCCAGCTCCCGGGGGTACTCCCGCAAGGGAAGGACGATCTCCGGGGACCCATCAGCCGCGCCGTGGCGCCGCTCCAGCCATACGATCACGCGGACCAGGTAGTCACGCTCCAGGGCGCGCATCATGGCGAGCATCGCACAGTACGCCGCCGGCGCGGGTTGTTCCGTCGTCTGCTCGTAGCGATGCAGTGCCGTCGCCAGATCGGTCGCGTCCATCCACGTCGCGTGCGACCATCGAGGGTCGGTGACGCGCGCGAACGCCTCTGCCGTGCGCCAGGGCTGGGATCGTCCGCGCTCGACCCAGCGCGTTGCCTCGGCAACGCTCACGATATTCGGCGCGTCGCCGCCATGCGGCCCGGCCACGCGCCACGTGTACTCATCGCGAACAGCGAGCGAAGCGTCGCCGGGCACGCCAAGGGCGCGTAGCGCTTCGTCCTGTTCGTCGACCGCGGCACCGATGAGCAGCGGCGGAATGCCGCTGTCCAGCGGCAGGGTCGGCTTCGCGTACAGCCACCACGATCCGCCGCGCACGCGGCATTCGACGTATGCGTACACCTCACAGCGCCAGCGGGGATCGTCGATGGTCACGTCACGCTTCTCCGAGTAGACGTCGTGGATCGTTAGGCTTGCGCATCCCCTCGCGCCAGAGATCGCCGACGTCGCGCAACCGCGACCCCATGGACTCGATCGTGAACGCGCGCGGGTCCAGCTCTGGCGTCAATTCGCTCCACCGCAACGGCGCCGAGACAGTCGCATCCGGCGTGGCGCGCGCCGAGTAGACGCTCGCCACCGTCTTGCCGCGGATGTTCTGGAGAAAATCCACGTACACGGCGCTGGTCGGCCGCGACTGCACCCAGCGGGTCACCGTGGTCGCTCCGGGGTGCCGCTCGGCGACTCGCGTCGCGACGATCTCCGCCATCAGCCGCGCTGTTTCGTTAGGCGTATCGGCCACGAGCGGCAGCACGATATGGATTCCCGCCGCGCCCGACGTCTTCGGTACGCCGTGCAATCCGAGGCGATCCAGCTCCTCGCCCACCCAGAGGGCGACGTCCACGACGCGGCGGAACGATGCCCGCGGCCCCGGGTCGAGGTCCACGATGGCGTAGTCGGCGAATCCGACGGACTGCACCCGCGAGTGCCAGGGATCGATCGAGATCGCGCCGAGTTGTACGAGATACAGCAGCGTCGTCAGGTCGCCACCGACGAGCCGCGCCTGGGTCTTGAGGCCTTCGTCGGCAACGGGCTCGACGCGCACGCCGGCAGGGGGATCGTCGGGCGCACGTTGCTGGTAGAACGATTGCCCGCCAATGCCGTTCGGGAATCGCTTCATCACCAACGGACGATCCTTGATCGCGGGCAGCAGAAATGGCGAGACGCTCGCGTAATACGCCATGAGGTCTCCCTTCGTGTAGCCCCGCTTCGGGAAAAAGCGTTTGTCCAGGTTGGAGACGTCGAGCCGCTGATCCTCGGCCAGGTGGAGCGTGCCAGCGCTCCCGCCAATCTCGATCTCCGCGATCACGCCTATCAGCTCCCGAATCCGCGTGCCGGAAAGGGCGCGAACCGCCGCCGTTCGGCGTTGATGCGTCGCTGGCGCGCGGCGGCTCGGAGAGGAAAACGCGCTCATCCAGCGGCCGCCCGCCGTCGCCTGGCCGTGCGCTTCGCTTTTGGCGAGCCCTTCGCGGCGATCGAGACTGGCTCGCGGCGTACCTCCGCTGGGTCTTTGTCGTCGCGGACGCCGACGAAGATCGGTTGTCGCAGCTTTCGGTCCGCTGTCCACTCGTTGAATTTCACCTCGACCACGACGCGAGGCCGAACCCAGTGCGCGCGCTCATTGGTCCGCGGCTCCTTCACGAATGGAGACGTCTTCCGTTCGAGCGGCGCGAGACGGCGGTACATCTCAGTCAGCGTTTGCCGCGAGAAGCCGCCGCCGGTATGACCGGCGTACACGAGATTTCCGGCGTCGTCGTGATACCCGAGCAGGATGGCGCCGATGTGCTGTCGCGAGTTGCGTGGCTCGGTATACCCTCCGACGACGAACTCCTGACGCTGCTCCACTTTCAATTTCAACCAGGCGCGCGAACGCTTGCCCGGCTCGTACATCGCATCCTTGCGCTTGGCGATCACTCCTTCCCAGCCGCGGTCGCGCGCCTCGTCGAGCAAGGTCGTGGCGTTGCCTTCGAGCGAATCGCTGACGCGCAGCACGTGCGGCACCGGGGGGATCAACAACTGGAGCAGATGCGCTCGCCGCACGTGCTGCGCCTCATGTATCAGCGCTTCGTCGCCATCGAGAAGAACGTCGAACACCACATACGCGACCGGTCTGTCTTCCCGGTGCGCGGCAATCGCCGCGCGGTCGGTCGCGTGCATACGACTCTGCAGCTGCTGAAATCTGGCGGGCGTGTCGCCGTCGAGAGCGACGATCTCGCCATCGAGCACAAAGGGCTTCTTTCGGGCGCGTGACACTCCGGCGAGCGCGGCAACGATTTCGGGAAACTGTGCCGTCTTCGAGTTGCCGTTACGGCTGAGGAGCGACACCGAGCCATCCGCCACGAAGGCAAGGATGCGGATGCCATCGTACTTCGGCTCGAATGTCCACTCCTCGCCGTTAGGCATCACGTCGGCGACGGTAGCCAGCATCGGGGTCAGCGCGCGTCCGATGAGCGCAGGCCGTCCCGCCGCCGAGCGCTCACGGCTAGCCGCCGCCGTGGCGGCAGCGATCGTCTTCCTCGTTCGGCGGGCGCGCCCTTCGGGCGCTGCGCTCCGGTTACTATGCCACACTCGTGAGGCGTCGGCAGCGATTTCTTCCAGCGACCGGCCGGTCGCTACCGACGTCATCGCGTCGGCCGTGATGTCGGAGCCGGAGCGCGCTGCGTCGTCGTCGCGTTTGATGAGAAGCCATTGCGGCTTGCCGTCGCCATCGTCGTTGCTCGTGCGGACCAGCGCGAAGACACCACGCATGCGCTGGCCAAAAAAGCGGATCGAAAGGCGGCCGCGGTGAAGGTCGCGCCTCAGCGCCCGCTCCGGGTCGTCGCCCTCCGCGAGATCGGCCGACTCGTAGCTACCGCGGTCCCAGAGCATCACGGTTCCACCGCCGTACTCGCCGCGGGGAATGATCCCCTCGAAGCTGTTGTACTCCATGGGATGGTCCTCGACCTGCACGGCGAGCCGCCGTGCGCTCGGATCGAGGCTGGGTCCCTTCGGAACCGCCCAGCTCTTCATCACGCCGCCCATCTCCAGCCGCACGTCGTAGTGCAGATGGCTGGCAGCGTGCTTCTGCACCACGAAGGCGAGGGCGCGGCCAAGCCGAGGGACGGTCATGCCGCCACGCGGCTCGGCCGTCACCTCGAAGTCGCGCTTGCGCCTGTACTCGTTGAGCTTCCGTCCGATAGTAGCCGCTGTGGTCATCTTGAGCCGTTAGGCCGTCTTACGCCGGGTGCGCGTCGACCGCGGGGGCCGCTCGCCGCCCGCCGCCTTTTCGCGCCGCGTCCGTGCTTTGCCCTGCGACAAGCTCTCCTGCAACCGCGCCATCAGGTCCACGACCGGCGTTGCCTCCGGCTCTTCGGACTCGGCGACCTCCACTTTCTTTCCCTTCAGCTTCGCCTTGATGATCCGCATGACATTCTCGCGGTAGTCGTCCTGATACTTCGACGGATCGAACGCCTCGGTGAGATTCCCGATGAGCTGCTCGGCCATCTGCAGCTCCTGCGGGCGCACCGCTTCCGCGTCGGGAAAGGAAAAGCTGTCAGTATTCACTAATTCGTCACCGAATCGCATGATCTCGAGCACCATCGCGTCGCCGACGACTTTCACGCCCGCGAGGTGGTGCGAGTTGGAGCGCATCGTGATCTTGCCGATGCCGACGGTGCCGGTGCTGCGGATCGCTTCGCGCAGCAGGGCATATGGTTTCTCGCCGCCTTTCACCGGCAGGAGATAATACGGAGTCTCGAAATAGCGGGGATCGATTTCATCAGCGCCGACGAAATCGAGGATCTCGATCAGCTTCGACGACTCGAGGGCCGCGGCCTTGAAGTCTTCGTCCGTCATCTCGACGTAGCGGCCTTTCGCATATTCGTAACCCTTGACGATGTCATCCCACGGGACGGCCTTGCCATCCTTCTGACACACGCGTTCGTAACGTATGGGTGAATGATCGGTGCGATGCAATAAGCGAAAACTCACGCGTTCGCCCGCCTGAATTGCTGAGTAGAGTTGGACCGGGATGTTCACAAGTCCGAAACTCAACGCGCCCTTCCAAATCGGTCGCATGATAGGCGTGTGTCTGCCACGTGGTTGAGGGACAGATCACGTGGGCAACTCCAGTGCTATCAACACTGCGTGCACATTGGGTGTGGAAATCGTTCGAGTTGTCCACCTTGTCGGGGAATTGTTGCACCAGTTGTCGACACGAATTCCACACGAGTTTTGTGTTCTTGAATCACAAAACGCCGTCAGTTCGCGAAGGGAAGATCCTC
This sequence comes from Gemmatimonadaceae bacterium, assembly GCA_036493735.1. Classification (GTDB taxonomy): domain Bacteria; phylum Gemmatimonadota; class Gemmatimonadetes; order Gemmatimonadales; family Gemmatimonadaceae; genus AG2. The sequence continues at coordinate 21,283 of DASXPH010000144.1, forward strand.
TCGAGCGATCGCGCGTGTTGATCGCTGTGGGCAAACGAGGTTCTCAAGAGTCTTCCACATACGATTTCAACAGACGTCGACGGGCTCTTCGTGCTGACAGCATCACGAGTTACAGCGTTCTCGACATTTTTCCACATTAGCTATCCACATAAAACACAATCACTTAGCCCATATTTTCCTATTGCGCGGCGAAATCGGTTCGTCTAGGTTCACCTCCCCAACGTCAAACCGACGTCCCACCGCCCCCTCCCTCTCACTCCTTCCATGCACCTCGTTTCCTGCGCTCGGCCGAACGAGCCTCTCGAGGACGCGCCCTGTTCGTCGCTATTGCTCGATGCGACCAAGGGTGCTTGGACCGGTTACTGGTCGACGATGGACGAAGGCTACTACGCGCGCTGTCAGCATCCCGATGGCAGCGAGGAGTGGTTCCGACTGTATGAAGAGGGGATCGGCATTCGCGCGACGCCGATGGCGTCGGTCGCGGCGATTCCCGCGGCGCCGCCACGCGCCGCCGCCTTGCGTGGCGTCGGCATGGACGACACCACCCGCGCGCGCGCTCAGCGCCGCGTCATGCTCCTACTAGCGCGTTCGACTGGCGCGCGAGGCATTCTTGTTGGCAGCGCGCGGCCGAAATCGCGCTAATGCCCGCGGTCGCGCTGCTCGCCCTCGGGCAACAGCTCGAGTTGCGGCGTGCGTTGTTGGATGACGCACGCGGCGGATTCGTACAGCCACTCCAGCGCCGGCAGGATCTGCATGTCGCCCGAGGTCGCCGACCGGGCGAGCGACAGCGCGATGTAGACGCGCTGGGTGACGTCGTTAGGCGCGCCGTGGAGCCGGTAGAGCAGCAGCTCCGTGGCGGCCTCGGTGAGATGGAACAGCGCGAAGAGGTAGAAGCGCATTCGCATCTCTTCCGACTCGTCGAAGCTCGCGAGCAGCTCGCGCTCGCGCGCGTTGCGCTCTTCGCGAATCGTGGCGACGATCTCCATCGCGCGCTCCAGCCCAGAAGGACCAGGGCCGGCCAGGATCTCCGTCCACAGCTCCACGTTTCGCCGCAGCAGCAGGAGGTCCCACCGGAGGTCGCGATCGTCGCCGGGGAAGAGTCGACGGCGATGGACGCCGAGCCATGCACGAAATGCTTCGGCCTGGCCGGCGACGTGCGCGAGCGCGGTGAGCAGCAGCACCCGATAGAGCGCGCCCACCTCATCGTCGAAGTCGACCGGAGCGGCGGCCAGCAGTGTAAATGCCCGCGCCGAGCCGGCGCGGAGCAGGGCCCGGCGGTCGGCGAGCTCGTTAGGCTTGGTGAGCGCGAATGGGCTGCCGAGGCCTTCGAGCTCGAGCCGTTCGCGGGCCGCGATGTCGAACGCGCTCGCCAGCGCGAGGAGATCCTCGGTCGGCGGTGCCGCGCGAGGGGGCGCCGTGCCGGCGCGCAGGGTGCGCAGCGTATCCTCGCCGAAGGCAATGAGCGCCGCTCGCTGCCCGGCGCTGAACGTGGAGACAGCCCAGTGTTCTTCGAGCGCGACCAGGTGGTCGTTCGCGGACGCCGTGGTTGTCATGCTGGGCGTGATGGGCGCTTCCGGTCGAAGGTGCACTTCTATAGTTGGTCGCGGTTCGCCACCGAACTTGATGCCACACGAACCGCGACCTCGCAAGACCTGATTTCGCAGAGACTAAGACGCACGAGTCACGGCATGGTCACGGCGCCCTCCGCGGCCGTCCTGGCCGGCCTTATGGAATATCGCCATGGGATTTGAACCGAACGCTCGACGACGGCTTCGGTTGGTCGCGGCTGCGGCCAGGGATCCTGTGCTCGCTCATGAACTGGTTGGCGCTCTCGAGGAAGAAACGATGTCGCAGGTACCGAGCGTGGACCTCGCGCGCGCGATTGCGCGCTGCCCTCACTGCCGCTCTTCGCACGCTAGCACGAGTAGTCGTGAGGGGCTTTGTGAGGTCCACCGCGCACGCTGGAATCTGGAGGCGTGCACGAATGGCGTTGCCGATCGAGAGGTCACGGCGGAGCCGCAACTGGAGTCGCTCCTCCGGCGAGCCCTCACCAGCGAGGAGGGAGGTACTCAGTTCCTCGCTGCTTATGAGCGGCAGGCCCGGGCCCTGGAAGCGGTGTGGGAGGCGCACAGCCGTGGCGCCGTGCAGCTGCCCCAGGCCGTGGCGGACAAGGTAGAGCAGGCGCGCACGACGCCGCCCCGCTTCCTTCGAGGGGGAGCGCTGGATACCGTCCGCGCTCGGTAGTCTGAAGCTAGTGGCTGGTTGTTGGTGGCTGGTGAATAGTGATTGCGGTGAGCTTTGCTCACCGCTTGTCCGGATTCACCAACCACTCGGCACGAGACCACTAGGCACCAGCCACTACTCACCAGTCACCACCTCACATGTCCCAACGCGCGCTGTCCCTCGCTGTAATCCTGCTTCTGCCTTGCGCCCAGAGCTTGGCGCAGCAGCCGCCCCAGCCAAGCCGGATCGTCGCCAGCGACGAGCCCGGCGATCGCCTCGTTCTACTCGATCTGGCCAGTGGGCGCGTGGTCGCCACCGTGCCCGTGGGGGGCCGACCACGCGGGATGGCGCTCTCGCCGGACGGGCGGCGGGTCTTCGTCGCCCTCGGCAAGGATGACGCGGTTGGCGTCGTCGACCTCCAGTCGCAACACGTAGTCCGCCGGCTCGAGGTGGGGAAGGACCCGGAACAGGTCGCAATCAATCCCGATGCCACCACCGCCTACGTCTCCAACGAGGAGATCGCGATGGCGACCGCCGTGGATGTCACGTCGCGGCATCAACGCTTCACGAGCGCGGTGGGGAAAGAGCCGGAAGGCGTCGCGGTGTCGCCCGACGGCCGGAAGGTCTATGTGACGGGTGAATCCGACTCGAGCGTCACGGTGCTCGACGCGGCCACCGGACGACGCCTAACGGCTTTCACGGTGGGCGCGCGGCCGCGCTTCGTGGTCTTCACGCGCGATGGCGCGCGCGCCTATGTCAGTGCGGAAAACGGCGGGACAGTAACCGAAGTCGATGCGCGCGCGGACTCGGTACGCACGGCCATCGTCATCGGCGACCGCACGACGCGACCGACTGGAATGGCGCTCTCACCCGATGAGAAAACGCTCTACCTCGCGAATGGCCGCGCGAACGAGGTGGCGATCATCGACCTCGCGACGCATGCGGTGACGGCAACGATCCCGGTTGGCGAGCGCCCATGGGGCGTGGCGCTCAGTCCCGACGGCCGGACGTTGTACACTGCCAACGGCCGCTCCGGCTCGATCTCGGTGATCGACGTCGGCTCTCGTCGCGTGACGTCGACCTTTACTGTAGGGGGCCGCCCCTACACCGTATTGCTCGTGCCCTGACGCCGAGTACCGAGTCCGACTCCCGAACTCACGAAATGATCTGGCGGGCCCTGCTCGTGCTCGTGCCCATATCGCTCGTGCTCGCCGCCATCGAGGCGGTGCCGCGGGCGCTCGTTTTCGTCGCCGCGATTCTGGCCATCGTGCCGCTCGCGGAGTGGGTTCGCCGCTCGACCGAACACATCGCGGCGCGACTGGGCAGCGCCATTGGTGGACTGCTCAACGTGTCGTTCGGCAATGCGCCGGAGCTGATTCTCGCGCTGTTTGTTCTCTACGGCGGCCACACGGAGGTGGTCAAGGCGCAGATCACCGGTTCACTCATCGGCAACAGCCTGCTCGGTCTGGGTCTCGCCACCGTCGCCGGGAGCTTCGGCCGGGATCGGCAGCACTTCAGTCGTGAGCGCGCGGGTCATCTTTCGAGTTTGCTCATCCTCGTGACCATTGCGATTCTGTTACCGGCGCTCTTCGACTACACCGAGCGCGGCGTTCTGCGTCACCCGAACACCAGTGTGCTCGACGAGCATCTGAGCCTCGGTGTAGCCGTCGTCCTGATCCTCGTCTACATCGGCAATCTCACCTACACGCTGGTCACGCATCGCGACGTCTTTGCCCAGACGCCGGTATACTCCGAGGAATCGGATCCGAAGGTCGAAACTCCGTGGCCCGTCAGCCGCGCCCTGCTCGTCCTCGCGGGTGCAACGGTTCTCACCGCGGTCGAGGCCGAGTTAGTCTCGAGCACGGTCGAGCCCACGGCGAACAAACTCGGCCTCACGCCTTTTTTCCTCGGCGTCATCGTGCTGGCGATCGTCGGCAACGCGGCGGAATACATCTCCGCGGTGTACTTCGCCCGACGCGGTCGCATGGGGCTCGTCATGAGTATCACGGTCGGCTCGACCATTCAGGTCGCGATGCTCGTCGCGCCGTTGCTGGTGATCATCTCCTATTTACTCGGTCGACCGATGGATCTCGTCTTCGAGAATCCGATCGAGCTGATCGCGATTGCCGGCTCTGCGTTCATCGTCAATTCCATTGCCCAGGATGGCGAGACGACATGGTTCGAGGGCGTGATGCTACTCGCCGTATATCTCCTGTTTGCGCTGGCCTTCTTTCTCGTGACGGGCTAGTGTTGCGTTCGATGATGCGTGTCGCCACGCCCGCCGACGCCGCGCGACTGGCCTCCGCGGCCGGGGCCTTCTTTCTCGACACCTTTGGCCAAGCCAATAGCGCCGAGGACATGGAGGCCTATCTCACCGACTCGCTCTCCGAAGAGCAGGTGAGTGCTGAACTTTCCGCGCCTGACTCGCGCGTCTGGCTGGCGATGGGCGCCAAGGGCGAGATTGCCGGCTATGTGCACGTGAGGCAGAACGCACCCGCCGACGGCGCGCTGGCGTCGGAAGGTCGTGCCGTAGAGATTGCCCGCTTGTACGCCGATCGCCGCTGTCACGGCCAGGGGCTCGGAGCCGCGCTCATGGAGAAGGGCATCGAGACCGCGCTCGACTGGCATGCCGATGTGCTCTGGCTCGGGGTGTGGGAGCGGAACGCGCGCGCCATTGCATTTTACCGGAAGCAGGGCTTCGAGGTCGTTGGCGAGCAGGAATTCATGCTTGGCACCGATCGACAGCGAGACCTCGTGATGGCGCGCCGCCTAACGGGTGAACGGTGACGATGCAACGCTGCGCGTGGCCGCGAACGGAGCTCGATATCGAGTATCACGACCGCGAATGGGGCGTCCCGGAGCATGACGATCGCGCGCTCTTCGAGCTCCTCACCCTCGAGGGAGCGCAGGCCGGCCTCAGCTGGTCCACAATCCTGAAGAAGCGCACGGCCTACCGCGAAGCCTTCACCAATTTCGACGTCGCGCGCGTCGCCCGTTTCACGCCAGCGCGTGTTGCAAAGCTGCTCATGAACCCTGGCATCGTCCGGAACCGACTCAAAATCGAAAGTACGATCTCGAACGCGCGGGCATTCCTGAAGGTGGCGGAGCAGGAAGGCTCCTTCGACGCGTACATCTGGCGCTTCGTCGGCGGCAAGCCGCTTCAGCCGCGACGTCTCGCGCACCGGGACATCCCCGCGACGACCGACCAGTCTGACGAGATGAGCGCCGATCTCCGGAGGCGAGGCTTCCGCTTCGTGGGATCGACGATTTGCTACGCCTTCATGCAGGCGTCGGGAATGGTCAACGACCACACCACCGATTGCTTCCGGTACCCGGAGCTCTCGGGCGAAAGTTCCGAGAGGTCGCCTCGTCGACGGCGGACACGGGCATAGAGCGGGCGCGAAGGCACTGGCAGAGTCAGCGAGAAATCGAGAAGTTGAATACAGCCGCCGCGACCACACGGACGAGGCGCAGTCGATGGCGAGCAGTTTCCGCTACGACGCGACGCGGCCGGCCACCGAGACTCGACATGCGCATCACGAACTCCACGCCCACGATTTCGTCGCCGGCGGGCCCGACGCGTCGCCTCACCGCGTTGCCGCCGTACGTTTTTGCGTGGCTGGACGATCTGAAAGCCGCCGCGCGGGTACGCGGCGCGCAGCTCATCGATCTTGGCATCGGCAACCCGGATCAGCCGACGCCAACGGAGATCGTCGAGCAGATCGCGCGTGCCTACGCCAACCCGCGTACTCATGGGTATCCACCCTTTCGCGGTACGCCGGCGTATCTCCAGGCTGTAGCCACCCACATGAAGCGCCGCTTCGGCGTGACGATCGACCCCGCGCACGAGGCGCTCTGCGTCAGCGGCGGAAAGGAAGGAATTGCCCATCTCGTCATGGCCTTCTCGGACGAGGAAAGCGTCGCCCTGGTGCCGGACATTCACTATCCGGTACATGGTCGCGCCGCTCCGCTGGTTGGCGGGCGGGTTCATCTTCTCCCGATTCGTCCCGAAACGGATTACCTGCCAGACCTCGATGCCATCCCGGAATCGGTCGCGCGCCAGTCGCGACTGTTGATGCTCAACTACCCTCACAACCCGACCGGCGCGATCGCTCCGTTGTCCTTCTTCGAGAAGGCCGTCGCGTTCTGCAGACGTTTCGACATCGTGCTCGTTTCCGACCTGGCCTACAGCGAGATCACTTTCGATGGATACGTCGCGCCGAGCGTGCTCGAGATCTCCGGCGCGTCCGACGTCGCGATCGAGTTTCACTCGCTGTCGAAGAGCTTCAACATGGCGGGATCGCGGATCGGATTCGCGGTCGGCAACAGCGATATCATCGAAGCGTTGTACGCTGTGCGCACGAACATGGGCTACGGCACGCCCGCGGCGATTCAGGCGGGGGCCGCGTTCGCGCTGGAGCACCTGTCGGAGTTCGCTCCTCCCGTCGCCGCTCGCTACCAGGAGCGTCGCAACTACGTCGTCGCAGGATTTCGCTCCCTCGGTTGGGATGTCACGCCGTCGGCAGCGACGATGTTCGTCTGGCTCGCGGTGCCGGCCGGCTTCGATTCGCAAGGCTGGGTGCAGCACCTGATAGATCGGGCCGGCGTCGTCGTCACCCCCGGCAATGCGTTCGGGCCGGGCGGCGAGGGCTTCTTTCGTCTCTCGCTGGTCGCCGAGCCTAACGAGATGCACGAAGCATTCGCGCGATTGCGTGCCGCCGGCGTGCGTTTCGCCCGCTCCTGACCTGGTTCCCTCGGTTCTCTGCGATGAAGCTCACCGAGACGCTCATGCGCCGCGCCGAAGAGGCGCTCACCTTCGATCCCCTCGAAGAGCGGCGGGGGCTGCTCGACCGAACCGCGGTTGCCGTCGCGGACCCGGACACCCTGCGCCGCCGCATCGCTCAGGCGTTAGGCGAAGGATCGGATGCGGCGCAGCTCGCCGTCGACCGCCTGGTGACCGGCAGCGATCAGTTGAATGTGAACTATCTCGAACGCGGTATGATCGCCGCCGATGCCGTCGGGCGGATCGAGGTCCGGGATGGTGACAGCGCCGTCGTCGGCAACGCCACGGGATTCATGATCTCGCCACGGCTGCTGGTGACGAACCATCACGTCCTGCCGACGGCCGACGACGCGGCGCAGAGCTGGGTTCACTTTCGCTCCGAGTTCGACGCTCTCGGCCGCCCGGTCGAGCCCTGTGTCTTCGCGCTCGAGCCGTCCACGTTCTTCTATACCGATCGCGATCTCGACGTGTCGGTAGTCGCCGTGGCCGAGGAGACGCCCGATCGACGTCAGCGTGTTTCGCATTTCGGCTGGCTGCGCCTCTCCGCGAGCGGCGACACGATCGTGCCGGGCGAATGGATCACGATCGTGCATCATCCGTCCGGAAGGCCGAAGCACGTCGCCATTCGTCAGAACTTGCTCATCAAGACGGGCGACGCTCATCTCTGGTACGCGACAGAGACGGCTGCCGGCTCGTCGGGGGCGCCGCTCTTCAACGATTCGTGGCAGGTTGTCGGCGTGCATGGTGTTGGCGCGCCGGCGCGCGACCGTGCCGGTCAGGTGCTGACGGTCGACGGCGCGCCCTGGACCGATGGCGGTGACGAGTCACGCATCGTCTGGCGCGCGGGCGCCGGCACCCGGACCTGCGCCTTGATGCATTGCCTCGCCGTCACGAATGGCGAGCATCCGCTCATCAGCGAGCTGCTGGCCCAGTCGGAGGTGGACGCGAGCGAGTCCATCGTCGTGCCGCTCGGTGCGGGCGGCGATGCCACGGTCGACGCGAGCCAGCCAGCGATCGGGCCGGTGCTACATGCCGCCCGGATGGCTCTGTCGGTCGATGGAAATGGCCGTGCCGGTCACGAAGGCAACGGTGGCAGCGAATCGGTGACGGTCACGGTGCCGCTGCGCATCACCGTTAGGCAGAGTAACGGTGCCGGCCGCGAGCCGGCGCTTGGCGTCAATCTCAGCTGAAACGCGCGCGAGCGCCAACTACTGATACTGGATGTAGAGCGGCTTCGGCACGAGGTGCAGCAGCTCGCGGGGCGTGATCAGCGACTCGCCGGACTTCGCGTCGTTATGAAAGAAGAGCTTGAACCCGGTGTACTGCACGGGTGCCTTTACTTCGTAATCCCGGTATGAGTCGAACTTCAGCCAGGGTGGACCAAATCCATCCATGTCCATGACGATCTGAACGCGCGGGTCGAGATGAATATCCTGGGGGTTGGGCACCATGCGCTGCGTGAAGCGGTGCACGACCAGCACCTTGGGCGGCAGGTGCTTGGCGGCAACGAGATCGGAGAGCGTGCGCACCGCGTAGTTGACGTCGGAGGCCATCATCGTACCGATTTTAGTACTTGGCTTGAGTCCCTCTTTGTCATAGTGCATCGAGAACTCCGGGTCGAGTCCAAGGTGCACGTCCGGTCGTTCGAGGAACTTCAGTAGGCGCGGGACCTCGGCTTGCACGGTGCTGTGGCCAACCTGTATGTCGAGGAAGAGCAGGGCATGCTTGCGCTGCGCCCACGAGTACACGCGCTCGATGAGGGTATCTGGCATGCGCAGCCGATACATTCCGTCGCGTCCGGGCGCTCCCTGAGCCACCACGGCAATCAGGTGCAGCGCTGGCTGTACCGGGACAGACGGATCCGCGTCCTGCCATCGCCGCACTTCCTGATCGAGCCGCGCGAGCATGTCGTCCACCGGATACTCGCCGAGCACGCCCATTTTCTTCACGAGAGGATTGCCGTAGAACGCCACGACGCGGTGGTCGGGGAAGATGGCTCCCGGCAAAGGCTCCGGCCCCTTCACCGGCCACGCACCGCGTGACGACGCTCGCATGCCGGCACGAATCGCGGACGTGTACGAGACGCTGTCGTGGCTCGTGCGGTTCCTCAACCGCGCCAGGGTGGTTGCATCGTTAGGCACCGATGCCGGTGTCACCGCGGTCGCGCCGGCCGCCGCCGTATCGCGCGCCGTGCTGTCGCGCCGAGCGAGGGCGCGCCGTGTCGTATCGCGCGCGGTGTCGCTCGCCGCTCGCGATCGCATCGTATCGATGCCTGCCGCTTGCTGCGGCGTGGACGCCGTGGAGACCGGCGGAGCACCCTTGCTGACGGACTCGGGTCCGCAGGCGGTGAAAATGAAGGATGTCGCAAGAGCGGCCGCGCACGCAGCCGCATTCCGTATTCGTATCTGAACCATCATCTGGGGGAGATCTATGCGAAGCACCGAGAGCGAGACGCGCGCCACTCGGCGCGCCGCAACTTTCGGGTGGCTAAAACTTAATCGCGGTCGCTCCCTCACGAGTGGCATGCCGAGATCTCCATCGATAACTTCGTGGCGATCGCCGGAGGTGACATGAGAAGCTTGGCTATAACGCTCGCGCTGGCGGCCGCGACCGCAACTTTCGTGGTCGCTTGCCGCCAGGCCGATCCCCAGGATCGCGTTCCCGTGTCGCAGAGTGGCTCGGCGACGCGAGGCGCGGCGTGGGATCCAGCGGCGTGGCGCCCCCCTACGCTGGCGGAAGTGCCAAGCGACTCCCTCGGCGACGCGATTCGTCGTGGCCGTGCGCTCGTGTTGGCAACCGCCGACAGCCTGCCTCGGTTCGTCGGCGGTAATCTGAGCTGCACGAGCTGTCACCTCGACGAAGGCCGGCGCGGCAGCGCCGCTCCACTCACCGGCGCGTTTGCGCGCTACCCGAAGTACATCGATCGAACGGGAGCCGTGGTCTCGATGCAGGAGCGTATCAATTATTGCATGACGCGCAGCCTCGCGGGCACGCGCCTACCTAACGAGAGTCGGGAGATGCAGGCGATTCTCGCCTATCTCGCCTTCATGTCGCGCGGCGTCCCGATCGGTAGCCACGTTGCCGTCGAAAGCATGCCGAAGATGCCTAGCGGCGTCGGTGACACCGTCCGTGGCGCGGAGGTCTACAAGAGTATGTGCGCCCGGTGCCATGGTGCTGACGGCGCGGGCTTGACCGATGTCCCGACACTCCCCGGGGCCAAAGTCCCCGCGTTGTGGGGAGCCAAGTCGTTCAGCATCGGGGCATCGATGGCACGTCAGGAGCGCGCGGCTTCGTTCATTCGCTACAACATGCCCTTCGACACTCCCGGCACCCTCACGGACCGACAAGCCTATGATGTTGCGGCGTATATCACCTCGAAGCCGCGTCCCGACATGCCAGAAAAGGCGAACGACTGGCCATTCGGCGGTGCGCCGCTCGATGTTCCGTACGACACGAAGGGTCACAAGGCCTTTCGCCAACCCCCACTCCTGCCGCGGGCGAATGCGAGCGAGGGCTACGTGGCGATGCCACGCGAGGCGCAGCCCCGAAATCACTAAACACGAGGCGACGCGCCGTGCCGCGCGCGTCGCCAGCTTTCACCCAGCATTCGGATCCGCGGAGCGGCCGTTCGCCGCTACGCTCTCGACGTCGCGCCGCGTATCAGTCGCAGAATGAACAGGAGAACGACCGCGCCGATGAAGGCGACGAAGATGACGCCGCCGAGTCCGCCGAACGGTGAGCTCGTCCCGAGCGCACGGAACAGCCATCCGCCGACGAAGGCGCCAAGGATGCCGATGAGGATGTCGCCGATGAGGCCGTAGCCGCTGCCGCCCATGACGATTGACGCCAGGACGCCGGCGACGAGGCCAACGATGAGCCAAGTGAGAATGGGCATTGAGGATCCTCGTGCTGACGGGTTAGGGAAGAATCACGTGCCCGCTCCACCGGCAACTCACGTGCCCCACGCGACCTCGGCTGTCCAGTGACACCCCATCTCTCCACCCACGCGCGAATTCACGCTGTCGTCCGCCGCATTCCGCGCGGTCGCGTCGCGACTTACGGCCAGGTCGCGACGCTGGCTGGTCTCGCGCGACAGCCGCGTCTGGTCGGCTACGCACTCCACGCGCTGCCCAGTTCGACCACTCTGCCGTGGCATCGTGTGATCAACGCGCGCGGCATGATCAGCATACGTTCCAGCGGCGGCCCATCACTCTCGCAGCGACTGTTGCTCGAGCGTGAGGGGGTTGCGTTCGACGCACGCGGCCGCATCTCCCTGCGGCGTTTCCAATGGAAGCCGTCGCGCACAGTCGCGACGAAAGAATAGCCCACTCGAGGGGACCTCATGCACCCACGTCTGCCAGGATCTATCGCGGTCGTCGTCTCCATCGCATTCTCGGCCAATGCCGCCGCGCAGGCCACTGCTCACGATTGGGCGCCGGTTGAACAGGCGCTCGGCCGTCGCGGTCTCGTTCAGCCGGGCGACATCATTCGCTTTGGTTTTCCACGCGGCGATTTGCACGTGGCAATCGGCGACGTGCAACTACTGCCGGGATTCGCACTCGGCGGCTGGGTCGCGCTGCGACCCGAACGACAGAGTGCAACGCTGATGGGCGACCTTGTCCTCACCGACGACGAGCTGTCGCCGGTCATCGACCGATTGCGAGAGGGTGGCGTAACCGTCACCGCCGTTCACAATCATCTGCTGGGCGAAGCGCCGCACGTGCTCTACGCGCACATTCACGGCCACGGTGATGCCGCTCGTCTGGCCGCGACTGTGCACGCGGCTCTCGCGTTGACGAAAACGCCACTCGAGCCACCACCCGCCGTTACTCCCGTTCGCATCGATCTCGACACGGCAACGATCGCCAAGTCGTTAGGCGTTTCCGGCCGCGTCAATGGCGGCGTCTATCAGGTGAGCGTGCCTCGCGCCGGGACCATCATGGAGGGCGGACTGCCACTCCCGCCGGCGATGGGAGTCGCCACCGCAATCAACTTTCAGCCCCTTGGCGGCAATCGGGCAGCGATAACCGGCGACTTCGTGATGATCCCATCAGAGGTGGAGGCCGTGCAGTCGGCGCTACGAGCGAATCACATCGCGGTGACTGCGCTCCACAGTCACATGACCGACGAGAGTCCCCGTCTGCTGTTCATGCACTTCTGGGCGGTGGATGATGCCGCGACGCTTGCCCGCGGGCTGCGCGCGGCACTCGATAAGATGGCCGTCAAACGCTCCTGAACGGGCGCGTCTAGGGCCTCACGTGGCCCTAGACGCGTACGTGTCGATCCATGTCGCGGCGTGTCGAGCTACCTCGTCGAGCGCGCCTGGCTCCTCGAAGAGGTGCGTTGCACCAGGAATAACCTCGAGCCGAGACGTCGTGTGCAGACGGGCGAGCGCCGATCGATTCAGCTCGAGCACCGTCTCGTCGTTGCCGCCAACGATCAACAGCGTGGGCGCCTGCACGCGATCGAGCGCTTCGCCGGCGAGATCGGGTCGGCCACCGCGAGAGACGACAGCGGCGATCCGCTGCGGGATCTCGGCAGCCGCCACCAGCGCCGCACCGCCGCCGGTACTCGCGCCGAAGATCGATATCGGCAGCGCCGCCGTCGCCTCCTCCGCGCTCAACCACTCGGCAGCACCGATGAGTCGGTACGCGAGACGATGGATGTCGAAACGATATTCGGCGGTGTACCGATCGACGTCGTCCTCGTTAGGCGTGAGCAGGTCCATGAGCAGCGTCGCGAAGCCGCTCTCGTGCAGGATCTCGGCGACGTGTCGGTTGCGTGCACTGAAGCGACTGCTGCCGCTGCCGTGAGCGAAGAGAACGACTCCGCGGGAGTGTGGAGGCACAACGAGGTCACCGTCGAGCATGACGTCGCTGGAAATGATCCGCACCGCCCGCGCGTCCGAAGTAACAATTTGCCGATTCATCCTGGTCCTCAGCTTCGCGGAGCAGTCTTGGCGGCTGCTCGCTCCAACAGGTCGTGAACTTCGTCGTCTTCCGTCTGCTCGAAATTCATGTACCACAAGCCGACCGCATAGAACGGATCCGGCGTCTCCAAACAGACGATCTCGTCGGCGAGGGCTGCCATAGTCGCGCACGTTTCCCGCGCGCCGACGGGAACGGCGACCACGATCTCGCGCGGCCGTTTCTCCCGTAGAGCCGCGACGGCTGCCCGCATCGTGGAGCCCGTCGCCAATCCATCGTCGACGAGAATGACGATTCGGTTCTCGATCGTGGGAAATGGCCGGCCGTCGCGATAGAGTTGCTCGCGTCGCCCCAGTTCTCGCAGCTCTCGCGCCGTTATTTGATCGAGGGTGTCGGCGTCCACGCCATACGCGCGGAGCACCGACTCGTCCACGATCCGCATGCCCCCGCTCGCGATGGCGCCAATGCCGAACTCTTCGTGCCCGGGAAGGCCGAGCTTGCGGACGATGAAGACATCCAGCGGGGCGTCGAGCGCGCTGGCGATCTCGAATGCGACCGGCACCCCCCCGCGCGGTAGGCCCAGGACGAGCACATCATTGCGACCGGCATAGCGCACGAGAGCGGCGGCTAAGCGACGGCCGGCCTCGGTTCGGTTTTGAAAGCGCTCATCCATAAAAGACCTGCTGGGGCCTGGAGCCGACCTGCGCACGGCGCACGCCAACTCGTCCTCGAAGCGAGGAACAGGATGATGAGGCTCTAGGCCCCTTGGGGGTAGGCATTTGCGGAAGTCAGCCCCGGACGATACCCGACAGCACCCTGAGCAGTCTCTACCTAGACTCCCGATAGCCGGAAATCGGCCGTCGCGGGCTGCATCAACCTACTGCCATCCAGCTGCCCCGCTCATGACCAACGCCAGCAGTGTACTGCCGGAAGTATCGCTCGGAGCGCGGCGTGTCGTACGGCCCGGTCGCGTGCTCACGACCCTGGGTCGTGTCACCCGGCGCGGCCTCGAGGGGATCGGAGCACTGACGCGGTTCACCGCGCGGACGCTGGAAGCGGTGCGGGATGTCCGGACCTGGGGGCCATTGGCAACGCTCCACATGCGGCGGGTGGGCGTGGATTCACTGCCGATCGGCCTTTTCATCGCGGTGTTCACCGGGATCGTGTTGTCACTTCTCGCGAGCTACTCATTCACCGGTGCGGTGCCGCTCTATTTCGTCGGCACCCTCGTTGAGAAAACGATAACCATGGAGCTCGCGCCCGTCCTCACTGCGCTAGTTCTGGCGGGACGCGTCGGTGCCAACATCGCCGCCGAGCTCGGAACGATGCGCGTGACGGAGCAGATCGATGCGCTCGAGACTCTCGGGTACGATCCGCACGCTTACCTCGTCGTGCCGCGCGTGCTCTCGGGCGTGGTGATGTTTCCCGTCGTAGTCGGCGCGGCGATGATGCTCGGGGTGGCCTCCGGTTGGATCGCGTCAATTGGACTGCTGGACCTATCGTCGGCCGATTTCGTGAAGGGCGTTCGTCTCTTCTTCTCGGCCTTCGACATTCGTTACGGGCTCGTGAAATCGGCGAGCTTCGGGTTGATGGTCACGCTCATTGGATCGATTCGTGGACTCCGGGCCTCGGGTGGTGCGGAGGGAGTGGGCCGAGCGGCCACGAGCGCCGTCGTTTACTCGGCAGTGCTCATCCTCCTTCTCGACGCGTTCTGGGCCATCACCTGGCTGCTCGGGAGCGAACGATGAAACGCTCGAATGACCTCCTGGTCGGAGCGATCGTTCTGCTCGTGGTCCTCACCCTCACCGGTGCCACATTGTGGGTGAAGCAGACCGATATCGGGGAACGGCGGTCCAAGGTGGTGGCCCGGTTCCGCGACGTCGGTAATGCGCGAGTCGGCAATGCCGTCGTGATCCGCGGAGTGCGCGCAGGGACGATCGAGGCGATCGAGCTGGCTCGCGGGGGCTGGGTGCACGTTCGCATGAACCTCGATCGATCGATGCAGCTGCCCAGTGGTCCGGTCGTGCTGCTGAATGAGTCGAGTCTGTTCGGCGAGTGGCAAGCAACCATCACTCCGCGATCGGCTCTGCCGCACGACGAGACGGTGCAGGCACAAGTCTCGGAATCCAGCGGTGGTGGAGAGGTGCTGCCCGGAGCAATCTTGCCGGACATCGCCAAACTCACTGCCGTCGCCGGCCAGATCGCCGGTGATGTCGCCAACGTCGCTGGCCGCGTCGAGGTGGCGTTCGACGAGCGGGCGGCGCGGGAGCTGCGCAGCTCCATTCGCAATTTCGCCGATCTTTCGACCACGCTGAACCATACCGTGCGCACGCATGCCGGCGACCTCGACACGCTGTCGCGCGGGCTGCAGTCGGCGGTGAAATCCCTCAATCAGACGGCGGCGAGCGCCGCGCAAATCGCTGGACGCGTCGACAGCTCGTCCTCGAGCGGCGAAATCCGGCAGATCGTGGACGACATGTCCCACGCCGCAGCGGAGCTGCGACGGACGTCGGCGCAGGTGCGGGCCATGTCTGAGCAGCTGTCGGCCACTCAGAGTCGCCTCGACGCGTTTCTCACGAACGGTGACTCGGTGCTCGTGAAGCTGAACTCGGGGCAGGGCTCGTTAGGTCTACTGCTCAATGACCCGTCGCTCTACCACAACAGCGATTCGCTCCTGACGCAGCTGCGCGGGCTCGTGACCGAGGTGCGCACGAATCCGAAGAAGTTCGTGAGCGTGAGGATTTTCTAAACGCTCGACGAGCACGGCCGCGCCCGCCGGCGGCGAGCGGTCACTTGAAGACGCCGAAGTGGCCGAGCAGCCACCACAGAATGATGAAAATGAGGACGGTGCTGAAGCATCCACCGCCCAGCTTTTTCGCGCCGTATCCCGCGGCCACGCCGCGCAGCAGCTTGCTCATCTCTTTTCACGTCGAAGTAGTTGCCGCCGCGTTTTGCAGGGATCGTACCGGCCGCGGACCTCGGCGTCGCCTAACGAGCAGCGCGGCAGGGCGGTGATCTGGCTCTGCCCGCGGACGCCGTATCGTCCCGGTTCGATGACAGCGCCGTCGATCCCATTTGGCCCAGCGGTCGGCTAAGACATTGATTAGTTGCAGGTTAGCCGTGGCGATGGCCCGCGCGGCCCGTTGGTACCGCGCCTGCTTTTGAGGAAGCCGAATGTCGGGTGCTCGAATGGTCCGAGCGTCCGCTGCTGCTTCCCCCAGCTACTTCGTCACATGCGCATCTCTGTCATTGCCGCCGGTATCGCCGCCGTTGTCGGCTCCGCATCTGTCGCGTCGGCCCAAGCCGCGCCGCCCGCCGCGAACGGCACCGTCTTCGAGCTCACCCCGTACGCCGGCTACATGATCTTCGGGGACTATCTCAAAGGCCCCCTCGGCACGAGTATCTCCAACGCGCCAGGGCCGATTTACGGCGTGCAGCTCGGAATGAAGATCTATCCGAATGTCTCGCTGATTGGAAACGTCGGATATTCCAGCTCCGACATCACCGCCGGTATTCCATTCCTCGGCGGATACTCGATCGCGCACAGCTCCACGCTGTTGTATGACGGCGGGCTCCAGCTCGATCTGCCACTGACGACGGCGAGCGGTTTCAGCCTCAAACCGTTCGCGCAGGTTGGCGCGGGCGCGATGAGGTATAACATCAACGAATCGATCATCCAGACGAACGCGACGAACTTCGCCGCCAACGTTGGGCTCGGCGCTGACGTCGCACTCGGCCAGTCGATGGGACTCCGGCTCATGGCGAAGGATTATTTTGGAAAGTTCAACTTCCAGGATGCTACGCAGCTCGATGTTCAAGGTC
Source organism: Gemmatimonadaceae bacterium (assembly GCA_036493735.1). Lineage (GTDB taxonomy): Bacteria > Gemmatimonadota > Gemmatimonadetes > Gemmatimonadales > Gemmatimonadaceae > AG2. The sequence goes on from DASXPH010000144.1 coordinate 38,038, forward strand.
AGATGGCGCACAATTGGGCGCTCAGCGCCGGTCTTCGCTTCAATTTCTGATCGTCGCCGGGACCGCCGCTGATGCGACGCTTCCCGGCGGATGACGGCTTTCTGTGGGATGCAATCGTCGGCCACGAGTCGTGGGGCACGTTCGTCGTGCTGTTCTCACCCGTGGCCGGCGGCGCCGTTCGCAAGACGATTCTCGCCGGGGAGTCAGCGCTCGCTGCGGAGACCGAGCTCGACGCAAAAACAGACGATGACTTGCGCGTCCTTCTCGCACAATCAAGCCCCTGGTGATTGGCACGTGGCTCGATAGCTTGCTGTCGGCATTCCCAGGTATCCATGCCGACGAAGACAAAAACGACGAGAACAGCTCGCAAGCCGCAGCATCCGCAGCCTAACACCCATCGGCCATCACCACCGCCGGAGAACGACAACGAGTGGTTCGAACTGCGCCACTCAGCGATTCAAGGGCTCGGCGCATTTGCGCGCAAAGACATTCCGCGCGGTACGCGGATCATCGAATACATCGGCGAGAAGATCAGTTATGCCGAGTCGGATCGTCGCTATCCCGACGAGCGCGACGAGCGGCATCACACCTTCCTGTTCACCCTGAACAGCAAGTGGATCGTCGACGCGGCATTCGACGGTAACGACGCGCGCTTCATCAATCACTCGTGTGATCCGAATTGCGACGCTTTCATCGAGCGCGGGCACATCTGGATCGAGTCGATCAAGCGGATTCCGGCAGGTACGGAGCTCACGTACGACTACCAGTACGAGTACCTCGACGAATACACCGACGAGGACCTCGCCTTTTACGCCTGTCGCTGTGGCGCCCCGCAGTGCCGCGGAACGATCGTCGAACCGAAAAAGCTCCGGCGAAAGCGTTAGGCGCGGTTCCGTACGACCGTCGATGACGCCTCCCGCCTCGCTCCAGACGCTGCTCACGGGCGCGATCGACTTCGCGGGCCTCTTTCCCCCAGCGGCGCTGTCGATGCGCGATGCCGTCGCTCGTTACGCCAGCTATCGGGGCGCGGCCGATGCCTGGGCGCTCGGCCGGCTGGTGGTGCCCCTGTCGCGCGCCGAGGAACTGGTCACTGCCCAAGGCGAGCTCCTTCCGCCCAGTCGGGGATGGCGACTCAGCGTACTGCTTGGCGAGGATCCCGTCGCCGACGCAACGCGGATTCGCGCCTTCAACGCCGCGCACGCCGGAATGGCGCTCATCGACTCGGCTGAGGCAAAGCTCACGGGGACGTCGGCAACGGTGCGCCGTGGCATCGCCAAGCTCGCCGAAAACGTTCCTCCCTCCGTCCGGCTCTTCATTGAAACGCCGACGAACGAGGAGCTCGGGGTGTTCATCGCCGCGATTGCTGCGGCGAACGTGTGCGCAAAGATTCGGACTGGCGGCGTGACGACGGACGCGTTTCCCGGCGCTCGCACGGTCGCGCATTTCCTCACATGCTGCGCCGAGCACGACACGCGCTTCAAGGCCACGGCGGGGCTGCATCATCCCTGGCGTGGTAGCTATCCCCTGACGTATGAGCCGAACGCCCAACGCGGAACAATGTTCGGCTTTCTGAACGTGATGATCGCCGCGGTCGTCGCTCGCGCTGGAGGCACCTTCGAGGATATTGTCGACATACTCGAGGCGGAGCGGGGAAGTGATTTTCGATTCGGCGACGACGAGCTCCGCTGGCGCGACTTTCACCTCACGCGCCAGCATTTGGTCGAGGCGCACGCGACATTCGCGCTGTCGTTCGGATCGTGTTCGTTCGACGAGCCGGTTCACGACCTGCGCCGACTCGCGCTGCTCTGAGCGGCGATGGCACTGAACGACACGCATCGCGTCGAGCTTTGCTCCTGGGTCGAGTCGGCGCAGGCACCGGGCAGCGACTTCCCGATTCAGAACCTTCCGTTCGGCGTCTTCAAGCGCACCGGGCGGCACGATCCGCCGCGCGTAGGCGTCGCCATTGGAGACCAGATCGTGGATGTCGCGGCTTGCCTCGATGGGGGCTTGGTCACCGAGGCCGCGGTACAGGCCGCCGAACGCTGTCGCGCACCGCAGCTGAACGACTTGATGGCGCTCGGCCCGGGGCCACTCAGCGCACTACGACTCTCGCTGAGCGAGCTTCTGCGCGTTGATTCCTCGGCGTATCGCCGAGATCCAGGAATCGCGCGTCGTGTTCTCGTTCCGATGTACGAGGCGGAGCTGCGGCTGCCGGCGGAGATCGGCGACTACACGGACTTCTACGCGTCGATCGACCACGCCCGCAACGTCGGCAGCATGTTCCGGCCGAACGACCCATTGCTGCCGAACTACAAGTACGTGCCGATCGGTTATCACGGCAGGTCGTCCTCGATCGTGCCGAGCGGCACGCACGTGCGTCGCCCGATGGGGCAGATTCACGACAATCCCGACGAGCCGCCCAGCATGGCTCCGACTCGCCGGCTCGATTACGAGATGGAGCTCGGATTATTCATTAGCGCTCCCAACGCTCTGGGCACACCGATACCGGTTATCGAGGCGGATAGACACATCTTTGGCTGTTGTCTCCTCAACGACTGGTCGGCGCGGGACATTCAGAGTTGGGAGTATCAGCCTCTGGGGCCTTTCCTTTCGAAGAGCTTTGCGACCACGATCTCTCCATGGGTTGTAACGTTCGAGGCGCTGGAGCCGTTCCGAGCGCCGGCGTATCTCCGGCCGGATGATGATCCCGCACCACTGCCTTATCTACTCTGGGAGGGGGATCAGCGCCGCGGCGGATTCGACATCCAGCTCGAGGTCTATCTCACGACGGCCGCCATGCGACAACGACGACAGGATCCGGCTCGAATCAGCCGCGGCCGCTTCACCTCCATGTACTGGACCGTGGCTCAGCTCGTCGCCCACCACACGAGCAACGGCTGCAACCTCCGGTCGGGGGACCTACTCGGTAGCGGTACGGTCTCCGGGCCGGAGCCGGAGTCCCGTGGTTCGCTGATCGAGCGCACCTGGCGCGGCAAGGATCCGATCCATCTCCCCAATGGTGAGTCGCGGACGTTCCTGGCCGATGGCGACGAGGTGACCATGCACGGGTTCTGCGAGCGGCCGGGATTCGCGCGAATAGGCTTCGGCGACTGCAGCGGCATGGTAATCCCGGCGTTCTGATCACCGTTCACCGACCACCGGATTCAGCACGCGCGAGACCACGGTCGCAAACTGAGTCCACTCCGCCGCCTCGAGCCGGAGCTGCTTTCGCCCACTGTTGGTGAGTCGGTAGATCTTCGCCCTTCTTCCGACCTCCGAAGTACCCCAGCTCGCCTCGATCCAGCCGCGCTTTTCCATGCGATAGAGAGAAGGGTAGAGCGACCCCTCTTCGATCTGGATCGCGTCATCGGTTGCCTCCTCGAGCCACCGAGCGATCGAATAGCCATGCCGCGGCCCCGAGCTCAAAGTCTTGAGGACGAGGGCGTCGAGTGTTCCGTGCAGCCGCTCCTTCGAGACTGTCGTCATCCTGGCATTACCTAGAAAGTCTTGGTAACGGTACGGAATGATACCCAGAGAGTCAAGGCATCCCGCTCCACGACTCGGGAGTCGGCGCCTTGCCGGCCGAGCGTGGGGAAGCAAGGTTCACCCGCATGAAAGACAGGCCCTTTGCGGTAGCCGGCCGGCGATTGCTCGCTGGCTTGGCCTTCGGCAGCGCCGCTGCGTGCGGCGCTCATTTCGAGGTACCCGTTCCCGTCATCTCGGCGCCTGTAGCGACGTCGGAGCCGTCCGAGCTCGCGACGATTACGCTGCCGATCGCGATCGCGCTTTCGAAGGTTCGCCTGCAGCTCGATTCCGTTTTTCCTCCCACCGACAGCCTGGATCGCGCCAAGTGCACGGCGCTGGGCGGACTGGTTTGTCACCAATATCTGTATCGTCGTGATAGTCTGGACCTCAAGGCGAGCGGCGATCGGGTGACGCTGCAAACGCACCTTCGCTATCGCGCCTCGGTTGGACTTCCCGCAGTCGGTGGAATCGCGAGCTGCGGGTTCCCGCCAGATCCCATGAAGCGCGCCCAGGTTCGCTTGGGCACGACGCTGTACTGGCGCTCCGATTGGCGCCTCGGATCGCGCGGTACGTCCCTCGCCACAACTTTAGATGATCGTTGCGAAGTGACTGTTTTGCATGTGGATGCAACGCCACTTGTAAAGCGACTTCTCGATGCTCAGAGCCAGGATCTCCGCCGCGAGATCGACTCGCTGCTACCGAATGTGCTCGATCTCCACACGGCCGCCGATTCGCTCTGGCGAGTTGCGCAGCAACCGATGGCGCTCGACTCCGCATCGACGATCTGGCTGACACTGTCGCCGGAGTCCGTGAGCCTCGCTCCTGTTATCGGATCGGCGAGCGCGATCTCGACGGCGCTGGTGCTCGGCGCGCGGCCGCGCGTAACCGTCGGAGCGAAGCCCGAAGTCAGCGCTCAGCCTCTTCCCTCGCTCACGCTGGCACGGCGCTCGTCCGGTATTCACGTACCGGTCGAGATCGAGCTGCCCTTCTCGGACCTCAGTCAAAAGGTGACGACGCTGTTGTCCGGCGAGACCGCGGGCAAAGGGATGCGTGTCGGCGATGTGAAGATCTGGGGCGTCGGCGACACCGCGGTCGTCATGCTTGATCTCGAGGGGAAGGTGAGCGGCTCTCTCTATCTGTTAGGCCGAGTGAGCTACGACTCGAGCTCGCGTACCGTGCTCTTGAACGACCTTCGCTACACGCTCGCCAGCCGTGGTGTGATGTCGCGCATCAAGTCGACTATCGGGGCCGGCCGGATCAAATCCGCCATCGATGCAGCTACCGGTAAGGGACATCTGGCGGTGGGCGAACAGCTGGACTCTCTCAAGTCACGGCTGACCCAGCAGCTCAACCGCGAGCTTGCGCCGGGCGTTCGGCTCGCTGGCAGCGTCAACGACGTGCGCTTCTCACGCATGCTCACGACGCAGACGGCATTCGTATTACGCGTCGTGCTCGATGGTGAGGCGGTGATTCTCGTACAGTGACCATCGCCCATCGCTCTACTTCTTCGTCGTCCCCACCTCGCCGGCAACGACGCTCTCGTTTGCCTTGGGCTTCACGAGCAACGATTGACCGACGCGGATCTTGTTGCCAGACAAAGCGTTCCACTCTCGGAGATGATCCGGCGTCGTATTCCACCTCGCAGCGATCGACGACAAGGCGTCGCCCCGCTTGACGGTGTAGTATTTCGCCTTTTCTGCTTCGGCGAGCGCGGTCCGGCGTTGACCAGCCACGACTTCGCGCTGCCTGGCTTGCTTGACGCCGATAGCGAGAATGCGCTCGTGGCGCGCCGCGATGGAGTGCAGGAGGAGGCTGGCCTTTCCCCACGCCTGCGACGGGATGCCGAAGCGATAGCTGCCGTCGGGAGTATCGACAACCAACGCCTTCGCGATGCCAAAGAAGGTCCGTCCGGGCCGTAGCAGAATGAGCGTGTCGACGGGGAAGTCGTGCTCGGTGAAGGTCGGCGGGCTGTCGCCGCTGCCCAGCAGATCACGCGGCTCGAGGCCGAGGAACAGCAGCCGTCTATCGGTGAGCACAAGCAGGCCGCGAGTCGCTCGGAAATAGTCGATCCATGGCCTCTGGAAGACGGTCACGATTCGGATGACCCGCTCGCCCTCGGCAAGCGTGTTGAGCCGCAGCTCGCGCAAGGCGATCGCGCTGGTATTTCGCGGCTCGGTTCGGTAGGTGTGGATTGCGAACTGAGCCAGAATACCGAGGATGACGATCGCGGCGCCGATGAGCGTGTATCGCATCGCCGGCCGCATTCGGCGGCGACGACGCTTCAACTTCAGCCTTTTTCTTCGGACGACAGGTGCTGAGGGCACCTGCTCTGGCGCTTCAAACGAACTTTCCATCTTTACCGAGGAATCTCAGCCTGCGGGGCGGATTTGAGCCCCTACCGTTCGGGTAATCAAGGAAAGAATGATGCCTGGGCCCGCAAGTTGGCCATCGAGTATTCGGCCACGTCACTATCTCGATGGTGCCCACTCGTCCCAACCTGGTTGAAAATGGCCAGGGTGTCGGCTAGCATCCCCAGAGGCCGACCTGAGGCGCGAGGGATTATTGGCCTGCTTCCCCTCCTCGCGCCAGCCTTGAATTTCTCTGCCGCCCAGCAGGCGGTGTAGCGTTTTCGCGACGCTCGGTCTTTCCACCCTAGCCGCTACGGGCCATCGCGTGCCCGTTCTGGAGGCAGTATTCGGAAGCAGCCCCTGTCGCAACTGCTCCTGTTAGCGCTCGGCGCATTCTCGACTCTGGCCTTCACGGTGTCGCGAGTGCATCCGGCGTTCGTTCAACGCGAGCCGGTGGTCGCGGGGATACTGCGTCACGCGTATGTGGATTCGGCACCGATTCATGCGCCATGGCTGATCGCCCCGACCGAGGTCGCTTTACGGACTCCGCAGTTCCTGGCGGATCGCGAGCGATTCATGCGCGACTTGCTGCGAACTGGAAAGGTGAATCAGTCGCGCGCTTGGAGTCTAGCCGACGTCGCAGTGAGCGAGGCGTACCGCAGACGTCTACCGCCGGCGCTCGTCCTCGGCGTGATGCTGACTGAGAACGACGAGCTAAAATCCACCGCCCGGTCGCGGGTCGGCGCCGTTGGTCTGATGCAGGTACACGGCAGCAGCTGGCGGAACGCGCTCGGGCGGATGTTCGGAACGAATCTTCACAACGACACGACGAATCTCCGTTACGGGATTTACATCCTTGGCTACATGGCGCGTAAAGCGAGCGACAAGGTGATCGCCGATAGCGCCACCACCGATACGCTGACGCGGTCCGACAGCAGCTGGAGGGTTGCGCTCCTGGGCTACAACGGCTGCGTGCGCGGTACGAACACTCCCAACTGCCGCAGCTATCCGCAGGCGGTCCAGCGTAACGTGATCGACAACGCAAAGACCACCTGTAATGGTCGCGACTTCGAAGCGTGCGTCGCCCGGCCGCTCTGGCTGAGCACGCGGCAGCAGCACTGACCGGCGGGACCTCGAAGGCTCGCTTCCCTCGAGGTGGCGCCGCATCTTTGCAAAATGGAGAGGCAATCGTCGCCAGCCGGCGCAGAGCGAGCGTCCGCTGCGACATCAGCGCTCTCCGCCGAGGCGGTCGTCAAACGATTCGATCAGGTGACGGCCCTCGATGGCGTGAGCCTCGACGTCCTCGAAGGCGAGTGCGTCGCCCTGGTCGGGGAGAGCGGGTCTGGCAAGACAACGCTGCTCCGGAGCTTCAACGGGCTCGTTAGGCCGGATGCAGGGCGCGTGCTCATCGGCGGGCGCGACATCAGCGATCTGGATGTCGTCGCCCTGCGCCGCGGGATGGGATACGTGCCCCAGGACGGAGGGTTGCTACCGCACTGGCGAGTTGGGCGGAACGTTGAGTTGGTGCCGCGACTACGGGGTGCGGACGGTGACGCCCTGACCAAGGCGGACGCTTCGCTCCAATTGGTTGGGCTCGACCCCAAGGCATTCCGTGATCGTTGGCCGAGCGAGTTATCCGGCGGCCAGCGTCAGCGCGTCGCAATGGCCCGCGCACTCGCCGCTGGACCCCGGATTCTTCTCCTCGATGAGCCCTTTGGCGCCCTCGACGCCATCACTCGCGCAGATCTTCAGGAGAGCTTCGCCGAGCTGCGAGCCAGTGGTGCAGCGGGTCCAATGACCTGCGTGCTCGTGACCCACGATTTGCACGAGGCGTTCTTGCTCGCGAATCGCGTCGCGGTATTGCGGGGCGGCCGTCTGGAGCAGGTGGGTTCGCCGTCGCAGCTCATCGAAGCGCCGGCCTCCCCCTATGTCCGCGATCTGTTATCCAGGGCGCGGGTAACGTCGGGGGATGCAGTTGTCATCCGGCAACGGAGCGGAGAGTGATCGGGCGCGCGCTTCTGTTTGCGCTCTCGTTGACCGCTGGCTCCGAGCAGCCGCCCGCGGGGCCTGCAGTCGTCGTCGCGTCCAAGCCTTTCGGCGAGTCCTATCTCCTCGCCGAGATGTTCGCGCGGCTCCTGGAAGCACGTGGGATCGCCGTCGATCGGCGACCGGGGCTCGGGGCCACGGAGCTCGCGTTCCGTGCCCTCCGCGCCGGCTCGATCGACGTGTATCCGGAGTACACGGGAACCGGACTGCTGGTGCTGCTCGGTGAGCGCCCAAGCGGCGACGAGAAGGCGGTCTTCGACCGTGTCGCCCAAGAGTTCCCACGGCGCTTCGGAGTACGGTGGCTTCCACCGTTAGGCTTCGAGAACACGTATGCGATTGCCGTACGCGAGCGGATGGCCGATTCACTCGGCATGCAAACGCTGTCCGACCTCGCGCGCCACGCAGGAACATTGCGCGCCGGACTCACGCCGGATTTCATCGGACGTTCCGATGGACTCCCGGGATTGTCGAGCGCCTACGGCATTCGGTTCCGCGACGTTCGTGCTCTTCTGCCAGCAGTGAAATACCGCGCGCTCGATGCAGGCGACGTGGACGTGGTGGACGGATACTCGACGGATGGCCTGATCGCCCGATATCACCTTCGGGTGTTGGTGGACGACCGGAAGTTCTTTCCGCCTTACGAGGCGGCAGCGCTCGTCAGCGCTCGGCTCTGGAGCGAAAATCCAGCGGCCGTCGCGGCGTTGACCGAGTTGAGTGGCCGAATCGATGTCGCGCGGATGCGAGCGCTCAACCGGCGCGTCGAAGTAGACGGCGTGCCGATTCCTCGTGTCGCGTCGGAGGCGCTCGCTGAGCTCGGGCTCATCCGAGGAGCAGTCGCGACAAATAAAGCGGAGCGAGCGGCGAGCTTCGCTTCTTACGTCTCGTCATCTGCCAGCACGCTCACGTCACTCACCGTTCGCCATTTGTTGCTGGTTGGGGTGTCACTCGCCGTCGCGATCCTCGTCGCTGTGCCGCTTGGCTTGATGCTCGAGCGGCACGCTCGCGCGGCTGAACCTGTCATTCGTGGCGTGGGGGTCGTCCAGACACTTCCGGGCATCGCTTTGCTTGCCTTCATGATCCCCTTGTTCGGGATTGGACTCGTGCCGGCACTCGTTGCGCTTGCGCTCTATTCGCTTTATCCAATTGTGCGCAACACATTCACCGGTGTGCGTGACGCGGATCCGAAGGCAGTCGACGCCGCGCGCGCTCTCGGCATGACGGACGGTCAGATCTTGCGGCAGGTTCGGCTGCCGCTCGCGGCACCCGTCATAATGGCCGGAATCCGCACCGCAGCCGTGATCGACGTCGGAACGGCAACCCTGGCTGCGTTCATCGGCGCGGGCGGATTAGGCGAACCGATCGTGAGCGGATTGGCGCTCTCCGACACGCGAATGATTCTCTCGGGCGCCATTCCAGCGGCGCTGCTCGCGCTCGTGGTCGACGTCACCTTGGCCGGCGTGGAACATTTCGTTCATCCCGGTCGTTAACTGATGTTCCGCGCTTCGTGTCGGAAACGCTCCGACGCACGCGCGCGAGTTTTGCCGGAGATGGGTCCATGACGACCATTCTTACGCCCTTGGCGGGCGTTGCGCCGCCTCGCCTGTCGCGGGCGCAGATCGCGCAACTGCTCGAGGAAGCACGTGCTCGCACGTTGCAGCTCATCGCGACCGTCAGTGAAGCCGACCTGCGTGCGCAGCACGATCCACTGATGGGCCCCATCCTTTGGGATCTCGGGCACATCGGTCATTTCGAGGAGCTGTGGCTCGATCGGAACCTCGACGGAAAGGTGGAATTCGTTGAGATGCCCGGGATGTACAATCCGTTCGAGTATCCACGACGTGTGCGAGGGGAGCTTCCCCTTCCGACGCTGGCGGCAACGCTCGACTCGATGGCAGCAATTCGTGAGCGCTCCCTCGAACGTCTGGAGCACGTCGATCTCGATTCGAGCGATCCGCTCCTCGAGGATGGCTACGTCTACCAGATGGTACTGCAGCACGAGTATCAGCATAACGAGACGATGCTCCAGACGCTCCAGCTGAAGACTGGCACGCCATATTCGCCAGCGGCGCGTCGGGAGTTGCCGAGCATGCTGTCGCCTAACGTGGATCGTCCGCGCATGGTACGGGTCGAAGTGAGCGGCGCGACGTTGGGCACGAACGATCGCCGGCGCGCGTACGACAACGAGCGGCCGAAGCACTCGGTCGACATGGCGCCGTACTGGATCGACCGCACGCCGGTGACCAACGCCGAGTATCTCGAGTTCATGCGTGACGGCGGATACACGCGACTGGGGTTATGGAGTGATGCGGGGCGCGAGTGGTTGGCCGACTCCAAGGCGACGGCGCCAAAATACTGGTGGCAGGCAGACGGAAAGTGGTTGAGGCGGAGCATGGATCGCGTTGCACCGCCCGAGCCGTTTGCGCCGGTGATTCACGTTTGCTATCACGAAGCGGAAGCATTCGCGCGCTGGGCGGGGAAGCGCCTCCCGAGCGAGGTGGAGTGGGAGATTGCCGCGTCGTGGAATCCCATTCAGGGCGAGGCGCTCGAGTTCCCATGGGGGAGCCACGAGCCGACGGTGAGCGATGCCAATGTCGACCAGCTCGGCTTCGATGTGGCGCGCGTGGACAGCTACGAGAACAACGTCTCGCCGTTAGGCTGTTCCGGCATGATCGGTGACGTGTGGGAATGGACGAGCACCGATTTCACTGGACACCCTGGCTTCGTTGCCTTTCCGTATCCCGAGTACTCCGAGCTCTTCTTCGGCACGGAATACAAGGTCCTGCGTGGCGGGTCGTGGGCAACACGGCCGGGCGCCATTCGCAACACGTTCCGGAACTGGGACTATCCGATCCGGCGTCAAATCTTCAGTGGCTTCCGCTGTGCGCGTAATGACTAGAGCATCGGCAAATACGGCAGCGCTTCCAATCGAGCGTGAGGTTGGCATCATCGTCGCCGACGAGCGAGCGACGACGATGGCGCGGGAAGTGTGCGAGGGGCTCGCTCGGCGTCAGAAGGAATTGCCGCCGAAGTATTTCTACGACGAGCGCGGGTCCGAGCTCTTCGAACGGATCACCCGGTTGCCCGAGTATTATCTCACCCGTGCCGAGCGCGCCTTGCTCGAGAGTCATGCGCGGGAGCTTGTGAGCGCGCTCCGTCCGCGCACGCTCGTGGAGCTGGGCGCAGGCAGCGCCGCGAAAACGCGCATTCTGCTCGACGCGATGCGTGCGGCGGGCTCGCTCGAGGCCTACGTGCCGGTGGACGTGAGCCAGGACTTCCTGCTCGAAACGGCGCGACGGCTTCGCGCCGAGTACCCGGGCCTGCGCGTCACGCCGGCGATCGCCGACATCAGCATGTCGTTAGGCATCCCGGCGCAGCTGCCGCGACCAGTGCTGTTCGCCTTTCTCGGCAGCACCATCGGGAACTTCGACGCCCCATCGGCGCGGGCGCTGCTGGGGCGCGTGCGGCAGGTCATGCGGCCATTCGACCGCCTCCTGCTCGGCACCGACCTTCGAAAAGCGCGACGTGTCGTCGAGGCGGCGTACAACGACTCCCGCGGCGTGACGGCAGCGTTCAATCGCAACATGCTGCGTGTCGTGAATCGGGAGCTCGGCACCGACTTCGACGTCATGAGCTTCTCGCATCGAGCCTTCTACTCGCGCGAGCGGCATCGGATCGAAATGCACCTCGTCTCGAGGCGCGATCAGGTCGTGCACATTCCGAGAACGGGCGAGGTACGCCTGCGGAAGGGCGAGAGCATCCGTACGGAAATCAGCTGCAAGTACGACCGGCCAAGCGTTCGGCGACTGCTCCGCGCGGCCAGCCTGCGGCTGGAGCAGTGGATCGCTGAGGACGGCCGCTTCGCCCTGAGCCTCGCGGCGCCGCGGCTATGACCGCTACCGCCACGTTCGATCGTTTCGCATGCTGGGTGCGCGAGGGCCTGTTCGCGCCGCAGGTTGATGATCGGCGCCGAATCGGCATGGAGATCGAGATGTTGCCGATGCTTGCCGAGTCGGCGCTCCCGTGTCCCCTCCAGGGCCTCGAGCATCCAATCTCGACGTTGGGTTTTCTGCGGCCTTACGGCGTTGCCGGGGAGTGGCGCGAGCAGCGGTCGGCGAAGGGAGCTCCGTACTTCAGCTTGCCGAACGGATGGCTGGTGACTTTCGAGCCCGGCGGTCAACTCGAGCTCTGCACATCGCCAGGCGCATCCGTAACTGAATTGGCGTCCGAGATGACGTCCATCCTCGAGCCGTTGCGCCGCGCGGCGCGCGATGCGGGGATCGAATTGCTCAGCCTCGGGATCGATCCCGTGAACGACATCAGCCGCGTGCCGTTGCAGCTCAAGAGCGAGCGGTACGTCGCGATGACGCGCTACTTCGACAGCATCGGCCCGAGTGGCGTGCGGATGATGCGCCAGACGGCCGCGACCCAGGTGAGCGTGGACGCGGGCGGCGCGCCAGAGGCGAGGTGGCGGCTTCTGAGCGATTTGACGCCGTACCTAACGGCGATCTTCGCCAACTCTTCTCGCTATACTGGTGAGGACAGCGGATACCGGAGCTTTCGCGCGCAATGTTGGCGGTCGCTCGACCCATCGCGGACAGGCGTCCCACACCCGGAACGGCCAGCCTGCGAGGCGTACACCCGCTTCGCGCTCGACGCGTTCGACATGACGCGCACGGACGAAGAAGGGTCGTATCGCGCCTTTGGCGACTGGGCATGCAGGGGAGAGGGTACGACAGCCCAGTGGGCGAATCACCTCACGACGCTCTTTCCCGAAGTGAGGCCGCGCGGACACATCGAGGTCCGTTCGATCGATGCGCTGCCGCCCGAAGAACTCGTCGCACCCCTCGCACTGCTTGCGGGGCTCACGTATGACGCCCAAGCTGCCGTCGAGGCCCGTACTCTCGTACCAGGCGCCGATGAGGATCTGCTCAACAGAGCAGCGCGCTGTGGCTTGTACGACAGCGACATTGCTTCGATCGCGACGGATCTCGTACAGATCGGGCTGCGCGGCGTCGCGAGATTGGGCGAGCAGGTCATTGTCGCCGCCGACGTCGAGCGCGCTGCTGACGTGACCTCGAAACGTATGCGGAGGCCGAGCACCGCCGAGTCCTCTGGATAATCTCCGTGCCTTCAACGCGTGCTGCGTGGAACGAATGCGGACCGTGCGTTCGAGCTCGTCGCGCGTCTGCAGAACTTTCTGCCGGAGATCGGTCGGGAGCTTCGGATGATCGGCCAGATAGTCGTCGATCACCCGTAAGGCAGCGGCGTCTCGCTGGCCGCCTATGAAGGCCCCGAGCCATGATCCCAGGAAAAAGATCCGACGGTTGTGCTGGATCCAGGGGAGTGTGTCGAGCGCTGGCCGGAGGTAGCTCACGGTGAGGGCGCTCTGATCAGGATCGTTGAACGCGCGCAGGCTCGCCGTCACCCATTCCTCGTTGAGCGTGGAGTCGCCGAGGTAGCGGGCGAAGTAGGCTCTCTTGGCGGCGGAGTCCGGGCGAGCGGCGCCGGCGACGAAGGCGCGGCGCTTACCGCCGGCCGTCGTGTCGCGCTGTGCCTCTTCGCTCAGCCGGCGATTCGCCGTGGGCGAGCCGACGGCGACCAGCTGCGTAATGATCGACCAGCGGCTTGGCTCACGAAGTGGAAGTCCAGCGGCGCTGGCGCTGTCGAGCCAGGCGTCGAGGTGCGCGGCGTCACTGGGTGTCGCCGCCAGATCGATGTAGGCGTCGAGAGCGCTCTTGCGGATTCCGTACGGACGCCGGGCGTCGCGAGCACACTGGAGAAGCAAGGCTCCGGCGGCGGGGAGAATGGAGTCGCGGGAGGCTGTCGATACGTAGGCTTCGATGCCGCGGCGCAAGCGGCCGATGATGCCGGCCACGATCTGCTCATCGTGCTCGCGGGGTAGCTCGCGCATCGCCGCGGCGATGAACCGTGATGGTGGCAGGCGAGTCTCGCGGACGAGATCCCACAGCGCGCCCCAGAGCATGGCGCGGAGGAAGGTATCGTCAACGGAGCCAATGTTGGCCTCGAGCCAGACGGTGCTCGTGCTATCCGGGAGCACGAGGGCGTAGGCAAAGTCGTTCGCGTTGGCGAAGACGAAGTCGGGCGCGGGCTGGCCGACGACCTCGCGAATGTCGGTGGTGTCTCCGCGGAGAGTGACCGGCACAAGCGTCCGCGGCGCGCCGTGCCTAACGATGACCACTTCCGTGCGGATCGGCCACGGCCCGGCACCGGATAGCGATGGCTGAGCGGGCCGCTGAACGAGTGCGAGCCGTCGAATGCGACCGTCGCTCACGTCGAGATGCTGCTCGATGATTGGCATGCCCGGGCGAAGGATGTATTGCCTGCCCCACTCGGCGAGCGCTTGATGGGCCGAGTGGCCGATGTCGTCGAGGAGATCGCGCCAGGTCGCGTTACCATAGGGATGCGCCGTGAGAAAGGCGTGCACACCAGATCGAAACGCCGAATCGCCGACGAGGTAGTTGAGCTGTTTCAGAACGCCAGGCGCCTTATTGTAAACGATCGCACCGTAGTTGCTTTTGGCTTGATCGAGATTCGCGAGCTGCTGCCAGATGGGCGTCGTCCCCGCAGTGACGTCGACATCGTAGGCGGCGGGCTTGTTGCGCAGGTAGAACGACATCCATGGATTCGGCAGGCCCTCGATGTCCTGCATCTTCGCCGCCATATACGTGGCAAAGCCTTCCTTGAGCCAGAGGTCGTCGAACCAACGCATCGTGACGAAATCACCGAACCACTGATGCGCGACCTCGTGATAGATCGTCGCGCGCCGTCCGAGGCGCTGGTTGAGCGTGGGCGGCTCGCGATAGATGAACGACTCCTCATTGAACATCGTGACGCCGGGGTGCTCCATTCCACCGAATGGAAACGCCGGCGACAGCATGTACTGAAACTGCTGAAATGGATATGGGATGCCGAAGTACCGCTCGAGCGAGCCTAACGCGGAGCCGACCTCGTTCTGGAGCGAATCCACCTCGACTTCGCGGGCACGGGAGGCGCGCACGAGCAGGGGTGTGGATCGCGGGCCGCCGACGAACCGTGCGTAGGGGCCCGCGGCGAACGCGAAGAGATATGTCGGCAGCGGATCACTTTCAGCGAATCGAAAATTCGTGGCCGCCACAGCCTTCCTCTCCGCGGCGAGCTTACCGTTACCGATCGCCAACCATCCCGCGGGCGTGGTGAGCTGCAGCGTTAGGCGGGCTTTGAGATCGGGTTGGTCGAAGCAGGGAAAGAGTGCATTGGCATCGGACGGCACGAGCAGCGTGTAGAGATACTCGTGGCCGTCCGTCTCGTCGTGAAAGCGAATGATTGGTGAACCCGCGGGCGCGATGAGCGTCTTGAATTGCGCTTCGACAGTGTTGGCGCCGGCCCTGACGAGACGCCGGGGGATCCGAAGATGTGCGCCATTCCAGTCGATGTCTCGCCAGGCGGTGGCGTTGACCCGAACGTCCGTCAGCCTTGGCCCGCGGAAATCGACAATGACATCGCCTGGCTTGGACAGGAGGAAGGTGATGCGAACCGTCCCGCGGGCGGTGTCGAGCCGGGTGAGGTCGAGATCGAGCGCGTACCGCACGTCGCGAATCTGCGCGGCCCGATGCATGGCAAGGCCGCGAGAAATACCCAGCGCCATCGGGCCTGCCGTGTCGGCGCCCGTCTGGTGGAGAAGGGCAGTGGCGAGCTGGAAAACGAAGGCCAGAGAAGGGGTCATGGTGAGCGTGACGGTACCAAGCCGTCGGCAGCGGGGCAAGCCAAGACGGTGAACGGTGCTCGGTGAACGGTGGACGCAGGCGCGGGAGTGCTCTATCGTTCGCGCTTCTCCAACGAAGAGCTCATGGCCGCCGAATACGCCCTGACCGAGGCGCGGAGCGTCCCCGGAATAGATGAAACGAACTCGCGTCCCGCGATCGTCATCGAGCTACTGCACGCGGACGCCGAACCGCCGCGGCGCGCTACCCAGGGATCAGCGGGCTACGATCTCTGCGCCTACCTCGCCGGCCGAAGCGTCGATTGCTCCGACGGGCAGAATCGGTGGACCGAGGTTGCGCTTACGGTCGACGACGCTCCCGCGCGGATGCTGCTGCCGGCGCACGCCATGGCCCTCATTCCTCTTGGCTTCAAGGCGCGACTGCCTAACGGTTACGAGGCACAGATTCGACCCCGCAGCGGCGCGGTTTTCAGGAGGGGACTCGGGATCCCGAATGCGCCGGGGACCGTCGATTCGGACTTCCCGGACGAGTGGCGCGTGATCGTGCGCAACATGACCGATGCGCCGATCGAGATCGTGCACGGCGAGCGCATCGCGCAGATGGTGCTGCAGCGATATGAAGTCCTCCCGTTCGCGGACGGAATGGTAGGCGTCACGACCGAGCGCGTTGGCGGCTTCGGGAGCACGGGCTGAGCCGGCGTCGTGGCCCAACGACCACAAATGAAAAAGGCCGGCAGTCCGAATCTGCCAGCCCTTTCACAATCGTAGCGGGTCATGTCGCCATGCACTGCCACGATACCGGTTCCGCTTGGGTCAGGGACCGGTAATGATGTCGTTCCTTACGCGTTCACGTGACCCAAGCTAGAAGCCGAATATTTAGACAATGGATCACCTCCTCGCTTTAGGGTTGAACATGTCGGATCCGAACAGCAATCCATAACGCACTTCCGTACCCTAGTCAGCGGTGCGACGTTCCGCAACGCCAGCCAGTTTTCCTCCCGACATCCAGAACTTGCTGTGACCGCCGAACGTAGTAGGCGCTGATGCCAGCGCGCGCACTTTCATTCCTCAAGCGCGGCTCGTACTTCGACATGAGCCGCTCTCCCCGATACAGCGTGATGTTCGCGCTGCCCTTGTTGCTCGCCTACGAGGCACTCGCCGCGGCCCTTGCCAGTCCACACGGCGCCTCGCAGGTACGGAATGGCGCCGACGTCCTCCTGAAGGAGACGTTCATTGCCGTGGCGGGGCGGAATGGTCCTCTGATCTTCATCGCCGCCGTCGTGGGCATCGGAATCTGGTTCATCGTGCGAGATATCAAGCGCAGTGGCCAGGGTATTCGCCCGCTGCTATTTGGCGGCATGCTCGCCGAGTCCATCGCGCTCGCCGCCGTGTTCGGTGTCGTGATCGGAACGATCACCATGAAGCTGCTCGGTTCGCTGCACGTCCTCGCAATACCGATGCAGGCCACTCCGATCTCTCATTTGAGCTGGTCGACGCGGCTCATGCTCTCCCTCGGCGCGGGGCTCTACGAAGAGCTGCTCTTCCGCGTGCTGCTCGTTTCCGCGCTGGCGGCTGGTGCCCGCGCCGCGTTCGGGTTTGGAACGAAGGGCGCTGGCGTATTTGCTACGCTCGTCGGTGCGCTGATCTTCTCCGCGTTCCACTACATCGGGCCGTACGGCGATCCCTTCCGCCTAACGTCGTTCACCTTCCGCGCTATCAGTGGAGTCGCGTTCAGTGCGCTCTACCTTATCCGCGGCTTCGGCATCACGGCGTGGACGCACTCGCTGTACGATGCCTTCCTTCTGCTCGGCTGAAGCTCAACGGCGTCGCAGGATCTCCTCGAACACATCGATGGCGCGGGGGTCGCCGGACTGGCCGAGCCAGAAGAGTGCCTGGCCGCGAGCCGCGGGATGCGAGGAGTGGCGGGCCAGCTCGATGAGCTGAGGAACGGCAACGTCTTTCGGCTGTTGAGAGAGCGCGAACACCGCGCTCGCGCGGACATCGTCATCGTCGTCGTCACCATGGTCCAGGACGCCCAGCTTGGCCGCGGCGCCGCGAGACAACCAGAAGTTGATGGTGCTGCGGGTGGCGCGCGACAGACGATCGTCGCGGGCGAAGGCGATCAGGGTAGGCCAGGGTGTGACGCTGTCGGCGAGAACGATCGGCAAGACCGCGTCACTGCTGGCACCCCCGCGCGACTGCTCCACGACTCGTGATAAGAATGAAACTGCTTCGTCGACGCCGACGGTGCCGACGTCGCGCCAGTCGGGCGCGCTCGGAGTGCGCTGCGGGCCGACATAGCTGCGCAGTCGAATGACCTCGCCGCCGTTAATCTGGGCGAGCACGCGTAGAGGACCCCCCACGCAGGGTGGCCAATCCCCGCCACGCGAGCGCCCCGAGAAATTGCCGCCCTCATAGATACGCGAATCGTCACCGAAGCCGTCGCGGATGTAGGTGGCACCGTCGCCGCACACTCCGGGTCGCGAGGCGAAGGTGAATTGGACTGTGCCGTCGCGTAGCTCGCTGACGCGTCGGCTGAGCGATTGGGCGATCGCCGTGTGGACGTACGTCAGCGCAACGGCGATCGCGCCGAGCAAGGAAGGGACGCGCATCATCGAGTCACCAGATCGCGGATGAACGCCAGAGCGCGCGGATCCTTGCTCTGGCCGAGCCAGAAGAGCGCTTGATGACGAACCGACTTCTCGGGATCGTGTTGAGCGACGTCGATCAGCTTGTCGAGGGCCGGCGAGTCACGACGCTGCGAGAGCACGAAGGTGTAGTGGCTGCGCAGGGCGGGCTCGGACAGGCGATCGTAGAGCCTAACGAGGACATCCGTCGGCGCGCGGCCCTGGCCGAGCCAGAACATCGCCTGCTCCCGGGTGTGCTCGCTCTCATTGGCGTCACCGACGACGCCGGCGAGCCAGCCGGAGGCGCGTGGGCTATCGGAACAGGAGACAGCGAGAAAGGCATTGTCGCGCAGCTTCTCCGAAAGCCTCGGATAGAGCTGCCGGAGCCACGTGACATCGTCGTCCGACATGCTGTCCCTGCCCAAGGCGATGATGGCGGCGCCGCGAATTTCCTCCTCGAGACCGTCCTCGCTCGCCAGGCTCCGAAGCGTTTGGGTAGTGCTGGGATCATCGTACGTTCCGATCCAGAAGACGGCGCGTTGGCGCAGCTCACGGCGGGCATCACCGGAACGGGCGATCCGCGCGAGATCGGGAGTGAGATCGATGCTGTCGGCGAAGACCGCGGCCGCTAAGGCGTAGACAGAATTGTTGCCGCTGGAGCGCACAGCTTCATCCAACAGGAATCGCGCCGCCTCGGGAGCGGGAAGGACGCCGAGATCCGTAGCGTCGTCAGCCGCGCTCCAGCGGCCGCCGACGTGAACGCGGTAACTCACCGTCTCACCGTTCGAGCGGCCGATCGCGACGCGTACCGGGCCCGTGAAGCACACATCGATGTCGCTGTGACCGTAGCTGACGATCGATGGCAGAACGACCATCACCGGCCCCGTACGGATCGCGTCCCGTCCGTCACCACAGAGGCCCGATCGCGCAGCGTACGTGAAGCGCACGGTGCCGTCGCGGACGGACTGCACCCGCCTACTCAGCGACTGACCGAGCAACGTGCCTGGCAGCGCGAGAAGCAATGGCAGGAATCGAGTGACGCGCATCGTCGTCACCGGTTGATGAGATCGAGCAGGAATTTCTGCACGCGCGGATCGTGACTCTGGCCGAGCCAGAAGATTGCCTGCTTGCGGAGGTCGCGATCCGGGTCGTTGGTGGCGATGTCCATCAGCTTGTCGATCGCCTGGCCATCCCGCCGCTGAGAGAAGACGAAGATGAGTTGATTCTGAATCTCGGTCTGTCCCTTCATCTCGTCGTAGAGACTCGCGAGCTGGCGCAGATCGGCGCCATTCTGTCCCGCCCAGAAGAGAGCGTTCTTGCGCGCGTCGATCGAGAGCGACTTGTCACGTGCGAGATCGATGAGCCAGCGCATCGACTCCGATGTGTGAGCTTGCGCCATCGCCTGGATGATGCTGCCCTGGATCTCCTCATCGTGCGCCCGACTGAACAGGTCGCGCAGGAAGCGCATGTCGTCCGCGTCGCGATGCGTCTGACCGAACCAGAAGATCGCCTGAGTGCGAGCGTGTGCGGACTTGCGATCGTCCGCGGCGATGCGTCGCAGCGCGGCATCGGAGCGCTCGTCACGCGTCTGCGACAGGCCGAAGATCGCCTTCTCGAGAATGGCGTCGTCGGTCGCCGATGATGCAATCGAGTCCAGAGCCGCGATGGCGCGAGGGGAGCGCGTTTGACCGAGCCACTGAATCGCCTCGGCGCGCACTTCTTCGCTCGGATCCGATCGCGCAACCTCGAGCAGCAGCGTTGTCGCCTCGTCGGATCGCTTCTGAGAGACGATGAACACCGCGTGCTTGCGGAGGCTGACGGTGCATGCGCCGCGCTTCGCCATCACTTGCCGCAGGATCGGCAGCGCGGACTCGGCATCCATCTGCATCAGCGCCTGCAGTGCGACGACGCGCTCGTCATCATCGTCGTTAGGGCAGCCGTGCTCGTCACCCAGCTGGTTGGCCTTTTCAGTTACACGCCTTGCGGCATCGGCATTGCCTCGGCGCGCCTGCATACTCTCGATACGGGTGCGGAGACTCTTGGCATCGTCGCGCGTCGAGGCATCCGAGTAGTCGCGTGCCTGCCGCTCGATGGCGCCGATGGCGTCGCGCAGATCGCGCTCCGTACCCAGTTGATAGAGTGAGTATGCGCGATAGTAGAGAGCGTCGCCGGCATAGTCGGATTCCGGATAGCCATCGACCAGCTGCCCGAACAGCTGCGCCGCGCGGCGGTAGTTCTCGTCGGCCATGGCGCGCCGGCCGAGTCGGTAGAGCGAATCGGCGGGGTCCTGCGCATTCCATGGTGCCCGCGGGATGACGCGCTCGCCACGGGGGGTGCCACCGTCGAAACGTAGGGAATGCAGCTGCCGACTGGCGCTCTCGAGTGCCGCGCCGACCGCGGCGAGATTCACGCCGGTGCTCTGCACCGATTCCTGAGCCGTTGCATGCGTCGCGGGCATCAGCGCGAGCGCGAGCACGATGGTTGAAAACTTTCTCACAGTGGGTATCCTCATGTGCCGGCGGGACCGAGCCGCGCCGGAATGGTGGTGTGCAGCTTTCCGATCACACCACGGCGTTCAATGGAGTGCTCGATCAGCTCGAGCTCCTCGGCTCGATGCGGACCGGCGCTGGTGTATTGCGCGATCTGCACGAGCACGAGCTCGAGGTCATCGAGCAGGCGTTTCATCGTGGGGTCTTCCTGCGCCGCCGACGCCTCGAGCAAGCGCGTCGTCGTGAGGAGGTTGCGGGCCCAGGTCGTGATCTGGGCATCGACTTGACCGCGCTTGGCCGCGGCGCGGAAGGAGGTGAGCATGGCTTCGGTGCCGGCGAGATGCTCGACGACGGCCAATCGATAGGCCGTGGTCGTCGCATTGGGAAGCGAGTCCGACAGGCTTCTTTTGTCGCGTGGCACGGCATGCTCCGACGGACCCTCCGCCACGTCGTGTCGGGTGACGGGCTTCGAGAGCGACTCAGCCTTCGAGGTCGAGTCGATCGATTGAATGCCGGCGGGCGTACGCGTCGGGTCGCGCTGTGCTGTGGTCACCGGCGGCAACGAGGTCGTCGCTTGGAGATGCTCGTAGATACGTCCGATGGCGATACCGAGCACCAGCATGGCCGCTGCCGCGGCCGGCACGACCCACACTCGGCGCCGATGTGTGGGCGCGACTGGGGCGGCGACGACGCGCTGGGCACGCTGCGCGCGGATCTCCGCCCACATGCGCTCACGCGGCGCCTCGCCCGGTCGGTTGTAGTCGCTCGCGGCACGTCGCAGCCGCTCGTCGAAATCATCGGTAGGATGGCTCATGCGATGTAGTCTCCAGCAAACGGCGCGAGGGCGGCGCGCAACTTAGCGCGCGCATCGAACAGACGGGCTTTCGACGTGCCGGTGGGAATGCCTAACGTCGAGCCGATCTCCTCGTGCGTGTATCCCTCGATATCGTGCATGATGAGCACGGGACGCAGCTTTTCCGAGAGCGCATCGATGGCCTGAAAGAGCCGCGTTCGCAGGTCGGGCGGGAGCTCACGCGCTTCCGCCGCCAGCAATGGCGTTTCCTCGAGGTCGGTGGTGCGGAGACCGATGCGTTTCACTTTGCGCATCCCGTTGAGAGTGACAGAAACCGCGATCGAGTGCAGCCAGGTGGCGAGTGATGAATCACCGCGAAACTGATCGAGTCGCTCGAAGGCGCGAATGAATGTGTCCTGCGTGAGGTCCTCGGCGAGATCACCATCTCCCGCCATGCGGTAGACAAGGCGGTAGATACGATCCACATGAGTGTCATAGAGGGCGCGCTCCGCCTCGGCGTCGCCGGCGAGGCAACGCGCGATTAGTTCACGATCAGTGGGGGGCACGTCATACGGCGTTCAGGTGGCGGCGTTTACTCATAGACACGGGTGGCGCGGAGAGGGTTGGGTTCTTTGGGCAGAGGGCGGAGGGCAGAGGGCAGAGGTGCTAGATGAAAGCAAAACCGGGGCGGCCACTCTGGCCGCCCCGGTCGCTGTTCTCATGTCGCTGCGCTCTGCTATTATGGCACGGGGAGCTTTGCGAGCGTCGTCGAGTACTTCGTGTTGATGACGCCGACGAGATAGTTGGCGAGGAGCACGTGCGCCGCCGATGTGGGATGGATGCCATCGAGCGAGATCCACTTGCCGAACGGAGCAGTGGCCAAAGCGAAGTTGGGCGGTGTGATTTCGTTAAGCGCTTTGAGACTGTCGAGAGCTTGATTCGGATTGAGATAAGCGAAGCCGATCGACCCCGCCTTAGTGCTGATGTACGTATTGTAGCCATTCACCGCGCTCGTGACTGCTGCGATCTCGGCTGGCTCGAGAATGAAGACCTGTCCGACGGGCGCCGGATAGATCGAGGACGTTCCACAGGAGATATCCGGCGGATGTCCCGCGCGCGCCGTCGGCGCCTTGGTGCTGTCGTTGCGGAACGCGGCGATCTGCCCAGCGATCAGCAACGATACGAGCGTCGTCGGATTGGCAGTGCAGTTCGCCTCGATGTTGAGCGGTTGCTTCTTGAATGGATCAGAGCTCGCCGCATTGAATCCAGCGGCGAGATCGAACGCACCGCGGAACGCGGCGTTGGAGATCAGCAGTGAGACAGGAATGAGTGCGGGCGCGTTGGTGACGTTCACGACGCCAATCAACACGCCGCTCTTGAGGCGCGGCGAGCTGCTCTGCAGCGCCGCGATCATCGCGTCGTAGTTCGTCTGGAACGTCTGCTGTGCGGTGACGCCCGGCGAAATTCCCGGCGCCGCGCCAAGGATGCCGCTGAGTGCAGCGGGTAGAACATCGTTGTTGCCGATCCAGATCGTCGCGAATGTCGGATCAGCGACTGCTGCGCGCTGCACCTGGTTCAAGCCGCCCAAAAAGAGCTGCGTGAGGATGTTCGCGTTGGGCGACAACGTCGACGACGGGAGGTCCGGATCGATCGTAGCCGCTCCCGGAACCGCGACATTGTTGATGACGGCTGTGGTACCGTTCCGCAGCGCGCAGGTCGTGCTGGTGCCATTGCCCACCCGCGCTTGCGTCTGAAAGTTCGCGATCGGCGGCGGGCAACCGGGATTCGCCAGCGAAGGATACGCGAAGCGCGTTCCCATGATCTGGCGTCCGAGCAGCACAGCGTAGCTGCGCTGCTGAGTGGAATCGTTGATGCCGCCGGACTGGTATCCCGCGGTGAGGCTGTTGCCTAACGAAACGTAGCTCTCAAAGATGCCATTGCCCTGCGACGGCTGAGGACCGAGGACCTTGGCGGTGTTGTCGGAACACGCTGTGGCGGCGGCAATGCTCAGCAGCGCCGCGCCACGCAGTAGAATCCTATTCGACATTCGGAAGTCTCCCGGAAGCACGGTTCAGAACGAGCTCTTGATGCTCAACGCGAGGATGTTCGCCGTGAGCGAGTAGACACCGGTGTTCAACTGATCAGCGGTCTGCGCCTCGCTGAGGCGCTCGTCGATGCGGCCGCGACGACCGGGCGTCGTCACGAGCACCCACCCGCCTTCGATGGCGAATCGGCCCATCACCGGCGCGGTGAACCCTAACGAGTAATTCGCGCGATCCTGCTCGGGCAGCAGCGGAGTGACCGTTACGTCGGGCGCAGCGGCGCTGACGCCGGAGAATCCGCCGCGTACGTGGATATTGTTCTGGAACTTGTACTCGGCGCCGAGGCGAATCGCCGAGGAGTTGTTGTAGTCCTCGATCAACGAGCGACTGGTGGTGGCGGTATTCGAGAATTTGATCGGCAGATCCTTGAAGGCGCGATAGCCGATGAGCGCGTAATCGGCCTCGAATTCCCAGTTCTTCACGCCAGTATACGAGAAGCCGGCCTGGAACTGCGACGGATGCGCGATGCGCGTGCTGACCGTCTGCGACGATAATGGGCCACCAGCGCCGAAGAAGGGCGCGACGAGTGCATCGATCGAGGTACCCGCCGGGATCGGTGTCCCCGGGATTGCCGTCGGGATGACCAGCCCTGTTGTGACCTGATTGAAAGTCGCATCAGCATTGTCGTACTTGAAAACGATCTGAGTCAGGTAGCGCACTCCGAGTGTCCAGTCGGGAGTCAACTTCCCCTGAATACCAAAATGCGCGCCATAGCCCCACGCACTCCCCTTGAGACGCGCTTGTGCGAACTCGGTCCGCTGAGGGATTCCAAAGGCGGAGAGCAGGACACTCGATGTTCCCACAGTCAGCGATTGTTGCGACAGGTCGACCGCCTGAATGAGCTCGACACTGGAGTGCGCGATGATCGGCGCGACCCCGATGCTCCACTTCGGATTGATCTGCCAGCCGAAGTTAGGCTGGATGTAGAAAGTTTGAAGCGAGGCTTTCTTCGCCGAGAAGCGTCCGGGGAAATCGTCACCCCACTGCGACGTCAGACCGTACGGTACATAGAAGCCGATGCCGTAGGCCGCCTGGCTCGACGGGTTGTGATAATTCACGAACACGTTCGGCACGACCGATGTCGGAACGTCAGCCTTGAATGTTCGGCGGGTCGTATCCTGAATGAATTTGCCATTGACAATGATGGCGGCAGCGCCGACGGCCCAGGTCCAGTTGTTGAGGTTCGTAACGGCCGCGGGGTTCCAGTAGATGGCCGACGCGTCGTGACAACCCGTCGCGACCGCGGCGTAGCCTCGTCCGAGACCGCACGTGCTGATCTCGTTGAGACCGAAGCCCTGCGCGGCGGCGCTGCTGCCAAGAAGCGAAACTGCGGTGAATGCGATCCAATACCGTGAAGCACGGCGGAGCTGCATTTTTCGTCCTCCGATGTGGGCGTGAGCGTGGTGGGACGCTCGTTGCGGCGCATTCAACGCTGGTCGCGCCGCGAAGGGTGGTTGGTCCAGCGTAATGGTGAAGGACTGCTCGAAACCGGCGCGTAATATAGGACGCCGATGTCGCGCTGTCTGTAGTGCTTTCGGTCCCGTCAGGAATTCTTCGCTACGGCCGAAGAAGTGCCGCGAAGTAGCCGCGCGTACGGTGTGCGAATGGTGGGTCGAGCGACCGGCCCACG
This sequence comes from Gemmatimonadaceae bacterium, assembly GCA_036493735.1. GTDB lineage: Bacteria > Gemmatimonadota > Gemmatimonadetes > Gemmatimonadales > Gemmatimonadaceae > AG2. The sequence continues at coordinate 63,318 of DASXPH010000144.1, forward strand.
CCCATCACAAGCCGCGCACCCGGCACACCCAGCACGGATACTGGTGTCTGATCGATCGTGAACTCGGCGCCGAAGACGCGATGCCATTGGTCGAAGCGATCCGAGCCGAATTGCGTGCTCGCGCCCCAGTAATAGGGCGTCAACCCCAGAAACGTGGTTGCCGCGCGATAACTCAGGACACGATCACCGCGAGCGACTCCCGATGGCAGCACGCCCATGGTGACCCGCTGTGTGAGCAGCGATGGGTCCACGAGGCTTGTGGGAATGCCGCCGATGACGAATTGCTCAAAAGCGGGTGCGTCTTCCGAGGCGCGGCCGTAGCCGCCACCGAGATCCAGCGAGGGAATGCCACGCACGGCGACGCGAGCGCCGACCGCGGCGACCATGCGCTCGTAATTGATTGCGTCGGTCTCGCCAATGGTGACGTGCACCGAAGCTGACTGGCTGAACGAAGCGGCGTCGCCGAGTTGCCGTGCGGCACCTGCAACCTCGGCGAAGGCGAGGTCCCTCGTCGACGACGTCGTGCCGAGAGCGCCGTCGAGGGCGAGTCGAGCCAGCGAACCACCGAGATTGGCGCGAATGGACGCACGATCGAAGGAGTAGGAGTAGTCGACTCGGGCGCGTACCCCATCGAGGCGCTCACTGCTCGGCGCCGCACCGAACGTCTCGTCTATGATCGGATTCGAGGTGATGGCGTCGAATACGGAGAGACTCGCCGAGGGACGCGACCCGCGCCATGCAGCGTCCAGTGCGCCGCCGCGCCACACATCACCGCTTCCAAAGGCTGTCTGAGCGAGCATCGTAAGGCGTCCAACGGCGTCCGAGTTCACGATTCCCAGAGTCGCCTCACGACCGACAGCGGTTCCGCTGGCGGCGGGAATCCAACGTGTCTCGCGATTGCCGAGTGCATAACGGCGATCCACCGAGACGGGCGAAGGGGAAAAGGCGCGCACGCTCGTCGTCGGCATGACGACGACAGGCACCAAACGTGGATCGAGTAGGGGAGAGACCGCTTCTGTCAGAGGCGCGGGCCGAGCGAGACGCCGTACGTCGTAGCCCTGGGAATGCAGCGACAGGAACCAGATCGAGCTGTCCGCGGCGTTCACCTCTGGAGCGATTGCCGCGCCGGTAATCCTGGTGAGCGGATGTATCGCTCCCGGTGCGGCGACGTCCAGTTGCTCGAGGTTCGGCGCTCCCTGTCGATCACTCACCACCACGAGCGCGCCGGAGCCGAGCCAGGTGGGATCGAAGCGGTTCGCACCGTCGTCTGGATCGGCGAAGCGGATGGCCTGGCCGGCGGCGTCGAGGAGGGCGATGCGCCAGCGATTGTCGCGCTGCATGGCCACGGCAATCGTGCGCCCATCCGGGGACCATCGGGGACGCGCGTACGATGTGAGCACGTCGCCCGCGGCAATGGCGCGAATAGTCGCCGACGTGACGTCGATGCTGACGACGTCGCAGTGACCGGCGCGGCAGCGAAGGGCGGCGACGCGTCTTCCGTCTGGGGAGACGTCGGCGTTGCGAACACTGGCGTTGTGCGTTAGGCGCCTAACGTCATTGCGGGTGTAATCCCAGATATAGAGGTCCGGCCGCAGCGCGCCATCCGGGCGGCGCGTGGAGCGCCAGAGCAGCAGGCGCCTGCCATCGGGGAACCAGCGCGGATCCTCGTACGCGCGCCCATCGCTCGCGGCGAGAGTCGCCAGCGCTCGCCTCGGCGCGGGATAGATTCGCCGCGCCGGGACGTCCTGTGGATCCCTCCGGAGCAGACGCTCACCAGCGCGTTGGGCGTTGGTGTCCGCCTCGGCAGTCGTCCGCCAGACGACGACGCGTGGCGCGCGCCCTGGAGAACGAAGCACCAGCGCGACGTGCTGACCATCGCGCGAGATAGCCGGGTCACCCGTCGCGCGACTGAGATGCTGGACGAGCTCACCCTCGACCAGTCCCTCACGCGTGAGTGCGCTGTCGATGCCCACGGCATTTGCCGTGACCTCAGCGCGGAATCGGTCATAGACGATTGCCGGCGCGTCCCCGTAGACGCCAGCAAATGCCTCGTCGAAGCTGCGGTTGGTACGCGCCGTCAATCGGCGCCAGATGTCCACGAGAGTCGAGTCGCCATATCGCCGCGCCAACCACTCGAGGAATGCAGACCCGGCCAGATACGCGAACTCGCCACCCTCGAAGTCGTTCCAGCTGCTCAGCTCAGCGTAGTTAGGTAACCGGCCCTCTATCGCCCACTGTCGAAGTGTGGCCGGACGCCAGACGCCGTGCGGACGTCCGCTCCCGGTAATCACGCCCTCGATGTAGGTGGCGTAACCCTCCATCACCCATCGTGGCGATCGCAGCGCGATGGGCCCGAGGCTGACTGGGGCGGTGCTCCAGAGAAAGTGCGTGAACGGATTACGCGACGGCCTCGTTAGGTGGGCGACGTGGCCGAACTCGTGTACGGCGAGCATCTCCGGCCAGCTCCGAAACTGACCGATGCTTTCGCGCGGATCGGGCGGCGATGCCCAGAAGACGATGACGGGGTGATCGAGGAGGGTAAACGCGAATCCATTCGACTCGTCGAACGGATCTTCGATCACGATCTGCACGCGCGCGGGCGGCCAGTAGCCAACGAGCTTGCTCACCGCGGAATCGATAGCCGGCATGCGTTCGGCGACGAACCGCGCCCAACTCGCCATCTCCGCCGGGTAGTGGACGTCGAAACGGCCAGCGCGAACGGTACGCCAGTCCAGCCATGCCCGGGCGAAGAGCTGACCCTCGAGTCGCGACGAGCCCACGAAACACACGGCGAGCAAGCCCAACACGCCGACGAGATTCGAGCGTCGAAAACGACAAAAGGACGGGCGAAGTCGCCCGTCCCCTCGAATGGCTCGACGCATGTCCGAGCTCAGCGCGAGGTTTCGTGCTCCATATCTCGATCGTTTCTCCGCGCACGTCGCTGCGCGACGTAATCCATCAGCCACGTCTGTGGAATGAGAAAGAGCGGAGTGAGAAAGAAGCCAAGGAGCGTGTTCAGCCAGATGAGCGCGATGTAGAATGCGCCAAGCGCCACGCCAACCCAGAGAACTCCCAGCGGACCGTTGGATTCCACAAGCATCTCCCGTTGCGACGGTGCGAATTGAAGATAGAGGCGAATAGTCGAGTGGCAAAGTGGGTCGAAATCGAGACGTCGGGTGACGGGCAGCGTCACGGAGAACGGGCGGCAGCCGATCTGGCGACGCTCGTCGCCGAGTCATTGCCGGAGGCTGGACGCGCAGTGCTCGCCGTATCCGGCGGTCTCGATTCCATGTCGCTCCTCGACCTCGCCGCGGGAGTGAGACAGCAGCGAGGATGCCTTGTCACGGTGGCGACATTCGACCACGCGTCCGGCGAACACAGTGCGCGCGCGACCGCCCTCGTCGCGCGTATTGCCCTCGAATACGGCTTGCAGGTGGTCGTCGGTCGTGCTGATGCGGAGACGCGGCAGGGCGAGGCGGCATGGCGCGCGACGCGCTGGCGATTCCTCCGGTCGGTAGCTCGTGAGATCAGTGGGCCGGTGATCACCGCCCACACTCGCGATGATCAGATTGAGACAGTGCTGATGCGCGCAATGCGCGGTGCCGGCGCGCGCGGCCTGGCAGGCCTGCGAGCGCCTTCCGCGGTGCGTCGCCCGCTGCTCGATGTGTGCCGGGCCGAGCTCCAGGCGTATGCCGATGCCCGCGCCCTCCGCTGGATCGAGGACCCGACCAACGTGTCGCGGCGCTTCCTTCGCAATCGTGTCAGACAAGATCTGCTTCCGGCGCTCACTCGGGTTCAGCCGCGAATGGCCGACGAGCTGATTGCGATGGGAGATCGGGCTGCCATGTGGCGCGAGAAGCTCGCTCACCTCGTCGACGCGTCCATTCGATTCACGCGCCAGTCGGACGAGACGAACCGGCCCTCACTCGATATCGCGTACGAAGATGTGGCCAATCTGACGGATCGCGAGCTCGGAATCGTCTGGCCGGAATTGGCGTCACGAGCGGGTGTCACGCTCGATCGACGAGGGACGAGCCGAGCCGTGGAGTTCACGCGCAATTGCCAAGCGGGCGGCCGCATTCAGCTGTCGGGCGGCTGGGAGCTGATCCGAGCTCGAGATTCGCTCGAACTGCGCGGGCGTGAAATCGGGCCCGTCGAAGGCGAGAGGGGTGTACGGCTCGAAGGCGCCGTTCGCTGGGGAAGGTGGCGCTTCTCCACAATCGAGGAACCAGCTGGGGCCGATCCCTGGCGTGCGGAACTCGCGGCGAACGATCTCGGTATTCGGGCGTGGCACCCTGGCGATCGAATGACGGTACGTCACGCCGACCAACTCGTCGGGCGCAAGGTGAAGTACTTTTTAAGCGACGCCAAGATCTCAGGACACATTCGCCGGCGGTGGCCCGTAGTGCTTGCCGGTGACGAGATCGTCTGGATTCCAGGAGTTCGCCGCAGCGACGCGGCAACCGCACGGTCCGGTAGACCGGTTGTGACCTACGTCTGTGACTATCTCGATCGCCGACCCTAGACTATCCGGCCGAGCGGTGCGCCGCATCGTGTACTCGCAGCAGCAGATTGCGGCACGTGTCCGAGAAATGGGTGAAGAAATCGCGGCCGCGTATCCGGACGGAGACCTACTCGTCCTCGGCCTATTGAAGGGGAGCTTTATATTTCTGAGCGATCTGGTGCGGGAGATCCGGAGACCGCTCCAGATCGATTTCCTTGTTGCCGCGAGCTACGGAGACGCCATGGTGTCGAGCGGAGCCGTAAAACTCGTTTATGATCCGGAAACGGAATTGGGGGGTAAGCATATTCTCCTGGTGGAGGATATCGTAGACACCGGGCGTACCCTGAACCGACTTATGGATCTCCTACAGGCACGGAAACCGCGTTCCCTGGAGATTTGTGCGTTGCTGCACAAGCATCTAGCAGCCGAGCTCCGGCACCCGACTAGCTTTGTCGGGTTCGATGCGCCGAACGAGTTCCTGGTCGGATATGGGTTGGATCACGCGGAAAATTTCCGTCACCTTCCGTACATCGCGAGCTTGCAGTAAATGCCAGTACCCATTCCTCCGAAGTCGCCGAAAAAGGACGTCAACTGGGGTCGTCTCTCGAAGACGCTCTCGTTCTGGCTCCTCATCCTGCTGATCCCGGTCGCCCTGATTCAGTTGTCGGGTGCGCGGTCGGATCAAGCACCGCTCATCAGTTACACGCAATACAAGTCCGAGCTCGACCGGGACAACATCCGCAAGGTCAAGATCCAGGCGGGAAAGTACGTCCAGGGCGAGTTCAAGACGCCGGTTCCCTATGACGGACGCAACGTGCCGAAGTTCAACGTGCGTCTGCCAATGGAGAATGCGCAGCCCGAGGTCGACAGCCTCACGAAGCGCGGCGTCGTCATCGAGGCCGAAGATGCTCGGCCCTCGGTCACGGCGTACATCCTGAACTTCCTGCCGTGGCTGCTGCTCATTGGCTTCTATCTGTTCCTGTTCAGGCAGATGCAGGCTGGGGGCGCGAAGGCGTTCTCGTTTGGAAAGTCCAAGGCCAAGCTTCTCACAGGCGATACGCCGAAGGTGACCTTCGCGGATGTCGCCGGAGCGGACGAGGCCAAGCAGGAGCTGCAGGAGATCATCGAATTCCTGCGGGATCCTCAGAAATTCACCAAACTGGGCGGGCGGCTGCCGAAGGGTGCGCTGCTCGTTGGACCACCGGGCACGGGTAAGACATTGCTCGCCCGGGCCGTGGCGGGCGAAGCGGGGCGTCCCTTCTTCTCGATGTCGGGCTCCGACTTCGTGGAGATGTTCGTGGGCGTCGGCGCGTCGCGCGTGCGCGACCTGTTCGAGCAGGGCAAGGCCCACGCGCCCTGCATCATCTTCATCGACGAGATCGACGCGGTCGGCCGCCATCGTGGCGCCGGCCTTGGCGGTGGGCACGACGAGCGTGAGCAAACGCTGAATCAGCTGCTCGTGGAGATGGACGGCTTCGAGTCCAACGATGGCGTCATCCTCATCGCCGCCACCAATCGTCCCGACGTCCTCGATCCGGCGCTGCTGCGGCCGGGCCGATTCGACCGGCAGATCGTCGTCGACGCTCCTGATCTCAAGGGCCGCGAAGGCATCCTCAAGGTGCATCTCCGCAACAAGCCAATCGCGGACGATGTGGATATCACGACCGTCGCGCGCGGCACGCCCGGCATGGCCGGCGCCGATCTCGCGAATCTCGTCAACGAGGCCGCGCTGCTCGCCGTCCGTCGCAACCACGATCGCATCTACATGATGGATCTGGAGGACGCGAAAGACAAAGTGATGCTCGGCGTCGAGCGGAAGTCGATGGTGATGAAGGAGGACGAGCGTCGCCTAACGGCGTACCACGAGGCGGGTCATGCGATCTGCGCGATCAAGATTGCGGGCAACGATCCACTCCACAAAGTGACAATTGTCCCACGGGGACGTGCTTTGGGACTGGCGTTCACGCTTCCAGAGGACGACCGGGTTTCCATCACCCGGCAGCAGCTCGAGGCGCGGCTGGTCATGAGCTACGGCGGCCGTACCGCTGAAGAGATCGTTTTCGGTCGTGATCGGGTCACGACGGGTGCCGCGAGTGACATCCAGCAGGCCACGGCGATCGCGCGTCGCTACGTGACGCAGTGGGGTCTGTCCGAGGCCATCGGACCGGTACTGGTCGGCGACAACGAGCAGGAGCTTTTCCTTGGTCGCGAGATCCAGCATCGCCGGGAAGTCTCCGAGCAGACGGCGCAGATCGTCGATCAGGAGGTGAAGCGGGTGATCGAGGAGGCGTATCAGCGCGCGAAGCAGACGCTCGAGACGAACATCGATCTTCTGCACGCCGTTGCGGCAGCATTGTTGGAGCGCGAGACGTTGACGCGCGACGACATCGGCATCCTGGTGAAGGGTGGGACGTTGCCGCCGCGCGTCAGCGGGGCGATCACGGGTGGAACGCCGCAGGCTCCGCCGTCTCCGGCGCTCGAGCCGCGTCGTACGCCGCCCTTCCTCGGAGGGCCGGAACCGTCGCCGGCGTAGATGCTGTCATCCCGAGCGGAGCGAGGGATCTGCGGTGCGCTTTGCGCACCGCAGATCCTGCGTTTTTGGAGTCGCGCGCTGCTCGCCCGCTCCTGCTCCTTCTGGCGAACGGAGTAGGAGCGAGTGCGAAGCACGAGTGACTTCACGTAGGATCTGCTGCGGAGCAGCAGATCCTCGTCGCTTTGCTCCTCGGGATGACAATCATGCACGATTTCTGGCAGATTAAGGGTCGGCGGCTCACCCTCGATCGGCCCATCATCATGGGCATTCTGAACGTGACCCCCGACAGCTTTAGCGACGGGGGTCAGTTTTTTGCGGCCGATAGCGCCGTCGCGCACGCGCGGGCGATGCGCGAGGAGGGCGCCGACATCATCGACGTCGGCGGTGAGTCGACGCGGCCGCAGGGCGCGGCTGCCGTGGACGTGCAGGAGGAACAGCGGCGCGTCATTCCCGTAATCCGAGCAATCGTCGCCGCTCTGCCAGACGCAGTGGTCTCGGTCGACACGGTCAAGGCCGACGTGGCGCAGGCGGCGCTCGATGCGGGTGCACGGATTGTGAATGATGTCTCGGCCTTTCGCCTCGACCCTCGAATGGGCGAGATTTGCGCGGGCAGCGGCGCTGGAGTGGTCTTGATGCATTCGCGGGGCGACGTGAGTGAGATGGGCACATATATCCACGCGCAATACGATGGCGTCGTCGACGAGGTGTTGGCGGAGCTCCGCGACCGCGTCGACGCAGCGGAGCTCGCGGGTGTGTCCGCGGATCGCATTGCCATCGACCCGGGAATCGGCTTTGCCAAACACAGTGAGCATTCGCTGAACATGCTCGCGTCCCTGCCCGCGCTGGCGTCCTGGGGGTATCCGGTGGTGGTCGGTGTATCGCGCAAGCGATTCCTTGGCGAGATTGCGCGAGTAAAGGAGCCCGCGGCACGCATTCATGCAACGGTGGGCGCGAACGTCGCCGCCCTCGAGCGAGGCGCTCGCATCTTTCGCGTTCACGATGTGGCGCCCAACCGCCAGGCGCTGGATGTCGCGTGGGCCATCGCCCAACGAAGGGAGGGCGAGGTGCGAGTGGGCGAGCGGACGTGAGCTTTCTCGAACAGCTCCGGTTGCTGAGCGTGGGTTGGCGCGACCTCCTCGAGGTCGCGATCGTGGCGTATGCCATCTATCGCGTGCTCCTGCTGCTGCATCGGTCACGGGCGGTACCCGTACTGATCGGCATCGTCGTGCTGCTTCTCACCTACGCGGCCGCGGCGGTGCTGAAGCTCACGATGATCACCTACCTGCTCACGCTAGTGTACACATACGGTGCGATCGCCCTGCTGATCATCTTCGCGCCCGAGCTGCGCATCGCACTGTCGGTGATCGGCCGTTCACCGATGCTGCGCTTCATTCGTCACATGGGCGAAACCGACGTCGCCGACGAGGCGGCAAATGCCCTCGAGCGGTTGAGCCGATCCGGAATCGGCGCGATCGTCGCCATCGAGCGCGAGGTGCCGCTCGACGACTACATCCGTTCGGGCTCGGAGGTGCAGGCGAAGGTGTCGGCGGATCTGCTGACCACGATCTTCACGCCATATTCGCCACTTCACGACGGCGCCGTGATTATCCGCGGTGATACGATCGTCGGCGCCGGATGCATTCTGCCGCTCTCACAGGCGGCGCTCCTCGATCGCTCGTTAGGTACACGCCATCGCGCCGCCCTCGGTCTGAGCGAGGAGACTGACGCCCTGGTTCTCGTCGTCTCCGAGGAGACGTCTGCCATCTCCGCGGCGCTGCAGGGCCGCCTGTGGCGCAATCTCACGTCGGCGCAGCTGCGCGACATGCTCTCAGGTCTCCCGCCACGCTCGAGTGCGGAACAGCCTAGGCTCGAGGCGCGCGCGTAGCGGCGCGGCGCGGTTCAGCGCCGAGCAGGGGGCGTGGGTCGCCGGAGCCCTGCTGCTCGTCGTCTACCTCTGCAATCTCGCGCCCGACGTGACCTTCTGGGACGCGGGCGAGTTCATCGCCAGCGCTCATTCGTTAGGCATCCCGCATCCCCCCGGCACGCCGCTGTTCGTGCTGTTGCTCGCGGGCTGGGCGCGGCTCTTTCCCTTCCTGCCGTATGCGGTCGCGTGCAATCTCTTCTCCGCGGTATGCACGGCCACCGCGGGCCTTCTGAGCGCGCGACTCATCGGTCGCGGCCCCCGACTCGAGCGCGGGCGCAACGATGGATGGTACGTCCTGGCCGGCGTACTCTGCGCCGGCGCGATGAGCACCGTTCGACTGAATGCCACGGAGACGGAGGTATACGCGGCCTCCATCGCGCTCGTCGCGATTATGCTGGCGGTCGCCGATCGCGCCGGCCACAGCGCGAATGCGCGGTGGCGCGTGCTCACCGCCTACCTCATAGCGCTGGCGGTACCGCTTCATCTCAGCGCGCTCGTGGCCGCGCCGGTGGCGGTCTATCTGGCGGCGAGCAACGACGACGGACTCATCGACTGGCAGACGGCGCTGTCTCTGTTGGGCGTGACCATAGCCGTCATCGGGGCTGGGAAGGTCTCGCTGCCGCTCGGCATCCTCGGCGTTCTCATGATCGCCGTGTCGGCGCCGATTGCGGGTCAGATGTGGCGTTCGATTCCACGCCAAACTCCCGGCGCGGTACGACTCGTGTTCGTTGCCGCCGTCGGGGTGTCGGCGGTACTCGTACTGCTCGTAAGGGCAAGGCACGATCCGGCGATCAACCAAGGCAATCCGGCGACGGCTCGTGCCCTCGCCTACGTCGTAGCGCGGCGGCAATACGACGTCCCCGGACTCTGGCCGCGGATGGCGCCAATATGGCTCCAACTCGCGAACTGGTTCGAGTACGCCGACTGGCAGGTGGCGCTGTCGTTAGGCCCGACGCCGACGCCGACGGTCGCGCGCACCGTGGCGACGATCGTCTTCGCCTTTCTCGGGCTCGTTGGGGCAGCGGCCCACCGCGCCGCGGATCCTCGGCGCTGGCGCTCCCTGCTCCTGCTTCTCGTCTGCGGCACCCTTGGCGTCGCGGTGTATCTCAACATGCGCGCGAGCCCGTCGTTCGGGTGGGGAGTTCTTCCGGAGAATGCGATTCGCGAAGCGCGCGAGCGCGACTACTTCTACGTGCTCGGCTTCTGGGCGTGGGGACTCTGGGCTGGGTATGGCGCGGTCACGCTCGCGCAGCGCTTGCGAGTGCGACCGGTGTTCGGGGTCATTGTCGCCGCCTTGCCGATCGCGCTCAACTGGACGGCGGTGACGCGACGCCGTCAACCGGAGGCGTCGCTCCCGCGCAACCTCGCGCAGGGGCTACTGCTCTCCGCTCCGCCACGCGCCGTCCTATTCGTCGATGGGGACAACGACACGTATCCGCTCTGGTTTCTGCAACAGGTGGACGCCGTTCGTCGCGACGTGACGATTGTGACCGTACCCTTGCTCGGAGCCGATTGGTACGGCCAGGAGCTCGCCCGTCGCTATCAGCTGCTTCCGGGCCATGGCAAGGCCGACGTGCCCCGCGACCGACCGCTGCCAGCGATCATCGCGGAGCGCGCTCGCGATCAAGGTCGTCCCGTGACCGCCTCTGTCGCACTCGATAGGCACACGCGAGATCAGCTCGGCCGCGATTGGGTGCAGTCAGGATTGGTGTACGTTCAGCTTCCCGCGGCCGGGGCCGATACCGTCGCCGCGCGCAGGTTCGAGGTCGACACTCTGGCGACACGAAATTGGGCGGCCCGCGTCGATCAATGGCTGAAAGGCCTGGATGTCACTGGATCGACGGACACGATGGATGACTACGCTGTGGGACTACTGCAATGCCCCCGCTTGTCGCTCGTCCCGAACCCGACCAAAGCCCAAAGTGATTCACTTGCCTCGCTATGTAACCACCGATAACTTGGTACGTTATGCGATTTTCTGACCTGCCGGAGCGTTTGCGGGAGGTCCGGGATCGAATCGACGCCGCCGTGCAGCGCGGGGGCCACCATCAGCGGGTGACGGTGGTTGCCGTGACCAAGACGCATGGCACGGAAGCGGTGGACGCGGCGGTGAAGGTCGGACTCCAGGACGTGGGGGAGAACCGCGTTCAGGAGGCACTCAGTAAGATGGACGCCGTTCGTGGCGCGGTCCGCTGGCACCTCATCGGCCACCTTCAGCGGAACAAGGCGAAGTACGTGACCCGCTTCGATCTGGTCCATTCCGTCGACAGCTCGCGTCTCGCCGATGCGGTGAACGAAGTCGGCTGCCAAGCCAGCCGACCCGTCGATGTCTTGCTTCAGGTGAACGTCGTCGGCGAAGAGACCAAGGGAGGGTTCGCGTTGCAGACGCTGCAGGCCGAGGGGGACCGATTGCGTGGCTCGACTGGGCTGCACATCCGTGGCGTGATGGCCATGGCTCCGCTCGACGCAGACGAGCAGACGCTGCGTCGTGTGTTCGGCGGCGCGCGACGAGCGAGAGAGGCGCTGCTCGCGTGCGGCCACCCGGCAACGGAGCTGTCGATGGGAATGTCGAATGACTTCGAGCAGGCGGTGGAGGAGGGCGCGACGCTGGTGAGACTCGGGACGATCCTGTTCGGAGCCAGGGAGGCGACCGCATGAAGGACGAGATGTTCCGACTGACCCCGCTTGACGTGCGTCGCATGGAATTTCCCAAAGCCATGCGCGGCTACGATGCGACGCGGGTGGACGACTTCCGCGAGCAGGTTGCGGACGAGCTCGAGCGTCTAACGCGCCTCAATCAGGATCTCGAAGCCAACGTGCGCTCGCTCACCGAGCAGCTCCGCGGCTTTCGCGACCGTGACAAGGCGTTGAACGACGCGCTCGTTTCGGCGCAGCAACTTCGCACTGAAGTACGGGATCAGTCGGAACGAGAGGCGCAACTTGTTCTGCGTGAGGCGCGCTCCGAGGCTGACCGAATCGTTCAATCGGCGCAGATGGATGCAATGCGCTTCGCCGATCAGATCTCGCTGCTCGCGCGCATGCGTCGCGGCTACTTGAAGCAATTCAGAGTCATGCTCGAGCGGCAGCTTGCCGAGATCGCCGTCGAGGAGGATGTGCCGGACCCCGATCCGTCTGACATTGTCGGGGGTGAGCCGCCGCCTCCGGAGCCCTCGCCCAATCCGCGGCCAGGAGCGCTTTTCCGCGGATGACCACGCACGTTCAGGCGAGCACGGATTCGCTGCTCGAAACCGGCCTGTCGCTTCACACACCCGAGCGTGTGGAGGAAGCGGCGGCTGCCGTGCGCGAACGCTTCGATCGGACGCCCGATGTCGCGATCATTCTCGGCACGGGTCTCGGGCGGTTGGGTGCGGAGATTCGAACCGCCGTCGCCATCGAGTACGCCGACATTCCGAATTTCCCACTGTCCACGGTGGAATCGCATGCCGGTCGTTTGCTCTGCGGCACGCTCTCGGGGAAGACAGTGATCGCGATGCAGGGTCGATTCCACCGCTACGAGGGATATTCCCTGCAGCAGGTGACGTTCCCGGTGCGCGTGTTGCGCGCGTTAGGCGCGGAAACCCTCGTCGTCTCCAACGCGTGCGGTGGGATGAATCCCCTGTGGAACGCCGGCGATCTGATGCTGATCGCGGATCATATCAACTTGCTCGGCGACAATCCGCTCGTTGGGCCTAACGACGACCGGCTCGGGCCGCGCTTCCCCGACATGTCTGGCGCCTACGACGCCCGTCTGCGGAGCACCGCGCGCGCCGTTGCGCTGCAGCGCGGCATCGAGCTGCGTGAGGGGGTGTATGTCGCGGTGACCGGTCCGAATCTGGAAACGCGCGCCGAATATCGCTTCCTGCGCACGATGGGCGCCGACGTCGTGGGCATGTCCACGGTGCCGGAGGTGATCGTCGCCGTACACGCCGGGATGCGCGTGCTCGGTCTTTCGATCGTTACCGATATGTGTTTGCCGGACCATCTGGAGCCGGCGACGGTCGAGAAGATCATCGCCGTCGCCAATGGCGCCGAGCCGAAGCTCACGCAACTGGTCGCGGGCGTGCTGGAGCGGCTCTGAGATCATGACCGCAACTACCGGCGCGATGCCGTCCGCGCAGTTCGAGCCCCTTCCGCCCGATCGCAAGGCTGACGCACTGGAACAGGAGCTGCTCGCGCAGTGGGAGCAGGAGAAGCTTTTCGAGCAGCAGCTCGCGGCGAACGCCGAGTCGCCGTCGTTCGTTTTCTTCGAGGGTCCGCCCACCGCGAATGGACGGCCAGGCATCCATCACGTCTTCGCGCGCACGATCAAGGACCTGTTCTGCCGCTACCGCGCGATGAAGGGCTTCCGCGTCGAGCGGAAGGCGGGGTGGGACACGCACGGCCTTCCCGTCGAGATCGAAGTCGAGAAGCAGTTAGGCATCAGCGGCAAGCAACAGATCGAGGCGATCGGCGTGGCGGAGTTCAACCGTCTCTGCCGCGAGAGCGTGTTTCGCTACCGAAGCGATTGGGAGCGACTCAGCGCGCGCATCGGCTTCTGGCTGGACTACGCGCACCCCTACATCACGTTCTCCAACGACTACGTCGAGAGTGTCTGGTGGGCGCTGAAGACCCTGTACGATCGCGAGCTGCTGTATCGCGGTCACAAGATCCTGCCGTATTGCCCCCGCTGCGGCACCGCGCTGTCGAGCCACGAGGTTGCGCAGGGTTACAAAGAGGTCGAAGACCCGAGCGTGTACATTGCGCTCGAGGTCCACGACGGCGATGCTCCTAACGGCAAGGAGGCGGCGAGGGGACGGCGCGCTCAGCGGCGCATTCTCGTTTGGACGACGACACCCTGGACGCTCGTCTCGAACGTCGCCCTCGCCGTCAATCCGGATTTCGAGTACGTCGAGCTCGTTCGACGGGAAGGGGAAGATCACCGCACGCTGATCCTCGCCGCCGACCGGATGCGCGCCGTGCTCGGCGACGACTACGAGAACCGGTGGGAAATCGTTAGGCGACTGCGCGGGTCCGAGATGGTCGGCTGGCGCTACCGGCGGCCATTCGATTGGCTCGAGTATCCCGAAGACCGCGAGCACGAGATCGTCGTCGGCGAGTCGTTCGTCTCGGCGGAGGACGGCAGCGGCGTCGTGCACATGGCGCCAGCGTTCGGCGCCGACGATTATGCCGCGGGTCAGCGCCACAATCTTGCATTTCTGCAGCCCGTGGACGCGCGCGGTGAGTTCCCGCGCGACCTGCCGGTTGTCGGCGGCCTGTTCGTGAAGGACGCAGACGCGTTACTGACCGAAGAGCTCAAGCGACGCGGGGTGCTGTGGAAGGCTGGTCGGCTCATGCACTCGTACCCGCATTGCTGGCGCTGCGACACGCCGCTGCTCTATTACGCGCGCACCTCGTGGTTCGTGCGGACGACGGGATACCGCGACTCGATGCTCGTGCGCAACGCCGCGGTGGATTGGCATCCGCCGGAAGCGGGCGAGGGACGTTTCGGCGAGTGGCTGAAGAACAACATCGACTGGGCGATCTCGCGCGACCGCTACTGGGGAACCCCCCTTCCGATCTGGGTGTGCGATGCCGACGACACGCACGTGGTTGCCATCGGCAGCTACGCCGAGCTGGCGGAGCGCGTCGGCAGGGCGCTGCCTAACGACTTCGACCCGCACAAACCGCACGTCGACGGCTATTCGTGGCGCTGCGCGAAGCCCGGCTGTGCGGGCCAGCTTCGGCGCGCGCCCGAGGTGATCGACACCTGGTTCGATTCGGGATCGATGCCCTTCGCGCAATGGCACTTTCCATTCGAGAACCGCGATCGGTTCGCCGCGCAGTACCCCGCCGACTTCATTGCCGAAGGCGTCGACCAGACGCGCGGATGGTTCTATTCGTTGCTTGCCATTGCGACGGGTCTCGAGTTGGAAAATGCGGTGGCCCGTCCGGGCAGTGTGGATTCGGTGGCGAGCGGCACGAGAGTCAACCAGCCTCCCTATCGGGCGGTGGTGGTCAACGACCAGGTGCTCGACGCCGAAGGCCAGAAGATGTCGAAGAGCCGCGGCAACGCCGTCGATCCGTGGGAGGTCATCGAGCGCCACGGTGCGGACGCGGTGCGACTGTTCTTTGTGGCGTCCAGCAACGTCTGGGTGCCGCGCCGATTCGACGAACGCGTGATTCGTGAGCAGGCAGGTCGCTTCCTCCTCACCTTCAAGAACATCTACAGCGGCATTTTCGCGCAGTACGCGAATTTCGGTTGGACTCCATCGGAGCTCGATCCACCAATCGAGCGTCGGCCCCCACTCGACCGGTGGGTGCTGGGCCGATTGTCTGCTGTGGAGCGGACGGTGGACGACGCGCTCATGCACTATCAAGCGACGGACGCGGCACGCGCCATCATCGAGTTCGTCGACAACGATCTCGCGAATTGGTACGTACGGCTCAGCCGCGCCCGATTTTACGATGTCGAGTTCGCGGACAACCGGGCGGCGTTCGCGACACTGTACGATGTGCTCGTCTCGACCTGCCGTCTTCTGGCGCCCATCGCACCCTTCGTTACCGATTGGATCCATCGGCAGCTGGTCGGAACTTCGGTGCACCTCGCGCCGTTCATTGGGCGCGGACGGACAGCCAGCGCGGAGGACGCTGGGTTACAGAAAGCCATGTCGGCGGTACGAACGCTAGCTCGGCTGGGACGAGCGGCGCGAGAAGAAGCCGGGATCAAAGTGCGGCAGCCATTGACTCGGCTCGTCTGTGTGGCGCCGAGCGTCGCCGAATCGGAGTTGGAGCCCCTCATGGGGCTGATCAAGGTAGAGCTCAACATCAAGGAAGTGGAGTTCGCGACATCCGCGGATGCACTCGTGACGTTGGAAGCGAAACCCAACTTCCGTTTTCTGGGTAAGAAGTTCGGAAAAAAGACGCCGTTGGCGGCGGAGGCCATCAAAGCCTTCTCGAGCGACCAGCTGCGTTTGTTCCTTCGGGGAGAGCCGCTCGTCGT
Source organism: Gemmatimonadaceae bacterium (assembly GCA_036493735.1). Lineage (GTDB taxonomy): Bacteria > Gemmatimonadota > Gemmatimonadetes > Gemmatimonadales > Gemmatimonadaceae > AG2. The sequence goes on from DASXPH010000144.1 coordinate 79,258, forward strand.
GACCGTCGATGGCGATTCCCATGCATTGGATCAGGAAGACGTTACGATCATCCGACGCGCGTCGGGTGCTTTGGTCGTAGAGGAAGACGGCGGCTTCTTCGCCGCGATTGACCCCACGATTACTCTGGAGTTGAAGCGCGAAGGCCTCGCACGCGAGCTGGTTAGCCGGGTACAACGTATGCGAAAGGAGGCGGGATTAGCGGTCAGCGATCGTATCGTTTTGACCGTCGTCGGGACCGATGAAGTCCGCGCCGTTCTCGAGGCACACGGAGAGTGGATCGCATCGGAGGTGCTGGCAACCGAGCTCGTCACCAATGGTGAGCTCACGGGTCGGTATGACGCCATGCAGGAGCTCGACCTCGATGGGGCCGTAGCTCGCGTGGCCTTCACCAGGATACAGTAGCAATGCCCACAACGAACAAGGCCACGAAGCCCAAGCCGATGACCAAGAAGAACCTCCAGCACTTCGAGAAGCGACTGCTGGAGGAGCGACGTCGGGTCCTGAAGGAGCTTGGCCGGGCCGACGAAGCCTTCGGCAACACGCCCCAGTCCGCGGACGGCGATCTGAGCAGCTACTCCTTCCACATGGCGGACCAAGGTACCGATGCGATGGAGCGCGAGAAGGCGTTTCTTTTCGCGAGTCAGGAGGGCCGCTTCCTGTGGCACATCGATGAGGCGCTGCGGCGACTCTATCGCAATCCAGATTCGTTTGGTAAGTGTCACAACTGCGGCCAGGAGATTGCGTTCGAGCGACTCGACGCGCTCCCGCATGCGCGATATTGCATTGATTGTAAGCAGCGCGAGGAAGATGCGAAGAAGTAGTAATGCGGCGCTGTTCTGGCCGGTGATGCTGCTGGTGACGGCGAGCGACTTCATCACGAAGAAGCTCGCCCTCGAATCGCTCGTTCCGCGAGCGACGCCGCACAATGTGTTTGGCGAGTGGTTCCGGCTCGCGCTCGTTAGGAATCCCGGCGCCGCGTTCGGCCTGAACGTCGGGATCTATTCGCGCTACATCTTCATGGGACTCACGATCGTCGCGCTCGTGATCCTGGCGCGGCTGTATCGAAGCACCCGGGCCGGCGACGCGTCGCGCGTGATCGCGCTCGCGCTCGTGTGTGGCGGCGCGCTCGGTAATCTCATCGATCGCGTGACGTCCGTGGACGGCGTGATCGACTTCATCGACGTCGGCATCAGTGAGATCACGCGCTGGCCGACGTTCAATGTTGCCGACATGGCGGTAAGTTTTGGCGCCTTCCTGCTCGCGTGGGTGCTGTGGGAGGAGGATCGCGATCTCGCGACGGACGTCTCACCGGTTCCGGTTGCGCAAGAGTCGGGAGAAGCGTAAGCATCCGGCGCGCGCTTCGCGCGCACCGGATCCTGTTCATGTGAAGTCGCGCGCGCCATTCGCGCGCGCTCCCGTTCCTCAGGATGACATCTAAATCATCGAACGCACGAATCTTCTGGTCAGCGGCGCTCATTGTCGTCGCGCTCGACGTCATGACGAAGATGATCGTGCAGAACACGCTACCGGTGCTCGAGCCGAAGGAGATCTTCGGCGAGTACGTGCGTTTCACGCTCGTGTACAACAGAGGCGCCGCGTTCAGCATGTCGCTTGGCGCGCAGTCGCGCTGGATCTTCGGCACGTTCGCGGCGCTCGCCCTCTTCATCCTGTGGCGGCTGTACAAACAGGGTGTGCCCGGTGAATGGGCACGATCGCTGGCGTTAGGCCTCGCGTGGGGTGGCGCGGCGGGCAATCTCATCGACCGGATACGTGAGCCGCGCGGCGTCGTCGATTTCATCGACGTCGGTGTCGGCAGCGTGCGCTTTTGGACCTTCAACGTCGCCGATTCCGCGGTGACGGTTGGCGCGATCCTGCTGGCGTGGGTACTATGGCAGGAGGACAGGGCGCCACAGCGAGCGCCCGGCGCGAGCACCGGTACGTGACGGAACGGCCCGCCGGCGGCGCTGAGCCGTCGACGCACGAGCTGATCGCGCCTAACGATTCACCACGTCTCGATGTTCTCGTCGCCGGACACCTCGATCTGTCGCGCAACCAGGCCGCGACGCTGATCGCGAATGGGCGCGTCTCCGTGGACGGAAGACGCGAGCGGGCCAGCTATCGGGCTCGTATGGGGGAGCGCATCACCGTGACCGTGCCCCCGCCTCCGTCTCGCGTAGTGCTGGCTGAACGAATTCCCATCGCGGTCGTCTATGAAGACGACGATGTCCTCGTCGTGGACAAGCCTGCGGGGATGGTCGTGCACCCAGCCCCGGGCAATTGGTCGGGCACCCTCGTGAATGCGCTCAAGGGCCGCGGCTCAGAGCTGTCCGAGGGCAGCGAGGAGGGGCGGGAAGGCATCGTCCACCGGCTCGATAAGGAAACGTCCGGTCTTCTACTGGTCGCGAAGACGGACCGCGCACACCGCGTCCTTGGCGCCGAGCTGCAGGCGCGCCGCATCGTCCGCCGCTACGCGGCACTCGCCTGGGGACATCTGAGCGACGAACGGCTCACGGTAGAGAAGCCGATCGCGCGCGACCCCCGAGACCGAAAGCGCATGGCGATCGTCAGTAGTGGACGGCCGGCGCGGACAGACTTCACCCGGCTGGCGCGCTTCGACTCTGCTGACCTAATGCGGGCGCACCTATACACCGGGCGCACGCATCAGATTCGTGTCCATCTCGCATCGATCGGTCACCCGGTCGTTGGAGACGATACGTACGGCGGAGGCGGAGGGCGCCGGCTCATGCAGTTACCCCCGCGTCGACACTTCCTCCACGCTGCGTGGCTGCAGTTTCGCCATCCAGCAACTGGAAAGGAAATCGACATTCGCTCACCGCTGCCGGAGGATCTCCGCCGAGCGCTGGCCGCCATTGCACAGGGAAGTCTTCCCGACGACGCGTTTGCTGGCGACCTCGATCCGCTGGAGTACTTTGGCTTCTACCGTCTCCACCTCTGAGCCGAATGCCCGACGCGCACCGTCAACCGGCGCGCGTCGGACGCTGCTCTTTCGAGTGGGCAGCACGGTGTACGGGTGCGACATCGACGACATCCGCGAGATTGTTCCCTTCCGGCAGACGACTCGCCTGCCCGGCGCGCCAGACTACGTACTGGGGCTGATCAATCTCCGCGGCACGATCGTCACGGTCGTCGATCTCGGCACGCGGCTCGAGCCCTCGCGCGAGCGGCTCACGGACGGGTCGATCATGCTCGTCGCCCTGTCGGGCAACTCCCGCCTCGTCGGCGTCGCCGTGGAGGAAGTCATGGACGTTCGGGTCGTCGGCGCCTCGCGCGACGACGTCATTGCCGGAAGCGCTGGAAACGACGCCGTGCGCGGGCTGGCTTACGTGGACGGCGGGACGGTCATCCTCCTCGACATCCATTCACTCGTCAGGCAGGTCCTGCTCTCCTAGGAGGCTCCTTGAGTCATACGGTATTGATCTGTGACGACGCGATCTTCATGCGAACGATGGTCGGCGACATCCTCAGCCAGGCTGGCTTCGAAGTTGTCGGCGAAGCCGAGACCGGCGTCCAGGCGGTCGAGAAATACAAGCAGCTGAAGCCGGATCTCGTCACGATGGACATCGTGATGCCCGACATGGGTGGGATCGATGCCGTACGTGAGATCTGCAAGCTCGACCCGATGGCGAAGATCCTCATGTGCTCGGCGATGGGCCAGCAAGCGCTGGTCGTGGAGGCCATTCAGGCAGGCGCGAAGGACTTCGTTGTCAAGCCGTTCCAGCCATCGCGAGTGCTCGAAGCCGTTCAACGGGTGCTTGGATAGCGCGGAGCGTGGAGCGTGAAGCGTGGAGCGGCGAGGTCGCTCAACGCAGAACGCGCCACGCAACACGCACGACGCCATGGATCCCTCTCAGTACGCCGACCTCTTCCTGACGGAGAGTCGCGAGCACCTCTCGGCGATCAACCAGTGGCTCCTCCAGCTCGAGCGCGATGGAGCCGCGGGAAGCGCCGAGCCGGTGAGCGCGATCTTCCGAGGTGTGCACACGATCAAGGGAATGAGCGCGACGATGGGCTACAGCGCCGTCGCCGAGCTCTCGCACGAGCTGGAGACACTGCTCGATCGAGTGCGCCGCGGCGAATTGCCGGTCAATGCGGAGCTGATGGATCTGCTGTTCCGCGCGGCGGACGTGCTGGAGGCGGCCATCGAGGGGGCGGTAACGGCCCGCGTCGTGTCGACGGAAGAGATCCTGCGACGTCTCCGGGCGTTTGCCGAGCCGCGGAAGAGCGTGGCGATTTCCGCCCTGACCGAGAACGATGGGCCTAACGAATGGACCGTTCCCGCGCCTACGGGGTCGGGTACGCTCGTGCGCATTCGGCTCTTGCCGGAGACGCCGCTCAAGGGAGTGCGGGCGTTCCTCGTCGTGCAGGCGCTGCGGCGCCTCGGGGACGTGATAGTGGTCAATCCGCCACTGAGCGCGCTGCAGGCGGAGCAATTCGGGCTGGATCTGGCGCTTCGTCTCGTGACCGCGACAACCGATGCGGAGATCGAACGGGTAGCGCGAGGTGCGGGTGACGTCGCCGCCGTGCGCGTGGGAGAGGATGTCGCCGCGTCGCCGAAAGCGGTCGTCGTCGACGGGAGGATTTCGCGAGCCGAGGCGCCCGCGGGCGTTCCGGAGGTCGAGTCCGTGGGGGCGCCCCCGTCCCGGTCCGCCCCGGCCACATCCAATGGAAGCGCCGATCCGGGCGGGGACTCCGCCGGCGTGCGGCAATCACGGCATGTAAGGATCGACCTTCGACGTCTCGACTCGCTGATGAACCTCATCGGCGAGCTCGTGATCACCCGTGGACGGCTGGTGCAGATCGCGACCGGCCTCGAGGATCCCGCGCTTGCCGATAGCGTGACGCAGGCGTCGCGGCTCATCGGCGATCTGCGCGACGAGATCATGACGAGCCGGATGGTGCCGGTGTGGCAGGTGTTCGACCGTTTTCCGCGGCTGGTCCGCGACGCATCTCGTTCGTTAGGCAAGCGCATCGAGTTCACGATCGAGGGCAAGGACATCGAGCTCGATCGGTCGATGCTCGACGAGATCGGCGATCCAATCGTGCACCTCCTGCGCAACGCCATCGACCACGGCGTCGAGGTGCCAGAGGACCGCGTCGCCGCAGGGAAGCCCGCGGCCGGGAAGCTCAAGCTGAGCGCGGCGCGTGACCGATCCGCGGTCGTCATCCGCGTCAGCGACGATGGCCGGGGCATCGATCGCGACCGCGTCCTCGCCAAGGCGAAGGCGATGGGTCTCATCGATCCGTCCAAGCTGTCGCTGTCCGACGATGAGCTCTTGCGGATCATCGGGCGTCCGGGATTCTCGACGGCCGACCGGGTGAGCGATCTCTCGGGACGCGGCGTCGGGATCGATGCTGTCTATACGCGCGTGCGCGCGTTAGGCGGTGCCGTGGACATCCGCTCGGTGCAGGGGCAGGGCACGACAGCGACACTGCGCTTGCCGTTGACGCTCGCCATCGTGCGCGCGCTCCTCGCCCGCGCGGGCGAGGAGGTGTACGCGATTCCGCTGACGCACGTATCGGAGACGGTCGAGTTGCATCCGGCGGCGCTCCGGACGCTGCAGGGGCGCGAGGTGCTGGTACTCCGCTCCGACGTGCTACCGGTGCTGCGGCTACGGACGCTCGTCGGCCTCGACCGGCGCGAAACAGTGGCGGGGCAGCATAACGAGCAGGTGATCATCATCGACCTGCCGGATCGCCGTGTCGCGCTGGTGGTGGACCAGCTGGCGGGGCAGCAGGAGATCGTCGTCAAGCAATTCGACGGCGTGAAAGACGGACTCTCATTCTTCGGCGGCGCGACGATCCTCGGGAACGGCTCGCCGGCACTCATCGTCGACGTCAGCAGCTTTCCATGACCACACCCATAGACGATATCCGTTCGCTCAAGGCGATCCAGCTCGATGCGCTGAAAGAGGTGGCGAACATCGGGGCCGGCCACGCCGCGACCGCGCTGTCTCAGATGATCGGTGGCACGATCATGATCAGCGTTCCGACGATCAACATCTCGCGCCTCGAGGAGATCCCTCCGCAGGTCGCGGAGCCGGACGAGCCGGTGGCCGCGGTGCTCATGCACATGCTCGGCGATCTCACCGGCCGCACGATGCTCGTTTTCCCGCGCGCGTCGGCTCTGCGATTGGCGGAGCTGATGCTCCATCGCGACGCGGGAACGTCGGATGAGCTCGGGGAGATGGAGCAATCCGCGCTCAAGGAGGCGGGCAACATTCTCAGCTCGGCGTACATGAACGCGTTGAGTGAGTTCATGCACCTGATGCTGATCCCCTCGCCGCCGAGCCTGGCGGTGGACATGTCCACGGCGGTGCTCACCACGGCGTACCTGCAATTCAGCTCGCAGAAGGACTACGTGTTCTGTGTCGAGAGCGAGTTCATGATGGTCAACATGTCGGAGAGGCTGCGTGGCTTCTTCCTGCTGTTGCCCGACCCGGCATCGCTCCAGGCGCTCCTGCGCGCGGTTCGCGTCGCCTAACGAATCGCCGGGACGATGACCGCCACGGCGCCGACGCGACCCGCTCCGCTCACGTCCCAGCGTGACCGGGACGTCCTGCGGTCGTTCGCGCAGCGCATCGATCCCACGGATGCGGGGGCGCACAACAACCTCGGGGTCCTGTATTACAACAAGGGCCTCCACGAGGAGGCGGTCGCCGCGTTCATGCGCGCGCTCGAGCTCGACCAGAAGATGCAGGTCGCGCAGCGCAACCTCGAGATCGCGTACTTCAACACCGGGTACTACGACAAGCGCATTCCGGAGCTCCGCGAGCGGCTTCGCCAGCATCCGGAGGATCGTGAAGCGCGGTGGGAGCTCGGGCGGACGTACGCGCTTGTTGGAGAGCAGCCGCAGGCAATCGAGGAGTTCACCGCGCTGCTCCAGTATCACCCGAACGACGTCGGCGCGCTGCTGCAGCTTGGCTTGATCGAGAAGAAGGCGGGCGACATCGGTCGCGCGCAGGAGTGGCTGCAACGGGCGCTCGCGCTCGACCAGGACAGCTCGATACTGCACTTCTATCTGGGCGAGGTGCTGTACAATCGAGGTCTCAACGACGAGGCCCTGAGCGCCCTGAAGCGCGCGATGGAGCTGAATCCGGAGAATCACGACGCGCTGTACCTGATGGGATTCGTGCTCGGCGACATGGGCCGGCACGAAGAGGCGCGCGACGTTACGAAGCGCGCGATCAAGCTCAATCCGACGCTCTCACGCGCGCAGGCCAATCTGTCGCTCGAGCAGGGGAAGCCGCAGCGGTACGAGGACGCGGTCGCCGCGCGCGAAGAGCGTCGCGGGCGTGAGATGCAGGTGGCGGGCGAGGGGCGCCTCGCGCGCTACAATCTCGGCCTCGCCTTCCGCCAGAAGGGCTATTTCGTCGAGGCGTTGCGCGAGTACCGCCTGGCGTTGGATCAGGGCGAGGACCGGGACCTCGTGCTCCAGGCCATGGCGGAGGTACACCTTCTCCGTAAAGATCCCAAGGCGGCGATCGAGCTCTATGAGCAATTGCTCAAGACGCAGCCGAACAGCCCCAAGCTGTGGAATGAGCGCGGCGTGGCGCTCCATCAGGACGGACGTTTCTCGGACGCGGAGGCGAGCTACCGAAGGGCGGTCGCCGCGGACGCACAGTACGCACTCGCCCAGAACAACCTCGGGATTGCCCTTTATCATCGCGGCGAGGTCGAGAACGCGCTCGTCGCGTTGGGTGCCGCGCTCGAGGCGCAGCCGGCCTTTGTCAAGGCGCGTCTCAACCTCGCGCTCCTGTTGTACAAGGGAAAGCGTCTGCAGAAGGCGCTCGAGGCGTTTCGTCAGGCGCTGAGTACGCAGCCAGAGCACCCGGTGGCGTGGAACGGCATCGGGCTCGTTCTGGCCGATCTCAAGAAGCACGATGACGCGAAAAATGCGTTCGCGCGCGCTATCCAGGCACGGCCGACTTACGCCGAAGCACACTACAATCTGAGCTTCACGCTCTCGAGCCTGGGCGACTTCGAGGGTGCGCTGCGCGAGACGAAGCTCGCGCTCGAGATCGACCCTTACTACGTCGCGCAGAAGTTCGAGCTGGCGATCGACCTCCAGCACGAGGACCCCGATCTCTCGATTCAGCCCGAGCTGGGCTCGGAAAAGCGCGCCGACGAGCCAATCGAAGAGTTCAGCTTCGATTCGAAGTTGCTCGACACGCTGTTCACCGAGCTTGCGCCTCCACCTGCCGCCACTCCGGCCGTCGGGGGGGGGCCGGCGAACGGCCGTGAGCCGGCTCCATATAAAATGGCGGCGGACTATCTCACCAAGGGGATGCACGACCGTGCCGCCGCGGAGATTCGCCGGGCCATGGCGCGTGGGGCCGACCGCGCCGAGGGGCAGGCGTTGCTCGGAAGCATCTTCGCGAAGCAGGGTTTACACGGTGAAGCGCTGGAGCGATATCGCGAGGCGCGCCGGGGGTCGAGCAATGGTGCGTCGCCGCGGCTGGCCCTGATCGGCGAGGCTTGGTCACTCGTTAGGCTCGGCCGCGCCGCGGAAGCCCGCCCGCTGGCGGAGGAGGTGCTCGCGCGCGAGCCCGAGGACATCGAGATCCTCATGCTCGCGTCGACGACGCGCAGCGAAGCGGGAGATCCGGCGGCGGCGCTCGCGGCGCTCGAGACGGCGCGTCGGGTGGCGCCGATGCGCGCCGACGTTCAGCAGAAGATCGGCGATATCGCGCGCGCGCTCGGCGATTACGAGGGCGCGATCGCCGCGTATCGGCATGCGCTCAGCCTGGACACGGACTTCGCGGTCGTGCGCTATCAGCTTGCGAAACTGCTCGCCGCCAAAGGCGCGATGAAGGAGGCCGAGCAGGAACTGGTCGCCGCGCTCGACGCGGTGCCCACCTACGCCGACGCCACGCTCCAGCTGGCGGCGCTCCGTCGCCAGATCGGCCGGGCGGGGGATGCGTTGCCGCTGTTGATCGACCTGCTCCAGCGCGATCCCTACCACTTCGACGCCCTCATCGCGTTAGGCGAGACGCTGCTGTCGATCGGCCGCACGCGTGATGCCGTCACCGCCTTCTCTCGTGTCCTCCGCTTCGATCCGTCGCACGCTGGCGCGCTGTATCACGAGGGAGCGCTCCTCGTCGAGCAGAAGCGCTACCGAGAGGCGATCGCGCGCTGGGAGCGGGTCATCGCGCATGCACCGACCAGCGAGTACGCGAAGCGTGCCAAACGCGAGATGCGCACGGCCGCCGACCTCGCGCGCATCTTCGGTGACCGAACGTCGCCGGAGAGCAAGCCACGCCGCACGAGCGGTGTCACCCCCGCACCGACGCGGAGCTGAGCCATGGCGATCGAAGGCCCGCTTCGCGAGCTCGGTATCCACGACGTCTTCCAGCTGCTCGATCTCAGCCGGAAAACGGGTGTGCTGCGCGTCGCCTCGGAGCTCCGCGACGACGAGGGCGTCGTGCATTTCGACTCCGGACGGGTCGTTCACGCGCACGTTCGCTCCAAGTCCGTGCCCCTGGAGATGACGCTGCTGCAGTCTGGGAAGATCACGAAGGACGACCTGGAAAGCGCCCGTGCGAAGCGCACCAACGGCCGCGCCGAGGCGGACCTCGTCGACCTGCTCGTCGAGAACGGCGCGGTGACGCCGAAGGAGATCGAGCGGCAACTCCGCATGCAGATCGAGAGCGTCGTCTTCGAGCTCATGTCGTGGCGCGAGGGCTTCTTCTCCTTCGAGGAGCGGGCGGCGAACGAGCTGTCACACTCTCGTGAGGCTCGCATTCGCGTGTCCACCGAGTCGCTGCTCATGGAAGGCGCGCGCCGCATCGACGAGTGGTCGCGCATCGCCGACAAGGTGCCCAGCCTCGGCGCGGTGCCCGTCCTCGCGCCAGTGCGCGATGATGGGCAGGCCTCACAGCTCGATCTGCTTCCGCCCGAGTGGGAAGTGCTGTCGATGATCGATGGAACGCGCGACGTGCGGGCCATCGCCGCGACGTTAGGCAGGGCGGAATTCGATATCGCGCGCGTCGTCTATGGTCTCGTCACGACCGGCGTCGTCGAGGTGCGCGCATCGGATCGGGGCGCGCCAGTGCCGGACGGGCATGGAACGGAGCCCGCCCTGGAGCAGGCACGCACCGCGCTGCAGCGTGGCGCCTGCGAGGAGGCACTCACCGCAGCGCGCGCGGTGCTCGCCAAAGAGCCGGCGAACACGCAAGCGCACCTCCTGGCCGCGCGAACATTGTCGGCGCTGAATCGTCGCGACGAGGTCGTCGACCAACTGCGCCGCGCCGTCCGCGCCGATCCGCTCACGCCCGAGGTTCATCTCGAGCTGGGATTCGCCGCAGTGTACACCGGTGACTTCGCGACGGCACGCTCGAGCTGGGCGCACTATCTGCGACTCGCGCCGACGAGCTCCCAAGTGGGACGTGTGCGTGCGGCCATCGAAGCGCTGACGAAGCTCATGCACGTGCTCGAAGCGCACGCGGAGGCCATCGCCAATGGCTGACGACGTGCGCCGCTGGAGCGACGAGCTCGCGCGTGACCCGGCCAGCCTGGTGTTTCTCCCTCTCGGAGAAACGCTACGCCGGCAGGGGCAGCTCGACCTCGCGCTCAAGATCGCGATGCGCGGGCTGGAACGGCACTCGCATAACGCGGACGCCCACGATCTGCTCGCGCGCATTTCGGTGGATCGCGGCGAGCTCCAGCGCGCGTTCGACGAGTGGGACATGGTGCTTCGCCTGACGCCGAGCCACGTCGGCGCCCTGAAGGGCATGGCGTTCGTCCGCTACCAGCAAGGCAACACAGCGGAGGCGGAGCAGTATCTGCAGCGCGCCGCGGAGCAGGGCGGCGATGCGGCGATCGATGCAGCGCGCGCGAAAATGCGCGGCGCGGGGCAAGGGGCGCGTGACGCGGGGCGCGGGGCGATCAGCGACGAGCTGCCAGCGCGCAGCGCGCCACTCGCCACGCATCACGCGTCCGACTCCCGCGCGCTCTTCGCCGACATTCTTGGTGAGCACGAGCAAACCGCGCTGCTGCTCGATGATCAGGGTCTCGTGCTCGCTGGCGTCTATCTCGGCGAGGACGGCAGCGACGTCGGGGCGGAGGTCGGCGCGGAGCTGAGTGGGATGACCGACAGTGCGCGCCGTGCAGCGCGGCATCTCGACATCGGCGACTGGCGCGCGATCGTGCTCGAGACGGAGGTGGCGGTGGTGACGATGGGCCCCTCCGCGGGTGACGGTCTCCTGCTCGTCGCCGCGTCGAAGGCGACGCCGCTCGGCCTCGTTCGACGCGTCCTCGATCGATGTCTGGAGCGTGCGCGACGTTGGTTGGAGGGCGGACGATGATCTCTCCATTCGGCGCGCTCCTGGGTACGCTGACGCGTTTGCGCGGGGTTCGCGCGAGTCTCGTCGTGGACGAGAACGATGGGATCGTTGTCGAGTCGAATCTGCAGATCGGGCAGGATGGCGATCGCGTCGCTGCCCTTGCGGCGTCGCTCTATCGTAAGGCGCGCTTGTCGGCGCGCGCCGCGCGATTGGGCACGGCGACGTTCATGCAGCTCGAAGCCGAGCGAGGCCGAATCTGTGCCGCTGGACACAACGACCTCGTCCTCGTAGTGGTCGCCGACCCGGCGGCCAACATTGGCATGATCCGCGTGGAAATGATCAAAGCCGCGGGGGCTCTCCCATGAGCATTACCGCCGTCGAAGCGTGGGTCGAGGCGCCGCTGCGCAAGTTCGTCGAGGAAGCGCACACGATCCTTGGCCTGCTTCTGCACCCGAGTGGTCAGGTCGTGGCGCAATTCGGCTTCGTGCGTGCCGTAGACGTGATGTCCGCGTGCGCGCTCGCGGCTGCAATTCATGCGTCAGCAGGCGAGTTGGGCAAGCAGCTCGAGGGCAAGGCATTTCGCGGCCTGCACCACCCCGGCCGCGACCGACAACTCTATCTCGCCGAAGCGGCGACGCCGCGCGGCACGTTCATCTTTCTCACCGTCTTCGATCAGGAGAGCTCGTTCGGATTGGTTCGAATGTACTTCGAGACAATGGTGAAGGACCTCGTCGCGGCCGCTCCGGCAACGCCCCACAAGGCCGAGCCAGTACTCGAAGATCGATTTGAGCATGAGCTCAATCGGAACCTCGCTGCGCTTTTTGGAAGGGGCTAGCCCCTCTCTTTCATGTCTCTCGTCAACTACGCCACCCGCGAGATCACGTGCAAGATCGTCTACTACGGACCTGGTCGGTCCGGAAAGACGACGAACTTGCACTACATCTACGGGCAGGTGCCCGAGGACCGAAAGGGCAAGATGGTGTCGCTCGCGACGCAGACGGACCGGACGCTCTTCTTCGATTTTCTGCCACTCGATCTCGGTACGATCTCCGGATTCACAACCAAGTTCCAGCTCTACACAGTGCCGGGGCAGGTTTACTATCAGACGACGCGAAAGCTCGTGCTGCAGGGTGCGGACGGCGTCGTGTTCGTGGCCGATTCACAGGCGCGCCAACTCCAGGAGAACATCGAGAGCTTTCAGGATCTCCACGCCAATCTCGCCGAGCAGGGCATCGATGCTCGCGTCGTGCCATTGGTCATTCAATACAACAAGCAGGATCTTCCCCGTGAGCTAATTCTCACGCCACCCGAGCTCAATGATTCGCTGAACTTTCGCGGAGTACCCGAGTTCGGCGCCGACGCGCTGCACGGTCCCGGTGTCTTCGAGACGCTGCGCAGCATCTCCGAGCTCGTGCTCAAGCGATTGAGCGCGCCCGCCAAATAGCCGTCATGCAAGTCGATCCCCGGCACCGCTTCGACAACTTCATCGTGGGCTCGGCGAATCGCCTGGCCGTCGCCGCGGCGCGCGCGGTGGCGGAGTCGCCCGGCGCCGTCTACAACCCGCTCTTCATCTACAGCAGCTCGGGACTCGGGAAGACGCACCTCATGGGCGCGATCGGCAATCACGTCGGCAGCCACGGCGGCTCAGCGGACATCGAGTACGTCTCGCTCGACGACTTCGTCGAGCAACTGCATGCCGCGATCGCCAGTGGCGAGGCCGAGCGATTCAAGCAGCGCTATCAGCGGGTCGACGTCCTGTTGATCGACGACATGCAGTTCCTTACTGGTCGTCGCGAGACGCAGACGGAGCTTTTGCGTTTGCTGAACGCGATGCAGGGGAGCGGCCGGCAGATCGTGATGTCCAGCGACCGTCCGCCGGCGGAGATCGCGGACGTGGACGAGCGGCTGATCACGAGGCTCTCCGGTGGGCTGATCGTGGACATCGGCACGCCCGACTTCGAGACGCGCATTGCGATCATGCGGGCGAAGTGCGAGGAGCGCGGCGTGAAGTTCTGGCCGGGCGTCGTCGAGGAGCTGGGGCGCCTCGAGTTCCGGAATGTCCGCGAGCTGCAGGGTGCGCTCAATCGCCTCATTGCCTTCCAGACCTTGGGCGGCGAGCAGATGAAGCCCGAGGACGTGCTCACGGTCCTCGGCGATCTGCCGGAAGCGAAGAGCGCGGCGAAGCGGCAGGCCCCCGGCGCGCCGAAGCCTAACGAATTCGAGAGCTTCCTGTCGGACATCACGAGCGCCGTCACGCAGCACGTCGAGTCGTGGAAGGCGCGCATCGCCGAGGCCATCGCCTACTGGGCGGGTGAGGGCTATCGCACCGCTCAGCTCGAGCGGCTCCTGCAGGACACGGCTCCGCCCGCGAACTGGGAGTCGCTTCTTCGTGGCTTCGGGGCGACGGTCGAGCGTCTCAAGGCCCTCGAGCAGAAGGCAACCGACGTCGATCCCGCGTTAGGTGGCGATGAGGTCTTTCGCGATCCGGAGCGGCTGCGCGAAGCCGAGATTCTCCTCGACAAGGCGCTCGCCGGCGCGACACCGCCGCCGGGGCCCTCTTCGGCTTTCACGCGCCAGGGCTTCGAAGTGTCGTCGAGCAATCAGCTCGCGGTGCGCGCAGCCGACGATATCGTCGCCGAGCCCGGCAAGCGATACAGCCCGCTCTTCATTCATGGTCCCAGCGGTGTCGGCAAGACGCACCTGCTGAACGCGATCGGCAACGAGGTCGTGGATGGCAGCGGCGGCGCGTCGGCGGTGGCGTGCGTGAGCGCGCAACTTTTCATGGACGAGCTGATCGAAGCGTTGCAGGAGGGCACGGTCGAACGGTGGCGTGCGCGCTATCGCTCGGCCGACGCGCTCCTCATCGATGACGTGCAGTTCGTCGCCGGCAAGGAACGCACGCAGGAAGAGCTATTTCACGTCTTCAATGCGTTGCACGCCGAGGGAAAGCAGCTCGTCTTCTGCAGCGATCGCCCGCCGCGCGAGCTCGATGGGCTCGAGGATCGACTCCGTTCGCGCTTTGAGGGCGGGCTCGTGGTCGAGATGCAGTCGCCCGATCGCGCGCTACGCGAGAAGCTCTATGCGCGCTATCTCGCCGCCACCGAGCACTCGACAGGTCCGGAACTCCTGTCCTATCTCGCCGAGCGCCCCGCCGCCAGCGTGCGGGAGATCATCGGCACCGTGAATCGACTCATCGCAGCAGCGGATGTGGCCGGTGCACCGCTGACGCTTGCGGTTGCGCGCGCCGAGCTCGAGCCCGAGCTCTCGGCGGTCGCGCGGCCGGCGGCGCCAGTCGCGGTTCGCGCCGCGGCCGACACTTTCTTCCTCGATGACGAGAAGGTCGTGTGGGAGTGGAGCGACCCTTCAGCCCGGATGATGGAGGAATTGAAATGAGGGGCGCGTGGTGTGTGGCGTGTAGTGCGTGGCGAGGGGGAACGCATGGCGATTAAAGGATCGCTGAAGGAGGCGTCACTCCCCGACGTGCTGCAACTGCTCGCGATGGGCAAGAAGACGGGTTGCCTCGCGGTGACACATCGGAGCAACTTCGGATACATCTTCTTCGAGAAGGGCCGTATCTGCTATGCGTCGATCGTCAATCGCCGAGATCGGCTTGGCGACATGCTGGTGAAGAACAGCGTCATCTCTCAGGAGCAGCTCGAGGGCGCGATCGCCTCGCAGTCAAAAACCCGCGACAAGCGAATCGGTGAGCTATTGGTCGAGCAGGGCGCGCTGACGCGTGAGGAGTTGCACGCGTACGTGCGACGGCAAATCGAAGAAGCGGTGTATTTCCTCTTCACGTGGATGCAGGGGACGTTCAACTTCGAGGCCGACGTCCATCCCGAAGAGCAGGATCTGCTCGTCTCGATCAATCCGGAGTCGCTCCTCCTCGAGGGCGCGCGCCGGATGGACGAATGGAATCTCGTCGAGAAGAAGATTCCAACGTTCGACCTCGTCTTCGAGGTGGACCAGTCGCGAATCAGCGCGAGCGAGGCGGAGCTGACGGAAGAACAGCGCGTGGTGCTCGAGCTCGTGGATGGGCAGCGTGACGTCCAGGCGATCATCGACGGATCAGGGCTCGTCGAGTTCGAGGTCGGCAAGGCGATTTATGGTTTGCTAACGACTGGCTTCGTCCACCGGGTCGGCCGTACGAAAGCGAATGCCGATCCGCAGGTCTCCGAAACGCGCATCGAGGAGCATCGAAACCTTGGGATTGCCTTCTACAAGACAGGCATGCTTGACGAGGCGATGCGTGAGCTGCGCCGCGTTCTCGAGCTTCGCGCCTCAGACTCGACGGCGCGCTTCTACATCGGTGTCGCGCTCGCGCGGCAGTCCAAGTGGGCGGAGGCGATGGCGGCGCTGAAGGAAGCCGCGGCGCAACCGGGCGTCCGATATGCCGTATTGCACAATCTCGCGTATGTCCTCGAGCGGCAGGGGCGATACGCGGAAGCGCAGGCCACGCTCGAGGAGGCCGCGCGTCGCGGTGGCGCCACGGACGCCCGGGTGCAAACGTCGATTGGCGTCGTCGCCCTCCTCGCGGGTGACGTCGTGAGCGCCGACGCGGCGTTAGGTGCCGCGCGTCCGCTATTCGGCAATCGATCTCCGAGCCCGGCGTGGTTTCATTATGCTGCCCTCACCGCGGCGCTGCTCGGTGATCATCAACGCGCCGCAACGCTGCTCGATGAAGGAATTGCCGCGCACCCCCACGCCGCCGGGTTGCACAACAACCTCGCCGTCGTGTACGAGCGGCGGGGCAAGTACGAGGACGCGCTCGCGACCCTCGAGAAGGGCATTCAGGAGGATCCCGGGCTCGCGCAGCTGCAAAAGAATCTCGGCGATCTGCTCTACCGCGTCGGTCGGTACGACGACGCCTTCGAGGCGTACCAGCGCGCGATCAAATCGAATCCGGACATCGGAGGTGACGTGTACCTCAAGCTCGGTAACATTCGCTTCCGGCGGCAGGATCGCGAAGAGGCCGTCCGATGCTGGGAGAAAGCCCTGGAGCTCGATCCGGAAAACGCGATTGTCCGGACGAATCTCGAGTCGGTGCGTCAGGTTCTGGGATGATCAGTCGCCGTCCTGACGCAGCCGACGCAACGCCGCCGCCGTCGGCCGGCGATCCGGAGTTCGAGGAGCTGACGCGCAAGATCTCGCGCGATCGTGGCTTCGCGTGTGCCAGCTACAAGGAGAAGTGTCTGCGACGCCGCATCGCGGTGCGCATGCGCGCGCGAGGCGTGCACACGTATCATGATTACGCCCGCGTCCTCGACAGCGACAGCGGTGAATACGATCGACTGCTCGACGCGCTTACGATCAATGTCACCAAGCTGTTCCGCAACTGGTCGGTCTACGAGTCGCTGACCGAGCACGTTGTGCCCGTGCTGTGGAAGAGCGCGGAGGGGCCAATTCACGTCTGGTCGGCGGGTTGCTCGAGCGGCGAGGAGCCGTACTCACTGGCGATTCTGTTCCATCGTTATTCGGCGCTGAATGGGCAGCTGGATCGCATCGGCCGCGTGGACGTCATCGGCACGGACATCGACCGAGCCAGCCTCGCCGCGGCGGAGCGCGGGCAGTATTCCGAATCGGCATTCGACGACAGTCCGGCGGAGTTGCGAGAGCGGTACTTCTCGGCGCGGTCGCCGTTCACGATCGCGCCGGCGGTGCGGCGCCTGGTGCACTTCGAGCGCCGCGATCTCCTCGACGAGTTTCCGGCGAGCGAAGCGGGCTTCGACCTCATCACCTGCCGCAACGTCCTGATCTACTTCGATCGGGACACGCAGGAGCAGCTCCTGTCGCGCTTTCACGACGCGTTGGCGCCGGGCGGCTTCCTCGTTCTCGGCAAGGTGGAAACGCTGCTCGGGCCGGTGCGGTCGCGGTTCAGCGCCGTCGACGCGCGCGACCGCATCTTCCGACGCGCATGATCGACGCCGAGCCGACCAGTGAGATCCGCGTCAAGGTCGCCGACTTCGCGGTCGCGCGCGATGAGCAGACGCTGATCACGATCGGGCTTGGATCGTGCGTGGCGATCATGCTCTACGATGCCGCGGCGCGCATTGGCGGCCTGGCGCACACGCTCCTGCCTGACGAGTCGATGGCGCGCGACCGGTCCAACCCGGCGAAGTTTGCCGCCTCGGCGGTGGCGCTCCTCCTCGCCGAGATGACTCGGCTCGGAGCCGACGCACGCCGCGTTCGCGCGAAGCTCGTCGGCGGCGCAAGCATGTTCTCCAACTTGCTGCCCAAGGGCAGCATCAACATCGGCGATCGCAATGTCCTCGCGGCGCGGCAGGCGCTGGGTCGCTGCGACGTACCGATCGACGCGGAAGACGTCGGGAGCGATCACGGCCGCTCGGTGCATTTCCATCTCGAGGATGGTCGCGTCGAGGTTCGATCCCTGAAAAAGGGCAACCGTGTCATCTGACGCCCTCGCGGCCGGCGCCGGAGCGCGCGACAGCAGCCGCCGCTCCGTGCTCGTCGTCGACGACAGCGCGTTCATGCGCCGTCTCATCACGCAGATCCTGGAGAGCTCCGGAGAATTTCACGTCGTCGCGACGGCGCGGAACGGCGTCGATGCGCTGCAGAAAGTCCACGCGCTCGATCCCGACCTGGTGACGCTGGACGTCGACATGCCCGAGCTCGACGGCCTTCAGGCGTTAGGCTACATCATGAGCGAGGCGCCGCGGCCGGTGGTGATGCTCAGCGCCGCGACGACGCACTCGGGTCACGACGCGACGCTGCGCGCGCTGGAGCTCGGCGCGGTGGATTTCGTGCGAAAGCCCTCTGGCGCGATCAGCCTCGACCTGGCGCGCATCGGCGATCGCCTGCTGGGTGCGTTGCGTGCCGCCGCCCAGGCGAACATACGTGGCGTGCGGATGCTCGCCATCCACAAGCTGCCAGTTCGCGGCACGCCGGCGCGGCCGGCCGTGGCGATATCAACCGCGACTCCCGCGCGGACGGTGCCGTCAGGGTTGGCCGCCAGACGTGTCGTCGCCATCGCCTCGTCCACGGGCGGCCCGCGCGCCCTCGCCGAGGTCGTCCCGAATCTTCCGCGTTCGTTAGGCGCGGCGGTCCTCATCGTTCAGCACATGCCGGCGGGCTTCACCCGAAGCCTCGCGCAACGTCTCCACGCCATGAGCCAGTTGCCGGTGAGCGAGGCCGAGGCAGGGGAACCGGTGCTCACCGATCGCGTCTACCTCGCGCCGGGCGGCCGACACATGTCAATCGACGGGAGCGGCGGCGTCGCGCACATCGTTCTCGATGACGCGCCTCCGATATGGGGCGTGCGGCCGTCGGCGGATCCGTTGTTTCGATCGGTGGCGCAGCGCTTCGGCAGCGACGTGGTCGCTGTCGTGCTCACCGGCATGGGGCGTGATGGCGCGGACGGCACGCGCGCCATTCGCGCCGCCGGCGGACGCGCCGTGCTCCAGGATCGCGCCACCTCCACCATTTTTGGGATGCCGAACGCCGCCCTCCAGATCGCCGGCGCCGATCGCGTCGCCCCGCTCAGCGAGATCGCGCCCGCCATCGTGGCGATGCTGAATGGGTGACTGGTGGCTGGTGGTTGGTTGCTGGTGAATTCGGAGGGGCGTCGACATGGACCGACTCATTTTTCACCAGTCACCAGTCACCAGCCACCAGCCACCAGCCACCAGCCACCAGCCACCAGCCACCAGCCACCAGCCACCAGCCACCAGCCACCATTTGTGACTGCGCCTAAGCCCTGACTGTCATACTCAGGATGCGGCACGCTCGTCTCACACGCCGCCAACCTGCTGCCATGACTGCCAACTCAGGCGACGAGGAAGCACCGGTACTGTCGATCGAGGACTTTGCGGCCTCGATCGCGGCGTCGCTTGCCGTCTCCGCACAGGCGACCCCCGAATCCGAAAGCTCAGTCGATGCGCCCGTCCACGTCCTGCCCTTTCGCGAGCGTGTGGCGAAGCGAAGTGGGAGCGCCCAGTTGCTCGTGTTTCGCGTCGCCAATGAGCTCTTCGGCGTGGAGCTCGTCACGGCCGAGGAAGCCCTCGACATGCCGACGCTGCATCGACTGCCCGAGATGCCGCCCTCCATGCTGGGCGTCTTCACCCTGCGTGGCGCGCTCGTTTCAGTCTTCGAGCCGCAGCTCATGCTCGGCATCGGCTGCCGGCAGGCGGCGACCGCCGTCGTGTTCTGCGGCGGCGATCGGCGCGTCGCGATTGCGACGGATGATGTGGACGACGTCATCACCGTCGATCTCCGCACGGTCCGCGAGGCGCCGGGTGGAGTGACACGAACGCGAGAGGGTGCGCTCTTGGGCATCGTGCATCGCGACGCGGACCTCATCGCGTTACTCGACACGGCCGCCCTCATTGGCTTGCATGGATCGCCGGCCGGAACGAGGGCCGAGCCCACGGAGGAGACGGTATGATCGCGGAGTCCAGCAAACTCGTAACCTTTCGTCTCGCCGACGATCTCTTCGCCGCCGATATCTTCGCCGTCGAGCGCGTATTGCGTTATCAGGATCCGCGCTCGCTGCCGGATGTGCCGCCCTGGATCGAAGGGGTGATCGAGTATCAGCAGAAGGTCATCCCCCTCGTGAATCTGCGACGGCGCTTCGAGCTGCCGGAGCGCGCGGCGGCGTCGGACACGCGCGTGGTGGTGCTCAATGCGCGCGGTGAATGGATCGGCATCGTCGTGGATTCCGTGCTCGAGGTGTCGGCGGTGGACGCGAGCCAGATCTCGCCCGCGCCGACGTTCTTTCGCGGACTCGCGGGGGAATACCTCAAGGGAATTCTGCGGCGCGGGGAAGGTCAGCGGTTGATCATCGTGCTCGACGTCGAGCAGCTGCTGTCGGCGACGGAGCGCATCGCGCTGCAGCTCGGCAGCGTTCGCGGAACGCCCCTTGCCGGCGGTGCCGTCGTCGATGCCTAACGCGCCGGCCGGCTCGTTCCGGGAGCGCTACGGCGCGCTGGCGCAGCGTCTCGCCGCGAACGAAGCCGCGAAGGAGCTCGATGTCCTGAAGGGAGAGATCGGCGCGCTGTTCAAACAGCTCGAGCAGGAGATCGGGGAGCTGAGCGCGCTGCGCGACGACGTGAAGCAGCTGGTGGACCAGTGGAAGACGCTCCGCTCGAAGCACAATGGGAACAACTCCGGCAAGCACGGCGCGCCGCCCTCGAATGCACCCCAGTTCAGTGGCGAGCGGCCGGTGGTCCACGCCGATCACCTCGGCGCGTCCACGTTCATCGAGAAGGGGTGGAGCAAGCTCTCCCTTGGCGACCACGGCGGCGCCGAGCGCGCGCTCCGCAAGGCGCTCGAGCTCTCGCCTAACGACGTGCAGGCCGAAGCCCTCCTCGGCTGGGCGTTGATGCTGCAGGAGAAGTATGACGACGCGCTGTTGATGTTCCAGAAGGTGCTCATGCGTCAGCCCCAGAACGCGCTCGCGCGCATCAACGTCGGCTACATTTGTCTGAAGAAGGGCATCTTCGGCGAAGCCATCGAGCACCTGTCGCGCGCGATTCGCCTGGACAACGACAAGAAGGCCTCACTCTACGCGCACTTCTATCTGGGCCTCGTGTATCTCGAGCGCGACATGTTCGAGGACGCGCAGACGTTCTTCCGAAAAACGATCGCCCTTGGGCCGGGACTGATCGAAGCGTATCACGAGCTCGGGCGGGCGCTCTGGTTCAACGGCCAGCGGGACGAGGCGATCGACACGTGGAAGAGCGGCTTCGCGGCGAACAAGTTCAACCCATGGGGGAAACGCTGCGCCGAGGTTCTCGCCGTCGTCGAGCAGGGGGGAGAACCCTAGCGCGCGTCGCGGAGTGCGTGACGCGTTTGGCGTGGCGCGTGGTGCGTGGCGCGCGATTGCGGAAGGCGTGGTGCGTGGCGCGGGGCGCGCAGTTCCTGTGCGCGGTGGTGCTCTCCCTTTCGGTGGTCCGCGAGTCACGCGCCACGCCCAACGCACCACGCACCTCGCAATCGCCACTGCGCCTCGATCGAGGCCGCTTCACCATCGTGTGCTATCCCGCCGACGAGAAGCTCGCGAATGCGTTGCTCGGGAGAGCGCTGATGACGGACACCTTTCCTGGACTACCGCGACCGACCCAGCGTGTCCTGATCACGATCGCACCGGACCAGCGGCGCTTTCGCGAGTGGGCTGGCGTCGAGGCGCCGGAGTGGGGTGCGGCGCTGGCCTTCCCCGATTCCCGACGCATCGTGATGCAGGGAAGTCGTGCGACGTCCGAAGCGGGCGACCCATTCGAGGTCCTTCGACACGAGCTCGCGCATCTCGCCCTCCATGAGTACCTCGGCGACCTTCCGCCGCGCTGGTTCGACGAGGGGTACGCGAGCTACGCCGCTCGCGAGCTCAATCGTAACGAGGTGCTCGCGACGAACTTCGCGCTCGCGTTGCGCGGGATGCCCAATTTCGACGAGCTCGACGACCGGTTTACCGAAGGCGCGACGAGCGCGCAGGCCGCGTATGCGCTCGCCTATCGAGCCGTCGACGACCTGGCGTCCATCGATCCCGCGCACGGTCTGGCTGGGCTCTTCGCGGAATGGAAGCGAACGGGCTCGCTCGACCGCGCCATGCGTTCCGCGTACGGCATGACACTGGCGGGCTTCGAAGCAGAGTGGCAGCGGCGTACGCGGCGCCGCTACGGCGGGCTGGCCCTTTTCAGCGATCTCACGCTCGCCACTGTGATTCTGCTGCTGGTCATCACGCCGCTCTACCTCGCGCGGCGACGCCGCGATCGACAACGAATGGCCGCGCTCGTTGCGGCGGATGCGGTCGCCGAACGAGAAACCAGCGTGGCGCTCGAAGAGCTATTGTCGCCTCAGAACGATGCAACGAGTGCGACACCCCCCGATTGCGAGGGCGACGACAACTGAGCCAGCGTGTGGTCGCTGCACGCGTATTCATCGAACCTTAACGTTGAATTCACGTAACTTCGCATCGTAACGTCGCTTGACACCGATTTCGTACCGGCCTACACTACGGCCCTATGGCAAATAGCGAGACCAGCACGCGGACCCGTGGGTTGATCTGGTGGGGTGCGGCGGCGGTGATTCTTCTCGGCGGCTACGCAGATCTTGCGCGAGGCGGTGAGACGATTGCTCCGTTGCTCCTCGTCGCCGGTTATTGCGTGCTCGTTCCGCTGGCCATCCTCAAATCCTGATCTTGCGCGAAGGTGGGCGCTTGCCCACGCGAACACAATCGAGCGACGAAAGCCAGCCGCGGCGCGCGCGTCGCACGCATTTTGAGACGCGCGCTCGAGAGGGCGAATAGCTCAGTTGGTTAGAGCACCCGCCTTACACGCGGGATGTCGGGGGTTCGAGTCCCTCTTCGCCCATGCCAGCGGTGCACAGCACGTGAACGTCGTAGAAGGGTTATGCGGTTAGGCGGTTTGCAGTGACATGCGGGACCTTTGCAAGGCGATCCGGGTAATTTTCGTCAACGTTTGGGAGGAGCTCCGACAGTGATGGCATCTCGACGCCGTGCGCTCACGGCGGCCGGCGCAATGGCGATAACCGCGGTCAGTGGCCCGCGCCTCGCTCGTGCGCAAACCCGTGGCCAACAGCCGGGCGCCGACACACCGCGCATTCTGATCGCCACGTGCCACACACAAGGCGCCAACACCAACCTCGGTGTCGATGTGGCTGAGGCGCTGCGCAATCGTGTCCAGTCGGAAAACTCGGCGCGGCAACTCTATGTGCTGTCGCGCAACGACATCAACAACTATCTCACATCGTCGGGCTACAAGGCCGATTCCGCGTTGAGCGTGTCGGACCTCAAGGAGCTGGCGAAGTTGATGCGTGCCGACGAGATCCTCGATTGCACCGGCACCAAGGCTGCTAGTGGCCTCCGTGTCGATTCGCGATTGCTGCTCGCTCGCGACGTGTCACTCGCCCAGCCGCTCCCGTCGGTCGATGCGCGCGATGCCGGTGACGCGGCAAAGCGCATCGAGCACGAGCTGAGCGACGCGCGCAAGGCACTCCCCGATTATCGCAGGTGCGAGACGGCGCTGCGCGATCAGAAGTGGGCCGAGGCCGCGGCGGCGGCGCGCGCTGGTCTCGCGAAGGACGCGAACAGCACGTTGTCACAGCTGTGCCTCATGTCGGCGTATCAGTACGGCAAGAGCGGCGCGGATTCGGTGCTGCGCGTGGCCGAGTTGATCATGAGGTCCGACTCCACGAACGCGTTGGCGATGCGAAATGCCGTCGACGCTTACATGGCGAAGGGAACGGCGGCTGATTCGGCGAAGGCAGTGCAGACCATGGTTCGCCTCGGTCGCGTCGATCCGACCGTGCGACCATCGCTGCTCACCCTCCTCGGCGCGATGAACAAGCCCGAGCTGGCGATGCCGATGGTCAACGAGATGCTCCAGGACAACCCGGGCGATCCGCAGCTGCTACGCATGCGATTCCTGCTGCTGGCGAGCGCGAAGGATTACAAGAAGGCGCTGCAGGCCGGCGAGGATTGGATGAAGGCCGACACGGCCGCGGCGAATGCGGACTTGTACACTCGTCTCATCGCCATCGCATCGGCGGACAGCCAGCCGCAGCTCGCCTCGCAGTATGCCGCGCGTGCGGTGCAGAAGTTCCCGGCCAAGGCGGATCTGTACATGTTATACGCGCAGACGTTGCGAAAGTCGGGTCAGCTGCAGCAGTCGCTCGATGCCGCGAAACGCGCGGTGGAGATCGATCCGAAAGTCGAGAACGGAATTCCGTTCGTGCTCGTCACCTACAGTGATCTCAAACAGCCCGATAGCGCGTTCGCTTGGGCGCGCCGAGCGGTTGCGGGTGGAGCGGACAAGAACGCGGTCGGTCAAGGCCTGCTGCCAGTGGTTGGCGTGGCGGTGAAAGCAGCGCAGGACACGACGGGGAAAGATGCGGCGCAGACGCGCCAGGCGTGGCTGAACGCATATCAGCTCTCTAGCACGGTGGACAGCATCGCTCCGTCGCCGCAGCTCAAGCTCTTCGTCGGTCTCTCCTCGTTCCAGGTTGGACTGAATGCCCTCCAGAACCTGAACAAGTCGCGCAGTTGCGCCGACGCGCAGCTCGCCGACGACATGTGGTCGGCTTCGCAGATCGCACTGCCGCAGGCCGCGGCGTACGACAAGAACACCGCGGGTCAGTTGATGGGCGCGATCCAGCAATACTATCCGAACATCGCGCCGGCCAAGAAGGCGCTTTGCAAGACAACGACTCGCTCCGGCACCAAGCACTAGCGAACGTTTCGGTAAACAGAGCGCCCGCCGTTAGGCGGGCGCTCTGTTTTTGGCATTGTTTCAGGGCGGGAAACGGCGCAACACGCCGCCGGCATCGATCAATCCGAATCGTCGGAGCCGGGAAGCCGTGTCGCGTACACCATCAGGTCGGCAGGTCTCGATTTGTAGTCCAGCCGCCGCGCGCCTGACGACTCCCCATCCACGTTCACGCTCAGCTCCGCCTCCGATTCGATCGTCAGCCAAGGCAGCTGCGCATAGTGCACTCCGGGCTCGCCGAGGTGCTCACCGCGCTTGATCTTGAGCACCAGTCGCGCAAAGTCGGCACGCCCCATTCCTTCGACGATGCAGACGTCGAGCAGCCCATCGGTGATCGAAGCGTTAGGCGTGACGAGAGTACCGCCGCCCGACGCGCGTGTGAGACCCACGGCGAACATCAGGAACTCACCTTCATAAGAGAAGCCAGGCCCGCGAAAGCTCGCCCGGTATGGCTCGAACTCCGCAAACTTCCGAACGCCGGTGATCGCGTAAGCCACGGGCCCGAGCGTTTCCTTGGCTTCTACCGGCGTCTCGGCTGTCGCTTCCGCCCCAACGCCGCCCGTCGAGACGTTGAGAAACCGACGTCCGTTGAGAGAAGCCGTGTCGATACACACCGGCTTGCGACGCAGGATAACATCCATCGCATGATCGATGTCGGCCGGGATGCCGGCTTGCGCAGCGAAATCGTTCGCGGTGCCGAGGGGGATGATGCCGAGCGGCGTGTCGAAACCATCCAGGCCATTCACGACCTCGTTCAGCGTTCCATCGCCGCCGACGGCAACGACAACGTCGGCACCTGCGGTCGCCGCGGCGGCGGCCATCGCCGTCGCGTCACCGGCTTCGAGGGTCACGTGAGGCTCAACCACATGGCCTTTGCTGCGAACCCAGTCGATGAGATGACGCACGTCCTCGCGCTCCGCGCGGGCGCCGTGAATTATCATCGCGAGATGCTTTCGGCGACTGCGGATCATCGAGCCTCGAGCTCGCTGTACGGACTTGGGCTTACCGGTAGTACGATGCAAAGCACGCAGGGGTTGGCACGACGGGGAAGTGGCGGTTAGTATGTCCGCCCCAACACCCGGCGTCGACGAATCCAACTGGCATAGCGCATATCACGCGCCTGTGCTCGCTAGAGAGGTCCTCGACCTCCTCGGCGGCTCTGAAAATGTGCTCGATGGAACACTCGGCGGCGGAGGGCACTCGCTCGCGTTGCTCCAGGCGGGTGTCAAACAGGTCACCGGTATCGATCGCGACCCTGACGCTCTCGATGCCGCCCGCGCGCGTCTCGCCTCCTACACCTCGAATGGTCGTTTCCGAGCCTATTTGGGCAATTTCTCCGACATCGGCGAAACACCCGAGCTTGCTGAATCGCAGTTTTCCGGAATCCTGTTGGACCTCGGTATCTCATCCCACCAGATCGATGATCCGAATCGAGGGTTCACATTTCGCGAGGATGCGCCGCTCGACATGCGGATGGATCGCGGCGCGGATGGCGGAATCAGCGCGGCCGAGTTGCTCAACACCTTCGACGAGCATGCGCTCGCGTCCATTTTTCGCGAGTATGGGGACGAACGACGCGCCCACCGCCTCGCACGCGAGGTGGTTCGGCGACGCGGCAACCGTCCATTCGTCGTGAGCGACGACTTTGTCGGCGCGATTCGGGGCGCACTGGGACCGCGTACCGGACCGGCGGATTTCGCCAGGCTCTTTCAGTCGCTGCGCATCGCCGTGAACGACGAGCTCGAGTCGCTGGAGCAGGCGCTTCCTGTGCTGCGAGATCGGCTCGAGCCTGGCGGAGTCTTCGCAATCATTGCCTACCACTCGGGTGAGGATCGGCTCGTCAAGCATGCATTTCGCGAGTGGAGCAGCGATTGCATCTGCCCGCCGAAACAGCCCGTCTGTACCTGTCGCGGGTATGCCCTCGGCGCACTCGTCAGTCGAAAGGCAACGACGCCGTCGCCGGACGAGCTTGGGCGTAATCCGCGGGCGCGGAGCGCGCGGCTGCGCGCCTTTCGCCGAGCAGCGGCGACGTGAGGCGTGGCCGGATATCGCGCCGATCCACGATCGCGCTCGTTCTCCTTGGTTTCGTTCTCGTGGCGACGGGCGTCATTGCTCGCAGGACCTACGGCATCGACCAAGCGCGCGCCTTGCGTGACCTGGACCGGCGACGTCAGGCGCTCGAGGCCGAGCGCGTGAAGCTAGACGGGCAGATTCGCGAGGCATCCAGCCGAGCGCGACTGGCACCAATTGCCGAGCAGCAACTGAACATGCACGTGCCCTCGCCAGATCAAGTAATCATGCTCGCCCGTCCGCGACCCTCGCGCGGCGGACGGCCGGATTCCGTCACCCGTCCATGATTCGATCACGGCGCATCGGCATCGTTCACTTATCGCTCGCCGTGTTCGCTCTCGCGGTGATCGGTCAGGCGGCGCACGTGCAGCTCCTCCAGGGGCACACGTGGCGGGCGCGGGCGGCGCGACAGCAGCTCGCCCCGCGCGAGATGCCAGCGCCTCGCGGCGACATCCTCGATGCCGCGGGTCTCGTCCTGGCGCAGAGCCGGGAGATGGTGCAGCTCGAGATCGCGCCGCGAGAGATTCGAGCACAGGATCGCGCGACGCTGCGCCGCGTGCTCGCGCGTGTGAAGCTCCGGCCGGAGTGGATTCGGCGAGCGCTCGATCCGCGGCTCGCCTGGGTGACATTGCCGGGCCGGTACCTGACGACGGATGTCGCCGCCGCGGCGCGCCTCAGGGGCGTTCACGCGACGCCGGCGAGTGTGCGCGCGTACGCGATGTCCGAGGGCACGCGACGGCTCGTCGGCCGGGTCGACGGTCAGAACACTCCGCTGGATGGGCTCGAGCTGGCGCTCGATACCATTCTGCGTGGTACGGCGGGCACCGCGACGCTCGTGCGCGACATTCGCGGCCGCAGCTTCGAGTCGCCTAACGAGCCGCGCGTCGCGCCGCGGCCGGGCAATTCGGTGGTCCTCACGCTGAATCACGAGTTGCAGGAGATCGCCGAGCGCGCGCTCGCCGGGGCGGTGAGCCAGATGCGTGCGGATGGTGGCGACATCGTCGTCCTCGATCCGCAGGACGGTGACGTGCTCGCCCTCGCGAGCCGGCGTCAGAACGTCCGCTCCACCGCGGCAACGGCGCTCACGGAGCCCTTCGAGCCTGGCTCGACGCTCAAGCCGTTCATCGCCGCGGGACTGCTCGCGCGGGGACTGGCGCGCGAGAGCGACATGATCAACACGGGCAACGGCACGCTCGAGCTCGAGGGGCGGGTCATTCACGACGATCACCTCGTCGGGCGTGCGTCGCTGGCGACCGTGTTGCAATGGTCGAGCAACATCGGCATCGTGAAATTCGAGCAGCGCCTGACGAACGGCCAGGAGTTCGAGGTGCTGCGTGATTTCGGATTCGGCACCGCCACCGGAGTTCCGTATCCCTCCGAGGCGAACGGCGTACTGCGGGCACCGAATAAGTGGTCCGCGCAGTCGCCGGCGTCGCTCGCGATGGGCTACGAGATCTCCGTCACGCCGCTTCAGCTCGCGGTCGCGTACGCCACCTTTGCGAATGGCGGCGAGCTGCTGGAGCCGGCGCTTGTGAAAGAAATTCGAGCGCCCGACGGAAGTGTGCTCTATCGTCACCAGCGGCGCGTCGTCCGACGCGTGCTGACGCCGGACGTCGCGAGCCGCATGCGTAAGGTGTTGCTCAACGTCGTCGAGAACGGTACGGCGCTCCAGGCGGATCTCAGCAGCTTTCTGCTCGCGGGAAAGACGGGTACGCCGCGGCGCACGGTGAACGGACGTTACGCCGCACAGCAGTACAATCCGAACTTCGTCGGTCTCTTTCCGGGGGACGAGCCGCAGTACGTGATCGTCGTGAAGCTCACGAATCCTCGAGACGAGAAGGGAAGCTTCTACAGCGCCGCGACGGCGGCGCCGCTCACCAGGACGGTGTTGCAGGCAGCGTTGGCCGCTCGTGACGCGGCCCTCGATCGCCACAAGCTGGCATCGAGCGCGAGCGCGGCGCAGACAGCACGGCCCGACTCGGCTGTGCTGTCCCGCGGCGACCTGTCGTCCCGCGCGCAGCTCGCGAGCTTCGATTCCGGGGCGCGTGCGCAGGCCCTCGCGAAGGCACGGCTCGACAGCGCGCGCCGCGCCGCGCGAGAGGTCGTGAGCGCGGGCAGTGTACCGCTCGTGGTGTCACTCACGCAGCGGCGAGACAGCGTTCGGGCGGTTGAACCGCGCGCCGTTCCGGACGTGCACGGTCTGTCGCTGCGCGATGCGGTGCGCTCCCTCCATGGCGCTGGCTTCCACGTCCGCCTCGTTCGCGGCACTGATGGAACGACCGAGCCGTCCGCCGGGAGCGTCCAGCCGGCGGGTGCGGTGATTCGTCTCTTTCACGACTTCTAAACGTGCCGGAGTTCTCCCTACCGGACGTGGCCGAGGCGCTCGAATCAGCACAGCTGCTTCGAGATCGTCGCGGTACGCTTCCGTCCTCGGCAACGGACATCACCGATGACAGCCGCCGCGTACAACCCGGCGCGCTGTTCATTGCCGTGCGTGGCAGTGAGCGCGATGGTCACGATTATCTCGAGATGGCGAAGAGCGCCGGTGCCATTGGCGCTATCGTCGAAAAGCCGGAAAGGCTGCCGCCGGAGATGCCCGCGCTCGTCGTGCGCGATGGACGCCGTGCCGCCCCGCTCGCGGCTGCCGCGGCATACGGATGGCCAGCGCGGTCGCTGCGACTCATTGGCGTAACGGGCACCAACGGCAAGACGACTACCGTCAACATGCTGAGGCACGTGCTCGACACGCCCCTCGGACACAGCGCGTCGATCGGCACTCTCGGCGTTCTCGTCGGGAGCGGCGGCGAGCCGATGGAAGGCGGCGGCGGCCTGACGACCCCCGGGCCAGTGGAGCTGCAGCGGCTCCTGCGCGCGCTGGTCGATGCTGGAGTGGCGCGCGTCGCGATGGAGGTCTCGTCGCACTCGCTGCACCAACGGCGAGTGGAAGGCGTACGCTTCGACGTTGCGGTCTTCACGAACTTCACTCGCGACCATCTCGATTACCATGGTTCGATGGAAGAGTACTTCCACGCGAAGGAACGGCTCCTCGACTATCTGCTGCCGCACGGCACAGTCGTCTACAGTCTCGACGAGACGGCGTGGGGGAGACTCCACACCGACCGCCGACGGGTGGCATTCAGCGAACGTGTCTCGACGGCCGAGGTGCATGCGGAGGACATCCACTTCGGACCGCGCGGCAGCGAGTGGACGCTGGCTCTGGGTACGGAACGCCTGCCCGTACGGCTCCCGCTCATTGGCGACTTCAACGTCATGAACGCGCTCGGGGCGGCGGCGGCGGCGTACGCGTTAGGCGCCCACACCCCGCAGATTGCCGAGCGACTGTCCACACTGCCGCAAGTACCGGGACGCCTCGAGCTGCTCAACGAGTCGCCGGCGGTGCTTCGAGACTACGCCCACACCCCCGACGCGCTCGAGCGGGCGATCGAGGCCGTGAGGCCATTCACCAGCGGCCGACTCATCGTGGTCTTCGGCTGCGGGGGCAATCGCGATCGCGGCAAGCGTCCGGTGATGGGCGAGATCGCCGAGCGCCTCGCCGATCACGCCATCGTGACGAGTGATAATCCCCGCACCGAAAACCCGGAGACGATTCTCGACGACATCGAAACGGGAATGCGTCGCGACAACCACGAGCGCATCACCGATCGTCGCGACGCCATTCAACACGCGCTGTCGATCGCGACGGCGAACGACGTCGTGCTGCTCGCGGGGAAGGGACACGAGACGTACCAGGTCCGCGGCACCACCAGGTACCCATTCGACGAGAAGGAGATTGTGCAGTCGCTGATGGCACCGGCCCAAATGAAAGCCACATGACGTTCTGGACTCTGGACCGCGTCGCCGACGCGTTGCAGCCGATCGCGAAGGGCAACCTGCCGCGCGGTGCCGCAGAGCTCCAGCGCGTGTGGACGGATACGCGAACGATCACCCGCGGCGATCTCTTTGTCGCGCTCGTGGGAGAGCGCTTCGACGCGCACGAGTTCCTGCCGCAGGCCGTCGCGAGCGGCGCGGCAGCCGTCGTGGTGTCACGCGTCGAGGCGGCGCGCGGACTGGGCGTGCCTGTTTTCGACGTACGTGATACCCTCGTCGCGTTAGGCTCGCTCGGACGTTATCGTCGCTGCGCCTGGAACAAGCCCGTCGTCGCCGTCGTCGGCACCAACGGGAAGACGAGCACGAAGGAATTGCTCAAGGCTGCGTTGGGCAGCGGTCTCGAGGCGCACGCTACGCAGGGAAACCTCAACAACCTCGTCGGCGTACCCCTCACCTTGTTAGCGCTGCCCGATCACGCGGACATCGCCGTTGTCGAGATGGGCACCAATCAACCGGGTGAGGTCGCGCGCCTGCGTGCGATCATCGAACCGAACATCACGGTCGTGACGTCGATTGCTGAGGAGCATCTCGAGGGCCTCGGTGATCTGGCGGGCGTGATGCGCGAGGAGCTCGCCGCCTGCGACGGCGTGCCGACGACCATCGTTCCCGCGGCGCAGCCCGATGTCGCCGAAGCCGCGCGCAAGCTCTCTCCCCGGGTCGTGACCGCGGGCCTCGACTCGGGCGACCTGAAAGCCGACCGGTGGAAGCTGGAAGCCGATGGTCGGGGAAGTATCGTCCTCGGCGGGATTCCGATCGAAGTCCCGCTACGCGGCGTTCATAATTTGCGAAACACGATGCTCGCGCTCGCGGTGAGCCGGGAGGCCGGCGTCCCCTTCGAGCTGGCGGCGCGAGGCATCCAGGGGATGCAGCTCCCGCCGATGCGTTCGAACGTCGAGCAGATCGGCCGCGTGACGCTGGTGAACGACGCCTACAACTCCAATCCCGGGTCGGCGCGGGCTGCGCTGGAGCTCCTGCATCATGCCGGTCATGGCCGACAGCGGGTGGCGGTGCTGGGTACGATGCTCGAGCTGGGCCCGAGTGGTCCTACGCTACACGAGACATTGGCGCGTGAAGCCCTCGCCTCACCCATCGAGGTGATCGCCGGACTGGGTGAATTCGCCGCCGCTCTCGAGCGCGTCGGCGGGGGCGGTGCTGCCAACCGTGTTGTGACGGCGAGCGATGTCGAGAGTCTCTGGAATCGGCTCTCATCGCGTCTCGAGCCGGACGCGGTTATCCTGCTCAAGGCCTCCCGCGGCGTTCGCCTCGAGCAACTCGTGCCGAAGATCAAGGAGTGGGTAGAGACTAGAACGAGGTGATTGGTGGCTGGTGACTGGTGATTGGTAAGAGACGCCAGCCGCCCGGCCTACCAGTCACCAACCACCAGCCACCAGCCACCAATTGCTCTACTACCTACTCTACCCGCTCACGCCGAAGTACCGGATCTTCAACCTCCTGCAGTACATCTCCTTTCGCGCTGTGCTGGCGGCGGTGACGGGGTTGATCCTGTCCTTCATCCTCGGCCCGATCATTCTTCGCGCGTTGCGGCGGCAGGCGGTCAATCAGGTGGTGCGTGAAGGAACGCCCGACACCCACGCGTCGAAGGGGTCGACACCGACCATGGGTGGTCTGATCATCCTCGCGTGTTCGATGATCCCGATCCTGCTCTGGGCGAAGTTCAGTCTCCGTCGGCCATATGTCCTCGTCGCGCTCTTCGTCATGCTCTGGATGGGCGCGATCGGCGTGCTGGATGACTATCTCAAGCTCAAGCAGAAGCGCGAAGGCAAGAAGAACAGTGGTCTCGTCGAGCGCTACAAGCTGACCGGTCAGGTGATCGTCGGCGTCGTGCTTGGCTGGTATCTCTGGAAGCATCCGCTCGTGCCGTACCTGCCAGGCGCGTCGACGTCGGTGCCTTTTTTCAAGTATGTCGTCGTCGTACCCGCCGCCGGATTTGCGTGGCTCTACGTCGTCTTCACGACATTCATTCTCACGGGTACGAGCAACGCCGTGAACATCACCGATGGTCTGGACGGACTCGCCGCGGGCCTCGGTGCCATCGCTTTTGCCACCTTCGCGATCTTTGCGTACATCATGGGCCGCACCGACGCGAGCCAGTATCTGCAGATGTTTTATCTCGCGGACGCTGGCGAGCTGACGGTGTTCTGTCTCGCCATCGTTGGCGCGCTCATCGGCTTTCTGTGGTTCAACACACATCCGGCCGAAGTCTTCATGGGCGACACCGGCTCGCTGGCGCTCGGCGGCGCGTTAGGCGCCGTGGCGATCTTGTTGAAGTCGGAGTTCCTCCTTGCCTTCGTGGGTGCCGTCTTCGTTGCCGAGACGCTGTCGGTGATCCTGCAGCGATACGTGTTCAAGTACCGGCGCAAACGGTATGATCTGGAATACGCGAAAGCCCACAAGGTCTTCCGAAAGGCGCCGCTGCATCATCACTTCGAGATGCTTGGCTGGCACGAGTCCAAAGTCGTGGTCCGCTTCTGGATCATCGGGATTCTCTGCGCGTTCTTCGCGCTGACGACCATCAAGCTGCGCTGACGGAGGGTTCGTGAGCGCACCAAGGCAGAGGCGCGTCTCGGAGCCGGCCATGCCCGCGGGCTGGCTGAACGGCGAGATCGCGGTCGTGGGCCTTGCCCGCAGCGGCAAGGCGGTGGCGACATTGCTCGCTCGGACTGGCGCCGACGTTTACGCGTCCGACGCCGGCTCCGGTAAATCGCTCGAGACCACTGCCGCCGCGTTGCGCGGCGAAGCCATCGACGTGCAGATCGGCGCGCACGATCTCGATCGCATTGCGCGAGCGTCGCTCGTGGTCGCCAGTCCCGGTGTGCCGCCGAACGCGCCCCCGCTCGCGGGCGCGCGCACGCGCGGCATCGAAGTCGTGAGCGAGGTCGAGATCGCGCTCCGCCTGCTCCCGAACCTCCGCTACATCGCGATCACGGGGACCAACGGCAAAACGACGACGACGGCACTCACCGCGCACCTGCTCGCGGCGCTCGGTCATCGCGCGGTGGCCGCCGGGAATATTGGTCTGCCGCTCGCCGAGATCGCGCTGCGGCCGACGCCCCCCGACTGGGTGGCACTCGAGATATCGTCCTTTCAGCTGCACGACACGCCGAGCATCGATCCTCGCGTCGGCGTGCTGACGAATCTGTCGGCGAATCACCTCGATCGTTATGCAAGCATCGAGGAGTACTACGGCGACAAGGCGCTCCTCTTCCGCAATGCGACGGCGGCGTCGCTATGGGTCACGAACGGCGACGATGTCGTCGTTGAAGCCCTGGCCGAGGCCGCGGCAGGCGTTCATTGCCGCTTCTCGGTTCGCGGCCGAAGCGATGCGTGGGTGGATACATCCCGCGGCATGCTGGAAGTCCTCGGCGAGCCTTTGCTCGCGCGCGGTGACCTGCGGCTCATCGGCGATCACAACGTCGCGAACGCGCTCGCCGCGTCGCTCGCGGTGGTATTGGCGAGCGAGTCGCATCGCACGCCGCAGGCGCTCGGTGCCATCGCACGCGGGCTGCGCACCTTTCAGGGGCTTGAACATCGCATCGAGACCGTCGCCGAGCTCAATCGCGTGCTCTGGATCAACGATTCGAAGTCCACGAACGTCGCATCGACGGAAGTCGCGCTGCGCGGGATGACACGTCCCACCGTGTTGCTCCTCGGCGGACGACACAAAGGCGAGCCGTACACCGCGCTCGCCGACGAGATCAAACGAACGGTGAAAGTAGTGCTCGCGTATGGCGAGGCCGCACCGACCGTTCAGGCCGATCTCGGGAGCATCATCCCGGTCGAGCGCGCGGGACCGAACTTTGCCGACGTGATTGCGGCCGCGCGGCGCCTGACTTCACCGGGCGACGTTGTGCTGCTTTCACCGGCGTGCTCGAGCTACGACATGTTCGAGAACTATGAACAGCGCGGCCGCGAGTTCAAGCGATTGGTGACGCAGGGAAGTGCTGGCAAGCGACCCCTCATGCGGCGTGAAGCGAAGCAGTGAATGGAGGACGGACGCAGTGACTGCTGGTAGTGCGGTACGCGAGAACGTCGTCGGGGCACCCACTCGCGCCGAGTCGCGCAAGGACGAGCGGACGCGGTGGCGTATGGGCTTCGAGGCGCAGTGGCTCATGCTCGTGAGCGCCGTGCTGATCGCCTTCGGCCTCGCGGTACTCTACAGCGCGAGCGCGCTCGTGGCGATGAACGAGAATCATCGCAGCGCCTACTATCTCGTGCGGCAGCTGACGGGTGCCGTCGCCGGCGCCGTGGCGTTCGCCCTCGCGGCTAAGCTGGACGCCGAGAAATGGCGTGAGTGGGCGTGGCCGTTGATACTGCTCACGATCGTGACGATGACGCTCACCCTCGTGCTCCCAGACTCCATCGCCCCGCGGATCAACGGCTCGAAGCGGTTTCTGTTCGGCAGCTCGTTTCAACCGTCGGAGCTCGGGAAGCTCGGCGTCATCGTGTGGGTGTCGATGCTCGTCGTCCGCAAAGGAGACACGCTCCGTCGCCTGACGAAAGGCCTCGTGCCGTTCCTTTTGGTGATCGGGCTCCTCGATGTTCTCGCGGCGCTCGAGCCCGACCTGTCGGTCTCGATGCTGTACACACTGCTCATGGGATTGCTGCTGTTTGTGGGCGGCGCGCGCATGAGCCACTTTGTGTTGCTGGGCGCGCTGTCAATACCGCTGCTCTGGCACAAGATCGAGCGAGTGCAGTACGCGCTTTTGCGACTGACGACCTTCCTCGATCCGGGCGGCGCACCAGCGGCGGTGAACTATCAGCTCAAGCAGTCGCTCGTGGCTGTTGGGTCCGGGGGTGTGTTCGGCGTCGGCTTCGGCGAGGGCCGACAGCAGGCGGGGTTCCTTCCTTATCCGTACAGCGATTTCATCGCGAGCAACATCGGTGAGGAGTGGGGCTTCGTCGGGCTGGCGGCGATCACCATCGCGTTCGCGGCGTACGGGCTGCTCGGCTTCCGGATCGCTCGTAAGGCACGTTCACCCTTTCTGCAGCTGCTGGCCGTCGGCCTCACCTTCGTCACGGTGCTCACGGCCTATCTGCACATCGGGGTGGTGATCGGCCTCCTGCCGACGACCGGTCTCACGTTGCCG
Organism: Gemmatimonadaceae bacterium; assembly: GCA_036493735.1. GTDB lineage: Bacteria > Gemmatimonadota > Gemmatimonadetes > Gemmatimonadales > Gemmatimonadaceae > AG2. The sequence continues at coordinate 114,866 of DASXPH010000144.1, forward strand.
TTCGTCTCCTACGGCCGTTCGAATCTCGTGCTCACGATGTTGTTCACCGGCATCCTGGTGAATATCGGGAGTACGAAAGAGCGCGTGCTCGGTAGCGGCGCGACGGATCCCCTCGCGGCACCAGCAGCGCGATGAGCTCGAACGTCGCACCACAATCTCGGGGACCTCGTGTGCTCTTCGCCGGCGGCGGCACCGGCGGTCACCTCTATCCAGGGCTCGCGATCGCGCGCGCACTGAAGCAGATCCGCCCGGATGTTGAGCCTTTTTTCATCGGCGCCAGACGCGGCATCGAGCGGGACATCCTGCCAACGACGGAGTTCCCGCACGCTCTGCTCGACCTGCATCCGCTGTATCGCTCGCAGTTCTGGAATAATTGGAAAACAGCCCGCGGCGCCGCCGGCGCCTGGCGACAGCTGAGTAATCTCGCGAAGGAGCGCCCGCCGGCGGTGGTGGTCGGTACTGGGGGATACGCATCGGGGCTCGCGCTCGCGTTCGCCGCGGCGCATCGCATTCCGTACGCACTGCAGGAGCAGAACAGCTATCCCGGCCTCACGATGCGGCTCTTTTCGCGCTGGGCGCGGGAGGTATATCTCGGATACCCGGAAGCGTCGCGGTATCTGAAGAAGGCGAAGCCGGCGTCGCTCATCGACACGGGCAATCCGATCGAACCGCCTCCGTCCCCGCGGCCCTCGCGAGAGGCGGCTCGCCGTGCGTGGGGCCTGCCGGATGTGGGCGGTCGGGTGTTGCTCGTCTTCGGGGGAAGTCAGGGCGCGCGTGCGATCAACGCTGCCGTCGCGCAGTGGCTCCGCTCGGGCGCGCGGCCTCGCGATCTGCATGTGATCTGGGCAACGGGCAAGGGCACCTACGACGAATTCGTGTCCTTGGCGACCGAGGGCGTCGTCGTGCGACCGTACATTTCGCCGATGCGTGAGGCGTACGCTGTGGCAGACCTCGCCATCGCTCGCGCGGGCGCGATGAGTACAGCGGAGCTGTGCGCGTGGGGAATTCCGCCGCTCCTGGTGCCTCTCCCGACCGCGGCCGCCGACCATCAGAGCGTGAACGCACGCACGCTTGCGGCTGCCGGTGCGGCGATCTACATCCCGCAGCCAGACTTCACGGCGTCGCGTCTCGGTTCAACGCTTGGTGAACTGCTCGCCGATCCGAGTGAGCTCGATCGTCTCAAACGCGGTACCGCCGCGCGAGCGCGCCCGAATGCCGCGCGTGAGATTGCACAGCGGATTGCGGCGCTGTTGTGATTGGTGGCTAGTGGTTGGTGACTGGTGACTGATAAATGAGGAATGCCGGCGCAAAGCGCCGGCTCATCCGAATAGACCAGCCACCAATCACCAATCACGGCCACCACTTATATTCCGCGCGCCCATGCCACTCCTGGATACCGCCGATCAGCGGCCCGTTCATTTCGTCGGCATCGCCGGCGCTGGAATGAGCGCGCTCGCCGAGCTGTTAGTGCGGCGCGGCATCGCGGTCACGGGCTGCGATGCCAATCCTGACGGCGCGGAGGATCTCCGTCGTCTCGGCATCACTGTCAGCCCGCACGATCCCGACCACGTGACCGGAGCACGTGCGCTCGTCGTCACTTCGGCGATGCCGAAGGACCATCCCGAGCTGCGACGCGCTCGCGAATGCGGCGTCCCCGTGATTCGCCGCGCCGAAGCACTCGGCGAGGTGACGCGTGGCCACGAGCTGGTCGCCATTGCCGGCACTCATGGGAAGACGACGACGACGGTAATGACGACGGAGGCGCTCAGCGCTGCGGGACGCGATCCAACTGGTGTCGTCGGAGGGCGCGTCGCAGCCTGGTCCGGTAACCTGCGCGCGGGTGGCGATCGGTTGTACGTGGTCGAGGCGGACGAATACGATCGATCCTTTCTCGCGCTCACGCCGACGGTGGCCGTGGTCACGAACATCGAAGCCGATCATCTCGACATCTACAGCGGCATCGCCGACATCCGCGGGGCGTTTGCGCAGTTCGTCTCGCCGGCACGAACCGTCGTGCTTTGTGGGGAGGACGAAGGCATCGCGGCGATGCGTCTGCCGAGCGGCGCCGAGGTCATTCGTTATGCGATCGCCGGCGCGAACGGCGAGCGCGATGCGCGCCTCGTCGCTCGCGCGGCCCGACAGCACGGCTCCGGCGTCGCCTACGACGCCGAGTACGACGGAGAAGCGTTAGGCACGGTCCGGCTCAACGTGACCGGACGTCATAATATACTAAACTCGCTCGCTGCGCTGGGCGCCGGGCTGGCTCTCGGCGCGGCGGCGCCAGAGCTCATCCGCGGCCTGGATTCGTTTCGTGGCGTGGAACGGCGTTTCGAGCGGATCGGTGAAGCGCGGGGCGTAACGATCCTCGACGACTACGCGCACCACCCCACCGAGATCGCGGCGACGCTCGCGGCGGCGCGCGGCGCCTTTCCCGGGCATCGTGTGTTGGTCGCCTTTCAGCCGCATCTTTTCTCGCGGACCCGCGACTTTGCGCGGGAGTTCGCCAACTCGCTGGCCGGTGCCGACGCCCTCTATCTCACGGAGATCTATCCGTCGCGGGAGCGTCCGATACCGGGCATAACGTCGATGCTGATCGTCGATCACCTCGGCGCCGCCAGCGCAAATCTCGCGTGGCGCGGCGACCGGCGTGAGCTCGCACGCGTGGTCGCAAATGATGCACAGCCAGGTGACGTCGTCGTATTCATGGGCGCGGGCGACATCACCGAGAGCGGTCCCGAGCTGCTCGCGCTCCTCCAGGCGTCGAGATGACGGACGAAGAGGTGCCGGAGGACAACGGTTGGTCCATGGGCCGCGTTAGGCTCGCCCTCCTCGCTGCGCTCTTGGTGCTCCTCGTCGGCGCTCCATTCTGGGCTCCACTCCTGCTGCGGCAGCTCTCCTTCTTTCGTGTCCGGAAGGTCGAGATCGTGGGCGCTCGTTATGTCGCCGTGAGCGACATCCTCACGCGTCTTCATGTCGATACCAGTGCGTCGGTGTGGGATCCAACGGCTCCGCTCGAGAAGCGCCTCGCTTCGCACCCGCAGCTCCGGCGCGTCACGGTGCGACGAAAGCTCCCCGGAACTCTCGTCGTGAACGTGGACGAGAATCTGCCCGTCGCGCTCGTCGCCACGAGCGACGGCTTGCGAGCATATGACGCTCGAGGGGTAGCGCTCCCCATCGATCTGGCGAAGACGCCGCTGGACGCCCCGGTGCTCCCGCGACGCGATGTCGGTGTGCTCGGCCTCCTCGGTCTCTTGCGCAGTCAGGCCCCTGCGCTCTACGATCGCGTGAGCGAAGTTCGGGTCGTTTCCGCTGACGAGCTGCTCATCGAGCTCGATGACACGCCGGTGCGAGCGATGCGAGACGTGACGGCGGACCGACTCGCCGAGATCGACCCTGTTGAAAACGACCTTACCCGCCGCGGTCTTCGCGCGGCGGAGATCGACCTACGCTACAAAGACCAGGTCATCGCCAGACTGCCATGAATCCGGAACGCATCGTTGCGGGACTCGACATAGGCTCCGCGAAGACGACCGCCATCATCGCTGAGACGACGGGCGACTTGCCGAAGCACCCGTCGATCAAGCTCCTCGGCGTCGGGCAGGCGCGCACGACGGGGATGCGCCGCGGCGTCGTCTCCGACATCGAGGAAACGACACGCTCCATTCGCCAGGCGCTGCAGGACGCCGAGCGCATGGCGGGCACGCAGGTGCAGGACCTCTATGCCGGGATCGCGGGCGAGCACGTGCAGGCGATGACCAGCAAGGGCATCGTCGCCGTGAGTGGAGAGGAGATCGACAAGCACGACGTCGATCGCGCGAACGAGGTGGCGCGTGCGCAGGCGATTCCTCCCGACCGCGAGCTGCTGCACGCGATTCCGCAGGAGTACACCGTCGACCGCAACAGCGGAATCCGCGACCCGATCGGCATGATCGGTACGCGTCTCGAGACCGAGATGTACCTCGTGACGATCGGCAGCTCACCGGCGCTAAACCTCCGGAAGTCGGTCGAGCGGGCGGGATATCGGGTTCGCGAGCTGGTCCTGGAGCCGCTCGCCAGCGCGCTCGCCGTTCTGACAGAGGACGAAAAGGAGCTGGGCGTCGCACTCGTGGAGATGGGCGCGGGCACGACCGATCTCGCGCTCTTCCACGAGGGAAAGATCCGCCACCTCGGCACCGTCGCGTTCGGCGGGAACAATGTTACCAGTGACATCGTGCACGGACTTGGCGTCACGCAGGCTGACGCCGAGCGATTGAAGGAACGATTCGGCTGCGCCTACGAGCCGCTCGTCGATCCTTCGGAAGTGATTCAGCTGCCGAGCACCGTGGCACAGGGCGATCGCCAGATTCCGCGGGAGCTGCTGGCCCACATCATCCACCAGCGCATGGATGAGATCTTCGATCTCGTCCAGCGGGACATTTCCTCTGCGGGTTATGCGGGGAAGCTCAGCGCCGGCGTCGTACTCACCGGAGGCGCTGCGGCGATGCTGGGCGTCGCCGAGTTGGCGAGCGACGTATTCGGCACTGGCGTGCGGGTGGGACTCCCGGCAGAGAACATCGGCGGACTGAGTGATTCCGTCGAGGCGCCACGCTTCGCGACGGCGGTGGGGCTGGCGCAGTACGCCGCGCATCGAATGGCTCTCGGGGCCGGGGGCGCGGGTGTGCGCCGGCTCACAGCGAGCGGCGGTGGCGTGGGGAAACTTGCCGAGCGTGTGAAGTTCTGGCTGCAGGATTTCTTTTGATTCGCTGCTTCGCAGCGAATCAAAAAAATCCTGCAGCGGTCGGTCGCTGACGCTCCCGACAAGTTTTTCTGGAGTCGCGCGCGCTGATCGCGCGCGCTCCCGCTCCTCTCGCCGTTGCACCGTTCGTCGCCCGTCGCCCGTCGCCCGTCGCCCGTCGCCGACTCATGCGACCAAGGTCCAATGTCGTGGCGCGAGGAATGCGATGCTTCGATCGCGAAAATGCGTGTGAGTGATGCCGCGAGAGAATGTGCACGTCGCATTCACTCTGTCACTCACACAAAGCTGTTACACGCTCGTGCACTGTGGAAAACTTCGCTCGAATATCTCTGTGATTCTGCGCGTGATGCCTCGTCAGAGCAGCAGAAGGAGGGCTAGGCGAGCGCACAGAAAGCGTTATATTGCCCGAGCGTTTTCAACTGCGGTGCGCAGCTGCTCCCTTCCTGTTGGTCGCTTCGCAATGCGCTCGTGTCGTTCTCTCCCCGCTTTTCCGTCCCCACCAGTCGCAGTACGGGAGCTTCTCTCTCAATGATCTTCGAGTTCGAAGAGAGCGCGGCGCAGAACGCGCGCATGAAGGTCGTGGGCGTCGGCGGCGGTGGCGGTAATGCCGTCAATCGCATGATCGACGAGCATCTGGAAGGCGTCGAGTTCATCTCGGTCAACACCGATGCGCAGGCGCTGCTCGCGTCCAAGTCGGACGTGAAGATCCAGATCGGCAAGAAGCTCACGCGCGGCCTCGGCGCCGGCGCGCGACCGGAGATCGGCCGGCAGGCTATCGAAGAAAACCGGGAAGAGGTTTCGCGAACGCTCATCAACTCCGACCTCGTCTTCATCACTTGCGGCATGGGTGGCGGCACGGGCACCGGTGCGGCCCCCGTCGTCGCCGAGCTGGCGAAGGAAGCCGGCGCGCTCACGGTGGGCATCGTCACCAAGCCGTTCCTCTTCGAGGGACGCAAGCGCATGCGCCAGGCGGAGCAGGGCATCGCCGATATGCGCAAGAATGTGGACACGATGATCGTCGTGCCCAACGAGCGCCTGCTCGCGGTGGTCGGGAAGGGAATTCCCTTCCAGGATGCCCTGAAAAAGGCCGATGAAGTCTTGTTGCATGCGACGCAGGGCATCTCGTCGCTCATCAGCGTCACGGGTCTCGTGAACGTCGACTTCGCCGACGTCCGCACCGTGATGCAGGCAGGGGGCTCCGCGCTCATGGGCACCGGCGTCGGCCGCGGCGAGAATCGCGCGATCGAAGCCGCGCAGCAGGCGATCAGCTCTCCGCTGCTCGACAACGTGAGCATCTCCGGCGCCACCGGCGTGCTCGTGAACATCACCGGCGGCGCGGATCTCACGTTAGGCGAAGTCCATCAGATCAACGAGATCATACACGACGCCGTCGGGGACGACGCCGAAATCATCTTCGGCGCCGTGCACGAGCCGGCGATGCAGGGCGAGATTCGCGTCACGGTCATCGCGACCGGTTTCGACAAGGCGATGCAACCGACGCTCGTCACGCCAGTGCAGTCGCTGGCCATCAATCCCAACGCGAAGAGCGCTCCTGTGATTCCGTTCCCGGCCAATCGTCCTGCTCGAGTGAGCGGCGCGGCCAACGGACGCACGTCCTCGAATGACGTCTCGCGGCCGCCACGCTCCGCCCCGGCCGAGAAGGGCACCCAGGATCTCAGTGACATGGAGATCCCGACGTTCATTCGGAGACAGATGGATTGAAGGCTGCAATCGTACGCCTCGCGACATACGCCGTCGTCGCGATTCTCGTTGCCGCGGCGCTCTACGCGACGCCCCCTCTCCCGCAACGCAGGCCAGCTGAAGAACTGTTGAGCGCTCAACAGCAGGGCATCGTCTCCGCTTCGGTGACGATGCTCCGCGAGCGCATCGACACGCTCGCGAGTGGTGAATCGCTGGGCGGCATTTTCGCGCGCGGCGGAGTCAGCGAAATGCTCGCGAAGGAAGCGCTGAAGGCGTTGACCCTCGTCGATCCGCGCCGCGTTCGCGCGGGTATGCCAATCACCTTTCGCTCCGCGCCCGACTCGGCGCCGAGCGAAATCGTTATGCAGCTCGCGATCGACCGACTCCTCCATTTGCGGCGCGACGGTACGTCGTGGACCGAGTCCGAGGAGCGGCTCCCCTGGACGACGGATACCGTCGTCGTGAGCGGAACGATTTCGTCGACGTTGTATGAGGCGATGGACTCGAGCGCGAAGTCGCTCCTGCCGGCCGGCGCGCGGCAACAGCTCACCTGGTCGCTCGCCGACGTGTTCGATTACAAGATCGATATGAGTCGCGACCTCCAGCCGGGCGATTCTTTCCGCGTCATGGCCGAACGGAATTCCTCTTCCGGCGGCGCCGTCCGCATCGGAAAGATCCTCGCCGCCACCTTCACGCTCTCCGGCAGCGAGCTCCAGGCGATTCGGTACGCGAGTCACACCGTGAGTGGCGACTATTTCGACGCCAGCGGCAAGTCGCTGCGCGCTGCCTTTCTCCGTGCGCCGCTGGAGTTCCGTCGCATTTCCAGCACCTTCGGCGGACGCTTTCATCCGATTCTCGGAATCTGGAAGCAGCACAAGGGAACGGACTACGCCGCCGCGCCCGGTACGCCAGTGCGGGCCATCGGGGATGGCGTCGTTCTTCGTGCCGGTTGGGGCAACGGCTACGGCAACCTCCTCGAGATTCGCCACCGCAATGGCTTCGTGACGCGGTACGGCCACCTGCGCGGCTTTGCCGCCGGCATCCACGCTGGTTCACGCGTCGGCATTGGCCAGACGGTCGCCTATGTGGGATCCACCGGCCTCGCGACGGGTCCACATCTGCATTTCGAGGTTCTGGTCGGCGGCGTCCAGCACGATCCCCGTACCGCGCTTCGCGACCGGGGTGGTGATCCGATCCCGGGCCGCGAACGAGCGGAGTTCGAACGAACGCGCTCCGAGGCGATCGCCCTCCTCGAGAGCCGCGCACCAGCGTCCGCTACCGGATTGGCCTCTCGGTGAACGGTGGTCAGTGATCGGTGGCGCGTAAGCGGCGAGAGGAGCGGGAGCGAGCGCGGCTAGCGCGAGCGACTTCACATAAGACTTGTCGGGAGCGCTAGCGACCGACTTTCTAGCCGTGCGATAGTCGCGCGCTAACGCGCGCGACT
>DASXPH010000145.1:0-88484 GCA_036493735.1 Gemmatimonadaceae bacterium
TTGAGTCAGGCTTGCCGTCGAAGATTGAAGGGGCATATAGCCACTACGAGCAAGACGATCCGACGAAGAGGTACTTCAAAGGTGTCCTCGACGGAGCCGACTCGATCCACGTCAGGATTGTCTTTCAGAATTCGAATGTCACGAGAAACATGGCGGAGGTGCGCTACCGGATGATCATCCGCCTCAGCGCGCAGGGGTCGAAAATTCCGAGCAGCGAGGTTACATCGACTTGGCGAGCGGCTCTCGTTCGCGGGGGATCGAACGAGCCGTGGCAGATCAAACAGCTGACGCGAATCGGGCTGACGCCAGTGCGCGCTGGGAATGGGCCGAGACTGCCGAGTTCAGCCACGACGTACAGAGACGGCGTTGTGCGTCATTCCAGAACGTACGCTTTGCGATATGGTGTAGACACGGTCGACACTCAGGCAGTCCGGAGAAGAAAAAAACCCTAGCGCGCTGAGTGCGCGCTGGCTCAATGACGGCGCGCGAAATCTGCTACAAGCGTTCCGTCATTCGCGACTGGCTTCTCGGCTCTGCCACATCGGAGGAGCGAGCTCGAGGTCGACAGTATCGGCTGTCACCTGGCGCACGATTGAAAAGCCGCGCGACTCGAACAGCGCGAGCGAGCGTCGGTTTGAGAGTGCGACATCGATGGCGCAAATCCGGTCCGCACGCTGCTCTCTGAAGCCGAACTCGAGCAACTTATCGAGGACCTCCCCACCACGCCCGGATTGCTATCGATCGCGTGGCGCAACTCGGGGTCGGCGTAAAACGGCAGCGCGACCAGAAAGTCGCTCTCCCGAAACGGCCGCAGTTTGGTGCGTGGCGTGTCCAGCGTGACATCATGCCCCGGAAACTCCGCCCGATCCATATCGAGTCCGAGACTAGTTCAGTCGCCTAACGACTCCGCGGCTGTCCGCGACGTGCGCGCGCAGGGCTGCTCGAGCGCCCTGTGCATCCTCGGGATTACCGTGGCAGCGGTCGGAGTAGACTCAACGAAACGCAGCGCCTAGGGGGAAGCCGCGCAACCAGATGACAGCAGGCCTCAAGTACCCTAACGGTCTGATCCCGCGTTGCCCGCATGGCGGTCGTGTCGACGTCGCGGCGCCGACTGGCCTTCCGTCCACGACGTAGAGTGGTTGTAGTACACCTATGCCGGCAACGCGAGGAGTCGCGACGATCGAGCCGTGCTGCGCCGTGTCCCGGACGAACGTCTCCGTTCGATGCCCGTGGAAGTTGGCGACGCTGTCCGTAGGTGCGAGCGTTACGCGAATGAACTCGTAACCGACGGCGCACGCGTCGAGCCAGACCTCGCCGTCCGGGCCGCGCAACGTGAATTGACCCCGATCATTGGTCCAGGCCTCGTTTGGCTCACCGAGCGCCTGCGTGCCAGCCACGTTGATGCGCGCACCACTGATTCCTCGCCCGGTCTCCGCGTCGCTGACGGTTCCGGTGAGTTCGCGGGACGATGGCCCTTCGACTCGCTCCGGTGGCGCAGAGTCCCTGGCCGGCCTCGCTAAGCCGATCGTGATGCTGCTATCGGCCTTGAATGTCACGTCGAAGCCATGCGCCGACATGATGCTCTTCAACGCCGCCATCCACGGCTGATTGACGATGTGAGCGGATATGAAACCGTTCACGTCGCGCGAAGCGGTGATGCGACGATGCGAGAACGACTCGAATGCGGCGATCACATACTGAATGGGAGCATTCTCCCAATCCGCATTGATCCGCGGCTCTGACCTGACACGCCGCAACCGAACGTCGCTCCTTCCTGCTTCAATGGCCGCCGCCCTTGGTGTCGCGTCAGGCAGCTTTGCGCTCGACGCCCCTCGAGCACGGATGCCCGTGAATGGCGACCGTGGCACACCCGTCCGCGTCGCGCCCAACGTGACCATAGCGATGCTCAATACGAGTGGCACGGACACCAGGAGTGGCCGGCGCGGCCTGATGGCTGTCATAACCCTGATCCTCCGCTCGAGTAGCGATCGGCTCTCGACAAATCCGGCCGCGAGACGCGGCGGCCGCACGCGGTGCGCCGCGAACTCGAGGAGCAGCGAGCCATACCGCTCGACGTCGCAGCCCGCACGCAGGACGCGATGATCGCAATCCAGCTCGATCGCGCGACGGAGGCCTCGCAACAGGAGCCAAAGCGGCACGTTCCAGGGAACGAGGGCGACCGCCACGGCGGGAAGGAAGACACATTGTGGATCGCGCGCCTCGAGGTGCTCGCGTTCATGGCGCAGCATGAATGATCGGGCACTGGCGTCGAGCGAAAGCGACCATTCTGGGATCACGATGCGCGGATGCCATACGCCGACGACGGCCGGGCCTTGCCGTGGCGCCACCAGCACCCGGGTCCCATCGAGCTCCATTTCGGGCCACGCGGAGCGCTGTCGTCGGAATCGAGCGCAAGTGATCAACAAGTAGAGGAAGGCGAGGATGGAGCTCACGATCCAGCCTCGAATGAGAAGAGCCTCAACCACCGTCGTCATGCCCCTTGGCGTCAACACCCTAGTTCCCGCGTCAAGCGCCGTGCGCGCGGGGGTCGGCTTTGCATCGCGACGAGTCACGCCAGCCGTTAGGCGTTCATTGACCATGGCGGTTGCTTGAGTTCCTGCGGCTGCTCGCTCGTGCGTGTTGCGCAGCATGGGCAGGACGAACGGGCCAGACACACTAATGACAATGGCGATGAGCCACGGTACTCGCCTCGGCGCGCGCCAGATCCACATCACGTGCTCGGCTACCAGAGCCGCCACATACGCGAGTGCCGTCAGTACGATCGTATAGGTCATCCACGCGCTGATCATGGCTTTCGCCCTCGCTTCGAGAGTGACTCGAGTCGCTCGTCGAGCAACTTCCGGAGGCGCCGCAACTCGTCCGCGTCCACACCCCGTTCGCTCACGAGCTGCGTGAGGAGCAGCTCCGAGGAGCCGGCGAAGACTTTCTCCAGCAGCCGACCAAGGGCGCTTTTCCCGGCGGCGTGTTGGGTTACCGTCGGGTAGTATCGATGCGCTCGGCCCTCCACGCTCGGCCGCACGTAGCCTTTCTCTTGAAGCGTCCGGAGCACCGTGAGCACGGTGTTATATGCGAGCTCGTCGCTCAATGCGTCGCGCACTTCGGCAACCGTGCCGTTGCCGCGCTCCCAGAGCACGGCCATGACGTCGAGCTCACGATCGGTGAAAGAGATTTCCATCCTTGCGCCGTGGTTCTGCTGGTTGCGTGCTACAACTACATCTCTAGTTGAGTCTAGCGATGGCAGCCAGCGCTGTCAACTACTCTTCTAGTTGTGCGTGGCGCGCTGCACGTAACCGAGTTACTTATCATCTCACTCCAGCGAACGGAGCGGCATGAATAGGATCCGCGAGTATATCCGCACTGTGCGCTTCACCTCGCCCATCGAGGCAATGACGCATGACGTTCGCTACGCGCTGCGCGGCCTGCGGGCCAGACCGGGCTTTACCGCGGCCATTATCCTCACCCTCGGACTCGGCATCGGCGCCAACGCCGCCGTGTTCTCCGTCGTCGATCGCCTGCTCTTTCGTACCGCGCCGATGTTGCGCGATGCAAGCCGAACGCATCGCATCTACGTGTCGTATCCGTATCCGAATGGCGAGGGCACGTTCACCCGCGACGTAATACCCTACGTGCGCTACAGGCAGATCAGCGACGCGAGCCGCTCGTTCGGGCGGGCGGCTGCTTATGCCGTCGGGCATTCTGTCGTCGGTGCGCCAGAAGAGGGACGTGACATGCAGGTCGCTGGTGTGTCGGCAAGCTTCTTCAGCTTCTTCGACGCGCCGCCACGGCTCGGGCGCTACTTCAATCAGCGCGAGGATGTCCCGCCTTCGGGCGATCCGGTCGTCGTGCTGAGCTACGCCATGTGGCAGACGGAATATGGCGGCGGCGACGACGCGCTCGGTGCGAGGATCCGGATTGGTCAGACGATGTACACCGTGATCGGCGTTGCTCCACAACGGTTCGCGGGGCTGTGGCCCGATGAGCCGCCGATCGCGTACATCCCCGTCACGGCATACGGTGCGTCCATCAACTACGCCGGACGCGGGGACACGTGGTGGACATCGACGAATCTCGACATTGTCGGCCTGTTGATGACGAGGAAACCCGGCGTGTCGGTCGAGGTCGCGACTGCGGATCTCACGCACGCGATGCGCGAGTACTGGAACGACATCGAAAGAAGTGGCAACCCAGCCAACCAGCCGACGGCCATCGTCGGTTCGACGCTCGTCCAACGTGGGCCAAGCCCAACTGAAGTGACGCAGGTCGCCGCGCTCGTCGGTGCGATGTCGCTCATCGTGTTGCTGATTGCTGGGGCGAATGTGGCGAACCTGCTGCTCGCACGTGCGCTCCGACGCCGACGCGAGGTCGCCGTTCGCCTTGCGCTCGGCATCAGCCGTCCACGCCTCGTCGCGCAGATGATCACCGAGACGCTCTTGCTAGCGTTTCTCGGAGGCATCACCGGACTGGTCGTCGCTCAGTGGGCCGGGCCGGCACTGCGCTCGCAGTTTCTCGAGCCCAGCGTTGATACGTCGGTTGTGACCGATTTGAGGAGTCTCATGTGCGTGGGCATCGCTGTCGTGGTCGCGGGCGTCCTGACCGGACTCGCACCCGCGTGGCAGGCCGGACGACTCGATGTCACGCGCTTTCTCCGCGCCGGTGCGCGCGAAGGAATGCTTCAGCGCTCGTCGCTACGAGCGTCGCTCCTGATAATCCAGGCGGCGCTGTCGGTGCTCTTGCTCGTCCCGGCAGGACTGTTCGTACGCAGTCTCAATGAGTGGCGGCATCTCCACATGGGGTATGATGTCGAGCAACTGCTCATCGTCAGGTTGAACATGCGGAGCGTGCGGCTCGACAGTGCGCGATCGCAAAACCTCTGGCAACGACTCACCAACGCGTCGCGCGCCGTCCCCGGCGTCGAGCGCGTCGCGGCCGCGCGCGATATCCCGCTACTGGAGATCGGCCTCGCGAATATCAAGCGGCCGCCGGAGATGGACTCCCTACGATACGTCCGGATGCTCATCGTTCAGAACCCCGTGCTGCCGGGGTTCTTCGAGACCGTTGGTACTCGCATCCTCCGCGGCCGCGCGCTCGACTCGACCGATGTTTTCGGTTCGACGCCCGCACTCGTCGTGAGCAATCACTTCGCGCAAACATTCTGGCCCGGCCAGGACCCGATCAGGAGATGCGTGATGAGTGGGCGCGGCGTGTGTATGTATGTCGTTGGCGTGGCCGAGGACATCCGGTACCTGTGGGGCAACGACGATCCAACGCTGCAGCTGTACACGTCGGCCGCGCAGGCCCCTGCTCCCCTGCGCAACCTGTTCGTGCGCATCCGCGGAAATGCGGAGGCAATGGCCGCAGGGCTGCGTGCGGTGCTGCAGCGGGAGATGCCGGCCGCGTCCTACGTGACCGTGACGCCATACTCCGACATTGTTGGAAACGGGATGAAGTCGTGGCGACTCGGCGCGACGGTATTTATCGCATTCGGTGCGGTTGCCATGCTGCTCGCGGCCATCGGTCTCTATTCCGCGGTTGCCTACAACGTCACGCAGCGCACGCACGAGATGGGAGTGCGGCGCGCGCTCGGTGCCCAGGGAGCGGACGTCATCCAACTTGTCATGCGACAGGGCGTGGTCCTCACCGGAATCGGCGTCATGCTCGGCGGCCTCTTGGCGTTCGCCGCCGCGAATCGCATTGAGCCGATGTTGTTCAGGATCTCAGCGCACGATCCGCTCGTCTTCACGTTCGCGATCATCGCGATGCTGGCGGTCGCGATGGTGGCAAGCCTCGTCCCTGCACTGCGCGCCGCATCGGTCGATCCCAACGTCGCGCTGCGCTCGGAATAGATCGGGCGCTCCAGGAGAGAGACCCGCGTGAGCAAGAGCGAGAATCCGAAGGAATACCTCGTCCTCGGCGGGAGCCACGACGGCGAAGTGTTTCGAGACAGACAGGCCGACGTGAAAAGGGAAAGGCGAGCTAACGGAGGTGTCGATGCCACATCGCACCGACGCAACGCTGCGCGAAATCTACGAGAGGACTCTCGCCGACGACGGCACGCCGATTTTGCGCCATCATCGGCGCCCTGGGGTGGCGCGGCCAGAGGTCAATCCGGCAGCGGCCGGACTCCCCTCGAGATGCGCCTGACGCAGCACCGCGACGAATCGTGGTGAGCCGCGAACCAGATCGTACGTCGCATCCGGTGTCGGCACGTATGACGTCCACATGGGACCGTTCTCGCGCGCGGTGCGCTCGAGCGCGTCGAGCGCGCCGGCGCTGTCGCCGACGGCGAGCCGTGCCATTGCTCGCACGACGTCCGCGAACCACGGTCGCGGTATTGTCGCGTCCATCTCTCTGACGAGGCGATTCGCCGTCGCCGTATCACCGAGACGCGCGTACACGTACGGCGCGTACGTCATCGCCGTCGCCGGCCCTGGCGGTGACATGAGTCGGCGTGCCTTCTCGCGCATTCCCGTGGCAAGGTAGACGAGGGAGCCGAGATTGGTCGTCGGGAGCAACGTCGAGTCCAGCTGCACGGCGCGGTCCATCGTCGCCAGCGCGGAATCGCGGGCGCCGAGGAGAAAGAACGAATATGACAGCCAGGGCAGGATGGTCGGCGACATGCGCTCGATCTTGCGCGCCTGGCTCAGATGGGCGACGGCCTCCTCCGCTCTATTCTGCAAAATCAGAATGCGCGCATAGGTCTGTCGCACCGCGAGGTTGTCCGGATCGAGCGCGACCGCATGCCGCAGCTCGTCATCGACGGCGCTCCACTCCCCGGCGGCCGCATGCGCCATGCCTAACGCCATATGCGCCTCGGCGATGGTGCTGTCGAGCCGGAGCGCCCGGTTCGCCGCCTCCAACGTTCGCGCTCTCACCTCGCTCGGTGGACTGCCACTGAAGAAGGGACGGAGCTGAAGCGCCGTCGCGAGCGATGCGTAGGCGCGCGCGAAGCCGGAGTCCAGCGCGATCGCGTGCTCGAACGCACTCACGCTCTGGTCGACACCGGACCCGCGTCGCTTGAGCAGGGTCTGGCCGAGCAGATAGAGATCGAGAGCCTCCGCGTTCTTCGTCAGCGGCGTCGAACGATTGCGCGGCAACGCGATCGTTCGCGGAAACCGGGCATGCAGCGTATCGGCGATCGACTGGACAACGTCGTCGGTGACGGAACCAAAATCCTTCACGTCGCGAGTGAACGTCGCTGCCCACACCTCGCCGTGGAGCGACGAGTCGTTGAGCTGCGCCGACAGCGTGATGCGGTCACCGGCGCGGCGCAGGGAGCCTGTGACGAGAAACCGCGCCCCGAGCTCGCGCTGCATCGTGGCGACGTCGGGCGTGGTCACGCCGACGCGCGCCTGGTAACGAAGTGCCGTGTTGCGTCCGACGATCCGAATGCCAGGCACTCGCGACATCCCGTTTAGTATTTCGTCACCAACTCCATCGCCGCGGTAGTCGAGCGCCGTGTCGTGGGCGACACTCGCGAAGGGAACGAGGCTGAGCGTGACTGGCTCGCCGCTCGCCCGGCTCGCGACATACGCCGCCCCCAACGCCATGACCGCCATGGCGGCGACGACGACCATCGTGCCGCGCACTCGCGATCGGCTCGCGAAACGAGGCGGAGTCATCGGCGCATCGATACGTTCGAGTACCTCCGTCGCGCTCCGCGGCCGGCGCTCGACGTCCTTCTCCAGGCACTGACCGATCAGCGCCGCGAGCGATGCTGGCACATCGGCACGCCGCTCGGCGACCGGCACCGGGGCCTCGGTGAAATGGGCGGCGATGATCTTGTGGACCGGTCCGTCGTTGAAGGGTGGCTCGCCCGTGACCATCTCGTACGCCAGGCAACCGAACGCGTAGAGATCCGCCCGATGATCGCACCCCGGGTCGCCACTCGCCTGCTCCGGCGCCATGTACGCTGGAGTGCCTAACGACACACCTTCGGATGTCAGCGTCACACCGGCTGCCTCGCGCGCCGCGCCGAGCGCCTTGGCGATGCCAAAGTCCGTGGCGACGGCGGTGCCGCCGGACAGCAACACGTTGCCCGGCTTGATTTCGCGGTGAACGACGCCGTGCGCATGCGCATACGCGAGCGCGCGCGCCACGTCGCGGAGGATGCTGATACTGTCGCCAATCGGCAGCGCGCCTTCGCGGGCGAGACGTTCCCGCAGCGAGCGCCCCTCCACGAACGGCATCGTGTAATAGGGATGACCGGCCGCGATGCCGGCGGTCAGCACGGGAACGATGTTCGCCTGCTGGAGAGACGCCGCGAGCTTGATCTCGCGCGCGAAGCGTTCGACCTGAATCGTCGCTGCCTGCTCGGGGGAGAGGACTTTGATGACGACCTCCCGCCCGAGCCCACGCTCGCGAGCGACGAACACCAATGACATGCCGCCGCCCTCGAGCTCGCGCTCCAGCGTGTAGGCGTCCCCGAGCGACGCCTGTACCTCGTCGCGCAACTCACGGTCTTCGTCGTCGAAGAGAATCGCGAACCGCTCCAGAGCGGCCGCCTCCAGCAACGCGTCGCGCCCTTCGCACTGGGTGGCGAGACGCGACAGCTCGCCGCCTAACGCCGCATCACGTGATCCCACCGCCGCGCAGTAAGCCGCTCGGTCGCCCGGCGCGAGGTCGAGGAGTGCATCCACGTGAGGCTCGAGACGCAACCACCGCGCGCGCGTCATCGCCTCGCGCCCATGCTTTCGCCGCATGTCGCTCACGGCGCGAGCTGGTCGCGGAGCAGCATGCGTGCCTTGACCCAGTCCCGCTCCACGGTGCGCACCGTGACGTTCAGGACCCGCGCAATCTCCTCGTTGGTCAGGCCGCCGAAGAAGCGGCATTCGACGATACGCGCGAGACGGTCGTCGACGTCCTCGAGCCGACGGAGCGCATCGTCGATCTGCAGCAACGCATCGGGCTGGTCCTCGCCGGCGACCAACTCCTCCTCGAGCGTGATGGCGACGCGTGGCCCGCCGCGCTTGGCCGCCACCCGCGCCTTTGCACGATCGCTGAGGATATGTCGCATGGCAACCGCGGCAAGCGCGAGGAAGTGCGCCTCGTCGTTCTACGTCGCCTGCGATTGATCGACGAGCTTGAGATAGGCCTCGTGCACGAGCGCCGTCGTCGCGAGCGAGGACGCCTGGTCGCGCGCCCGGCGATGCCGGCGGGCGATCTCGCGCAGCTCGTCATAGAGAAGAGCGGTAATTCCGTCGAGCGCGTCCCGCCCACGATGTCGGGCTCCTCGGCTGGTTTGTCGTTCACTGATTGAGACGTCTGCGCCTCACATCGCGGCCGAGGCGGCAGAACAACATAAGACCCGCATCACGGGCCGCAACACGTCGTTGCCGGAGATCTCCCCGCATGCATACCATCGTAAGAGGCTGGCTTCCGCTCGCCATCACCACGCTCGCTGCCTGCTCGGATTCGGTCACTCCGTCCGCGCCACGTCCCAACGCGGCGTCCGCATTTCTGCGAGCGCCGGCGTCGCACGTCGTGGATACATCCGTATACGCCACGGGACTCAACAATCCAAGGGGTCTTCGCTTCGGACCTGATGGACTGCTCTACGTCGCGGAAGGCGGTGTGGGTGGGACGTCCTCCACAGTGGGGCAATGTGAGCAGGTGCCGTCACCCGTTGGGCCATACACGGGAAGCATTACCGGGTCGCGCATCTCGCGGATCGATCGACATGGTACTCGAACGACCGTCGCGGACAACCTTCCCTCGAGCATGACGAGTCCACTCGCGGGCGGCCTGGTGAGCGGCGTGGCTGACGTCGAGTTCGTGCACGGCAGGTTATATGGCCTGCTCACCGGTGCCGGTTGCTCGCACGGCGTCGCATCGGTGCCGAATCAGGTCTTTCGTGTCGCGCACGACGGGGCGACGCATATGGTCGCCAACCTGAGCGCGTGGTATCAGACTCACCCCACGGCCAGGCCAGAGGAGAATGACTTCGAGCCGGATGGCACGCCGTACAGCATGGTTGCCGTCCGCGGCGCGCTGTACGTCGTCGAGCCGAATCATGGGTCGCTCGATCGCGTCGATCTGAATGGCCACATCGAGCGGGTCGTAGACGTCTCCGCGACGCAGGGCCACATCGTGCCGACGACGGTCTCCTATCACGGTGACTTCTTCATCGGAAATCTCGGCACGTTTCCGGTGAATCCTCGGACCGAGAAGATTCTGAAGGTGACGCCGCATGGGCAGGTCAGAACGTGGGTGACTGGCCTAACGACCGTGACGGGGAGCGCGTGGGACGATCGCGGCCGCCTGTACGTGCTGGAGAGTACCACCATCGCCGGCGCGCCGACGCCAATGACAGGCCGGATTCGTCGCCTCGATCCGTCAGGTGTGGCGACGACCATCGTGGAGGGTCTCGTCCTGCCGACGGCAATGACGATGGGGCCGGACGGAGCGCTCTATGTCTCGAACGTGGGTTTCGGTCCCCCGCCCATCGGACTCGGTGAGGTGTTGCGCGTACGGATGCACGAGTGAGAGCGACAGCAACGGCTCATGGATTTCGCTCTTGGCCGCCCCAGCAATTCCCCTTAGCGGCCCCGGCAGCATGAGTCTCCTTCGACGTGACGGTCGTCACCAGGGGAGCTAAATTTGCATGAATCACAGGCGCCGCTGCGGGCGCGCCTAACGAGCTCACGAAGACGTCTACATTTGTGGAGGAGCGACATCATGAGCACGACACTGCACCCCAGCCCCGCATCCGGCGCGTTTACAGACCGTTGCGACGAGCCGAGCACTCTCGACTCGAGCATCTCACGTCCGTCCGTCGCACCGCGTTCCGACGCGATCGTTGATCCTTCGATCATCCGAGTGTCGGACGATGCCGCCGTCAAGGTGAACGCGCTCCCGAGTCGATCTGGGTACTCGAGCGGCATGAGCCAGATGCAGACGCATCTGCACGTCGAGGTCTGGCTGAAAAACCTTACTTTTGCCAAGAACGCCTGGATCGACGTGCACGTGCTCGATGACCTCGGCGAGGTGCGCCACGCCGAGACGCTGACGCTGCGATATGCTCGACCCGCCGGCGACGGGGGCGATTTCTTCGTGATCGATTCCCTGCTCTACTACGGCTCCGTCACCACACCTGGATCAGTCGAACCGCGTCCCGACGCCCGCGTCGTGCAATATTATGTGTACGGCGAGATGCGCGAACGCGTATTCACTGATGGCGTCTTGCATGTTTGCATAGTGCGACCGGATTACGAGTCCACCTAGAGCGGACTCGGGTCGCTACCAGCCGGATAGCCATCGCGCGCGGCGCGTACGCTGCTCGGTCGTGATCTCGTCGCGATCGAGCAGCCTCACGCGCGGCCGTTGATACGTGCGGACTACCGATGCGAATCGCATCGGTTGGTCACCTCGCCGCACGGCCACCGTTAGGCTCTCGCCAACACGAAGGGAGCGCAACACCCGTGAGAGCTCCGAAAACGTGCGGGGGCGCGTCCCGTTGATCTCGACGAGTACATCGCCCGTGCGCAGACCGAGCGACGCCCACTGGCTCGACGGACGGACGATCAACGCCAGTGAGGAGTCGATCACCACTCCGATCAGGCGGAGATCCGCCACGGGCCGTCGCTGCTCGTCGACCGAAGGCACCGTATCCACGACGAGGCGCCAGCCGAGGCGCTTCACTGTCGGTCCGAGATCGATCGGCGCGGCGCCGGCAACGCTCGTGGCAAAGAGAGCGTCGAGGCGGCAGCCGCATAACGAGTCAGCAAGCGTGACGAGCTCCCGCGACGTGTAGCCGCGGCCGTCGGCGCTCCGAACATAGAGGACTCGCATCAGATCGTCGAGCGTGCGCGCTTCGTGCGTCGAATCGCGAATGGCCGCGTCGAGCGCTTCGCCGAGAAGCTCGCCCTGGAGATAGTAGCTCCCCGTGGCATTCGGATTCGTCAGCGCATTCTGCCCAAAGGCAAGGCTCGCCGATTCCGGGGAAACGTGGTTGAACCAGGCAGCCCCGTAGTAGCGTTCCAACAAAGTGACGAGATGTTCAGCGCGCGTCTTGCTGTCGTTGTCCGCGAGGCCAGCACGCCGGATGAGCACATCCGCGTAGTGCAGAGTGACACCCTCGCCTAACCAGAGCCCGGACGTCGGGGACGGCGGCTTGTACGACAGCTCGCCGTAGTGATCCGGATGAATGGCGACGAGATTCCAGCTGTGGAAGAATTCGTGGGCGATCTCCGGCAACCGCGCATGGGAAGTCCGCGCCAACTCCACACTCGGCACGCCGACCGTGACCGACGCGCTGTGCTCGAGCGCATCGGTCGCACCATCCTCCAACAAGAAGTCAAAGGCGGGAGACCGCAGTTGACCGAAAAGTGCGGTCGCCTGTTGTGCAAGGCGGCGAAGGCCATCGACGAACCGCGTCGTGTCGAACGGCGTCGCCAACGGGAGGGCCCAGTACGCGACCCGAAAGTCACTGTTTGCTAAATGGAAGGCCCAGGCGTGCGTCGCACCGAGAAGGATCGGCGCGTCCAGCATCGCGGCGGCGTTCGGCGCATGCAGCTTGTTAGGCGTGTTCTCGCGGGCGAGTGACGTCGTCACGGACCAGGAGCGCGGGACGTGCAATTCGATCGTTGTCGGCGCGCTCGCAAAATCGGGGAGATAGAGGAACACGTCGGGTGGATTGAGCAACGCTCCGTCATCTCGCACGACACACTGCCACGCCAGCCGCAACCCTTCGGACGCCGCGGGAAGGCGAATTGCGTACTCGACTTCCCCGTGTCCTCCGGGAAGTGTCACTTGCCAGAGGGTGCTGTCGAGACGCACAACGCGCGCGCTGAGGTCGTCGGCTGTTCCCCGCATCGTCATCGAATCGAGAAAGCGCCAGGCGCGCGCGTCATACTCGTGGTGCACTTTCATCGCGAGGCGCAGCGACGCCGGCACGCGCTCGAGGTGGAGTCGAACGTGAATGACGTCGTGGCGCGTCGAGTCCAGTGTGACGGTGTAGCTGATCGCGGGACTCGGCCAGAGTCGCAGGACGGCCGCGGTCATTGCAACGAATGCACTGAGCACCGATTGATCCTCCGGCACGGCTTTCACCATGGGATGCCGCTCGGCCCGGCAACGTTTGAACGCGCTTCCGTTCATTATCGAACAGTTGGTTCCACACCCGAACAGTCGCGGCCTCGAAAGGCGTCGCTCGGAGGGCGCCAAGCCGTTGTCGTTATTGAGCATTGCCTAACAGCACCCGCGGCACGAAGCTTCCTCTCGTCGTGCCGGCCCTCCACCGACTGATTCCATGTCCGATCTCCGCTACGCGCTCCGTGGTCTGGCGCGCACGCCGTCGTTCGCCACTGTCGCCGTCGTCTCGCTCGCGCTCGGTATCGGCGCGAACGTCACCATCTACACCATCGCGAACGCCTTTCTCGATCAGCCGATTGCCGGCGCAACAGACGTCGATCGTCTCGTGCGTGTCTATCGCGGAGACCACAGCCCGCTGCAATACGCCGATCTGGCACGCGTCCACGAGCAGCGCGCCGTGTTTAGCGATGTCGCCGGCGAACGAATGATGGGTGTGGCCGTCGACAATGGTGGCGGAACGGAGCGGGTATTGGCCTCACTCACCACCGACGGCTACTTCCGCATGCTCGGCGTGCGGCCGGAGCTGGGACGGTTCTTCGTAGCCGCCGATTCGCTGGATCAGAGTCCGGTAGTCGTCGTGTCGCATGCCTTCTGGCAAAAGACGTTGGGCGCCGACTCGACTGTCCTCGGGCGTGCGCTGCGCGTCAATGATCGGAGCTTCACGATCATAGGAGTCGCACCGCCGGAATTCGCGAGCTCCGTCTTTCTCTGGCGAGCGGACCTCTGGTTCCCACCGGCGGCCGCGCCGATGCTCATCGGCATGCGATTCGAGAAGTGGGGCGGCAGCCTGTACACCACGGCACGACTCGCCAGCGGAGTGTCGAGTGCCGGTGCACGCGCCATGCTCGGCACCGTGGCGAGACGGCTCGTGAGCGAGGATCCGCGCGGGCACGAGCGTTTCACCCTGAGCCTGGGTTCGGCGCGAGGTATATCGGCGGAGCTCCGACCCGCGGCGCTCGCGGCTTCGGGCTTCATGATGGCGGTGGTGGTGCTCGTGCTGCTCATCGCTTGCGCCAACGTCGCCAACATGCTCCTGGCGCGCGCCACGGCTCGTCGACGGGAGATCAGCATCCGCACCGCGCTCGGCGCCGGGCGCGGGCAACTCGTCAGGCAGCTTCTCATCGAAAGCGTGATCATCGCATCGGCAGGCGGCGCCCTTGGCGTGCTCATCGCCACCTGGGCGGCGGAGCTGCTGCGCAATTTTGCCGTCGCTCGTTCTCCGGAACCGATCGCCATCGATGTGTCGCCCGATGCGCGTGTGCTGGCGTTCGCATTGGCCGTGAGCTTCCTCAGTGCGATCGCGTTCGGACTCCTCCCTGCTCTTCGTGCGACAGCCATCGACATTCTACCGGCGCTCCGCGACGAGGCACCGCAGGCCACCAGCCGCTCGCGCGCGCGCCGCATGCTCATCGCCACGCAGATGGCGCTCTGCACTCTGCTGCTCGCCTGCGCGACGCTCTTCCTGCGCAGCCTCGGCAAAGTGCGTGTCATCGACCCCGGCTTCGACGCGAAGGGTATCTACGACGTCGCGCTCGACGTCTCTTCTCGACACCTCGACGCAGGTCGGACGCAAGCGCTCTATGAAACGATTCGCGCGCGGGCCGCATCACTTCCGGGCGCGCGCTCGGCCACCCTCGCCGCAATCGTCCCACTCGGCGGCAGCAACATGCAGATCGGAAGCTGGGTCCAGGGAAGGGACCAGGGCACGGGGACGCAGCCGCCGCGGGCGCCCTACTTCAACGTCATCGGCCAGCATTACTTTGAAACGTTAGGCATTCCAATCATTGCCGGACGGACATTCACCGAGCGCGACGTCCAGGGTACGCCGGGTGTCGCGGTCGTCAACGCGCACATGGCGGCTCATATCTGGCCGGGTGAGAGCGCGCTCGGCAAACGGCTCAGCTTCGAAGGACCCAATGGCCCATGGGTCACCGTCATCGGCATCGCGCGCGACACCCGCTACAACTCCCTCGGCGAAGAGACGCCCGATTTTCTGTTCCTACCTTTCGCGCAGAACCCGCGCGCCGAGATGGTGCTGTCGATTCGCGCGAGCGGTCGAGGCGCGGTGAGCGCGGGCAGCATCCGCGAGCTGGTTCACATGGTGGACCCGCTGCTCCCGCCGCCGACGGTCACGTCGCTCGAGGATGACATGCGAATCGTGCTCCTGCCCGCGCAGCTTGCCGCTGGCCTCCTCGGTGCGTTCGGTCTTCTCGCGCTGGGCATCGCGAGCATCGGCATCTACGGTGTGGCGTCATATGAAGTTGCTCAACGTACCCGCGAGCTGGGCATTCGCGCCGCGCTTGGCGCCACGACGCGTGATCTCCTCGAGCTGGTGCTCGGACAGTCGATGCGGATCGTGGCAGTGGGCGCGCTCGTCGGACTGGTGCTGGCGTCAGGCGCGGCGCGGCTGCTCACAACGCAGCTCTATGGCGTGCGGCCGACTGATCCGGTGACGTTCCTGGCAATGCCTGCCTTTCTCGGCCTCGTGGCACTCGTGGCGACGTTTATCCCCGCTCGCCGAGCGACGCGCGTGGATCCCGTGGAGGCACTGCGTTCGGAGTGAGTCGCGGGTGCGTTCAACCGGCTATGGCTGCAACGAGGCGACGTACGCGGCCAGGTTCACAATATCCTCATCGGTCAGCGTCGCCACGATCGGTTTCATGAGAAGAGCGTTCTTGCCGTCGCGCGTGCCGCTCTTGAAGTCGTAGAGCTGTCGCGCCGTCGCCGTGGGGGAGTGACCGGCGATGCGCGGGAACGTGTCGCCCATGCCGCTGAGACCTTCGCCGTGGCATGATGCGCATGGCGTGGTCTTGCCATTACCACCCGTCTTCGCCAGCGCTTCGCCCTTCGCGATGCTCCCCGTTGGCACGTAGGCGACAAAGCCGGAGCTCGGATCGCGCAACTCGGTGCGCTCGAAGTCTTCGGGCACTTCGATGATGCGCGTGCCAATTGGCTCCGTGGCGCCGCTGGGATCCACCTGCTGCACGGCGTGAGCGGCGGGATGCGTCACTGGTGCCATGTCGGTCTCCACGATCCGCAGCTTCTTCACCGGCTTGATGGAGTGGAAATACTCGGCCGCCTGACGAGCTTCGTCCAGAGTCACGCCTTTGGCAACCGCGAGCATGTACACAAGCGGCGCACCCGGAATCGACGCATGCCGCCGATCGTTCTTCATGTCGACGATCTGCTGCACCATGTACGCGACAGGGAGCTCGCGCAGATCGCCCGTATCCGGTTTGCCGCTGCCGTCGATGAGGTGGCACTGGCCGCACGCGTTATACGCGCCAGCTCTCCCTTCGATCACCGGCGCTGGCGGCGTGGGATGCTGATCGGGAAACCAGTCGATCGTGGCGACTCTGCTATTGATCTCCGTAAAGGTGAAGGCCTGCTTGCTTCCAGGAACATGGAAGAGCGTTCCCTCCTCTTTCCGCGTGTCAGGAATCCCGCGAGGGTACACCCAGTCGGGAAAGTCGGTGCGTACGAGATTCGCTGGCGGATCGTAGTTGGGCCTCGACGCAGCCGGGGCATGGACAGCGTGATGGGTGCAGGAAGCAGTGATGACCGCGACCGCGCCTACGAGCAGTACAAATTGTCTGACAGATGACATATACGATGGGCGATGGGCGATGGACGATGGACTGCCGGCGATGGGGGGCGGGCGATGGGCGACGGACTGCCGGCGATGGGGGGTGGGCGATGAGCGACGGCAACTCCGCATCGCCCATCGTCCATCGCCCATCGTCGGTAGTCCATCGCCCCATTAACTGAATTGGCGTATGAATTCTTCGAATTGCGAGCGGAGCTCCGCCAGCTCGCGACGTACTTCGTCGAGCGATGCCTCGAGCTCGGCGATTTGATCCTGCCGCGGCTCGGCCGCGGCGATCTCGACCTGCGCCTCCGCCGGCGCAGCCGCCGGAGGGCCGGAGAGGAGGTGCGCGTAGCGAATTTCCTTCTGCCCCGGCTGTCGCGCCATCTCCACCACGAGCTCGCGACCTATCAATCCACGCACCGTGGCCTCGACGTCCGCCACATTGGTGAATTCGGCGAGCCGGTTCGTGCGCGTCTTGATTTCACCCAGCGTCTGCAGCCCGCGCAGCATCAAAACAGACAACACGGCGCGAGCGGGCTGGTCGAGGTCGAGCTTCTCGGTCAGCAAGTGTAGAAACTTCATAACCCGCGCATCGCTCGGTTGAATCGCACGAACGAGTGACTGCTGGCGGAGACTGTTCACGGCCCATTTCACCTGATCCTCGCCGAGCGACATCACCGGCTCGCGGTTCGAGAGCTGATTGCATGCGCTGGTGAGCGCGTTGAGCGACAACGGATAGCTGTCGGGGGTCGTCGCTTCCTTCTCCATCAGGCATCCGAGGATGCGCACTTCGACGTCCGAGAGCTGCATGTGGGGGGATTGGCGATGGCCGATTGGCGATGGGCGATACACAAGTCTATACAACTCTTGACTCGGCGCTTCCGCCGAGCGTAGCGTTCGCGGCGATGTCGATGCCCGCTAAAGCGTGGACGCGCGAGGAGCCACACCGGCTACCGGACGACGGCAACGAGCGGCGCGAGATTCGAGTCATTCGACGCGGAGACGACGACGTCATGGCTCGAGAATCATTGGTGTGGCGCGCCGCCGCCGAGCCCTTGGTGCTTAACGTTACGGCGCTGTTCGGTTGAGCCCACCGCCTCTCGCGACGCGGATCTGACTCCTCAATCGCGCGCGAAGCAGTCGCTCCTCGGGCTGTCCGTTGCGGAAGTTGCGCCATTCCCAAGAGACGTCGAGCGCAAGCCCCGGCGCCAGATAGGTGCGCGCCCCCACCTCCAACCCATGCGTCACAAGGTTGTCGTTGTATGTGAAGCTTTCACGGTCGGCGTACAGCTGGACGAGCGGCGCGAAACGCGTGCTGAGCGGCAGATAGCCCCGAACGAATCCCTCGAAGTACCGATCGCTCGAGCTCTCGTCGAAGAAGAAATCGAGGTCCGACGCGCCTCCGAGCTGGAGCCAGTTCGTCAGGAATGGCGCGGCAAGGAGGTCGAGCGTGAGCGAATGGCTCGGTTGGAAGTTGAAGTTTCCGAACATGCTGACATCGACCGTCCCCAGCGACGGCAGACTGACGGGCGGCCGGTTCGCGCGACCGAACAAATAGGAGTCGAGCCTGACGAAGACGTCGCCGAGCGTCTGCGACCGCGGTGTGTCGATGTGCCGGTATCGCGCCTCGGCGTGCAGCGCGAAGTTGGGCGACAGAAATTGCAGCCAGCCGACCTGCGCGCCCACTCCCGTAGAGGGACTGTTTAGCGACTGGCCGTACCGCGCGAGCCAGCCGCCAACGAAGAAGGCGGAGGCCCCGTCGTTCCAGGGGACATAATTCGCCGTGAGCGCGAGGTCGCCACCCGAGTATCTGCCTAACGTCGCGGTCGAGTTGGTCTCCCATGTGGGCGCGACGCCGAGCTGCCAGTGCGGAGTGACGAACGGCGCGATGTTGGCGTTTCCCCAGAACCCTGTCTGCAGGGGCGCGTATTCCGTATGAACCCGCACGAAGTACGTGTCGAGATCGACGGCGGTCGAGCCGGCGATGCTCTGGTCACGCCATGTCGTTCGCGAAGGTTCCTGCGCCAGCGCCGCGCTGCCTAACGGCACGCAGGTGATGGCCGCGATCAACGCCATCCGCGTCACGCGTTCGCGCCCGTCAGCCGATCGGCGACGAGCGAGGCCGGGACGGCAGTCGATCATCCGTACTCCCGATGGTTCGGTGAATATGGCGGCGATGCAAGTCCCCGGCCGCCAGCCTCGCGAATCGGCTAGATCAAAGCTGCGCGGTTCCGAAACACAATGAGACCTTCGGCCATTCCGAAGCCGAGGAGCGTCGCGTCCGAAAGGCATGCGCGATGCCGACGCTAACACCAAGCGGCGCTGTGCCGCGCATCCGCTGACATCAGCGGTCCACCGCATCGCTTGGAGCGGCCAAGACCTCTCGTCTGGCCGCGAATAGCGTTGCCGCAACGTGGCGGCGCGCTCGCAATGCGGCGCTGCAACGTAGGAGGAGAGATGAGAATCGGTTCTTGGAGAAGCGGTGTGATCGGTCTCGCCATTGCGCTGACTGCGGGTGGTGCGGCGACGGCGAACGGGCAGCAACCGGATACGACGGCCCGAAAAACGACGGTCCGAAAAACCACGAGGACGAAGAAGAAAACGACGAGCACGCAGCGGATCCCGATCACGAAGGACAACACGGGTGAAGTCAACCAGCCCGCGCCAGCGCCGACGCCGACGGTGAATCAGGACTCCATTGCCGCCGCCGAGCGCGCGCGACAGGACTCCATCGCCGCCGCCGCCGAACGCGCGCGGCAGGATTCGGTGGCCCGCGTCGAACAGATGCGGCGCGATTCGATCGCCGCGGCGGAGCGTCGCAAGCAGGACTCCATTGCCGCCGCCGAACGGGCGCGACAGGATTCGATCGCCCGCGCCGATTCGATTGCCGCGGCGGAGAGAGCACGGATTTCGTGGATGCGAAAGCATGGCGGCTGGTACTTCGGTGTCGGCGGCGGCGTGTCGATCCCGACGGGCAGTATGACCAACGCCGGTCCCAACAGCGGTGGCTACAGCACTGGTTGGAACGTCATGGTTCCGATCGGATACGACTTCAACAAGTCGATCCTCGGCTTCCGGCTCGATGGAACGTACGATCAGCTCCACGGAAACAATTTCAACAATCTCGAGGGCCAGAACCTGCACGCGTGGTCGGTCAATCTCGATATGAGACTGCGAGCACCACTCGGTCGATCGTTTAGCAGGTTCTACTTGCTTGGCGGAGCGACGTACGGTGGTCTCGGCGGCTGGTTCACCGACTTCACCGATCCGAACAATCCGCAGAACAAGGCGGGCTCCTCGAGCAATTGGGGTTGGAATGCCGGCGCCGGACTCAACTTCAACTGGGGTTTTATGGTGGGCTTGTTCCTCGAATCCCGTTACATGTGGTTGAATCAGCAGGCTGAGACTGGATTCCCCTTCACTCATGCCGCCTGGGTTCCGATCACGTTAGGCTTCACGTTCTGAGACATCAGCAGTCGTTGAACACTCGGGCATGCGCCAGTTGCCGTGAAAGCGCCGAAACGACCCATCGTCAGGCGCTGAGCGGCACTGGTTGCATGCCTATGCTCGCTAATCGCTCCGCAGCGCGGTGAGCGGATCGACCCGCGTGGCGCGAAGCGCTGGCGCGACGCTCGCCGCGACGGCAACAACGAGGAGCACCAGCGTGACCGCACCGAAGGTCGCGGCATCGGTCGGCGACACGCCGAACAGAATGCTGCGCATGAGTCGCGTCATGCCAAAGGCCGCGACGATGCCGGCCGTCGCCCCGCCCGCCGCCACGATCAATCCGCGCGCCACCACCGAGCGCACCACGCTCGCGGGCCTGGCGCCAAGCGCGATCCGAATGCCAATCTCGCGCGTGCGCCGAGCTACCGAGTAGCTCATCACCCCGTACACGCCGACGGCCGCGAGCACGATCGCGACCGTGGCGAAGGCGCCGAGCAGCACGAGGTAGAAGCGCGGCTCGGCGGTGTCCTCGGCCATGAGTGACGTCAGCGTCACGACGCCGGAGATGGGCGCGTTGCGCTCGACCGAGCGAATGGCCGCCCGAATCGGTTGCACGGCTGCGGCGGGATCACACTCGGCGCCCTCACATCGCACCCGCGCAACAAGCGTCATGGCGCGGCGCGCTCCAATGCCGTTCACGTAGCCTCGCTCCTGGAAGAACGGCAGGAAGATCTCCTCTGCTGGAGGGGATGCCAAGCGATCGCGAACCTCGTTCTGCACGACGCCAACGACGGTTACCCAGGTGGAGTCGTCGAACGTCAGACGCTTGCCGATGGCGTCCTCGCCTGGCCAGTACCGGCGTGCGGTGTATTCGTCGATCACGACGACCTTGGGTGTGTTCATGCGATCGGCGACTTCGATGTCGCGACCGCGCAGAATGGGAATGCGCATCGTCGCGAAGTAGCCGGGGAAAACCACGCGATACGTTGCCTTGGGCCACTCTCCGGGCTTGGGATGTGGCCGCCCTTCCACGCGGAACTGAAATCCCCACATGTCGCCGTCGAACGGCCGGTGATTGATGTAGCTGGCCGTGACGATACCGGGGAGCGCCTTCACGCGCTCGAGCGCGTCGATATAGAAATACTGATGACGGCTCGAGTCGGCCGCCGGTGTGCCCGTCGTCGACACGATCATCGAGACGACGTTCCGCGGGTCGAGTCCCGGATCGACGTGCTCCAACGCGACGACGCTGCGAATCATGAGCCCCGCGCCGACGAGCAGAACGAGCGCCAGCGTGAATTCCGAGGCGACGAGCAGGTTGCGCGTGCGGCCGCTTTCACGCCCGTCGCTCGACGAGCGGCTGCCGTCGCGGAAGGTTTCCGCCAGGTCCACCCGGGCGGCGCGGAGCGCGGGAAACAACCCGAACGCGAGCGTCGTCCCCGCGGTGACAGCGATCATCGCCAGCAGCACGCCGACATCGATTCGCACGATCGACACGCGCGGGATGATCGACGGCGCCGCCGCCACGAGCGCATGCACGCCCCACGCGCCGATCATCAAACCGCCGACTCCGCCGCCAAGCGCGAGGAGCGACGACTCGACGAGAAGCTGCGCGACGATGCGACGGCGCGTCGCGCCGAGTGCTGTCCGCACGGCCAACTCTCGCTGGCGCGCCGCCGCCCGCGCTAGCAGCATGTGCGCCACGTTCGCGCAGGCGATCAACAGGACGAACCCCACCGCGGCGAGCAGCACGATGAGCGGGGTCTCGATGTCGCCGACCACCATCTGGGCGAGAGGTCTGAGCTGGACGTTCTGATTGGTCCCCGGAAATTCGCGCTCGAGTCGTGCGGTGACCGTACCGAGATCGGCACGAGCTCCAGCGAGCGTCACGCCCGGGCGCAGCCGGGCAAAGATGCGCAGACTTTGCGACGCTCGGCTCGACGCGTCTTTCCCGAACGCGAGCGGTGCCCACAACTCGGCGTGCGTTGCCCAGAAAGGCGCGAAGTGAAACGACTCCGGCATGACGCCGATGATCGTGTACTGCTTGCCGTCGAGCAGCACGGAACGGCCGACGACGTCGCGCGCGCCGGCAAAGCGCCGCTGCCACAGCCCGTAGCTGAGAATGACTACTTGCTCATTACCCGGCTGGTCTTCGTCGGCGGCGAACATGCGGCCGAGCAGCGGCTGGACGCCGAGCAGTGGGAGCATGCCGCTCGTCATGCGCAGGCCGGAGAGCTCCTCGGGGTCGGCGTCGCCGGTGAGCGCGGGTGACCAGAGCTCGGTCGCGGCCATGTCGGTAAAGCTGTGCGTCTGCGCGCGCCAGTCGAGAAAGTTTGCCGGCGCCACGGGATTGTGGCCATCGTGGAGCGCGACGACGAGGCGGCCGGCATCGGCATAATGAAGTGGCTGGAGCAGCACGCCGCGGACGACGCTGACGATTGCCGTCGTCGCACCGATCCCCAGGGCGAGCGCGATGATCGCCGCGATGGTGAAAGTCGGCGTCCGCCGCAGCGCCCGCATGGCGTAGCGCACGTCGCGGAGAAGCGCATCGAACGCCGCGCCGGTCCGTGCGTCGCGCGCGAGCTCTTTCACCTGCTCGACACCGCCGACCTCGAGGCGTGCGGCGCGCTCGGCGTCATCGCGCGCCATGCCGGCGCGAATGCCCTCGCGCGTGATCGCATCGACGTAGCCCTGCAGCTCCTCGTCGAGCGCGCGCTCGCGCTCTTGGCGTCGGAACAGATTGCGCCATAGCGCTGCGGCGCGATGCAGCCAGGTCATGGAAGCTCCCTTCGAGTGACGGTCGCTCATTCAGACATTCGATACGAGCAAAGGGTTGGCTTTTTGTCGAATGTCTATGAGACTCTGAGGTTTCTATTACGGATCACACTTTTTACTTCAGCCCGTTAGATGGCACACAGAGTGACGGGATTAACTTCGATCGAGTTTATTAATCCGTAGGAACCCGTCAGCAGTGATTACCTCGGTAACTATCGTTTGTGGAGTCATGTATGCTGAACTGCATTCGCGGTAGTACGAGACGCGCAGTCTTGCTAGTGGCGAATGGCGGAGTGTCCATTCTCAGCCTCGCCGTATTCGCGTGCTCCAGCGCCCCAGGAGGGCCGACCGCTGCGATGAATGACGTCGGCGCAGTGAAGGTGAGTGCCACTGTGCAGCAGATCAATGCCGCACCGACGTCCTATGCGGTCAGTGCCGTGTTCACAAACACCGGATCGGCCAACGTTCGCTTCGATACGTTCAAGGACTGCGCCGTTCGCCTCCGAGCGTACTCGAATCCGGACCATGTCGGGGCGCCTGTGTGGGACGAGACCGCGAGCAGCGGGTGTGCGTTCGTAGCCCTGCAAGTGCAACTCGCGCCCGGCGAATCGCGAACACTCACGCGGACGATGGCTGCCCTCCCTCTCACGTCCGGAACTTATTATCTCTCCGCGCTGGTAGTGGTGGGCAACAGCTCGAGGACGATCGACGCCGGAAACCTCGTAATCCAGTAGCAGGCCTTCGTATACCGTCGGCACCTAACGGTGGCGATCGTATACCGCGTCCCCGCGCAGCGCCGAAGGACCTGCGCAAGCTCGAGATCGAGAAGGTGAGGAGCGTCGAGCGTTTCACCGGCATCGAAGAGCTGACTTTCGATCCGTTCGGCAACCGGTGTCCGGAGCAGCAGCTCCAGGATCACCGACGCGTCCGTGACGATCATGCTCTCCCTCACGTCGCCAGGGCCTCCTCAACTCAGACCCTTGCCATCATACACCTTATGGTGTAATATTGGTCATGGATCAGCTGAGCGGCGTGCTGACGGCAATTTCCCATCCGTCGCGACGAGCCATCATTGGCCAGCTCGTGAGGAATGGGCCAACTCGCTTCCTCGATATCGCCGAATCATTCGATACGGCCCTCAATGCCACGACGAAGCACCTCAAGATTCTCGAGCGAGCCGGACTGATCGAGCGACGAAGGGAGGGCCGTGAAGTCATGATCTCGTTTCGGGGCGAGCCGTTGCGTGATGTCGCGGATTGGGTGCACGGGTACGAACGCTTCTGGAACGCTCAACTCGACGAGTTCGAGGAGCATTTCAAGAACAGGAAGCGAAGAAAGGGGCAACAGGAGAGTGCGCGATGACGTCGGCGAAGGCAGTCGCGAATACGCTCACCATCCAGCTTCGGCGTACGATCCCTGCCCCACGGGACGAAGTCTTCGAGGCATGGCTCAATCCCAGTGTTCCAGGCACGCCCTGGAATGCCGCCGAGAAATACATCGTCGACACGAAAGTCGATGGACTCTTTTACTGGACGCTAAAGGGCACCGCACACTACGGGCGCTTCACTGCCATCGATCGACCGCATCGGCTACAGCACACATGGGTGTCCCCCAGCACGTTAGGCGAGGAGTCCACGGTAACCGTCACCTTCGACGAGCACGACGGCGAGACATTGATGACGCTCGTGCATTCCGGACTTCCCGACACCGAGAGGGCGCCAGGCCACGAGAGCGGCTGGAACTACTTCCTGGGAGTCTTTCGCGAGCAGTTCGGCGATGGCTCACGCCAGAAGTACCGTTGGGAAGATGCACACCCGTCCGCGACGAACGAACAAAATAAGTAAACGCAGAACGGAGACGACACGATGACGTCCACGAAGGAAGCCGTGGCGAGTGCTGTCGGCGGAAAGGCGCATCTCAAGCGCGGTTATGCGCCGATCAGCGGGCTGCAGATGTATTACGAGATCGAGGGCACGGGCGAGCCGCTCGTATTCATCCATCCTGCCCTTGGATTCGGTGGACTCGAGAAGTTTCCAGGCCTCACTCAACGACATTCGCTCGTCAGGTTGGATCTTCAAGGCCATGGTCGCACGGCCGACCTCCGCGATCGGCCCCTCTCGATAGAGCAGTACGCTGAGGACGTCATTGCCCTGCTCGACTATCTCGGGATCTCGAAGGCGGACATCTTTGGCGAGAGTTACGGCGGAAATGCCGCCGTGCTGATTGCGATCCGCCACCCTGAACGCGTTCGGCGCGTCGCGGCGTACAGCGCCACCTTTGGCCCTGCCGAAATCGCACACGATCCAGCGATGGTCCGGTTCGACCACCCGCCCACGCCCTACAGCAGGGATACGCAGTTTCAGCGAGAGAGCTACAAGAGCGTCGCTCCGGATGCCCAAAGCTGGCCCACACTCTGGGACAAGGTCACCCAGATTCGATGGAGCGGTTTTTCGCGCGAGGAGCTGCTCGCGATCAGAGTACCGATGCTCATCATGGTCGGCGATCGCGATTTTGTTCGATTGGAGCATGCGATCGAGACATTCCACGCTGTTCCCAGCGCGGAGCTCGCCGTGATCCCGGATGCGGGCCACTTCGCCCTGTACTCAGAACCCGAGCGGGTAATGCCAATCGTGCAACATTTCCTGGAGAAGGCTGCGACGCGGAGCCCAGTAGCGCACGCCGGGTTGGGCTACCACCCTGGCGAGAGTAGATGAAGCACTCGCGGTGGCAAGAGCTAGGATAGTCCGCGCGTGCAGCAGTATCATGAGCGATTCCTCATCAGCTGCCTGTCTCGACGCGGATCGGCAGCCCGCCATGATACGAGCGCGCTCCGACGAGGGCTCCGGTCGCCAGGAGTACGAACGCACACGCGAGTCGACGGTTGAGCATTCAATCACTTCACGCGATTGGGCATCCGGGTGCGACTGTGTCTCGAGGAGTATGATATCGTCACGCGTTTAACCTCGCTCGAACACCAGCACATTTGGCTTTCCGCGACCTGCAATGTGGACCGTCATAGTCAAGGCTAACTCAGCTTCTTCAACCAATTATTATCGATAAGCCGCGGAGGGAGAGTACGCTGTCGTGCATTCAGGCCGCCAGTCACGGAGGGCCGCCGGGTTACCAAAGTCTCACTGGTCTCACGCCTGGAGCGTGATGTATCCCATCATTCTGCTGAAGAGTTGGATATTGCGTAACGCCTTGGGAAGGTGTGAATTGCCGGCTCTTCAGGTGCGTGCGTCGAATGAATGACGGAGGCCCTCGCCTCCGGCCCATTGTCACTCACGCAATGCGTTGCCACCTCCACCAGGTAAAAATCGACGATGGCCGCCGACCCTCGCGTCCTCAACGCGCCTCTCGAGAGCAGCAGTCACGCGCGAGACCTGCCGATGATCGGTGCCGACCGCGCTCTGGCCAATGTGCTGCCGCAGGTTATCTGGACGTGTGATGCGCAAGGCCAATTGGAGTGGGTGAACGATCGCTGGTTCGAGCTCACTGGTCTCAGCGAGGAGCAAACGCTCAACGACAAAGGCGCGCTCATCGCCGTCCATCCCGATGACCGCGATGCGCTCGCACGAGGGTGGTCATTCGCGCTCGAGACGTCGCGCGCGACGGAGCTGGAGTATCGCATTCGCACCACCTCGGGTGAGTACCGCTGGCATTTCGCGCGAGTCGCGCCGCTGTGCGGTACCGATGGCAAGATCACCCGCTGGGTGGCCGCCGTTCTCGACGTTCACGATCGGCGCATGGCCGCGGATGCACAGCGCGCCTCGGAGCGGCAGTTCCATTCCTTCTTCCATGTCAGCCCGATACCGATGGCGATTACGCGCCAATCGGACGGCGCGTTTCTCTTCGTCAACGACGCGTTCACTTCGCTCACCGGATACACTCGAAATGAGACGGTGGGCCGAACTTCGGTGGAGCTGGGGATGGTGGCCAGCGACGATCGTGCCGAAGCCGTCGCGCTTTTCAGCACTGCCAACGGCCGAAGTTTCGAGCTGTCGGTCCGCATGAAGGACGGACGGCGATCGACGGTGCTGCTGTTCAATTCTCACATCGAGATCAACGGTGTTTCGTGCTTCCTCAACACCGGGATTGATCTGACGCAGCGACGGACGATCGAAGACGCGTTGCGCCGCGCCAATGAACAGAAAGACGAATTTCTCGCGATGCTCTCCCACGAGCTGCGCAATCCGTTGACCCCGATCCTCACCTCCGCGCGGCTCCTGGAGGGACATGTCGATGCGGGCGCCCGAGGTGACCTGGACATCATCGTGCAGCAAGTGAAGCACCTGTCGCGCTTGGTGGACGACCTGCTCGATGTTGCACGAATTGCGCGGGGCGCGGTGACGCTCGCGAAAACCCGGATCGAGCCGGCAATCGCCATAACGCGTGCGGCTGGCGCGACAGCGCCGTTATTTCAGCAGCGCGGCCACCGGCTGGAGATCGATATTCCCGAGCAGGGCCTGGCGGTCGAAGCGGACGGCATGCGCCTCACGCAGATCTTCGACAACCTGCTCTCCAATGCGGCGCGCTATACGCCACCGGGCGGCCACATCCGCGTGAGTGGTCGGCGCGAAGGCGACCTGGTGGCCGTTCGCGTTCGCGACAACGGCGCGGGAATCGAGCCCTCGCTGCTTCCCAGGATGTTCGAGATCTTCGTGCAGGGACCTCGCGGCGCCGACCGCGCCGAGGGTGGGCTCGGCCTGGGACTCTCACTGGTGCGCGCGCTCACCGAGCTTCACGGCGGAACAGTGACGGTGCATAGCGAGGGACCGGGTCTCGGGACGGAGTTTAGCGTACTGCTCCCCGCGGCCGCTCCGGATTCCAGATGGTCGACCGCGTCCTCGGACGAGCGCGCATCGCCGAGTGACGACGAAGCTCGAAGAAGGCGTGTTCTGCTCGTTGAAGATCACCCCACCGTGGCCGATGGCCTCACGCGTCTCCTGAGAGTGCTCGGATACGACGTTCGCGCGGAGCGGCATCCGTTGAATGCACTCGCCACGGCCGAAGCGTTCCGACCAGAGATCGCGCTGCTCGACATCGGCCTCCCGATGATGGATGGCTACGCGTTGGCCGCCGAACTTCGCGCCAGGCTCGGCCCAACGGCACCCGTGCTGATCGCCCTCAGCGGCTACAATCCACCGCTGGACTTGCGTCACAGTCAGGCCGCAGGGTTCGCGACGCATTTGGCGAAGCCCATCGACTCGGAAGATTTGGTCAAGGCAATCAACGAATTCGCGCCGACCTGCTAACAGAACGGACTCTAGATCCCGGGCATTCACTCGAGCGCGAATGAAGAAGATCGGCTTTCTGTCCTTTGGTCATTGGAGTGCATCACGCCAATCAGCCGCGCGCACCGCGCGCGATGTGCTACAGCAGTCGATCGAGCTGGCCGAGGCGGCCGAGGAGCTCGGCGCGGATGGCGCATACTTTCGCGTCCATCACTTTGCGCAGCAGCTCGCGTCCCCCTTCCCGCTTCTTGCCGCCGTCGGCGCCAGGACGAGCCGCATCGAGATCGGAACGGCCGTCATCGACATGCGGTACGAGAATCCGTTCTACATGATCGAAGACGCGGGCGCGGCCGACGTGATCAGCAACGGTCGGCTCCAGCTCGGGATCAGCCGCGGCTCGCCGGAGCAGGTCATCGAAGGGTGGCGTCACTTCGGCTACGTGCCGCCAGAAGGCGGCACTGATGCGGACCTCGGCCGTCGTCATGCCGAGGTTTTTCTCGAGCTGCTGAAGGGGAATGGATTCGCGCGGCCCAATCCGAGGCCGATGTTCCCGAACCCGCCCGGGCTGCTTCGGCTCGAGCCGCATTCACCGGGACTGCGCGATCGTATCTGGTGGGGCTCAGCGTCGAATGCGACTGCGATCTGGGCCGCGCAGCATGGGATGAACCTGCAAAGCTCCACGCTCAAAGCGGACGAGTCGGGCGAGCCCTTTCACGTCCAGCAGGCTCGCCAGATCCGCGTCTTCCGGCAAGCGTGGACCGAGGCTGGGCATACACGCGAGCCGCGCGTTTCGGTGTCGCGATCGATCTTCGCATTGATGAACGACCGCGACCGCGCCTACTTCGGTCACGATGAACGCAGCGATCAAATTGGAAACATCGATAACATGCGGGCCGTGTTTGGTCGCTCCTATGCCGCCGAGCCAGACGTGTTGGTCGAAGAGCTGAGGGGGGACGAGGCGATCGCCGAAGCGGATACGCTCCTTCTGACTGTGCCCAACACGTTAGGCGTCGAATACAATGCGCACGTGATCGAATCGATCCTCACGCATGTCGCGCCCGCACTGGGCTGGCGATGATGCGATGTGACGGCGCTACTTCCATTTCTCTCGCAAGAACGCGAGCGCGCTCGACGGATCAACGCCCAGCGAAGTGCTTCTCCATCGGCGTCCAATAGTTCAGGTACCAGCCGTTGGCGAGATGCGCTCCATCGCCCTTCGGGAATCCCGTGTGGTCAAAGCTGAGCTTCGTTCCTCCGTCGGCGGAAGCCAACTCGAAACGGGCAATCGAGTAGAGTCCCACCGGCCAGCCCGAGGTGCGCCAGGCCTGCACGACGCGCGTACCCGGAACGAGCTCGATATGGCGCCCCAGAATGTGGCCGCCGAAGAGCGCGAAGGTGCCGCCGACGTTGCCTTCGATTGTGGGCTCCGGCGCGTCTGGAACGGTGCTGAACTTCATGATTGCCATGAACTCGCGCGGGTCCATGAGCGTGTTGTACACCCGCGCCGGCGGCACGTTGAAATGGATCACCTGATGGATGGCTTCGGCATTCCGGCTGACGTCCGCGTCATGCTGCCGGGTTGGAGCGACCCCGAACGCGGCGCCGATCGTCGCAAGCGTCAGGGCGTGCGTGAACTCGCGTCTTGATGGATCGTGGGCAGTCATCGTGACGCCTCAGGGTAAGGGGACGAACCCGCGCGGCGGCGCGCCGATAGTTAACAATATTGTTTACGATTGCATATTTAACAAGAGAGTTTAACATTCCGACTCATGCCAAGACGCACACGCCGCCGCCAGCCCCTTCCGGGTCCACGGCAGCTCGATCTCGTCTTTCGCGCGCTCGGCGATCAGACGCGCCGCAAGCTGCTCGCTCGCCTCGCCAGGTCGCCGGCGATGGTGACCGAGCTCGCCGAACCATTTTCCTTATCGTTGCCCGCCGTCTCGCGGCACATTCGGGTGCTCGAGCGGGCGCGTCTCATCCATCGCACGGTGGATGGGCGCGTGCATCAGTGCGCGCTCGCTCCGGATGCGTTGCGCGGCGCCGACGCGTGGCTCGCCCAGTATCGTCACTTCTGGGACACCACACTGGATTCCTTCGCGCGGTATGTCGAATCCTGAGCGCGCCGACAATTCGAGTCTCCGCATCAGCCGCATCGTACGGGTGACGCCGGAGCGTGCGTTCGCGGCGTGGACCGATCCCAGACAGGTCAGCCAGTGGTGGGGTCCAGCGGGCGTTACCTGTCCCGAAGCGCGCATCGACTTGCGCGTGGGCGGCGAGTACGGCATCGCGAATCAGTTCCCGGACGGTCGTCTCATCTGGATTCGCGGCACGTTCGAAGCGATCGATCCGCCCCACCGGCTGGTCTACAGTTGGCGGCTCGACGGCGAACCGCACGAGGGACTCGCGGAACGCGTGACGGTCACCTTCGAACCGCGCCAGGGTGAGTCCACGGAGATCGTCGTGCTGCACGAGCGAATAGAGAATGCAGAGCGGCGCCGCGGCCACGAAGCCGGTTGGGCCGGGTGCCTCGACGGATTCATCATGTTCGTCGAATCGCCGCGCTGAGCGCGAAGCTCACCGTCGCGTGCGGTGTCAGCGGTTGGAACGCGTCCCCGAGCAGCCGTTAGGTCGTGGGAATCCCATCGGGAATTCTCCCGTACTTGAACATCTCGAACCATTGCGCCTCGTTCGTCGCCGAGAAGATGCTCAACTCTGCGAAGATCGCGCGCGCAAAATCGACTGGGGCGAGGCCGCTCGCGGTGATCACATGGCGGTCGCGGACGGCCGGCGCGTCTTCGTAATTGCTCGTCCCGCGATAAGGCTCGCCATATTTTGTCAGATATTCGAGCGCGTTACTCGTATGTCGACGGCCATCGAGTAACCCGATGCGGGCGAGGACGAGCGTTCCAGCGCAAATGGCAGCAACGGGAGTCTCGGCACTGACGAGCGCTTTGATGAGCGCGGCCAGTTCCTCGCGCGGATAGTCGCCAGACTGCCAGAGATCTCCCCCAGGAATCAGGAGAAGCTCGACGTCCTCAGGGCGCACACGTGCGAGCTCCGTATCCGGCAGCACTCGTAAACCAGCCATCGAGACCACTGGCGCGCTCGTGAACGCGACGGTCCTGACGTCGCGTTTCCCCCATCTTCTCAGCTCAGCGAGTGCGTTGGCGGGCTCCCAGTCCGCGTAGCCTTCGAAGATCACGAGATACGTCGCTCTGTTAGACATTTCCATGTGTCTCGAAGAGTCGGGGTCAGAGCGCTGGATTTCGTCCAACTAATTATGATCGATTCACCGGATTAGTATCGCATGGCCGAAGACGTCGGAAGATTGTCCGCAAAGCGCTTCAACTTTTCCGACGGCTGGATGGTCGAACCGGGCATTCACCGCTCATCCGGAGAAGCGATTCATGCTCGCCGAGACCGTGCTGCAGGACACGCGCTTCGCCATTCGGTCGTTTTCCCGGCGCCCACTGTTCACCATCGCCGTGATACTCACGCTGGCGCTTGGCATCGCGACCGCAACGGCGATGTTCACCCTCGTCGACGGCATCGTTCTGCGGCCCCTGCCCTATCCACGGGCCGACCGACTCGTCGAAGTGATGCAGTCCTACCCGGAGAAGAAGCTCGACCGCTGGACGCTCTCCCAGCAAAACGCCGCGATGTATCTCGGCTCGAGCAGCTTCGAATCGTTCGCCGCGCACGCCCGCACGGGCCTGACGCTCGACCAGGCTGGTCAAGCCGAACGTGTCATCGCGGAGATCGTGACCGGCGACTTTTTCAAGCTACTCGGCGTCCTGCCCGCGGCAGGACGCGCCATCGGGCGGGACGACGACCGTCCGGGGAACGCCAACGTTGTCGTGTTGTCGTACGGGTTCTGGCAGTCGCACTTCGGTGGGTCGCGGGCAGCGCTCAAGCAGACCATCGACGTGAACGGGCGGCCGCTTCACGTCATCGGCGTGATGCCGTCGGGTTTCGCGTTCCCTAAACCCGACGTACAACTTTACGTGCCGCTCGGGCTCGATCCGACTCGGGCGCACCCGAATTTCCTCACCGGACTGGCGCGGCTGCGCGATGGCGTGTCAGCGGACCAGGCGACTCGTCAGGCGACGCTGCTCATGTGGGACTGGGCCCGCCGCACTCCAGAGATCCTGTCGGGCACGACGCCGGAACGGACCAGCATGCGCGTGATGGTGACGCCGCTGCGGACGGCCATCGCCGGCGCCGTTACTCGGCCATTGCTCGTATTGGAGGCAGGGGTCCTACTCATCCTGCTGATCGCCGTGGCGAACGTGGCGACGCTGCTTGGCACGCGCAGCCTTGGACGCCGTCGCGAGATCGCGGTGCGTGCCGCTCTTGGCGCATCACGAGGAAGGCTGCTCGTTCTCACGATTACCGAAAGCCTCCTGCTCGCGTCCGTGGGCGGAGCCATCGGCGTATTCGGTGCTTACGCACTCGTGCGAAGCTTCACGCATTCCTCGCTCGCGTTGCTGCCGCGCATCGAGGAGGTCGGCGTGGACCTTCGCGTGCTGCTCTTTGCGATCGGCGTCAGCATCCTGTCGGGCCTCATCTTCGGCCTCGTGCCATCCGCGGCGCGCGGCAGCCGTGCCCTGAGCGATGCACTGTCGGAACAGAAGTCCTCTGTCGGCCGGAGCACCCGCATCGCGAACAACGTGCTCGTTGCCGGCCAGGTCGCCCTCTCATTCGTCCTGCTCATCGGCGCAGGACTCATGCTGAAGAGTTTTCGCCGACTGCTGACGACGAATCTTGGTTTCGATGCGACGCACGTCATGTCCATCACGATGCCGTTGCCACCGCAGCGCTACGGGATGAACAATGCGTCGCGATCCTACGCCTTCGTGGACCAGGTGGTGCGGGCGGTGTCATCCACTCGCGATATCCGCGAGGCGGCCGTGATGTTTCCGGCAATGTACGTGAACGACGTGAACACCGATGGCTTCATCGTGGAGGGGCAAGCGCTGTCGTCGGATGCGCCGGTGCTCCAGACGGTGCAGTACTCGGCAAGCCCGGGACTCTTCCGAACGCTTCGCATCCCGCTCCTCGCGGGCCGCGATTTCACGGAGGGCGATCGCCTGAACGCGCCTCCCGTCGTCGTCGTCGATCGCGCCCTCGCGTCACATTACTGGAAGCCGACGGACGCGATCGGAAAGCGCATCCGGATGACTGGCGATACCACGTGGCGAACGATCGTTGGTGTCGTTGCAAGCGTCCGGGATGAGGGCGTCGCCGAGGCAGCGCGGCCACATACGTACTTCCCGTACGCGCAGTACGGCGGCAGCCGACCCACATTGGTGGTGCGTTCCGACCTCGACCCCGTGAGTGTCGTGAGTGAGGTGCGCCGCAGCGTGGCATCCGTGGATCCCGCTGTCCCGATCGACAGCCCTCACGCGATCACCGCCGCGATCTCGACCTCACTCGCCACGCAGCGGATGATGGAATTGCTGCTCTCGATCTTTGCTGCGCTCGCGGTGGTGCTGGCCGCCTGCGGACTCTATGGCGTCATGTCGCTGTACGTCGCGAACCGCCGCCGCGAGTTCGGCATCCGTGCCGCGATCGGCGCGCCGCCGGCCGCGTTGCTGCGTGTCGTCGTCGGCGAGGGCGTGGCGTTGGTCGGCGCCGGAGGCGGAATCGGTCTCGTGATCTCGCTCGGCGTGAACTCCGCACTTCGTTCGCTCCTCTACGAGGTCGCTGCCACGGACGTCGTCGTGTACGGCACTGTTACGGCGGTAATCGTGGTGGTCGCGGCGATCGCGTGCTGCGTGCCTGCCCGCCGCGCGGCCACGAGTGATCCGTTGTTGGCGCTGCGCGCGGAATGATTCAACGCGCCAACGCCTTCGCGCATGGCGCTATGTAGCGGTCCCAGTACGCTGCCAGTTGCGCGACGCGAAGAGGAGACCATGCGCCGCTGGACGTCAGCCTCTTTCGAACCTGCGCGGCGCGCTCTGGCTGGCCTCCACAAGACCACTCACGCGCTGCCTCCACGAGCGCGCGTTGATGGACGTCGAGATTGCCGAACGGATCGAAGTACGAGTCGAGGCGGCGGCGATCCTCGACCCCAGTGAAGGTGAAATGAGCAGTGGAGTCGGTGGATGATGCCAGGCGCTCGTACGCGGCGGCGGCGTCAGCAGGCTGCACACGCCGGCCGAGCACCGCATAGCGCTCTCGCAGAAGCGACAGCTCGGGAGCATTCGGGTGTCGGCGCGCGAAACGCTCGAGGACATCGCCGACCCACCGCCAATCGACCGGTCCTTCTAGCGGCTGGACGCCTAACAAGTTGAACGACAAGATCGCAGCCAGGTCCACGTCCTCGAGACGCGCGCCCGCCTCGTCAGCCGAAGGTAGACCATAGGACGAGGGTTGCGCGATTCGAAGGCTGCCATCCTGAGCGAGTGTCTGCTCGATGTCATCCTTGTGCATCGAGCCGATCACCACGAGCACCGGCCGGCCCTCGTGAGCATTCAGCGCAGCACGGACGCGCATCGCTTGCATGAACGTGCGATAGAGCCCGAGGCGGCGCGGGAAATCCGACCAGCCACTCACGCGCGGACGGTCATAGAACCGCTTCGCGACATCGCGGTCCGGGACCGAATCCGCGAAGAAGAGGGAGCGACGCAGCGAAGCGCTGTCCAATACCAGAAAGCCTTGGAAGTCGCGTCGCGCGCGTACGGGTGGCAGTTCAACGACCTCGAGTCGTCCGAAGGCAAGACGTTCGTCATCGCGGCTCGGCAGCCAGTCTACCGGACAGAGATCGATGCCGTGCGCTCGTGCGTACGGGACGGCGATGTGCTGGACCTCATACGTGAACTCATAGTAGTCTCCTCGCGCGAACTCGTCCGGCGACCGTTCGACGCAGATGGCGGCGGGATGCACGCGGTCGATGAATGCCCGCAGATACCCCGGATGGTACGTTCGGCCTGCGAGCTGTGCAGAATGCTCGACACCAAGCACCACGAGCGTCGTGCTGTCGGTGGCCGCCCTCGCATATTCGAATTGGTCCTCGACTGGATTCGACGCGGGCACTTGCGCGCTTGCTCTGACAGTGAACGTCAGTAGCGCACTACCGATCACCAATGCTCGTATTCTGGCGGATCGCATCACGAAATCGTAACGAAGTGCTCATCAGCGCGCCAATGGTGCGGGTGATCGTCGATTCGTAGCCTTGAGCCATGCGACCGCCGCGGCTACCACCGTCACGTCTCTTTCAGGCGCCGTCGTTCATAGTTCTGCTAGCGACGCTCGCGGCCATCGTGTTGATGCCCTTTCTCTTCGCGGGAGGTAGCCGCCTTCTCGCATCGCGTCGCCTCGCGATCGAACGAGATGTGTATCGAGCGCGCATCGACTCGGCCTACACACAACCGATGGACAGCGGCTCTGTCGTGCTCAAGGATGTAATGCTCTACGACCACTTCGTGCCCCTGCAACACGTTGTCGGCGATACGACCATGTGGAGCTCCACGAATGAATGGCTGCGCGACAGCTTCCCACAGTTGTCGGCCGACGCACGGACTGATTTCCGCGTTCGGACCGCCGACACATCGTCCATCATGGCGGCGATGATAGCGTCTGGCGCAGCGGCGGGTACGGAGCCCGGTCTCCCATTTCCCCACACGCGCGCTCACATTCAGCTCCTCGACGATTCCACGCTCGCGCAATTCTTCTCCCTCTCGCACCGGCACGCGTCGGGCTGGACTGAATTTCGTGCTGCCTATCCCAACGGAACAGGAATCGTTTCGCTTTCGCGTATTGGGTTGAGCCGCGATCGGCTCTGGGCCATCGCCTACGTAGGGCAGTCATGGCATTGGGGGGACGTAGTAGGCCGCGTTTACGTGCTGCATCGCCGCGGAGGCGAGTGGAGAATCGTCAAGTCGCGAGTGCTCTGGACATCCTGAACTCGGCGCTGCACCGGAGGACAGAGCAGTGTGTCTGAGCGAGACCATGTGCGAGTGAAATCGTTAGCTCGCTCC
Organism: Gemmatimonadaceae bacterium; assembly: GCA_036493735.1. Classification (GTDB taxonomy): domain Bacteria; phylum Gemmatimonadota; class Gemmatimonadetes; order Gemmatimonadales; family Gemmatimonadaceae; genus AG2. Next base: position 36,138 of record DASXPH010000145.1, read on the forward strand.
TCGAATAAACAGCTCATTCGCTACATATTCGTTGTCGGTCGTGCTCGGCAGGAGGTTCATCCATGCTGGACTCGCTCGCCCGGCTTCTCGAAGTTTCCTCTCGTGTCGCTGCCGCGCTACTCGTACTCGTCGTGGTACAGCTCGCGATGCAGCTGTACGCGCTCGTGGACCTCACGAGACGTGGCGCCGCGCGCGGTGGCAGGAAATGGGTCTGGGCGCTCGTCATCGTCTTGTTGGGCCTCCCGGGAGCGATCGCGTACCTCGCCGCCGGACGCCCGCCCTCGACGGTGGATGTGCCCACTTCGGGAGTGAAGGCCGCGCGCGAGGACGCAGCGCGGCGGGCCGTCGATGCGCTGTATGGACCCCGCGACGGCGATGAATGACTCGTCGTCGGCCTAACGAGCAACCGACGATCCATTGACCGAGACTACCGGCGGCGCGCCCGCGATCGAGCTCCGTGGCCTGAGCAAATCGTTCGGCCCGACGATCGCGCTCGACCACGTCGATCTCGTCGTCCAGCCGGGCGTCGTCTTCGGCTTTCTCGGTCGCAATGGCGCGGGCAAGACCACCGCGCTGCGTATCCTCGCCGGACTCGCCCGCCCCACCGCGGGCACTGCCCAGGTGCTCGGGCACGATGTGACGCGCGCGAGTGAGGCGGTGCGTCAGCGGATCGGTTTCCTCCCCGACGTCCCCGGCTTCTATCCATGGATGACCGCGCGAGAATCGCTGGAGTTCGCGGGCCGACTCTTCGGGCTCGACTCCGCGACCGTCCGCACGCGTGCGGATGCGCTGTTGGAGATGGCAGGTCTTGCCTCCGCGACTGCGCGCGTCGGCGGCTTCTCGCGCGGAATGACGCAGCGTCTCGGCCTCGCTCAGGCGCTGATCAACGGACCGAGCCTGCTCATGCTCGACGAACCGACGAGCGCGCTCGACCCGATCGGGCGGCGGGAAGTGCTGGAAATGGTCGCATCGCTGCGCGGTCGCACGACGGTCTTCTTCTCGAGCCACATCCTCGCGGATGTGGAGCGCGTATGCGACGCCGTGGCGATCCTCGAACGTGGTCGCGTCGTCGCCAGCGCCGGCATCGCCGAGCTGACCTCGCGCGCGACCGCGAAACAGCTCGTCGTGGAGTTGGAGAGCGATGCCGATGCCGCCGAGGTTGCGCGCGCATTGGCGGGGCGCGCATGGCTCAAGACAATCGACACTCGAGAGCGATCGCTGCACATGACCGTGTCGGATCTCGAAACCGCACAACGAGAGATTCCTTCGGCAATTGCCGCGACCGGCGCGGCGCTCCGCCGATTCGAGATCGACGAGGCGAGCCTCGAAGACGTATTCGTCGAGCTCGTGGATGGTGGCCGATGACTGGCTTTGCCCCTTTCCTGCGCAAAGAGCTGACCGAGATCCGCCGGACGTGGCGGTTGTGGGTGATCCCCGGGATGCTGCTGTTCCTGGGCGTGTCCAGCCCGATTATCGCCGCGATCACGCCTGCCCTGGTGAAATCGGTGACCGCCGCGCAGCGAGGCGTGGTGGTGCAGCTTCCGCCGCCGACTGCGCTCGACGCGTTCGGGCAGTTCATCAAGAACCTCGATCAGTTCATACTCATCGCTATCATCATCGCCGGAGCTGGGGTCATTTCCGGCGAGCGCTCCTCGGGCACGGCGACCCTCGTGCTGACGAAGCCGCTGTCGCGCGGTGCGTTCGTCGTGGCGAAGCTCCTCTCACAATTCCTCCTCCTCGTGGCGGCCACGGCGTTAGGTACGGCTGCTTGCGTCGGCGTGACATCGGTGATCTTCACCGGCGTGACGATCGCGCCAGTGATGACCACGGTAGCACTGTGGCTTCTCTACGCCTCACTGCTCGTCGTGGTGATGACGCTCTTCTCGGCCGCGTTCAGGTCGCGCGGCGCGGCGGCGGGGGCCGGACTCGGCTTCTACCTCTTCGCGCTGCTGCTCTCGAACTGGGGACCGGCAGCGCGCTACAGCTTCGCCGGGCTGGTACCGGCGATGCGTGATGCCCTCATGGGCCACGCATTGTCGTTAGGCTGGCCGCTGGCCTCGGCGATCGCCGCAATCGTGTTGGGAACCGCGGGCGCCGTGTGGGTCTTCGACCGGCAGGAGTTGTAGCGGTCGAAAGTTGACGACATGTCAAGCACAAGGATGTGGACGATGAAGGCGATAGTGGTGACGGACCAGACTGCGGGAACGGCCGGAATGAAGCTGGTGCAGCGGCCCGAACCGAAGGCAGCGATAAACGACGTCGTCGTTCAGGTTCATGCGTCGGGATTCGTCGGAACCGAGTTGACGTGGCCTTCGACCTGGACCGATCGCGTCAACCGTGACCGAACACCTACGATCCCCGGGCACGAGTTGGCTGGAGTGGTCACTGCGCTCGGCTATGGCACGACGGGGCTGTCGATCGGACAGCGCGTGTTCGGCCTCGCGGACTGGTATCGCGATGGCACTCTGGCCGAGTATGTGGCGATCGAGGCACGAAACCTCGCGCCGCTCCCGGGCGACGTCGATTTCACCGTCGGCGCGAGCCTGCCGATCTCGGGCCTAACGGCATGGCAGGGACTGTTCGAACACGGTCGCCTTCGCGCAGGGCAGAGTGTCATCGCGCACGGCGCGGCCGGTGCAGTCGGGTCGATCGTGACGCAACTCGCAAGATCGGCGGGCGCCTACGTCATCGGCACCGGGCGCGCCGCGGACCGTCAGAAGGCGCTCGACTTCGGCGCGCAGGAGTTCGTCGACCTCGGGAAGGACGCCCTGGAAGACGTCGGCGCCGTCGATCTGGTGTTCGATCTCATCGGCGGCGACATCGGGAAGCGGTCCGCGCGCCTCGTTCGAGCCGGAGGGACGCTGGTGTCCGTCATCGGGCCGAGCGCCGCACGCCCCACCGACGGTCTGGCGATCGACTTCGTTGTCGAGTCGGATCGTGCCCAATTGAGCGAGATCGTCCTGCGGGTGCGGGACGGACGACTGCGTACCAACATCGGCACCGTCTCGACCCTCGACGATGCCGTCGCCGCCTTCAACCCGACCGAGCGGCGTCCGGGGAAGACGATCATTGTACCGCGCCATGCGTGAAACGCCGAGCCTGTGGATGCGGTTGCGGTGGCGGATGGGCTTCTAGCCGCCGGATCACCGCTCGCACGTCGATGCTCATTCGGCATTTGTTCGGCATGCATCCTGCTCCTCCTAGCGACGCACAGGAGACTCGTGCAGTTGACCCCATCACACATGGAGGAGCTGATGAAAAAAAAGCAGTCCGAACAACCGGAGCAGTCGCCATCGGCGCGAAAGGACCCCGACCAGTGGAAGACTGGAGATGAAAGCATGACGGGGCCGCAAGCCTCCTACCTGCACACGCTTGCTCAGGAGGCAGGCGAACCGGTCGACGACTCGTTGACCAAGGCCGAAGCGTCGAAGAAAATCGACGAATTGCAGGAGAAGACCGGTCGAGGCCGAGATCACTGAGATTCAGCTGTAGGGACGCATCGTGCACCTCTTCACCCAACTCAACTTCGGCGGCAATTGCGCCGAGGCGTTTCGGTATTACGAAAAGCACCTCGGCGGTCACATCGAGATGATGATGACCCAGCGCGAGATGCCTAACGCGCCGCCCAATGCGACCGACGCGGTCATTCACGCGCGCCTCGCGATCGCCGGCACGACGCTCCTCGGCAACGATGTGCCCGCGGAACACTTCAAGCCGATCCGCAGCTCGTACATGTATCTCGGCGTCGACTCCACCGAAGAGGCCGAGCGTGTGCATGCGGCGCTCGCCGACGGCGGACAGGTCACCATGCCGCTCGCCGAAACGTTCTTTGCGACGCGATTCAGTCAGGTGCGCGATCGCTTTGGCGTGCTCTGGTCCGTCATTCACCAGAGGTGACAGTAATCACCGCGTGGGAGTGAGATGTGTTGCGTTAGGCCGAGGCGTGACGGCATCAAACGCGCATTGGAAGCTGGTATGGATGGACGCCTGGCAGAGTGCAAAGAGCTCTTCAAACGCGAACTGGCGCGACGCCTCGGTCCGATGCTCCGGGATATTCCCACGGAGCAGTTTGAGGAACTACTCGATCGCATGGCGACGCTACAGTGCCAGCACGAAGTGCGGCTACACCCCGACAATTACGACGGGCTTCGGCAGCGTTGAATGTTGCGCGACCTGGCGACGGGTCAAGTTTGAGACTCGAACAGGGAGCTGGGCCCAATGACCCCGGCGCGGTCCATCAGCGACGAGACAGTACGACACACGAACGCGACGTATTGACGGTCCGCCTCCTCGGGGAGTACCGACCCATTCGCGACCATGTCCGAGAGAAGCGTGAGGACACCAGCATACTCCTCCGCTGGGAATTTTAGTCGGTAATGAGTACGACCTTCCACGCTCCGCGCGTGCTCGAGCACCCGGGCCCGGAGACGCGAGGCGGCAAAGCGGTCATTCGGTTCTTTCATGCCGGGCCTCGATATGATTGAGGGTCAGGTAATTCCTTCGACGTTAGGCACGCGGAACTCTGGCGCGGCGGGCCACGTCGCGCCAGAGTGATGGCGTACCCGAACGTCGATCCGTCTAGGCGTTCAGCGCGCGCGTCTCGCCGGAGGCCTTGATCTCGATTTTCCGCGGCTGCGCGGCCGTTGCCTTGGGAATCGTCACGGTGAGCAAACCGTCGCGAAGATCCGCCGCGATCTTCTCGCTATCCACGAATTCCGGGAGCCGAATCGCGCGCTCGAAGGTGCCAGCAATCCGCTCGGCTGTATAGACGCGAAGCTCGCCGTCCTTCGCGGCATCCAGAGATGGGCTCTTCTGGCCGCGGATCGTGAGCACGTTCTGCTCGAAGCTCAATTCCACGTTCGACTGACTCACGCCGGGCAGTTCGGCGACAATGACATAGGCATCGCGCTTCTCGACGATATCGAGCGCCGGCACCCAAACACGGTTCGCTGAGTCGCCTTGCCACGTGCCATTGATCGCTTGATCGAGCACACGGTTGAGCGACATCATCCGATCGAGGGTCGGGTTCAGAGAGCGAGTGGTAATCATTGTTGTCTCCTCCAATTGGTTGGTTGATGGCCGCCAGTTGGCGGAAAGCCTCAAGAGCTAACGAGGGCGATAGCGATTGCTCGCGTTCGCGCCGCGAACCCGAGAGGCAGAGGAGGTGCCGGAGAGATCGGCCAGATTGACAAATGGCGGCGAGTCTCGGCGGCAAATTTGACAGCGATGGTCGAGCGATACTGCCAGAAGCGCCTTCGACAAGCCGCGGGTTACGGCTCGCTAACTCAGGGCGCTCCCTCTCGTACGGACGGGCGACCATTCACGAGCACTGTCCGATCGTCCGCCGGAGCGAATGGAACCGAAACACGAGTGGCTGCGGGCACCCGCGATGCCACGAGCGACGTCTCCAGCTGCTGCTCGCCGAACAAGACGTCGCCGAGCGTGGTGCTCGGCGGTTGATTGAGGATCGTGGCACGCAGGGCAAATGCGAGATTGAAGGCGGCAGCGTCCTGGATCGACGCGCCTGCGAGGAGCGCACAGCCGTATCCGCCCATTACGCTCGGCCACGCACAGGTGTGGTGAAAGCCGAGTGCGTGAAGAAGCTCGTGAGTTATGAGACCGGGGCGAGCAAGCGCCGACTCGGAGCCGACGCGCGTCCTCGCCTGGAAAATGTTGCCCTGCCCATCGTAGAACCAGTTCGTGTAGCCCGCGGTCGGCGCAAGCGTGTTGTCGATGGAGATGAGCACCGCGCCGCGCGAGTAACCTGAATCGTTAGGTGGGGCGAGGGACTCGAACGTCGCGGGCCGGAAGAGTGGCCGGCCAAGGTCGTTCTGCATCTTGCCGATGATCTGCCAGACGGCGATGGAGTCGGCATCCGTGACGGTACCGGTGGACGCGGCGCGATTGAACGCGACGGGAACGGGCAGATCGGTGACGGGCCACAGCTCGGGGGTGCGCGAGCGCCAGCTCGACGGATAGAAGCTGTTGCAGTTCGCGTTGGACGTATCGGTGCATACGGCCGCGAACGCGTCGCGCGTGCTGAACGGAATTGTCCTCGTGCCGAAGTCCGCGGATGCGAATGTCGCTGACTCGGGCACAACGAGCGGCCGCGAGAGCAAACCGGCGGCGACGTCGGGTGTCGCGTGCGTGAGGAGCGGGTGAACGAGGCGCCGTGTGCCAGGTACCGCATCGACGATGAGATCGAGTGCACCCCACGATCCGATTGGCGCGTCGAGCGCGAAGGCGCCCGTCGCATCCGCGTTGGCACTGGCGGCATGCCGAGTGGGATCGGCGGTCGAACGGACGGTGACGCGGAGCGCCGGGACAGCGGACGCACCGGTGCCGAGGAGGATCTGACCAACGAAATGAACCGGTGGACCCTCGGGTTCCGTCGTCGCGTCGTGCGACGATCCGCAGCCAAGCGCGAGCGCCATGAGCGCGCCGCCGGCCGTATGGATCAGAGGTCGAAGCATGGAAGATCGGGTCACGGTTCGTCGAGACTGCACGACGTGTAGATAATGCGCGGCGACGCCGACTCCAGCAACTCAGTCCGCCCGCATACTCGTCAGCGGGTCCACGCGCGTCGCGCGAAGTGCCGGCACGATGCACGCGATCATGGAAACCAGGAACACCAGCAGGACAACCGACGCGTACGTGCGCGCATCGAGTGGCGCGACGCCGAATAACATGCCACTCAGTAGTCGCGCTCCGAGCATTGCGCCAACGAGACCGGCGAAGATCCCCACGAGTGCTGCCAGCACACCGTGCCGCACCACCAACGACACCACGCGGAACGAGGACGCGCCGAGTGCGATGCGAACCCCGAACTCGCGCGTGCGATTCCCGACATTGTAGGCGAGAACGCCGTAGATGCCGATGGCGGCGAGCGTGAGCGCGATGAAGGCAAAGCTCATCGCCAGGCCGAGCGCAAATCGACGCGACGCCAGGCTACCGCCAACGACATCGTCGAGTGTTTGCACATCGCGAACGGCAAGTGATCGATCTTGCGCGCGAACGGCGCGACGGATCAAGGCTCCGGCGTCAGTTGCGCTGCGCGATGTACGCATCACGAGCGACATCGACCGCATCCATGCTTCGTGTCGGTGATTCGCATAGAGCGTCGGCTTGGGGGGCGTAGCGAGCCCGTCAGAACGGAAGTCGCCTGCCACGCCGACGATGGTCATCCACGTGCCGTGCGGATCCGGCCCGATCCTGATACGACGACCGATCGCATCACCTTTGGGGAAATAGCGCCTGGCCGCTGTTTCATTGATGATCGCCGTCTCTGGCATATCAGGCCGATCGCGCCCGTCGTAGGCTCGACCGGCGAGGATGGGAATACGCAGTGCCTTGAAGAAATCGCCACGTACACTGAGATACATGAGGTCGGGCAATCGCGCCTCGTCGTTCTGCTCGCCCTCGATGCGAAGCGATGTTCCTGATCCGCCGCGTGTTGGCAGGTCACTCACGGCGCCGACGGCCGTCACCCCCGGCGCGCGCGACAGCTCGTCAGTCACGCCATCATAAAACGCGTTGACGCGAACAGGGTCATCGTATTGATCGCCGGCCGCACGGAGTTCCGCGGTCACGACTCCGTTGGGATCGTAGCCGAGCGTGACGCGGGTGAGCTCAGCGAAGCTCCGAATAAGGAGCCCGGCGCCAGTGAGCAGCATCAGAGCGAGTGCGACCTGTGCGACGACGAGACCTCGACGAACGCGGGCGCTCGCTCGACCACCGCTACTCCCCCGACAGCCGTCCTTCAGAGACTCATGAAGGTTTCCGCGCGAGGCGTCGAGTGCCGGCAGCAAGCCAAAGAGCAGACCGGTTACGACGGAGACCACGAAGCTGAACGCGAGGACGCCACCATCGACGCGCACATGGAACATCGGCGGCAGCGTCGTTGGATTGAGCGACAACAACAATCGTGTCGACGCCATCGCGAGACCGATGCCTAACGTGCCTCCAGCGATGGACAACAACATGGACTCCGTCACCAGCTGTCGCACCAGTCGCGCACGGCCAGCCCCGAGTGCGGCACGTGTCGCCAGCTCGCGACGCCGGCCCATCGTGCGCGAGAGAGCCAGGTTCGCGAGATTCGCGCACGCGATGAGCAGCACGAGTGCGACGGCACCTTGCAACAACAGCAGCGCCGGACGGAGATCGCCAGCGATGATGTCGCGCACTGGGCGCATGTTCGCGCTCCGGGCGCTATCAGCCTCCGGGTACTGCAGCGCGAGCCGCGCAGCAATCGCGCGCAAGTCGCCGACCGCATGTACCGGCGATACACCAGCCTTCAGTCGGCCGACGACATGGACGTAGTGCTGTTTGCGTGCGCGAATGACGTCCTTGATGGTACCAGCTTGATCGTACGGAAGCCACACGTCCTCGTGCCGTCCGATCAGGAAGCCGGGCGGCATAACGCCAATCACTCGATACGATGCGCCGCTGAGCTCAATCGAACGACCGACCACGGTCGTGTCACCGCCGAAATCGCGCCGCCAACAATCGAACGACAGCACGACCTTGTGATCATTGCCAGGGACTTCATCACCCGACACGAACGGCCGCCCGAGCAGCGCTGGCGTGCCAAGGATGGTGAAGATATTCGCGCCGACGTCGAGCGCGTCGAGTGATGTTGGGTCGCCGGATGTCGGTCGCCAGATGACTGGTCCGCTCGGCACGATGGCGCCAAGGTCGGTGAAGCTGGTCTGTATTTTCTGAAAGTCGGCGAAATCGGCGGGCGAGAGCGGGACTTGATCAGTTGGATGTCCCGGCCAACTGGACGAGATTCGATAGACACGATCCGCGTCTGCGTACGGGAGCGGTTGCAACAGCACAGCGCGCGAGACAGTGAACACGGCGGTGTTCGCGCCGATGGCAATCGCCAGCGTCAGAAGTGACACGATGGCAAAGGCCGGACTCCGACGGAGTGTTCTCGCTGCGTAGATCACGTCTTGCCGCCACTCAGCCAGTCGGTCGGCGCGTCGGTCTTCGCGCTCGGAGCTCTCGTCCTGTCGCCGGCAGTAGGCGCGCGTGAAATTGAGATCTCCAAATTCAGCCATCGCCTGCTGGCGTGCGGCCTCTTCGGTGAGACCATGCGCGCGAAGCTCGGCGATCCGCATGTCGAGATGAAACGACAGCTCGGTATCGACGTCGCGTGCGATGGTCGCGCGCGAGCGCCACGGGAACTTAAAGAAGCGGCGACCGGTGATCATCGATGCCCTCCCCTACGCGGGGCTGAGGACTTTGTGGACGGCGGCGGCATACGCCATCCACGTCGACGTCTCGTTGCGAAGCTGCTTTCGCCCGGCCGCCGTGAGTGAGTAGTACTTTGCTTTCCGATTGTTCTCGGATACTCCCCACTCGGCGACGATCCATTTCTGTCGCTCGAGGCGATGCAGCGCCTGGTAGAGCGCCGCGCCTTCGACCGAGAGCACTCCGTCGCTGCGGCTCTCGAGCCATCGCGAGATGGCGTACCCGTGCATCGCTTGCCAGGCGAGGGTGCGGAGAATGAGAATGTCGACGGTGCCCTGCAGCATTTCGGACGGCGTGCGATTCATCGTGCTTCCAGTCATCAGGTGAGTGGGAGGATGAGACCGCGGCGCTCGTTTGTCAAGCTACCACTCAGGGTCAGGTGCCTAACGAGCTACCGGAGGTGACGTTCCGCGCGGCGCCATCGAGGGGCGCCAGCCGCCATCGTCCATAGGCGACGAACGCCGTGAGCACCAGGACGACGAGTGGAAGCGCGAGCAAGGATGGCAACATGATCGCGGTGCTCACGGTCGCGCCGATCATGATGATCACGAGGAGCGCCGCAGCGAGTGGGGTCAGAGCCGGACGAATGTGCGTCAGTCCCGGCAAGACGAGCCCCAGCGCTCCCAGCACCTCGCAGACGCCGATGAACTTCATGAACCCGCCGGAGAGGGGGTGCGACTGCGCCGCGAGGACCTGGATAGGCGTGGCCAGCTTCGAGCCACCGGTAAAGAGAAAGACCGCGGCGAGCAATCCCTGCACGATCCAGAGCCATACATGCACACGAGGCTTTTTCGGTTCCGTGGTGGTGGACATGGGCAGAATGTTTAGAGGTTGAGTTGGGCGCGGCTGGTGGCGGACGCCGCCCGCGGCGCCCATCACGTACGATACACTACCTCGCAAATCAACAGCTCTTGCGAACTTGCGGTATCAGCTCCGTCGATGATCGCTGCCGGACGCTTCTCGAGGAATCCTTCTCCGACGATATTGTCTTCGCGAGCTTTAACAGCCCGACGAGGGGAGTCAGAGGAACCCTACCAGAAGTCTGCGACCGGACATGCTCCTTGACGCCCTCATGCCCGTGTACGATGTCGCGGAGCATCATCAGACCGTGGTTCGTGCTGAGCCCGCGACCGTCTTCGCCGCGATCAAATCATTCGACCTCTCGAACAGTCCGGTGACGCGCGTCCTTCTTTTCGCGCGCGCCGTTCCAGCGATACTCGGTGCACTCGTGCGCTCTCCGCGAGACGTACTGGCAGAGTCGCGCCTGCGCCGCGCCGAGCTGCGCTTCGCTGATTTCGAGCGCGCTGGATTCAAAGTCGTGGCCGAGCGCGCGCCGGAGGAGCTGGTCATCGGTGCGCTCGGGAAGTTCTGGAAAGTCCGAAGCGCACTTCGGATGGACATGTCCGCGGCACACTTCGCATCCGGCCCCCCACCCGGTTACGCGCTCGCAGGTTGGAACTTCACCGTCGAACCGCGGCACGACGGAACGAGTCAGCTCCGTACCGAAACGCGCGTGTGGTGTGCGCCAGAGGTACGGGCCAAGTTCCGGGTGTACTGGCTCGTGATTCGGCCGGGGAGCGGGCTGATACGCCGCGAGATCCTCCGCGTAATCCGTCGCGAAGCGGAGAGTCGCTGAGTGCATCGCTTATATCAGCTCTGTAACAGGTGTCGCCTAACGGTGGAGGACGGTTGTCTCAGACATTTGACGTTGTGTGTCTCGGCGGTGGCGTCGCCGGCGAGGCGATCGCGGTTGGCCTTCGCGACAGCGGGCTGACGCTCGCGATCGTCGAGCGAGAGCTCGTCGGGGGCGAGTGCCCGTACTGGGGCTGTGTGCCGTCCAAGACGTTGCTCCGCTCGGGGGAGACGTTGAGCGAGGCAAACCGTGCTCGCGTTCTCGCCGCGTCGCGCGTGGAATGGGACGTCGACTTTCCCAAGGTCTCAAAACGCGTGCTGTGGATGGCGCGCAATCTCGATGACAGTCGGGCCGCCGCGGCGATGGAGGCAACCGGCGCCAGGCTCGTGCGAGGCGAAGGGAAGCTCGCCGATCCGCGCACGGTGCTGGTGGGACGCGAGCAGCTCATCGCGCGGCGTGCAGTTGTGATCGCGAATGGCAGTACCGCCGCGATCCCACCCATTCCGGGACTCGAGACCATTCAGTATTGGACTAACCGCCAGGCGGCGATTCCAACGGAGCTGCCGGTCTCGCTGGCGATTCTCGGCGGTGGCGCAGTTGGCGTCGAGCTGGGTCAGGCGTTCGCTCGCCTCGGCTGCAGGGTGACGGTGATCGAGGCAGGACCGACTTTTCTCGGCCTCGAGGAACCCGAGGCCGGAGCGGCGCTCAAGCCTCACCTCGAGGCAGACGGCATGATGCTGATGATCGGTGATCCGTGCGTCTCCGTCGAGCAGCCATTGATGGGAGCCTCGCGCGGACGGTCGGCGGTCGTCGTCCATTTGAAGTCAGGAGCCGTGGTGCGCTCCGACCGATTACTGGTCGCCACGGGTCGCCGGCCTAACGGAGAGGCATGGCGCGAAGCGGGACTTCCGCAGACCGAGCGAGGCTGGTTGAAGGTGAACCCGGCAACGCTCGAAGCTCAGGACGGCATTTTTGGAGCAGGCGACGTCACGGGACTCGGTGGCTTCACGCACCTCGCGTACTACCATGCGCAGATCATCGCACGGCGACTGCGTGGCATCGACGCGCGCGCCGATCACTCAGCGGTTCCTCGCGTCACGTTCACCGATCCTGAAATTGCTTCGGTCGGATTGACGGAGGCCGCGGCGCGCGCGAAGGGAATCGATGTCGTCGTCACCACCGCCGATCCGGGCGAAACAGCACGCGGCTCCATCCACGATTTTCATCGCGGCGCGCTCAAGTTGATCGCGGACCGCGAGCGCGGTGTGCTCGTCGGCGCGACACTCGTGACACCGCGCGCGGGCGAGATCCTCGGCGAGCTTGTGCTCGCGATCAGGACGGGTACTCCGCTGGAGACCCTCGCTGACCTCATTCACCCATTCCCAGCATTCAACCGAGTGCTCGGGGAGACGCTGCAGCAACTTGCGGCGAAGGTCGCGGACAAGGCGCGATGAGAAACCCATGCTCGTACACACCTAACGACGGAGATCACGATTAGGCGCACCGGCACGGCCTAACGACTGCCGTTCTCCTCGAACAACATCGACGGCGTTCTCACCGCCAGGCCAAGCTCGCGACCGAGGGCTCCGAGACCAAGAGAAAGAGCGTGGAGCTCGTCATTGCTCAACTGGGCGAGAGCGCGTAGAACTTCAGTCGTTGGAGGGCGCGGTGCGCGACGCAGCACTCGCTTGCCCTTCGCGGTGAGCTGAAGCACGACGCTCCGCCGATCCGCCGGCGATCGACTGCGCTTCACGAGACCGTTTCGCTCCAGCCGACTGAGCACGATGGAAACTGTGCTCGGTGTCGTCATCGCGCGCGCCGCCAGATCATTCACCGTAAGATGACGGCCGGCACGAATCTGCTGAAGTAGAAAGAGCTGCGCGTTGGTCACGCCCGTTTTGCTCTCGATGCGACGAGCTGACTTGCTGAGCCTCTGAACCAAAGCGCGAACGTTCTGCAGAACCTCGTCTATTTCGTCACCGACGGAAGCCGGGTTGCCGAGAGAAGAGCGGCGCGCTCCTGAAGATGTCTTCACCCGGACAGAATCGTTGACGTGGGTGCCTTTTGCAAGCGGAAGCGAGCAGGTAGAAAGCGATGTTGCTTAGTGTGAGAGAGCCAGGGATGGCCTGCCTTATTGCATTGACGTCAAAACAACACGATGTTTAGGAGAGCGCCATCGTCGGCCACAGCATCGGCACCAGCTCACACGCAGTCGAACGACTGGCGATGGCGTGATCGCGGAGGTGGATTGTGCTCCACTTTGCGTCGCAGGTCAGTCCGAGATCGAGGTTCATCGCCAAGGAAGGGATACTCCGACGCGGCACGGCCGTCGGAGCGGTCGTGACGGCGCTTTTCGTCGTCGCAAGCCTCAGCGACCAGACAATTGCATTGGGATCGTCGCAGTCTCTCACACTGATCGGGCTGTGCTTTCTCGAATCGACCATCGGTGCTGGGTGGATAATCGGTGCCATCATGTGGTCCGTGCGTGAGCAGGCGGCGCGCAGAAATCGCAACAGGCATCTCTAGACATTCAATTCCCCTCTTTGTGCATCCTCCGAATGGGACGAGTGCAGCCGCGCCGCCTCGCAATGGCGGCCGTTATGCGCGGGCGCGGGGTAGCGCCCTGGCGTTTCTTCGATCAGAACGGCGACAACTCCTCCTCGACACCGTGTTGCTCGGTGTGGCTGGAGTTGGTGCCGCACAACTCTTCAATCTGCTGCTCTCCGTTGCACGCCACTTTTTCCTAACGACGCTGGCCGGTTACCGCCCACCCGGGCTTCCGAGTGAGGGAGGGATACCGCTCGAAGTGGTCGGACCACACGGCCTCTGGCTGGTCCCGGTGGCGACGACGCTCGGTGGCCTTCTCGTCGGCATTCTCACCACATGGCTTGCGCCTGAAGCAGAAGGGCACGGCACGGATGCGGTCGTGCGCGCGTTTCATCGCACGGCCGGTGCGCTCCGAGCCCGGGTAGCACCGGTGAAGTTGGTAGCGTCGGCGCTGACAATTGGCTCGGGAGGAGCCGCCGGCCGAGAAGGGCCGATCGCCCTGATCACCGCGGCGATCGGCTCATCATATGCCACGCTGACCGGACGCGGCGATGCTGAGCGGCGGCTGCTTTTGCTCATTGGGGCCGCTGCCGGGCTCTCCGCCATCTTTCGCTCGCCGATAGGTGCCTCGCTCTTTGTTATCGAGGTGCTGTATGCGGACATGGAGTTCGAGGCGAGTGCGTTGCTCTACGCGACGCTGGCTGCCATCGTCGCGTACGCACTCAACGGCTTGTTGGTCGGGTGGGGACCGCTTTTTCGCGTCCCGCCGATTCCGACATTCCATTCAGCGTTTGCGTATGGCTGGTATGCGCTGCTCGGCATCGCCGCTGGATTGTTCGCGACCGCGCTGCCTGTCGTTTTCTACCGAACGAGGGACGCATTTCATCGACTTCCGATTCCGCCGTACCTCAAGCCGGCACTCGGCGCCGCCCTGACCGGGCTCTTGATTCTCGGCTTTCCCCAGGTCATCGCCGGTGGCTACGGCTGGATTCAACGCGCCATCGACGGCCAGATGTCGTTAGGCGCGATGGCGGTACTCACGGTGGTCGAGATGCTCGCCCTCAGTTTCACGGTGGGATCAGGCGGCTCTGGCGGCGTGTTCGCGCCGAGCCTTTTTATTGGAGCAATGCTTGGCGGCGCGTGCGCCGCCCTGGGCCACCAGCCTGTCGCCGCGTTTGTCGTCGTTGGCATGGCAGCCGTCTTCGCGGGCGCCGCGCACGTTCCGATCGCGACGATGATGATGGTGATAGAGATGACGGGCGGCTACACCCTGCTCGTGCCCGCGGCACTCGCGGTGCTCCTGAGCTACCTGGTTCAGACTCGCCTCTCGCGGCACGTGAAGTATCAGAGCATCTATGAGGCGCAGGTGAAGTCGCGGCCGGATTCACCAGCGCACCATGCTCAACATCTCCGAGCCGCCCTCCGCATCCTGCGCGAGGAGGAGCCATCGAAGCTCGAGGACATCGGGGAGCTCGATCTCGTGGCGCTCGTTCGCTCTGGCATCCGAGTGGAATTGGCCGATCATCGTCGACTCCTCGTCGGCGCCCTTCGACCAGGGAGCGCGTTGGTCGGCACGAGCATCGCGCAAAGTGGACGCACACTGGCCGGGAAGGACAGCAACATTATTGGTGTTGTCCGTGGCGAATCGATGTGCCTTCCGCACGCGGATCTGGTTCTGGAGGCTGGCGATCGCCTCATCCTCATCGGCGACGCGAACAAGGCGTCCGATCTCAGCGCAGAGTTCGATCCCTGGTGAGACGCCGTCCGCGAGCGAATATGTGCGTGCCGGCTGTGCGGGCGGCTAATCCGCTCGCAGCGCGCTAATCGGGTCTATTGCGCTGCTCGAGCGCGCCGGAATGAGGCTGGCAAGAGCTCCGACGCCAAGCAGTAGGGCGACGACCACACTCATGGTGGGTGCATCGCCCGGGCTCACCTCGTACAGCAAACCCTTCAGCAGATAGTTAGTGGCAACCGCGCCGACCAAGCCAAGTAGAGTCCCCGCAGCCGCAAGCGTCATCCCCCGTCGCAAGACCAGGCGCCAGACTTCGCGGGGCGTCGCGCCTAACGCCATACGAATGCCGATCTCGCGCGTTTGTTGACGGACCATCGACGCCATGACACCGAACAGACCGGCCGCCGCCAGCAGGAGCGCGGAGCCGGCGAAGACGCCCAATAGCACTGCATTCAGCCGCGGTTGAGCCAGCGGCCTCTCGAGATACTCGTCAAATGGCGCCGCGCTCGACACCGCGACGCCCGGCTCCGATTCGGCCACGACGCGGCGAACCGTCGGAATCAGGCCAGCCGGTGGAACGGCGGTGCGTATGGCGAGATTCGTCGGCACGTATGGAAAGAACGGCTGTCGCAATGGAAAGTAGACGCTCGGACGTGCCGTCCTCAGCTCGCGATACCGTGTATCCGGGACGATGCCGATGACGCTGAAACGTGCTGTTGATGTGTCAGCGAACTTGAGCCGCTTGCCGATGGGGTCCGCGTTAGGCCAGTAGTGTCGCGCCGCCGACTGACTCAGCATCACGACCGGTATGCTGTTCTCGCGGTCGGCATCGGTGAATGCTCGGCCCCGGAGCACCGGTACGCCTAACGCCGCGAAGTACCGCGGCGTCACGACTTCCATGTTGAACATCGGGTTGCCCGCGGCTTCCGAGGGCGACTGCCCCTCCGCGATGAAACGTCCATCCCATCCGCCATTCCCCGAGAATGGAATCGCGACGACTGGCGACACGGCGCGGACACCGGGGATTGCCTGCAGCGCCGGCAGGAGTCGGTCGAGCAGCGCCAGACTCTTCGTCCGTGTGTCGAACTGATCGTAGCGAAGAGCCAACTCGGCGATCAGGAGATGCGACGGCTCGAGCGCGAGACGGGACCGCTCGAGGTTGATGAGACTCCTTACAATCACCGCCGCCGCGGACAGCACCACCAAAGCCAGCGCCATCTGGCCTACGACGAGCAGCTCCGTTAACCGCCGCGAGCGTCGCGTTCGACTTTGCTTTGCGCCCGCGCGCAGCACTTCCTGAAGCTCCATGCGCGACGTGAGGATGGCCGGCGCGAGTCCGAAGACGAGCATCGCAATGCCGGTAATCGTGAGGGCGGCAACTACTATGGTACCGCTCCATCGAATCTCGTCGACCCGCGGAAAGTCACTCGGCGCGAACGCAAGGAAGAGACGTACCGCGCCAGCCGCGATGGCTATACCGAGAGCGCCGCCGATGACCGCGAGCAGCGCGTTCTCCGTCAAGAGCTGCCTGACGAGCTGCCGCCGTCCCGCGCCAAGAGCCGACCGAACCGCAATCTCTCGCACGCGGCCGAGGCCGCGAACCAGCAGCAAGTTTGCAACATTGGCGCATGTGATCAGGAGCAGAAGGCCGACAGCGGCCGAGAAGACCAGCAGTGCGGGCCGGGTATCGCCGAGGACGAGGCGTGGCAGGCTTTGCACGACGCCACCAAAGTCTGCTCGAGACTGGGCACTGTCTCTGTGAAAGAATGAGCTGAGCTCCTCGCGCGCGGCAACTGGCGACGCACCGGGTGCGAGCCGCCCGACGATGTCGACGGCGACGTACTCGAGACTCGCCTTCGGCACTGTCGTCATGATCGGCAACCAGACTTCGACACCACGTGGGTAGTCCAGCCCGCGTGGCATCACCCCCACGACCGTGTAGGTGACGGCGTTGTCGAAGGCCAGCAAACGGCGTCCGAGCACGTGCGGGTCGCCGGCGAATTGCTGCTGCCAGGCTGCGTAGCTCATGACGAGCACTGGCGCCGCACCAGCAACGTCGTCCGTCGGGCGCAATGCGCGGCCGAGCACTGGCCGCGCACCGAGCGCGTCAAAGAGCGATCCGGAGACGAGCGCGCGCCGCAGACGAAAGGTCGCGTCGCCGGAACGCAGCGTGATGGGCCACGCCCCCTCGTATCCGACGAAGCCAACCTGCTCGAGACGACGACTGCGGCGCGCGAAGTCGCGCGCCTCCTCCAATCCCAGGGGATAATGATCGAAGCCGCGATTGCGCAGCTCGCCCCAGAGCGCCACGAGTTGATTCTGATCCGTCACCGGCAATCGGCGGAGCAGCAGCGCATCCGCCACCGTAAAAACGGCGATGGACAGACCGATGCCAAGTGAAAGAATCAGAACGGTACCGAGCGCGAATGCGGGCGCGCGACGGAATTGTCGCAGAGCGACTCGAACGTCGTTGCCGATCTTTTCTGCGGCGATGTTGGCCATTTTAGATTGACTCTTCGACACAGAGGGCCACCTGAACGTCAGCTACGGTTCACTCGTGCGTCGCGAGGACCCAGCCATGGCGTTCGTCCAGGCCGATGATCCGGAACGCTGGATCAGAGCGAACGTGAGCGAGACTGCGAAAGTGTTTGAGATGATGCACGTCGTCGAGCAACAGGTGATAACGACGATCGTGCATCACGGTCGTCAGCGTCTGAAACTCGAGCCAACCAACCCCGCCAGCTGAATCGAGGACCACCAACGGGCGCTCATTGCGCACCCGACGCAACAACCGCTCGAGAATGCCTTCTCCCCGGTAGTAAACGGCGCGGTGCAATTCTCTCAGTGCTCGTCGGTGAAGGCCCTTCGGCAAGTCACCACCACCCATTATCTCGCGACGATAGAACGTGACCGGATCCTGTACGTCATCGATGAAGATGTCAGGATAACGCCCGTGCTCCCGCAAACATTGGTCAGTTTCCAGGAACTCGAGTGCTCGACGCGTCTCAAGGCTCCGGCCCCAGAGCGGTCGAACGAAGCGAAATCGACGCAAGTTGCGCCGGGCACGGCGCCAGGAGCGCCAGTTCGCTTCGATGGTGACGAACGTTTGTGGCGCCATCGTCGAGGCGAAGGTCTCGGCAAGGAAGCGGGTCGAGCCGAGCCCCTCGAACGTGCCGGTTTCGATAACATGAACGATGCGCTCCCGTAGGATCACCTGGGCAAGCAGCTGGCGAAGTTCCCGACTGTCGTGCATCGAGATCGAGCCCAGGCTGTACTCGGAATAGAGCTTCATCGTCGTACGAAGCTACCGCGCCTTTCCCCTTAGCGTGAGTCGATCGATCCACACCGCGAGTAATCACGCTTTCGATGCCCAGATTCCTCGATCAGTTCCCGGTTCTGCTGCTGGATATGAACGGCACCTTCATGTTCGGTCATGATCGCTTCGGTCCGGACGAGGACTACTACGCCACGTATCGAGCGCTGGGTGGACGCCGACTGCGAAGCGATGAGCTGCTCGCCATTTTGAATCCCAGTCTCGAGGAGCTGTTGAGGGTGTATGACACTCCTGAGCGGATCGACGACTTCCCCTCCCTGGCCGAAGTCTTCGCCACGCATGGGGCGGCTGCCGATGACATTGCAGTGCTCGAGCGGGTCTTCGCGGCGCACGAAATCGGCTCGGTACCCCAGGCGCATGCCGAGACGCTGCACCGGTTGGCGCAAACGCACAAGCTGGGCGTTGTCTCGAACTTGTGCTCTCACCCGAAGAGCTGGCTCTCGACGTGTGCGTCCGCCGAGGTCTTTGGTCATTTCCAGACATTGGTGTTTTCCTCGGAGGGCCGAAGCATCAAACCGTCGCCTTCCATCTTTCGGAGGGGGCTCGCGAACTTCCCAGACAAGATGCCGGTTCTCTTCATCGGCGATAGCCTCGAGCGCGATATCATACCGGCCAAGGCGTTAGGCATGTCGACCGCGTGGATTGCACCAGATGGCTGCAGCCACGCGGCGGCGGACGTCGTCGTGCGAAGCCTCACGGACTTGCCGGCTAGAATAACAGGATCCTAATCCAGCTCAGCGCGCCGCCGGAGAAAGATCCGTGAGGAGTGATCATGAAGTCGTCATTCGACTGCGGCGAAAGCGATCCATCATTCTCACCAGCTCGGCATTCGTGAATGGTTGCCAGCCGTGCGGCTTCATCGGCCGTCCGTACTCGAAGGTGAAATTCGCTTTCGGGTTGTCGAGCTTCGCCGTCTCCTGCTCCATCAGATAGACGCCGAGATTCAGGTAGTAGTTGTCCATGTCGCCGACGTAGACGTGCATCTTGCCGGTGAGCGACGGTCCGATGCGCGCCCAGTTCTGGCGAAGATTCCACGTGAGGTCGGTTCCACGGTCGCGCCAGTACGCGGCGACATCCTTGTCGATTACTCCCGTGAGGCGGTTCCAGAGGCGCCGTGGATAGCCGTCTGCGCCCACCGGTCCATAGGCCGCATCCCACGCGTCGAACTGCTGGCCACTCCGTGCCCTGTCGCCGAGGACCGCTTCGAGACGGCTCATGAAACGGAAGGAAAGCAAGTCCTGGCCTTCAGCGGTGCGGCTCATCGAACGTTCCGGCACCGGCGGTTGCGCGTTGTTCGGGAAAAACGCGTTGCTGTCGGTGTAGATATCGACCGTCTGGTTGCGTCGGAAATCGACCGGGTCGGGGTACAGACACCACGCTCCGCCGAAGAAATCGGGGCGTTGAATCTGCAGCGCGGCGCACTCCCAGCCTCCGGTCGATCCGCCCGTGAGGAAGCGCGCGTTGGCTTCGGGAATGAGGTGGAAGCGACGCTCGAGCTCCGGCACCAACTCGGTGAGCAGCGCGTCCTGATAGGGACCGTTGTTCGCCGAATTCACCGCATACGAGTCGTCGTAATACGGAGTTGGATGCTGCCACGTGATCGCGACGAAGCGCGGGAAGTCATCGCTCATCCACGCTTTCGCAAACTCTGAACCGCTCTCGCGCGCTGATGTCGGCGTCGGGGCCCACACACTCGCTTCGTCGTTCGATCGCCGCGCACCACGAGTATCCTGAGCGGCACTTTCGGTGAAGCCGAACGGCGCGCCCAGCCCGAAATGCCCCTGACTATAGATCGTCGGGTAGCGTTGGCTCGACGTTGAATCGAAGTTCTTCGGTAGCAACACCGTCGCGCCGATGTAGACCGGTGCTCCCCAGAACTTCGAGAGCAGCTCGCTCTTCATCTTCACGCGCTTCACCCATCGCGTGTCCGCGGGTTGCGCAGCCCGCGGCAATGCTTTCGTCAACGCGAGCCGGACCGTCGTATGCGCCGACGGGTCGAAGTGCACTTTGACGACCTCACTCACCAGATTGCCCGGCGAAGTCGCCCAGTGCTGCCCTTCCCACTGGTCGGCGTGAACCCAGATGGTGTGACCGTCGGCGCGGTGATACTGCGTGTAGACGTTGAGCAACGCCTCCACGTAGTAGTCGCCCGCGGGCATGTGACCGAGATCGTCGAACGGAAAGCCGAGAACCGTAGCGCCAATGGTTGCTGTCGTTCCGGGCCTCCATGCGCTCACGTCCATGCCGTAGAAGGGCACGCTGCCGCCGTAGCTGCCGGCGAGAAAGCGCGGTTCGCGATCGGCCGAACGTGCGAAGATGACGAAGAGACGGCCGCTCATCGGCACGCTGCTCGCCGACGGCGCGAGAGTCACAATGGCCTGCTGCGCGGCGGCGGGAGTCGCGGCCGCGAGTCCCGCGATCAGTATCGACGAGACTAGAAAGTGCGATCGGGGCATCATCACTAAGGGGCTAGGGGCTACGGGCTGGGGCTTAAAATCAGACGACCGCTCTTGTCTTCGAGCGCGCGTGAAGTTCCCTATCGATCACGCTCAGAATCTCCTCGGGTTCGGTGTCTACGCCGATAACATTGAGCGATACCGGCGTCGCGCCAGCCCTCGCGTTCCGCCCCACCAGACGTCGAGCGGTTGGCGGAAGGCGATCGGTGTACTTCTTGGCGTCGCGAAGCTGAAGACAAATGAATGAGGCGGCGATTCCGAAGACGGGTTTTCGTAGCAGATAAGCACCGTCGATATCGTTCCACTCGATGAGTCCATACCTGAGCGTGCGATCGATGACTCCCCTGTCGTCGATGGTAATTCGTGGCCGCCGATTCAGGAGCTGGCGACCAGATGCGTAGGTGCCGAAGACGAAGATCATGAAGCCGAGCCACGGATACGGCGAGGAGTTGTCCATTCTCCATAGCGCAGCGCCAGCGATACCAAACGCGAGCGAGGCGCCGAGGTAGCGGAACATCTTCGGGCGCGACGAATGGATGATAATTGGTTGCATGAGCTCCTCCTCCTGCCAACATGCGCACCGCACCGCGATGCGCAAGCGTTTGACCTCAAATTCTGCGTCGGACAGACGTGGCCGGGATTAGGGATTGCTCACGCGAGCGCCTTGCGGCGGCGTGCTAAAGAGCGCAGCGTCCCGAACGGCGCCAAGTCCCGAACGGCGCCAAGTCCCGAATGGCACCAACTCCCGAACGGCGCCAAGTCCCAGACGGCGCGCGCGGGGCGGTCGGAGCAACCGGCGTTTCCCGATCCTCGGCACTTGGCGCGGTTCGGACCTTCGCGCGCTTCGGAACTTTGCGCTCTTCGGAACTTCGCGCTCCCCGGCAGTTCGCCTTCTTCGCACTTGACACCGACCTGTTGTTACGCCTTCTTCAACGAAGACTCTTAGTCGAGCATCTTCGATGAGCACCGCGATGCCGGTCCTGAAGGGCAACCTCGACATGCTCGTCCTCAAGGCGTTGTCCTGGGGCGAGATGCACGGGTTCGAGATCCTCGAGTGGCTCGAGCAACGATCCGCCAGCCGCCTCGACATTGACGACAGCGCCGTCTACCAGGCCCTGCACCGGCTCGAAGAGCGCGAGCTCATCGACGCCGAGTGGGGCGTCAGCGACAAGAATCGGCGCGTGCGATACTATCGCCTCACCGCGCCGGGACGCGCGCAACTGCGCGCCGACACCGACCGCTGGACCGAGTACGCCGAGTTGCTGGTCGGCATCATGCGCGGCTCGCGCAAACCCGCGTAGCGAGCTTCAGCGCCATGCGCCGTCGCTTTCGCCGGCTCTTTCGCCATCCGCCGGTGCGCCCCGATCAGCTCGACCGTGAGCTGGACGACGAGATCGCGTCCCATCTTGCGGCGCGTGCCGAGCAGCTCGAGCGGCTCGGTATGACCGCGGATGAAGCGCGCGTCGAAGCGCTGCGCCGGTTCGGCGATCTCGCGACCGCGCGCCGGCAGCTCGCTGCCACCGCCACGCATCGCGGCAGTCGCACGCGCGCGCGAGAACGTTCAGAGAACATTCGCATGGTGACCACTGGTTGGTCGCACGACCTGCGCGTCGCCGCCCGTACCCTCCGGCTCCATCCGACGTTCGCCATCGCTGTCGTCGCGACGCTGGGTCTTGCCATCGCCGCTGCCGTCACCGCGTTCAGCTTCGTGGACGCGATGTTTCTGCGTCCGCTGCCGGCGCCGAACGCGGACCGATTGGTCCACGTCTACCTGCCGCGCCACGACGGGCGCTTGACGGCCGTGGGCTCCGCCGGCACCGCACTGCTTCGCGAGCGACACGACGTCTTCGCGAGCGTCGCCGCGCAGCGATGCTGCTGGGTCAAGTTCGTTCGCGAGCGCGGCAAGCTCGATCAACGCTACACCGCATTCGTGTCCTCGCAATTCTTTCCGATGCTCGGCGTCTCGCCGCGGCTCGGGCGATTTTTCCTGCCGGAAGAAACCGTCACCGTCGGCACGGAGCCCGTGGCCGTGATCAGCTATGCGTTGTGGCAGCGCGTGTTCGCGGGCGACGACCATGTCGTCGGTGAGCACATCAGTGTCACGACGCCGCCACCGGGCCGCGACTTCACGATCATCGGCGTCGCCCCCGAGGGGTTCGATGGCATCGGTATCGGGGCCACCCGCACCGAGATCTGGTTCCCGTCGACGATGGCTGGCGCCGTCGGAATCGCCTGTATGCCGGTGATTCCCTGTGACGACGATGGCGATCCGCTGGCGCGGCTCGCGCCAGGCGTGAGCATCGCGCGCGCGCAGCTCGGTCTCGCGAATCTCGGCGCCGAGCTGTCGCGCCTGGCGATTGGCGACGACAGCGTGCGGCAGCCAGTTGTCATTCGCGCCACCGGCGCATCGGTGGCAACGCAGCGAGAATACTCGCCGCTCGCGCGTCTGCTGGGTGCCATCGCCGGCCTCCTGCTCGTCATCGCCTGCGCCAATCTGAGTGGTCTCCTCATCGTGCGCGGTGTGTCGCGCGCTCGGGAGATCGCACTGCGCCTCTCACTCGGCGCGCAACGGATGCGCATCGCCCGACAGCTGCTCGTGGAAAGTGGGTTGCTTGCCGTGCTGGGCGGAGCACTCGGCGTCGCGCTGTCGCTGTGGACATCGCGGAAGCTCATGTCGTTCTTCATCTCGGATAGCGAGGGCTTCGAGACGTATTTCCACGCTGGTCTCGACGCCCGAATCCTCTGGTTCGCGCTCGCCGTCTCGCTTACGTCGACGCTGGTATTCGGACTGCTGCCGGCGCTCGTCGCGGCGCGCGCGCAGCCCGCCGATGTTCTGAAGAGCGGCAGCTCGGGGAGTGGCCGCGCCCGGCCACGGTTCGAGCTCATCGCGGTGCAGGTCGCGTTGACGTCCGTGCTCCTGAGCAGCGCCATCCTGCTGTCACGGAGCTTCAGTCATCTGCTGCACGCACAGCGCTTCGAGTCCGATCACATCGCCCTCTTTCGCGTTAGGCCGGCGGCGGCGACGTACGACACGCTGCGCTCGGAGCAGTACGTGCGCGCCGTGGGGGAGCGTGTGGAGGCACTTCCCGGCGTGGAGCGCGTCGCCTTTGCGCGGGGCAGCGGCTTCACGTGGGGAACGTCACCCGCCGAGGTGGGTGTCGGCACGTCCGCCGGCGACAGCACGCAACGCTGCGACGCCCACTTCGTGTCACCGCGATTCTTCGAAACGCTGAAGATTCCCGTGATGGGTCGAGAATTCTCCGATGGCGACATTGCGGGGGCGCCGCTCGTGACAATCGTCGACGAAGCGCTCGGGCGTGTGCTTTTCCCGCACGGAGACGCGATTGGAAGGACCTTGTACGCAGGGGGCAAGGCATTTCGCATCGTCGGCATCGTGCCCGACTATCGCGTGCGGGAAGCGCACGAGTCGGCGCCACCGATGGCGTTCTTCGCGTTCTGGCAGAATGCCTTCGGCCCCGAGCGCGACGCGCGCTTCGCCGTTCGCGTGCACGGCGATCCGTCGCGCATGCTCGGCATCCTTCGCCTAACGGTGCACGACGTCGATCCCAACGTGCCGGTGGCGGAGGTGATGACACTCTCGCACCAGATGGACGCGAGCTACCCGCAGATCAGGCTCGGCCAGAACGTCTTGCTCGCGTCGGGCAGTCTGGCGCTCATCCTCAGCGCGATCGGATTGTACGGAATGATCGCATTCCTCGTCACGCGTCGCACGCGCGACATCGGCCTGCGCATCGCGCTTGGCGCGCTGCCGATCCGGGTCGCGGGCGAGCTCGTTGGCGGCGGCATGAAGGCGACGGCGTTAGGCGTCGCGGCCGGCCTCGTGGGTGCGTGGTCGCTGAGCCACCTGCTCAGCACCTGGCTCGTTGGCGTGACGCCGCACGATATCCTCGCATACGCCGGCGCGGCGGTCGCCGTGATTGTGGCGGCGCTCATAGCGTGCGCTATTCCAGCCGCGCGGGCCGCGGCCATCGATCCCGCCGTCGCGCTGCGAGTCGACTAGCCTACTACAACCATACGTCATGCTGCACCGCGGTTGGCCGCTCGTCGTCTTGTTGCTTGGACGGCATGTCGGCGCACAGGAGCGCGCGATGATCCCGGGCCGCACGCAAAACGCCGGCGCGATTCCAATCCGCCTCGAGACCTTCATCTATCGTCCGGCTGGAACCGGGCCATTTCCGGTCATGATTCTGAGCCACGGGTCATCTGGCGGAGAACCCAGGGCAAGCCTCCCCGGCCGTGATCTCGCGATGTATTTCGTCCGACGCGGTTTCGCCGTCGTGGTTCCGATGCGTGGCGGGCGCGGCCAGTCGACGGGGCACTCGCGCGAATATGAAGACCGACACTGTGATCCAAAGGCTTGGGCACCTGGGCTCCGCGACGCGATGGAGGATCTGTCAGCGGCACTCGAGTATGCTGGTGCGCGTGCGGAGATGGACACGAGTCCGATATTCGGAGCTACGCGGCTCGCTTTCGTCGTGCAGGCGGCACTGTCCAATTCGTGCTGTTTCCTCGGGTGCCCGGAAACGGACACGCCGTGGCCGACGCGCCGACGGTGTGGGCGGACACCGTCGACGCATTCCTCCGGCAGCGTACTCTAAGAGAATAACGGCTACGCGCCCGTCCCTTCCGGCAGCTGCGTCAACTGTGCGCGGAGCTCGGGGCGACTCAGCCAGACTCGATAGCCCATCGCCGCAATGGCGAGCAGGTTGGCGACGAACACCGCCCACAGTCCCACGGCCCCGAGCACCCACGACGCCAGGCTGCCGACGACGCCGATGAAGAGCACGTCGAGCACAATCAACGCGAGGAGTGACACGAGCCAGAAGGACGGCGCCTGCTCGAGCTGTCTCGCCAGCCATTCGATCGCCACCCCCACCGCGCAAAAGGCAACGAGATGCACGAACGTATATGCGACGACGATGCCGCTGGTGAGACGCACCTCGGCAGGAATCTGTGCGCCGAGCAGAAGTGCCGAGCCTAAAGATGCGGGCGTGTAGAATGGATGCCCGGCAAGGATATCGAGGACGAGGAACCACACCGCAGTCGTCGCCGCTCCGACCGCGCCGGTGATGACGCCAGCCGCGAGAAGTGGGTGATACTTGAGCATCGCCGGTCCGAACGGGACCTCCTCTCGCGTGACCCGATGCAGGTAGAGCATCATCACGATGCCGCCAACGATCGTTGCCCCGAGCACCTGCAGCGGCGGCAGGAGGGTGAGCACCGGCACACCGAGCAAGAGCAAGGCGCCGTAATGGGTCGCGCTGAGAGCGCCGATGCCAAACAACGCTCCGGTGAGGACGCGCGGCACCTCCCCGGTCGCGCGCATCAGGATGGCGCCTCCCATGCCGAGAACGGCGAAGACGCCGAGGTGTAGCAAAGTGTAAACAGTCACGAGGCGCGCCGGCGCCAGTGACGACTCGTGCCCGAGAAAGGCAGCCGCCAGTAGCCGTGGCGTGTGGAATGGCTGCCCGATCGCAAGGTCGAGCACGAAGAACCAGACGGCGACCACCGCGCCCGCGATGACACCGCCAACTGCACCGTCGACAACCGTCGTGGAACGCCGCATGGTGCACGCCCCTCGTCAAGGATGTCGTCAGGACCCGCTGAGAACTGCGCTCCGCCAGCGCCGATGTCAAGCACCTCGAAGAGCGGTCGTCCGCGGCGCGCCCAACCCGCAATCAGTCCCGCAGCGCTTCGGTCGGCTCGAGCCGCGCCGCTCGCCTGGCCGGGAGCCAACTCGCCAGCACGCCCGCGACGCCGAGGATGGCGACGACCGCCGCAAAGGTCGTGGGGTCTGACGGAGCGACGTCGTACAGAAGCGAACGCAGAAGCTGCGTCGCCGACAGCGCCGCGATCAACCCCAGTCCCAGGCCGAGCGCCGTCAACGCCGCGCCCTGCCCCACGACGAGGCGCACGACGTCGCCCCGCTCGGCGCCCAACGCGATGCGGATGCCAATCTCGCGCGTGCGTTGCGAGACGCCGAAGGCCATCACGCCGTAGATGCCGAGCACCGCGAGCACCAGCGCCGCGCCCGCGAACAGCGTCAGCAAGGTCGCGCTGAAGCGTGCCTGCGCCATCGCATCGCTCACGCGAGATTCGAGAGTGCGAATCTCGTACACGGGAGTGCTCGGCGCGAGCTCGCGGATCGCCGCCCGCGCCGGCGCCGCGAGCGACTTCGGATCGATCGCCGTGCGGAGAAACACGATCGCGTTGGAGCGCGTCGCTTGATAGTACGAGACATAGGCGTCGCTCGCCGGCAGCGAGTCGATATTGTTGAATCGAACGTCACCGACCACGCCGACAACGGTGGCGCTGTCCCATCCGCCCATTCCAATGCCGACCATCTTCCCGACGGCCGACTCGTTAGGCCAGAGCCGGTGGGCCGCCGTCGCGTTGATGACCATGACCTTGCCGCCACCGCGGTCCGTATCGGTGAGCAGTCGGCCGGCGAGCAGCGGTACGCGCAAGGTCTTGAACCACTCCGGCGTGACAATTTCCACGCCGATATGAGGTTCGCTGCCAGTGTAGATCTGCTCCTTACCGCGGCCACCCACCCAGACGATCGTGCCATTGCACCCACCGACGAGCGGCGGACAGTTCCCGAGCGCGGCACTTTGCACGCCCGGCAATCCGCGGAGCCGGGCGAGGAATGTCTGGTAAAGGGTCGTCGCCGAGTCGGCATGGTCGTCGCTCACGGTCGTGCTGATGCGCAGCGTGAGGACGCTACGCGGCTCGAAACCAAGGTCTACCGCCATCAGCTTCGTGAGGCTGTGCACCATGACTCCCGATCCGGCGAGCAGCACGAGCGCCAGCGCCAGCTCGAGCACCGCGAGCGCGTTGCGCGTCGTCAGGCGGCGGAAGAGACCGGCGCGAAGCCCGTGATCGGCCGTTCCATCCTTGAGCGCCGCCGTGAGTGAGGGGCGCGTCGCCTGCATTGCCGGCACGAGGCCGAACAGAAGTGCGGTCAACACCGTGGCCGCACCGGCGAACAGCAGCGCGCGCCAGTCGAGGTGAATCGTCGCAAACTGCACCACGCCGAGGCCGGCGCCACGCGTGCCAAGGGAGCGTTCCGGGTCGAGCGTCGACAGCGTGCGGGCACCCCACCACGCAATGGTCAATCCGGCCAGTCCGCCGATGACCGCGAGCAACAAGGTTTCGGTGAGCAGCTGCCTGACGAGGCGGCGCCGCGCGGCGCCGATGGCGAGCCTGACGGCGATCTCACGCTGGCGCGCCGACGAACGGACGAGGAACAGATTCGCGAGGTTCGCGCAGGCGATCAGCAGCACGAACACGACCGCGCCGAGCAGTACGAGCAGGGAGCGCCGGATAATGGGATCGACGCGGGCGCGATCGAGCGGCTTGGCGGTTGCGCCCCAACCGGACACCGACATCCCGCGCTCCGGAAAGGCATCGTTCGCGCGCTTGCCGAGCGTCGCGACATCATTTCGCGCCCGCGCGCTGGTGACGCCGGGCGCGAGACGGCCGAGCATGCTGAACTCGTGGTCCCACGCTTCGTTCGGATTGAACATGTAGGCGCGCCGGGCGCCGATCGTAAACCAGAAGTCGGCGTGGCCCGTAAGCCCGGCAAAACGCGGCGGAAGGACGCCAATCACCGAGTAGGGCGCGCCCTCGATGTCGAGCGTCTTTCCGAGCACGTTTGGATCAGCGTTCAGCCTGGCTTGCCAGAAGCGATCGCTGACGACCACGACGCGCTTCCCGTTCGGTCTATTCTCCTCGGCGAGGAAATTACGGCCCTGCGCGGGCTGCACGCCTAACGTGGGAAGGTAGTGTTCGTCGACGACTTCCGCCTCTTCGCGCGTCGCCACGTCCTGCTGGAGCGTCACCGTTTCGTTGGTGAAGAGCGTCAGATCCGAGAACACGCGCTGCCCTTCGCGAAGCACCTGCGCCTTCATATACGACCACGGTACATCGTCACGCGGGGGACGGCCGTGGTTCGCGGGGACCGTGACGCTGACGAGCATCAGCCGATCGGGCGCTCGATACGGCAGGGGACGCAGCAACATCGCGTCCACGGCGCTGAAGATTGCCGTGTTGGCGCCGATGCCTAACGCGAGCGTAAGAATGGCGATGATCGTGAAGCCGGGCGTGCGGCGCAGCGTGCGGAAGGCGAAGCGCAGGTCCTGCGACACCGTATCGAAGAATCCGAGGCCAGACATGGTGCGGCTCTCCTCCTTATGGTACGTCGTGTTCCCGAAGCGGCGCCGCGCCCGAGCGCGGGCCTCGGCAGTGGTGAGCAGTCCGTGCGCCGCGTGGTGCTGCTGCATCGCTTCGATCGATTGATGGAAGCGAAACTCCTCGTCCATCTCGCGATCGTACGAGCGCGGGTGGACGAGCACTCGCCATCGATAGCGCAATGAATCGAGGAGGGACATGGCGTCAGGCGCGCTGGAGTACGCGCTGGATGGCGGCGAGTACACGGTCGAAGCTCGTGATCTCGGCGCCCAGCTGCCGCTTACCCGCAGCGGTTATGGTGTAGTAGCGCGCGCGGCGGCCCGTCGGTGAGGGACCCCACTTGGAGGTGACCCATCCTCGTTTCTGGAGTCGCTCGAGGGCGGGATAGAGCGAGCCCTGCTCCACGGCCAGGACATCGCCCGAGAGCCGCTCGATGTGCTGCGCGATGGCGTAGCCGTGCAGCGGCTGCAGGGTAAGTGTTTGGAGAATGAGCATGTCGAGGGTGCCCTTGAGCAGTTCCTCGCGTTCCTCGTGCGGCACTGCGGCCTCCTGCGTCCATACCAAGAACTTCTACCCATCGATACGCAGGGATTCTACATATGGTTTCAGCCGCTGGCAACCGAGGGCTTCGAAGCTAGGGCCTCCCTGCCGTTGGAAGACCGCATCGTTATCGCGATCAGCGCCGAGATTGCCACAGCGTCACGCGACCGCATCGTCAGGTGCCTGGCATGAAGGCACAGCCCGCATTCTGCGCCCGGATGAGCGCATAGATCCCAGACGGGACGAGGATCGCGCCTGGAATCAGATTCTCTCGCCATTCAGCCTTCACGACCTCCGGATCGCGCTGAGACTTTCGCGCCATGCCGGCCGCCCAATTCCCGAGCGCGACACTGCAGACGAGGCTAATCAAGCCGCGCCCTCGTAGTGGCTCGAGACCGTACTGAGCTTCCCAACCCGTCGCGCCGTCCCGCGGCTTCCAGAACACGTTCCGCTTCGCGAAGGCCTTCGTGTTCGGATCCTTGATCTTCTGATCCTCGCCGATGGCGTAGCGTTCCCAGAGCGCATCGTTGAGCGCCATCGGGATGCCTAACCGGCGAAAGACGATGACGGGTCTTGTTTGCTGATCGGTCGTCTCGTGCACCGCATGGAAGTCGTCGAGGAACGCGCTCACGTAGCTCAGAACGCTGCCCTCGCTCACCTCACTGGTGTTGAACACCACACGGTACTGCGCCGACGCAAGGCGATCGAGCCATGAAGTGTCCCAGGAACCGCTATGTCGTGCGGAGAGAGCGTGGAGCTCGTCGGGATCGACGGTGAGAGTCGCGGCAAGCGCGCCGATCTGCCCGAGGAAAATTCGACGACCGATCGTCATATGGACCTCGTCTCCAGTCGTGGAAATAGTGGCGGAGCTTTCCTGATTAGTGTTCGCGAAAGTTGCTCCAGGATCACTCCACTGGTCGCCGGCAGAAACGGAGCGAGCCAGTGACTGATCGACGCTAACCTCTTGACGAGGGGTGAAAGTTTCTCGCGTGCGGCGTCGAGGTGACCAAGTCTCACCTCCACCCACGGCTTTGTCTCCGTGAGCTCGCGATTGCTCCGTGTGATCTGGCTCCAGATTGATGCGAGTACAAGGTCAAATTGGTATCCTGAGAGAAGTTCGGTGTAATCGCCTGGAAGCTCCCATTCGGCCTCCGATAGACCAGGAACACACGCCGCTTCGCAGAGCGCCGTGACGCGCGATAGGAGGTTGCCAAGCCCATTGACGAGATCGGCCTCGTATGCAGCCTCGAGACGTGGGAGGCTGAAGTCCGAGTCCTCGAACGGCCTGACGTGGCGAAGGAGAAAATAGCGAACGCCGTCGGTACCAACTCGCTTTACATACTCCGCTGGATCAACCGCGTCGCCGGAGGACTTGCTGATTTTCCTGCCGTCGTTCGTCAGGAATCCATGAACGACGATCTGGTCCGGGACGCTCAATCCAGCGGAGAGCAGCAGCGCCGGCCAGTACACCGCGTGGAACTTCCAGACATTCTTGCCAATGAGGTGAACCTTCGTCGCCTCGGTCCAGTAGCGCGCGGTGTCGCCATCGGGATAACCGACGCCAGTAAGGTAGTTGACCAGCGCGTCGATCCACACGTAAACGACTTGCGATGCGTCGCCCGGAAATGGTATGCCCCAGTGCTCGGATCGAGCGGCGTCTCGCGAGACCGAGATGTCGACAAGCCCTCGATCGATGAAGCGAAGGACCTCGAGCGCTCGGCTCTCGGGGACGATCCGTAGCCGGCCCGACGTAATCAGATCCCGCAGCGCCGATTGATACCTGCTCAGCCGAAAGAAAACGTTCTCCTCGGAAACCGTAGTGGGGAATACGCCATGATCCGGACATCGACCGCCATCGAGATCTCGCTCCAGATAGAAGTCTTCGCATCCTCGACAATAGAGTCCCTCATAACGGCGCCGGTATAGGTCATCGGGATTCAGCCGAGAAAGAAAGGACGCCACTGCGTTTCGGTGGACAGCGGAAGTGGTGCGCACGAACGTGTCGACGCTGATGTCGAGGAGTTCGCCGAGCGACTGAAAACGCGCCGCGTTCTCATCGACCAGCTGCTGGACGGAAATGCCGCGAGCTCGCGCGGCGGAGACGTTCTTGAACGCGTTCTCATCGGTGCCGGTCTGGAAGCGTACGGCAGTCCCGCGCCGGCGCTCGAAGCGCGCGACGACGTCCGCCTGTACGAGCTCGAGCGCGAAGCCGATATGCGGGGCGGCATTGACGTAGGGGACGGTCGTCGTGAGGCACAGTGACTTGGACATGAGTGACCTCAAAAGAAAAGGCCCCTGGGTTCGATGACTCAGGGGCCGATGACGGTCTGGGAGGAGTGCTACAAATGCACGACTATGGCTCTCCGGTCCGGACAGAATCGACCGTGGAGCTTCGCATGATGGCGGCGAGGAGCGAGAACGTGTGCGTCATTGGCATTGCCTCTCCGCTCAAGCTTGCATCCGAGAGCTTGTTTGTCCAGTCGCAATCGCGACGGCGCTTACGGCACCCTGTAAGCAACCGAAGTTGTGGATCCGCCGGCAATCGCTGCGTCGAGCTCTGGACCGTTCATGGAGTCGAAACGAGCAATCGTCCTGGAAAGTTCCCGCGATACTGATCGCATTAAGAATCGCCGTCGTCGGGAACTCGCTTCGCGACTTGTTCGTTCTCATGGGCGACTCGAGTCCGGCGCTTTGAACAACGCGCGATTCCGCGCTCTTTCAACCTCGCATTGGAGATCCTTCATATGCGCAGTTCCGTCATGCTCGCATTCACCACGCTCGCCATCGCGGCGTGCAACGACTCCTCATCGATCACCAATCCTCACCCTTCTACCCCCGCGGTTGCGACATCGGCGGCACTGGACAGGCAACTCGACGATGACCACGGGGCGGTGTTCACGCAAACGAACGGCGCGAGTAACAACGCCGTGGTCGCCTTCGAACGCCACGCGGATGGGTCGCTGACCTACGCTGGCACCTTCAACACTGGCGGCAAGGGCATCGGCGGCACCACCGATCCACTCGCGTCTCAGTATTCGCTACTCCTCGGCAATGGGGATGAGAAGTTGCTGTTCGTCGCTAACGCCGGGAGCAACGATGTATCCACGTTCCGGGTAGACGGCGCAAGGCTGAGGCTCGCCGGGACGACGAGCTCCGGTGGCACGCTGCCCACCGGTTTAGCGATGGCTCATCACACGCTGTACGTGCTGAACGCGGGTTCCAACACCGTTCGCGGCTTTGAGGTCAGCGACGACGGTCATCTCACTCCAAGCTCGCGCGCATCGGCGCCGCTCAGCGCTGGTTCATCTGGCGGCGCGGCGATTCGAGCCAGCCGGGACGGAACGTTTCTAGTGGTAACCGAGAAGGGAAGCGGCACGATCGACGTCTTCGCCATCGGCGAGCATGGGGCCCTGGGCCCGGCGGTACGGAGCTCATCCAGCGGCGTGACACCATTCGGATTCGACTTCGTCGGCGGCGATGAGATTGCCGTCAGCGAGGCAGGAAGCGCCGCGACGTCGCTCTACGCGATCGGCAAGGGCGGTACGTTGGCCGTGGAGGCACCGTCAGTGTCAACGAACGGGCAGGCTGCGCCCTGTTGGCTCATTGCCACGACGAACGGTCGCTTCGCCTACACCGCCAACGCTGGAAGCGGAACGATTTCCGGCTATGGCATTGGCGCTCACGGGACGCTGCATCTGCTTCTGCCGAGCGGCGTCAGCGGAAGCACTGGCGCCGGATCCACGCCACTCGACCTCGATCTGAGCCGTGGCGATCACTTTCTGTACGTGCTCGAAAGTGGGGCAGGACGCATCGGTGCCTTTGCGGTGAACGGGGACGGTTCGCTCATAGCGCTGTCTGGCATCGGCGGCATCGGGGCGCAGAGCGGGTTCCAGGGTCTGGCCGCGTACTGACGGTGGCATTTCGGTTGAGAATCTCCGGCGGCGATGAGCCGCCGGAGATTTTTTGTTACCGGTTGAAATCGCCGGCCGGCGAGCCGGCGGGGTTCGCTATCGCGCTTTTGCGTCTCTGTCGTGACAGGTTGCTGGGGCAAGGGTACGGAAAACGCGTTGAAGGAACTCATAACCACAGCAAGCCAGCATCCGACATGATTGGTCATCGAAAACTTCATGCTCGCCGCCCGCAGCATGTGGATTTGCCGCGTTCACGAGCCGTGGAGCAACAACCGGCTGATGAGCTGCTCGTCGCTGTCGATGGGACCGGTGACGAACGCGGCGTTCTGAGCATCGCCCAGCATCTCGCGCGTCGCGATCGGATCAACGCTCGCGTTATTCGCGTCGAGAACCAAAGTGGTGAGAGCGCGGCGAAGATGCTGTCGCATGCATCGCGAAAGGACCACACGCGGCTCGTGCTGGTCCCACTCCCTGAACCGGGCGAGAAGCGAGTGGCCGCGCTCGACACGCTCGTCGCGATTGCGAAGGCAGTCGATGTCCCAATCCTGGCTGTGCCGCGCCATCAGGAGCGGTTGCCCGTTCGGGTTCTCGTTGCGACGGACTTCAGCAGTGGAAGCGCGCGAGCCGCTCGAGCGGCGCTGTCCGTCATGGGCCCTCGCGGGCTCCTGACTCTCCTGTATGTCGAACCCGAGATCGACGACGCTCCTCCGTGGCACCGGCGTCGGCGCTCCGCGAGCGCCATCGGAATCGCACGACTCCTCAAACGATTGCGTCGCGGGCTCGAGGACAAGGCGCGCAATTCGCCCGTACTCCATCGCCGCCGCTCGAGCGTCGTCAAACTCACCGTCGCGCTCCGAGGAGAACCGGCGACCACTATCCTCGATTATGCCGCAAAGCACCGGAACGACCTCATCGTGATCGGCACGCGACGTCGCGTGCCGGCTGGCAACACCATGCGGCTCGGAAGTGTTTCGATGCATGTCCTCGGCGCTGCGCATTGCGGCGTGCTCGTCGCTCAGCCCATTGTCGCTCGCCGGCTCAGAAGACTGACTGATCCGTTTTTCAGGGCTCATCACGCGGCGACATGATCGGCGAGCATCGTCGGCGTCAGTAGTAACACGGGAACCTCGGACGCGCTCACGACCTGTTGCGCGACGCTGCCAAGAACCAGTCGTCGCAGACCACCTTCGCCGCGGGTGCTCATGGCAATCATGTCGACGAGGAGCTCGCGAATCGCACCGGTGATGGAGTCGGCCGCACTGCCGTGCAGAACCACATGCGTCGTGACTTGTCCCGAATTGCCGCAAATGCGCTCACGGGCCCGGCGCAGCCGCTTGCCGACAAAGGTGATGTCCTGTTCGTTATGCACGACTCCCAACAATGCGAGGTCGAGCTCACTGACTCCCGCTAGGGCAAGCAGTAGGTCCAGTGCTCGATCGGCCAAGGTCGATCCGTCGAGAGGCACGAGAAGGCGCTTGATCTCGATGCGCTTGTCCTCGAGGTCGAAGGCACCGGGTGGAACGACGATGACCGGTTTCGAACATTGCCGCGTGACCTGGTCGGCGACACTGCCGAGCATCGCCAGCTTGGCGCCTGTTCGGCCGCCTGTCCCCATCACCACTGTTTGGACATGGCTCGCCTCGGCGGCACGGACCACAACGCTGGGGACGTCCTCGCCCTCGAGAACATCCCACGAGATCGGTTTCGCCGACTCCGCCGTTAGGCTGGCGGCGATGTGGGCGAGCTGCTCCTCGGCATCTGCCCGGCCAGCGACGTCGGATGGTTTGATGCCGATGAGCTCCGCGGCGTTGACTGTCCGGCTCGATGCTGGCCGGGCAACACGGACGAGGTGGACCGAGGCGCCCGCGAGCCTCGCCCATGCTAGTGCGACAGCTAATCCCCGTTGATCCTTCTCCGAGCCATCGAGCGCGACCAGCACCTCGTTGCCTAACGCTCCATCTGCAGTTGCCATTACCTGGTTCCCTCACTGACAGGCCGGGTTCCCAGCCTGCCATTCATTTGGGGACCGCGGCGTCCACGCGCGCGATGAAGTCGTGGAACTCCGACATGAAGTTGCGAAGGAAATCGCGTGTCGACTTCACAGTGACTTCGCCGTCGTCGGTGACGAGCCCTGGCTCGAATTGGATATACGCTTCGATGGCGTTCATCAGCGGCGAATTGCAGTACGCCAGGATGCTGCGGAGATGCTGCTGGCCGACCGCCGTGCCGATCTTGCCAGGCGAGGCACCGATCACAGCCGACGGCTTCCTCGTGAACGAGTTGTGACCGTAGGGACGGCTGGCCCAGTCGATGGCGTTCTTGAGGACGCCCGGGATCGAGCGGTTGTACTCCGGTGTCACGAACAGCACCGCGTCGACGTTGGCGATCGCCTCCTTGAGCGCACGCCCCGCGGGCGGATAATCCTTGTCGTAGTCGTAACTGTACAGCGGCAGGTCACCAATGGGGATTTCCCGCATCGGGAGCTCGACGGGAGCGAGCCGCGTGAGCGCGAGAGCGAGCTTCCGGTTGATGGAAGCGCGAGCGAGGCTCCCCACCAAGTATCCGAGCGTGTACGTGCTCATCTGTCCCTGTACTCTCGTCCGCCGTGCCGCCAACGGTCACGTTAGGCAGGATGGCGTTCGCTTACGGTTGAGAATGCTCTCAACGTGCACGTTGGCCAGCACTGCGAGAAGAATACCAGAGCCCTGTTACTTGCTCAGGCCGATCTGCTTCATGAAGGTCACCAGATCATAGAAGAGATTCTCCTCGACGATCTGCCCGTTCTCGTCCCACCTCGCGACGGTGCAGAAGTCCACGTCGAAGGACTTGCCCGTCGGCGGAATTTCCTTTCCGCCGGGCCCCTTCATGGGGCCCGTCATCGTCCCGGTGAAGTGCGCGATCGAGCACGTCCATTCGCCTTCGGCGATGAGCATCTTATAAGGTCGGTTGCCAACCCGCTGGTTGGGAAAAGCGCGGTAGAAATCGATCGCTTCCTGTCGGTGCGCTTGAACGCCGTGCGTCTCCGGCTGGCCGGGCCACCGCACCACGACGTCCTCCCGATGACGACTCGCGAACGTGTCCAGGTCCTGGCCGTTCCAAGCATCATCCAGCGTTTGCATCAGCTGCTTGTTTCGCTCCCCAACGTTCTGTTCTCCCGGCGCTCCCTCCTTCGCACTCGCGACCGGCACGGTCCGCTCGGGCCTGCCCCTTGGCTCTGTTCCTCCCTGCTCCGTTCGCATACTTCCCCTCCCTGTGCCGCAATACTGATGGCGTCATCGTCGTTCCAGCGTCGGAAGTGTCACGAAGGCAAGGGACACGGGGGCCGCAAAATAGGCGCCAGTCTCACCTCGACCGGTAGCACATCGTGTTGCAGCTGATGCCGCGCGTTCATTAGCTACGCTCGACTAAGTGGCTGCGGCCGCGCTTCGCTCCCCAGCACCCCCTCTTGTACCCACGGCATACCAATCCACCCGCCGCGTGACGAACATGATGGCGCCGAGGATCGCGAAGAGGCCGATCGATCCGATTAGTAAAGCGTAATCCTCGTTCATCAGCAAGAGATACAAGTAACCGTAGAGCAGCGCGACACCGGCGGCGACGATCGCGGCATGCTGAGCACGGCGCAGGACGGAAAGGCTATAACCACCGACCATGCCGATCACCGCGATGCTCGCGAGGGCGTACGCGACGGGGAAGCCGAGGTGCTCCGATAACGCCAGCTCAAGCAGGTAGAACAGACACATCGCGCCGCCCAGCATCAGATACTGAATCGGATGGACGCGCACGCCCGCCAACACTTCGATCAACCACACGATCGCAAACGTCAACATGATGAAGAGGAAGGCATATTTTACGCTGCGATCCGCCATATGATACTGATCTACGGGATCCACGAGCTGCACTCCGAAGCGCGAGGCATCGATTGTCGCGTGCATCGACGCCGAATCCGACGACCACGTCTGCGGATATCCGCGACCGAGGAACGGAATCGACCATCGGGCGCTGAAGTTGTCTGCGGTGATCGTTCGCTCCGTTGGGAGCCACTTCCCCTGGAAGCTCGGGTGCGGATAGTCACCGGCAAGATCGAAAGTTGTGGTCCGACCGAAGGGCACGACATCCGTGCGAAGACTGCCATTGAGCGAAAGCGGGAAGGAGAAATGGATCCGCTCGGCCGTATCCGGGATCGGGACTGGCGCGTGGATGCCATTGCCGGCTTCAACGAAGCCACCCGTGCCCGGCAGGAAGTCCACGCGTTGGCCATTCCACGTGAGCGTTGTCGTTTCCTGAATCGCACGGGCGTCGGATACGCCGACGGCGAGTTGCGCATGTCGCCAATCGATATCACTCGAGGACACGCCGAGTTCGTCCAAACGCGGGCGCGCGAACTCCCCTTCGACCTGTGCGCCGAGTTTGTACACGGGCACGGAGAAGATCCCGCGACGTCGCACCTCGGATTTCATCTTTCCGTGGATCGTCAGTTGGTCCGGTAACACGATCGCATTCTTTCTCGCCGTGCGAGCAATCGGCCGATCGCCCGACTCGTCAGTCCAGCGCTGGGTGTACGGCACCACCAGCGCGGGCCCAGTAATCGACTGGGCTTCGCCCCACTTCGACGAGACCTCGGCGACAGCGGCCTCGTTCCGCTGCTGGCGCTCGGTTACGAGCCCGCTGATCATCGAAACGGGGACCTGGATGAGGAGCGCAAGGAACGCAATTACGAAGAGGCGCAAGAGCTGTGAGTTGCGCATCGACGTGGTGACCCGATCGAGAGAGTCTTTCATCGCTGGATCCGAGAATTGGGGGCGAAGAGCCTGCTTACTGACGACTTCCGTTTGGCCAAGTAATACGTTGTCACGTGACCACGCAGAGATTCGCCTAACGGAATCCTGACAATCCCGACCCGCGGGACGTGGGGCGCCGCGAGCGCGCGGCGCGGCGGGCGGTGCGTTCTCGATTCACCAACGATCCCACTAAGGAATATTCATTTCAGTCGAATTGGGTGCTCCCGGCCTTGCGCTTCGCCCCGCCCTCGCCGCTATTCCATTTCGTCGGACACTCATCAGTTACTAAAGTTCTCACTCGCATCGCGAGCCGCACCCCGTCCCACTACGGAGGCGATTGGCGGAATGAGGAGATGGAAGGTCACGTTCACGGCGCAGCCGCCGTGGCGTTGGGGCGTCATTGGCCTCTACGCCGCAACGAGCGTTGGCGTCGTCTTGCAGCGCGGCGTGCTGGGCCCACAGCACAGCGTCTTCAAGATCTTCCGCCAGTCCTTCTGGCATCTCGCCGCAGGCCGCAACCTCTACACCCCATACCCCGCTGAACAGGGCGGGCTGCCCGCGGATCTCTTCAAGTACAGCCCCACCGCGGCTCTGCTGTTCGCACCGTTCGCCGCGCTGCCGTACGGCGTCGGGCTGATGGCCTGGTCACTTCTCGGCGCGCTGCTTCTCTATCGCGCTCTCACGCTGGTGCTCGATCCTCGGCCCGCGATACTCGCGTCGCTGCTGGTTTATCCCGATCTCCTCGCCTCGCTCCAGGCGTGCTCCAGCAATGCACAGGTCGCGGCGCTCGTCATCCTCGCCTACGCTGCGCTCGAGCGACGGAAGCACCTCAGGGGTTGCGTCGCCATCGTCTGCGGCGCGGCGATGAAGATCTTTCCGTTCGCGGCGCTCACGTTCGCGCTGTTCCATCCGCGGCGATGGCGCTTCGCGCTCATCTGCGCCGGCGTCACCGTCGTTGCGTTCGTGCTGCCATTGCTCGTGACGACACCACGGTTGCTCGTGGCGCAGTATCGGTGGTGGTACGCCCTGGAGCACAGCGACGCGCTCGACCTCGCATTCGGTCTCTCGGCGATGTCTCTGGTCCGTCATTGGTTCGGCGGCGATTGGCCCAATTGGCCGGTGCAGCTCGTTGGTACGTTGGCACTCCTGCTTCCATTGGCCGTCCACCGCGAGCGCTGGGGGGACACCGAGTTCCGCGTCGGCTATCTCGCGTCCCTCCTTGGCTACGCCGTGCTGTTCAATCATCAGGCGGAGCGTTCGAGTTTCGTCATCGCCAGCGCCGGGGTCGCGATCTGGTGCGTGTCCGCGCCGCGCGGCACGACGGCTCCTCTCGCGCGCGGTCTGCTCGGCGCGATGGCGCTCCTCGGTCTCAAGACCGCGCCCCTGCTCGTTGTCTGGCTCGTTATGCAAGCCGAGCTGTACGGCTGGCGCTTCTCAACGACTGCGGCGGCCGACGCCGTCGCGGATCCGAAGGCGCTGGCCGTTCCGCTTCGGCGCGCGACGTCGGAGGGTGGCTCGTGACGCACACCGATATGCGACGGTTTGCCGGCGGTGGCGTGGGCAGGCACTCCGATGGCGAAGACGTCACGCGTGCCATCCGGCCGGTCGTCGCCCGCGCCCGCCGCCGTGAGCCGATCTATCTCTCCCTCATCGTTCCCGTCTGGAACGGCGCCGAGCATCTCTTGCGCACTCTTTCCATGCTGCACGAACGGCTCGGCGAGCTTCCCTATACCAGCGAGTTGATCGTCGTCGACGACTGCAGCGACGATGACGCGGCCCACATCATGACGGCATTCGCGGACGCTGTCGGCCGCGGTGGTCCGCGCGTGCGCGTACTCCGGAATGACCTGAATCGCGGCAAGGGGTTTTCGGTGAGGCGTGGCATGCTGGCGGCAACGGGCGCGCTCCGGGTCTTCACCGATTCCGATCTCGCCTATCCCGCGAGCGAGATCGAAACGATCGTCGGCGCGCTCGAGGAGGGGAGCGACGTCGCCGTCGCGTGTCGGGTGCTCCCCGATTCCCGATATGTGATGAGCCCGACCTTCTTTCCGTACATCTTCACGCGACACCTGATGAGTCGCGCCTACAACGCGCTCGTGCGGGGACTTCTCGTGCGGTCGGTGCTCGACACCCAGGCGGGCCTCAAGGGATTCACCCGCGAGGCGGCGGAGCAGATCTTTCCGCGCCTAACGATTCACCGCTTTGGCTTCGATGTCGAGAGCTTGTACATCGCGCAGCGCCACGGATACCGGCTGGTGCAGGTGCCGGTCACCTTTCGCTACGACGACGAGCCATCGACCGTCCGCGTGTTGCGAGATGGCGCGCGCATGTTCACGGATGTGGGGCGGATCCTCCTGAA
Organism: Gemmatimonadaceae bacterium; assembly: GCA_036493735.1. Taxonomy (GTDB): domain Bacteria; phylum Gemmatimonadota; class Gemmatimonadetes; order Gemmatimonadales; family Gemmatimonadaceae; genus AG2. Next base: position 76,900 of record DASXPH010000145.1, read on the forward strand.
TGCGCGGCGCGGCTGCTACGACTGAGCGGCAGGAAGTCCCGCGGCTCGTCATCAACGCCGACGACTTCGGCATGTCCGAAGGCATCAACCGTGGGATCATGGAAGCATTCCACGCGGGTGCCCTCCGGTCGACCTCGATCATGGTCGGCATGCCGGCATTCCAGAGTGCCGCTCGTGAGGCGCGGGCGGCTGGTGACGCGCTGGGCGTCGGGCTTCACTTTACCCTGACGGCAGGACGCCCACTCACACCGGCGCCGAGTCTCATCGATCCGAAGACCGGTGATTTTTTCTCCCTCCCGACGCTCGTTAGGCGTGCTCTCGTCGGCCGCCTTCAGGCGCTGGACGTGGCCGAGGAATGCGCGGCGCAGATTGCCCGCGCGCGACAGGCCGGCCTTCGACTCACCCATCTCGATGGCCATCACCACGTGCACCTGCTGCCGGGCGCCCAGGACGCGGTGCGCGAGGTCATCCAGGCGGAGCGAATCCCCGCCGTGCGCCGGCCACGCGAACGAGTCGTTGGCGTGCCCGAGTGGAGGCGACGTCTGTCCGAGCGCCTGCTGATGCGCGTGCTGAGCTTCGGCATGGAGCCGCGGTCGTGGAACAGCACGCGCATGACCGATCATTTCGTCGGCTCGACACTGCTCGGCGCGCCCAATTTTGCGGAGGCGTTGGGTCGAGTGCTCGAGTCGTTGGCTCCCGGGACGACGGAGTTGATGGTGCATCCGGGCTACGTCCCTGAGCCGCTGCCTGGCAACGACCCATTTACGACGCAGCGGGAGGCGGAGCTTCGGGCCCTCACCTCTCCGGAAATCCTCGCGAAGCTGCGTAGCGGTCGTGTGGCGCTCATTCGTTTTGACGAGCTATGAGAAAGGCCTGTCATCGTAGTGACAGCTTCCAGGACTACATACCAGGTTACGCGACCATTTATCGCCCTTCCCACCCTGCGAGAGTTTATGATACGCTCACGATTGACTGCCGTCCTCGTTGGCACTGTTGCTTGCGTGCCGGCGTTCCATCGCGCGGCCGCTCAGAGCGCGCACTATCACGTTGTCGACCGCGTCAACCTGGGCAAGGCACGCGCCGACTACATCATCATCGATCCCGCTGCCCGGCGCCTCTACGGCCTCGGAGACAACGTCATCAACGTCGACGATGACAAGGTCGTCGGCCATGTCGCCGGAGGAGGGGGCGGGTACGCGATCGCGCCAGACCTGAACCGCGGCCTGGTGCGCAATGGAGTCGTATTCAATCTCAAGACACTCGAGGTGACCGGGCACGTCGAGGCCAAGGGCGATGGTATCCGCTACGAACCCATCACGCATCGCGCCTTCACCTGGGCGGACAAGGATGCGTGGGTCGTGGATATGAAGACCGGGAAACTCATCACGAAATCCACGATCGGCGATGGTTTGGAAACCGGCGTCGCGGATGGGAAGGGCAAGCTGTTTCTCAACGTCGAGGATTCTGGCTTCGTCGAGCGCGTCGATGCACGAACGCTAAAGATCGAAGAAACCTATCGCATACCGAGCTGCGGCCGAGCACAGGGACTCGCGATGGATCTCGGGGCGCGGCGTCTGTTCATGGCATGCGACACGGAGATGGTCGTCGTCAACGCCGACAATGGGATGGTTCCGGCCAGAATTCGGGTCGCGAGCCGCGCTGATCAGAACTGCTATGATGCGTCCAGCAAGCTGATTTTCAATCCGAACCGCGCCGACAGCACGATGACGGTGATTCACGAAGACTCACCGGACAAGTACTCCGTTGTTGAAAAGGTGCCGACGGGCGGCGGCGCACGCACCTGCGCCGTTGACGACAAGACGCACAAGGTCTTCGTGTTCTATTACGAGGGCACGACGCGAGAGAACGCTCAACTGGTGATGGCCGTGCTCGCGCCGTGACGATCGGCAGGAATTTTCATTAGCGTTGCTGCACCTCGAGGAGAACGTACGAGCCGGGGATGATCTTCGGACGCCCGCGCACGCCGGGCGCCTGCGGCTCGAATTTGGCGCCCGAGAGAAAGATCGCGTGCATCGATGGGTCGAGACCCATGTTGCGCGAGCCTTTCATCGTCTCGAGCGTCTGCACGACGTGGTAGCTGTCCGGCGCGTCTTCGTGAATCACCGTGAGCGTGCCGTCCGCGCCCGACGCGAACGCATTGCCGCTCGCGGGATCGAAGCCAGTACCGTCGACTCCGGCACCGATCGGCACGGTCGCGACGACTTTGCCGGCGCGATAGTCGGACACCGCCATCACGCCACTGCGGCAGCCGCTGAAGAGCCGCTGATGTTGCGTATCGATCGCCATCGCCACGGGATTCTTGCAGCCGGTCGTCGGCCAGCGGCGCGAGACATTTAGCGTCTTCGCATCGACCTCGACAACTTCGGCCTTGTCGGTGAGGTTGATATAAATCTTCCCATCGCCCGCCGAGACGCCGTACTCGGGTTTGCCGCCGAGCGGGATGTTCGTCACGAGCTTTCCGGCGTCCGGATCGACGACGGTCGACGAGTTCGCGTCCCCGTTGAAGCTGAATACGCGGTTCGATGCCGGATCATAGATGATCGCGTCCGCGTCCTCGGCCGCGTGGATCTTGCCGAGCTGCCGGAAGGTCTTGAGATCGAACATGACGATGGAGCTGTCTTCGCCCGAGGTGGCGAAGCCCCGCCCGACATTGTCGACGACAGCGGTGCCGTGCGCTCCGTTAATCCCGCTGACCTCGCCGACGAGCTTTCCGGTCGTTTCATCGACGACCATCACCCGATCCGAGCGTCCGATGTACACACGATGCGTCGACGGATCGGACACGAGGTAGTCCCAACCTCCCGTGCCGCCAAGCGCGTAGGTACGGGTGATCTGATACGTGCCCTGTGCCACAAGAGGGGCGGCGATGGTGAGCGAGAGGACGACGAAGGGAAATCGCATGCAGTCCACCTATGGTGCAGATCTCGGGTTGGGCACGTGGCTGGAGAGGGCCCTAGCAGGGGAAACGTTGCTAGCCAAAGCTTCGCGCGACTGCCGCAACAATGCCATCAATCAGAGCAGCTTCGGACATCGACTCGGGCGCGTCCACGGGGAGCCTGTACGCCTTGATGATGTTGACGAGATGATCATGCGACAACGCCGCCAACTGGCCGCGCAGCAGCTCCTCGCCTTCCCCGTATGCAGTGAATGGGTCCAGGATGGCGCGAGGCGTCGCGACGACAGGGCGCCACGGCGACCGACGTGAAGTGTTGCTCGACGCCGTGTGCTCGGCCGGAACGGTGACGGTCCGCGGCGTGAGCGCGCGGTGGAGCGCTCCCTCGAGATAGGCGACGGTCAGACCCTCTGCCCAGTAGACGAGCGCGTCACGATTGGGCTGCTCCGTCTCGCGCCGTGTACAGACGGAGTTCCCCGAAGGCGCGACGAACTCGATCCATCCCTCCCAGAGTCCGTCATCGGCGATTCCGCCAAGGGCCTGAGGTAGGTACAGCCTGCCGTCTTCGGCCGCGATACGCTCCGTGAATTGCACCAACACTTCCGCCATAACGCCTCCATGCGACGGCACCGATTGGGGGAAGTGCAATCGGCGCGCCGTAAGAGGTGCGCAGCAAGGGGCTCGCCCTACTCCGCGCGCAACGCGACGACGGGATCCACGCGCGAGGCTCGGCGTGCCGGAATCCAACTCGCCAATAGTGCCGCCGCTCCGAGTAGCACGATCACGACCAGGTAGGTTACCGGATCGTCGGGCGTCAGATCGAAAAGGAAGGTCCGCAAGACGCGCGTGACGGCGACCGCACCGGCGAGTCCGATGACGGCGCCGATGCCTCCCAGCTTCACTCCTTCGCCGATGACGAGACGCTGAATCCCTCCGCCCTCGGCGCCTAACGCGACACGGATCCCGATCTCGCGCGTCCGCGCCGTGACGGCGAACGACATCACGCCATAGATGCCGATCGCGGCAAGAGTGAGCGCCACGATCGCAAACGCGGTGAGCAGCACGGCACGGAAACGAGCCTGAGCGGTGGCGTCAGCCGTGCGCTCGGTCATCGTCTCCATGTCGTAAACCGGGAATTGCGGCGCCACGTCATGGACGGCGCGGCGAATCGCATTGCCGATCGACGCGGGGTCCCTCGATGCCCGGACGAACACCATCATGCTCGGTTTGGGCGACTGGGCGTACGATACATAAGCAACTGCGCCCGGCGCCGAATCCGGCCGTTGCCGCACGTCACCGACGATGCCAATCACCTGGGCGTCGGTGATGCCAGCGAATCCACCAAAGGAAACACGCTTTCCAATCGCGTCTTCACTCCCGAAGAATCTCTTCGCGGCTCGCTCGTTCAGCAACACCACCTGAGGAGCGCCGGCGCGATCCACGTCCGCGAACATGCGGCCATGCTCGAGTGGCACCTTCATCACCGAGAACCAGTTCGGTGTGACCCAGTCCACGTCGATGAGCGCATTCATATCGGCGACCAAGGTCCCGGGACGATTGAAAAAACCCTGGGCACAGGAACCAGCCAACGGCGCGCAGCTGTTCAGTGCCGCGCCCGTGACTCCAGGCACCGCCCGAACGCGATCCAGAATCTCCGCATAGAATCCCGGCATGGAGTCACGCTGTAGCGAGCCCGGCGTCGGTGTGAGTTGAAAGGTGAGTACGCTGCTCGCATCGAAGCCGCCTTTGGTGGCGAGCAGCTTCGCGAGGCTGCGAATCATGAGGCCGGAGCTCGCGAGCAGCACGAGCGCCAACGCGACCTCGGCGACGACGAGGGCCCGGCGGCCCGCGCCTGCGCCTCTGCCTCCGGAGCCGCGATCACTCTTGAGCGCGCCTCCGAGCGTATCCCCGACGGCGGCGAAGGCGGGCGCGAGCCCGAACAGCAAGCCGACGACGAGTGATATGGCGAGCGTGAAGGCCATCGCTCGCCAATCCAGGGCGATCGACGACAATGCGATCGCGCCAACGGCCGTCGCGTTGGAGCGAAAGATCGCCGCGAGGCGAAAGGTGCCCAGGAGGTGCACGCTCGCCCACGCGACAGCGAGGCTCGCGACAGCGCCGACGCCTGCCAGCAGCAGGCTTTCCGTCAACAGAAGCCTGACGAGCCGCGCGCGACTGGCGCCGATTGCCATCCGCAGGGCGATCTCCCGGGTCCTCGCGGTTGCGCGTCCGAGGAGCAAGTTGGCGACATTGACGCACGAGATGAGCAGGAGGAGCCCGACGGCGGCGAACAACACGAGTAATGAGCGTTTGATCATCGGTTCGAGCCGGGCGTCGTCGAGTGGCGATGCCGCCACTTCCCAATTGAGCTTGCCCATCGGGTTCCGATAGGTCTTGGCGACCCGAGCACCAAGCACCGTCGTTTCTCCCGCCGCCTGGGCCCCGGTCACGCCGGCGGCGCGGCGCGCCACCATCCACAAGTTGTAAAATTCCGGACCCAACTCGGCAGCCGGTAGCGTCATGACGGGAAGGAGGATATCAGCCTGGCCCGACAGCCCACGAAAGTCGCGAGGGCCGACGCCAATGATCGTCCACGGCTCCCGGTCGATGCTGATGGTATTGCCAATGATTGCCGGGTCGGCGTTGTAGCGGCGCTGCCAGAGTAAGTAGGAGAGAATCACTTCGTGCGGCGCGCCGCCGTGCACGTCGAGCGCTCGATCGAAGTCGCGGCCGCGCGATGGCGAGAGTCCCAGCACACGCAAATACGTCGCGTTGATGTATTCTCCCGTCACGCGTTCGGCGTCGCCACTCGTCAGGGTCAGCGGCGTGGGTCGCCGATAGACGGCGACATCGCTGAAGCTGCGCTGGGCGTCGCGAAACATAGTGATCATGGGATAGGCCCATCCCATGTCGGTCTTCGGATACGCGCCCTGTGCCGGGACGAAGAGTGAGATCTTCATCAACTGATCGGGTTGCGCGTACGGCAACGGTCGCAGCAGCAACACGTTCACCGCGCTGAAGATCGCGCTGGTCGCGCCAACGCCAAGCGCGATCGTGAGCACTGCGACCGTCGTGAATGCGGGTCGCCTCACGAGTCCGCGAACGGCGTACTGAACGTCCTGCACCACGCTCTCGATGAAGTCGGCGACACGCATGCGACGCTCCCGTTGATCGGCGGAAGTATGGACTTGGCGACGGGCATCTTCGAGCGATGCGCTCGAAGGACGAGAGTGCCTCGGGTTTTATCGCGGACGCAAGGACGTCAATCCGACGCTTTCAGCCATCTGCGCCCTTCCGCGAGGGGCATGGCGGATGGTCACCACGATGAGGCTTCACACCGGCGCCCTGATCGTCCAGTGGCCGCAGTTCGGACAGAACACTTTGTACCAGGGTTTATTGCGGTCGACGGTCTTGTGGATCTTGCTCGGCGCCGTACCCGGCGATGGTCCATCGGGCATGTTGTAGGTCGCGACAGAGAGCGTGCGACCACAGCCTTCGCACTTGATGACGTCGTCAGCTGAGCTTTTCTCCTTTCGAAACCACGCCATCCAACCCTCCGACATGAAAAGTCCGCGTCACGTCGTCCGGTGCCGCGACACTCGCGTTAGGTGCGAAGGCTAACGAGATATTGAATGGCACGCTCCAGTACCTCGTCGTGTCCGGCGCGCACACCGGCTATCGTTCGCGTCACTGGAATGGTCGGCTTGATCCCTACCCCGTGATGTGGCGAGCCGTCGCGCTTCCTGACGCGCATTCCGGTGAACACGACGCGATATCCGCCAGGGAGCGTGAACGGATCGATGTTGCCGTTGGTGCCCGCGGTCGTCTCGCCGACGATCGCGCCGAGATGATTCTCTTCGACTACGCCTAACGTTGACTCCGCGTAGCTGATCGCGCCCGGTCCTGCCAGAAAGGCGATCTTCGCATGAAGCCGGGGAGCCTGCGGCCTGAGGAACCAGCCGTCGCCGGCGAAGAGCATTTCCTCGTGATCGGGCCGCACGACAAATGGTACCTCGAACCTGGCCGAGCGGATCACCGAATCCGCAAAGTGTGCCAGCAGCGCGGGTGTGCTCACATGTTGCGGGTAGCCGCGCATGTCGATGATGATCCCGGCAGCCTTCTCCAGCCGCGACATCGCCGCGTCGACGTCCGCATCGGTCACCCGATCGAGATCGACGTACATGAGCCCGGGCCGAAGCTCGGCGACTTTCGGGGGCCGCTGCTCGTACGGAGGCGGTCCCGGTTCTCGCGTCAAGCTCACCCTGTGCGTCACCGAACGACTCGCCAGTGGATCGCGGAGCTCGACGGTGCTCGTTGTGCCTCGAGGACCAATGAGCAGCCGGCGGAGCGATACCTCGCGAACCCACTGCGGCGTTGCACCGGACACGCGCGCCTCTCGAGCGCGCAGGGCGTCGCCGACGGTTATGCCGTCGACGCGAGTGACCTCGTCACCGACGCGAATGCGATGCGCCGCCGCGCTGTCCCCGACGGCCGTGACGATGACGCGATTCTCGATCCAGCCGAGGCGCACGTGTGGGGCGGAAAGCGGCCGCGCTGAGTTGAACACATTCCCATGACCATCGCACAATTTGGCGATCAGTCGTTCGAGGGTTGCATCGAACGCGGTATCGCTCCCGGCTACCGCTGCCTCCTGCAGACCCTGGCGTAGCGCCGCCGACCAATCCGTTTTGACGATGTCGAAATATGGGTAGAAGTGCTGAGGGACCATCCAGAGGAGAGCGACATCCGCAAGACGCGTCGCTCGGTCACCAATGCTGACGACTTCGTTAGGCGCGCGCGGCGTGTACGTGTCGATGTTGTCGAAGGTCAGAAGGCTCCCGTGACGGTAAAGCGTAAGCGGTACGCTCACGGTCAGATTGTTCCCGAGTGGCGCGACGAACGGTGTCGCGGGGTCCGGCACCGGAAATGGCCGTGGGCTGCCGCAAGCGAGGCTCTCCGTAGTCTTTGGCACCGAGCCGCGTACCCGCAGCGACATCCGTTCGCTGCGGTAGATGTTCCTCGTCGGTGCTGACCCGGACGCGCTGGGTACGCCGAAGCCGCAGTGTCGCCAGAAAACAATCTCGTCGCCGTCGGGCTCCGCCGGAGGGTTAGCTCTGGGCGGAGTAGTACCGTGAAAGATTTGGACGTCGGGCGCCACCGGGGCAAAAAGCATACGAAGCATCGCCGCCAGCTTGTCAGGCGCGGGAGCCGGTTCGACCGCACGCATCCCGCGGATGACGAAGTCGTCCCAGTTCGTCGTTAGAACAGAGTCGCCTGGATAGAAGAAGCGAACGTAGCCCGTTAGGCGGGTGAAGGCGATGACGTTATCGAGCCCTCGGGCGGAAAGCGGTCGCGTTTCCTGCGAGCGCGCATCATTCCGAAGAGGTGAGGACGCTCCGATCGCGACAGCAGCCGCGACCTGGAGAGCTCTGGTACGGGCTCGATGTGTCGAAGAGGTTGAATTCAAGGAGCTTGGGTTCATCCTGGAACTGTGGGCCATCGCGGGCGAACCGGAAGTGTGGTCCGGAATTGTGAAGCTACTCACCCCAAGAAAAAACGCGCCAACATGTGACAGGAGACCTGCCAAACGATTTCCTCGTTCGCGCGTATCTCAAGAAAGGAGCTACGCGCCGCACGAACTTGCGGTGCTCTGGCAGCCATGAGTTAGGCTGGGGAGGAACCACCTCATGTCGAGAGGAGCCGCTTTACTCCTCGTTGCGCTCAGCGCCTGCGCGCATCACGCCCTCACGCCAGTACTCGCGAGCGATGTCGCCGAGGGGAAACGTGGAGCCACCCTTCTGGCCTACCTCGCCCAGCGCGACGCAAATGCCACGGTGTGCGACCTGAACGCACGCGGGCCGCATCTCGCGGCCGTGAGCCCGAAGGTGCGTGAGGACTTGATCAAGGGACTGAGCGACCGACGCATCGCGCTGCCGCTCTGGCGCCAGTGCGTCGAAGCAATCGCGGGCAGTGCGGACCGCGAGATCAATGCCGCCCTCTTCGAGGACGTGCGCCACGTGCTCGCGAAGCGCCGTCTCGACTCAGTGGCGACCCACTATGCAACGGCGTACGTCGCTGAAATGGAACCGCTCCGCGGCCTTCGCAATGGGCAACCCGTGGACATCGCGACGCTGGACGAGCGCTTTCGAGCCGACGACGATTCCACTCTGAAGCAGTACGCGGATCGACTGCCCGATAGCTCCCTGCGTGTCGAGGCCAGACGCCTCGCTATACGGCTGCACATCGCGCAGTCACCGTACTCACTGGTTCGCGACAATTCCGCCGCTGTTGAGCAAACGATCATGAGCACCGGCGTCAATCGCGTCGCCATCGACGATCATCCAATTGTGCGCGGCTCGATCGACGACGCGGTGCGGACCGCCCGCGTGGTGCTCGTGCGTCAAGATGTCGAGCATCAACGGAGCACACTGGTCGGGTCGTACGACGACGACAGCGTCGTCTCCGTACTGCCGCAGCTGTCGCTCCGAGGCGCACTGCATCTCGAGCTCCAGGGCATTGACCGGCCGGTCACCCTGTGCGCTCCGCCCCAGGCACTGGACCCTTCACCGTGCGTGCTCGCGACGGAGGTCAGCCTGGGCAATCCCATGGCTTACCCGGAGGCCGATGGCACCATTCGGTTCGTCGAGCGGATCACCGCCGCCGAGGCACTCCGGCTCGCATCGCAGCAGGAGCGATTCGTCGTCCCGGTCATCGTGCACGGCCAGCAACTAACCGCCCTCGACTGGGCCCTTCGCTTTGTCACACCTAACGAGTTCGTGCTCGCCAGTGGGAGTGTGGGCGGGAACGGGCCGGATCTCCGGATCCGCCTCGACGTCCTCGCCGCGAGTCGCCTGAGCTACAACGTGAGCCTGGGCAGTCAGCAGTACATCGCCATCGTCGAGCGAGCACATTGGCGTGATTTCGATGTGTTGAGCCGAGGCGGCGGCGGCGCGTCGGGGATGGCCGGCTCCAACGGTCACGATGGCTTCAGTGGACAGTCGGGAACGAACGCCATCTGTCCGTCGTCTGCGGGGACCACCGGCGGCCGCGGTGAAGATGGCAGCGCGGGCGGCGATGGTGGGCCCGGTGGGAATGGAGGCGACGGCGGAAGGGTGCTGGTGGAAATACACGCAACAGGCGCACAGGCCGATGAGCTAGTCGCGCTCGTGCGCTGGACCGTCGCAAGCCGCGGTGGATACGGCGGCTCCGGCGGCTCGGGTGGTACTGGTGGGCGTGGCGGATCGGGCGGTTCTGGCGGCATGGGAGCGACCTGCTTCGACACGGAAGGCCACACCACTTCCCTGGCCGTCGGCTCGTCAGGCTTCAGCGGGAGCGACGGGCGAAGTGGAAATACCGGAATCTCCGGATCGAGCGGACGCGATGGAACTGTAACGGTCCGAGTCGTCCCGTGAGAAGCTGGACACGGCGCCATTGGCTGACAGCTGGTTGACATCGATACTCGCCGGCGGTATCCCTAAGTGAGCAAGGTATTCGCAACGCCCAACGCTCAACGCACGACGCCAATGGCCGGTTCGGATCTCTTCACCGGAACGCTCGACATCCTCATTCTCAAGGCCGTGAGCTGGGGTCCGCGCCACGGTTATGCGATCGGGCGGTGGATTCGCGAGACCACCTCCGAAGACGTCGTCGTGCAGGAAGGCGCGCTCTACCCCGCGCTACACCGGCTCGAGCGAAAGGGCCTGCTCGCCGAGGACTGGGGACTGAGCGAGACAGGACGTGAAGCGAAGTACTACTCGCTCACAGCGACCGGACGCGCGCACCTCCGTGCCGAAAGGAAGCGCTGGTCGCGCTTCTCCTCGGCCGTGAGCCGCGCGCTCTCGGCCGCCACCGCCTGACGGAGCGCGCCATGCGTCGAATCCTCCGCCTCAAGCCTAACGCGAAACGCGACGTCGCCGACGAGCTGCGCTTTCATCTCGAGATGCGCACGCGCGAGTTCATCGACCAGGGCATGTCAGCGGAGGATGCACGGGGTGCTGCCGAGGCCGCGTTCGGGGACGTCACCGCGATCGACGCCGAGCTGCGCGCCGATCGCGAGTCGCGCGATCGTGGCAAGGCGCGGACCGACCGGGCACACGAGCTCGCGATGGACGTGCGGTTCGCGCTGCGCACGCTGCGCAAGAACATCGGATTCACCGCCGCCACGCTGGCGACACTCGCCCTCGGCATCGGGGCGGCAACGGCGGTGTTCACGGTCGTCAACGGCGTGCTGCTGCGGCCGCTGCCATACCCCGACCCATCGCACCTTGCGATGGTCTGGATGTCGTCGAAGCAATATGGCGAAAGACTGCCGCTCTCCGCCGGCTTCTATAATGACGTCGCCGTTCCGACCAGCGACGCGCAGAAGCTGGCCACGACGACGGCATTTCGCGCGTGGAACTACAGCATCTCGTCAGGCGGTGAAGCCGAGCAGGTGAATGGCGCGCGCGTCACTCCGTCGTTCTTCGGCGTGATCGGGGTTCGCCCCCGCATCGGGCGCGCGTTCACGGATGCGGACGCGGAGGTCGGAGCGCCGCACGTCGTCATTCTGAGCGACGGGCTGTGGCAGGGCCGGTTCGGCAGCGATCCGAACGTCGTCGGACGCACCATCGAGATGAGCGGCGAACGCTTCGGAGTCGTTGGCGTGATGCCGCCGGGGTTCGCCTTTCCCCGC